>CAYZRS010000079.1:0-15923 GCA_964480915.1 uncultured Pirellulaceae bacterium | reverse complement strand
TCGACTATTGGCCTTCGCGGCTTCGCAAGCGCGCGCTGACTCGTTTTAACAGCGCGCGTTCCTCGGCCGATAGGCTTTCCATGCCATGTTGATGCAGGCGATCCAAAATCGAATCGACTTGACGATCTTCGGCCTCTTCAACGGCACGGCGCTGCTCTTCCCGTTTTTCGCGGACCGATTCCATCCAACGGGAGACCGCACCTTGGCTCGACTTTTCTTCTTCCGCTTCGACGCTTTTTTCCAGGCTCGTGTAGCCCTGCGAGAAATCGTACCCGAACACGACATCATCGTCATCGGGATAGTCGACTTGGTTTTCTTCCTTGCGAGCGCTAAAGAAAACGAAAATTGCTAGTAGCACCAGCGGCAGCCAACTGGGGACCGCCGACGTTGCAAAGGTATCGTTGACGAAGAACGCCATGATGACCAGTCCGACGGCGACAACTCGAGCGATGATAGAGACCATCGCCACGGCATGTTCCTGTTCCGTTTGCGGTCGCATGACGCGAATCAGGGCCAAGCAGGCGCGCCCTCCGTCAAAAGGGAAAGCTGGGATCAAGTTGACGACGAACAACCACCAATTGACCCAGCACGCCAGCCGCAAGGCGGTGTTGCCGTTCCACGATTCTCCGTTGCCAAGATCGTTGATGAGATTGTGTGGCGCCAGTGGTTGCAGCAAGCCGTAGTCAAAGCTCTGCTGTTCAAGCGAAATCAACAGGAAGCAGCCGACGCAAATCATCAAGCTCGTCGCCGGGCCAGCCAAGACGGCCCAGAACTCACCGAAACTGTTATTGGGTACGCGAACCGGCTGCAGGCCACCGAGTGGTCCCAGCACCATGGTGTCGGCAATGCCTTTGAAATTCTTGGCGACGATTAAGTGTCCCAGCTCGTGCAACAAGACGCTGATCAAGAGTGTCAATGACGACAGGACGGCAAGCGCGATCAACTCATCGCCGGAAGTGTCTTGCCAGGCAAGGTACATCGTAAACGTCGCGAAGAGCAAGAAGAACATGTGGAGTCGTACCTGGACTCCCCACCAGCGTCCTAAGCTTATGCTCCAAGCATCATTTTGCGACATTCTTCCGTTCCTATAAAAGAGAAGAGGCAGCAAGCCTCTACTGGCACTACGGCGGCACGGCAACTAAGTTCGAAACGCTGATGGAAGTCAGGGAATCGTCGTCTCGAGAGTCCATGGCAAACCGCATCTCCGCTCTATTCAATACTATCAACGGCTCCGGAATCCTTCAATTATTTGATCCTATTTCGCGCTCAATACACGCGCAAACCGCGGACTTTTTACGATTTGGCCATCGCTCGTTCACGGGCAGTATTCACTATCGAAAGCGGACATGTCATGACGTCTGAACCACGCACTTTGTTTTGCGGAAAACGATTTGAGATCGTCGCGGTCGATCAGCCAGGAAACGACGGGGAAATGCACTCGCGCGAGATCATGCGGCACCCAGGCGCCGTCGTCATCCTGCCCTTTGTCGACGAGAAGCACATCTGCCTGATTCGAAACTTGCGTGTTGCTGTCAACGAGACGTTGATCGAACTGCCGGCGGGTACGCGGGAACCGAATGAAGCACCCGAACTGACGGCGCACCGCGAGCTGCAGGAAGAGACCGGCTATCGGGCGGCACGGCTCGAGTTGCTGACCACTTTCTATCCATCACCAGGCGTGATGAACGAAAAGATGTTCCTGTACTCAGCTCACGGACTGACGGCGGGTGAACATGCCCGCGAGGTGGGTGAGCAGATCGAGAACTTGGTCGTGCCCATCGACGAGGCGTACCAGATGATCGAACGGCAAGAAATTCAAGACGGCAAGACGCTTGTTGGCCTGCTGCTTTGGGCACAAAAAAATGGTCCCATTTAAGTGCCAATGCAACATGGAAACGTCAAGTCGCCGCGGTGATCGATTTGTAGTACTCGATCGACTGCTCTAATCCGTCGCGGAAATTGACGAGCGGCTCGTACTTGAGTACCTCTTGAGCCAAGGAGATATCGGCCAAGCTATCCTTCACATCGCCCGCACGAACCGGCTCGAATTTTGGCTCGACCGATGTCCCTAGCAGTTCATTAAGACCGCCGATTAGCTCAATCAGGCTTGTGCTGCGGCCATCAGCAATGTTGATGACTTTGCCCGGCGCGTCGGCCGCATCGGCAGCGAGTAAATTCGCGTGCGCCACGTTCTTCACGAAACAGAAATCGCGTGTCTGTGTCCCGTCGCCAAAGATGACGGGCGATTGTCCCGACAGGAGCTGTGTAATGAACAACGGAATGACGGCCGAGTAAGGACTGTTCGGATCTTGGCGGGGACCGAAGATATTAAAGTAACGCAGCGCGACCGTCTCGAATCCGTACGTATGATAGAACGCTTGGCAATATTGTTCCCCGGCCAGTTTCGCAACCGCATAGGGCGACAGCGGCCGTGGCAAATCGGTTTCTTGTTTTGCCGGTTTGGTCGAATCGCCGTACGCACTGCTCGACGCTGCGTAAACGACTCGGCGAACGCCGCCGCGACGCGCCGCATCCAATACCGTTAACGTACCCGTCACACAGGCATGGTTGGAGGCGAGTGGGCGTTCCACGCTTAACGGCACAGAAGCGAGTGCCGCATGATGGAAAACACAATCGACACCTTTGACGGCTCGTTCGACATCGGCAAAATCGGTCACATCGCCGTCGATGATCTCTACATCGTCGGCAAACGCCGCCAGATTGTGTTCGAATCCGGCGCAGAAATTATCGAGCACCCGGACCTTGTCGCCTCGTTCGACGAGCGCTTCCACGATGTTCGATCCAATAAAACCAGCACCGCCAGTCACGAGAAATGTACGCATGTTGTGCTTTGCTTCTTTTGGAAAACCAGACTTGGAAATTCGACCGGCCGGGTCGAATGGCGACAGCAAACCCCACACATTCTATGCGCAGTCTTCAAAAGGCCAAAGCAAATGGGACGGATGGCTACTGCGAAAAGTAATTTGGGTCTTGCTCAATGTTCGTCACGATACAGCCGTTGACCTTGACCTCGGCCGATTCCAGGAAATTGACCGCGTCGATCGCCGTGTTTCGATTCGCGGAACCTAAGCGAACGACCAGAAACGACTTGCTGCAGGCCCGCCTTAACGATGGCACAACATTGTGCTGTGCGACGCCGCCCGCCATGAAAATGAAGTCATATCCGGTGCTCAGTTCACTCAGCACGAAGGGGATGCCTTGCGGATCAATGTCACCGTTGGAGATTCCGGCCGGCAAGACGTAGGTGAAGGGTAGGTCGATCGGTTGGGCCAAACCTTCCAGTTCGGCACCGTTGCAAGCCTCTGCGAAACCGGCCGCGTTGCCCATCCCGACCATGGAAGAGAGCCGAGACGACTGCACGTCGGCGTCGAGTAGCAGTACGGATCGCGTATCGCCTTCACGAGGTGTCGCGGCCAGATAGAGGAGGGTTTGCGCTGCCGGTCGGTCAGCTTCGCAATCGCAAAAGAGGACGTTGCCCTGCGTTGGTCCACCCCGTGCGCTCTGCCGAATTAGAGTCCAAATTTTGTGGTATTCGGTCGCCAGGCGGCGTCCTTTTAGATTCATCTGAATCCGCGCTAACAACTCGTCCCGTTCCGTTGCCGCCGGCGATTTTGGGCGGGATTGCGGCGCCTGTCGCGTGGGAGGAGGGGGCGTTTGTGGCGCGTTTTGAGTCGGGAGCGGAAGTTGGGGTGCGTGCGTTGTGGCTGGCGGAAGTTGGGGCGACGCTGCGGGTGGATTGGTCGGCCGTGATTGAATTCCAGGTGCCGATGGAGCGGCAGAACGACGAACGGCTGTCGAGGGTAAAGGTGGCGATGGAAGCGACCCAGGGCCGGCCGGAGACGCCGGCGCGACCGCCGACGGTTGGACCGGAGCACTTTGACTGCGACTGGCGGCGATTCGGTCCATCGACTGTGCCACCTCGGCGTCGGCGAGGATGTTCTCGGGCGACAATGCGCTGGTACCGCCCCCGAAAAAATCGAATGGCAATTGCATCGGTGTCGGATCCGGTTGATTGCCACTCGGAAGCGGAACGTGGGGCGGGGCAGCGTTGGCCGCATTGGCAAGTGCCGACTGGATCGCAATGCCGGTGGGTGTCACGGGCATCACCGGTGCCGAAGGAGCCGGGCGTGACACCTGACCATCCTCACCAATTTGTGCGAGTTGCCGTTCGTAGGGCACCGAGCTGTCCGAGATCGAGGCGGCCATTCCATGCGGCCCCGATTTCTGCAGGTGCATTCTTGGCAGTTCGTGTAGGTCATCCGCGAGCGGGGGCTGCGGTGCGGCTTGGCGGCCATGCGGAGACGCTGCCGCGTCGGTGGCTGCGTTTTCCTGGGGCGAACGATGAGCCGCTTTCCGCAAGTCGGCCATTTGTTCGGGCGTGAAGCGATTGGTGCCGTTTTCGTCGTCGATGGTCGCTTCCGTCGCACGGAAAGCGTGGGGATCGTTCGGGCCGTGTTCGGTACGTTCAAAGAGTTCTGGAAGTGGGTTTTGCAAGTTCGTCAGGACTTGATGATTCCCCGCTGGTACGTTTGGAAGTTCTGTTTCGGGCGACTCGAACGGGACTTGGTCGGCACCTTCCAGTGGCAAATCGGCCGGTTCGTTCAGCCCAGCACCACATTCGATCGAGGAGCCCCGTTGGTCAAATGCGGCGTGTGGATCCTCTTCCATCGAAATCGCCTCGCCGACAATGTGATGAGCCGCCGCGACCGAATCTTCAATGTTGCGCACTAAGTTTTCAGGCGCATTCGCGCCTTGCGGATGGGGTTTGGAGACCGCACCGCGCTCTTCCAGTAACCGTAACGCTTCCCGCATCGATGTCATACGATAGTTCCTTTGAACGTTTACTCGTTACCGGCAGACTTCAGCCTGGAAAACAACTTGCTGTAGTTTGCGGCATTCTGTTCAGCTGCTGTGCGGTTCACTTCTTCAGGGTGGATCACCGGTTCGGGCATCGTCGGTTCGATTTCTTCCGCCGTTTCGGTCTCCGCCCCGACTCCCTCGTCGAATTCTTCGTGTGGCTGGCCGAATTGCGTGTTGTTGGAAAATGGCTTGATTCCCGAACGAGGCAAGATCATCGTCTGCTCGATCGGTTCGGCTTCGCGAGGTGCGGCCCAATCGTCTTCGGCGTCGACTTCGGCATCGACGGGCGCCTCTTCTTGGTAGGCTTCGCCGTAGACCTCATCCGCGGCCGATTCGTCCTCCATGAACGCCTCGTCCCCCTCATTTTGTTGTTCGTCCGGGGCCGCCGTGAAATCGACCTGACGGGGGAAGGAACTCGCTTCGGCGAGGAAGTCTTGCTTGAATCCTTGGTCCAGTCGCATGGTCTGATCAAGATCGGTTGGCGATGTGTCTGACTCTTCTTCCAGGTCGGCCGCCTCATCGAGCCATTGGCCACCGGCCGCTTGGTCCGGCTCCACGGTCGTTTCTGCGTTCATCGCTGCGGCCGCCGTTTCCTGAGCGGGAGCCGCCGGATGATCGTCGGTGGGCTGCTGAGCTGACTCGGTCACGTCCGACAATTCGTACGCGACGGAATCGACTTCGATCGTTTCTGCGTTTTGGAACTGAGTCCCGACATTGCTCCCACAGATGCCACCTTCTGGTTCGACAGGGAAGATCGGAGAGATCTCCTCCGGCACCGGCTCGCTCACCGATTCGACCAATGCGCCCGGGGACAGATCGGCTGGATCTGCATGGGCATCGTGCGACGGATGAGGCGCTTCGATGGCCGAATGGAAAACGGCTTCCGGCGAGGCGACCGGTGGTGGTCCCACGGCCTCGATGGTTTCGATCGGGCCGATCGCTGCGGTCGACTCGGTCGACACGGTTGGCATCGGAGCCGAATAGTTGAAGACGAAATCAGATTCTGAGAAATCGGCACCGCTCTCGTTCACGTCGGCGATTTCCGGTTCAAAGCGGGCATTGAGGAATGTCGATGTGGCCAGTTCGAGGCTGAGTCTCTCTTCGGCCGGGCGCGAACCGCTGATGTCGTCGTGGAGTTCCCACTCACTCGGTTCGGGCCCCTGGTCGACCATCCGAATCACATCGATCAACGCTTCTCCACCCGAAGTGAAAACGGTCGGCTGACGCTTCACCAACTCGTTGTTCAACGTGTTGTGGGTGCCGAAGACGACCTCCTCTTCGTCAAAAATCTCGAGAAAAGGATTCGAGAGTGAAGGTGCCGGTGGGTCGTCGCAAGGCTCGGAGCAGCCGAGCGATTCGGCCGGCTCCGTCACCGTGGCAGCTGTCTCGTCGCAGTCTTGTTCCGAGTCATCGCCATCCAGCTCGTGGGATACTCGCAGGACTTCGCGTTCGATATCGTCCAGCCGATCGACGAGGTCGTTTTGTGACTCGCAGGACAATCGCAAGTCGTGTGTCGGGCTTTCTTGTGGCGTCGAATCGCCGTTCTGTTCCCGTGGCACGTCGCTCACCGATTCATCGCCCGGCAAGAAACCGAACTCGAAATCGGCCATGGGCTCTGTCGTCTCGGCGTTGGTTGACGGCAGGTCGGACCGTCCTGTGTTCCCTGCGCCTTCATCAAGCGTACCAAACTCGATCATCGCTCCTTCGTCTTCGTGCGCGGGCGCTGCGGTCGTTTTTCGACGGGGAGGTGGCAGCTGTTGGAGGTCGGCCCAGGACTCTTCGATGTTAAGGCTGTCGAGCTGACGGACGTTTCCGAGGGCCGCCATGATCATCGCGTGATCGCAGATTTGGTTGATCAGTCGAGGCAAGCCGTCCGTGATCGCGTAGACCTGCTCGATCGCATCTTCAGAGAATATCGCGTTAGCATCGCCTCCCGCTCGTGAAATTTGGAAATGCAAGTATTCGGTAGTTTCTCGTGCATTCCATGGGTTCAGGTAGTTGCGTGACGCAATCCGCTGATTGAGCGATTCCATTCCAGTCCGAGCGAGTAATTCCTCCAACTTCGACTTGCCGGCCAGCACAACGTTGACGCACCAGGAACCGTCGTGCGTTAGATTGCTGAGAGATCGGATCTCGTCAAAGAATTCGACAGGCAGATCACAGGCATCATCGATGAGGAGGACGGCTCGCGCATCGGTCCCCTGTTCCTGTTGGGACTGAACGAAATTCGTTAGCGAGATGCGCAGTTCTCCCTCATCGACGGCATTGAACGGTCGGCCGAATGCGAAGAGGATCTGCTGCAACAGTTCTCGACGCGATCGGATTCCGCAGCAGGAGAAAAATCCGGTGCAGCCGGTCCGCTGGTACTGTTCACGGATTTTGAGGCAGAGCGTCGTTTTGCCGCTCCCTGGTCCACCGATCAGGATGCTGGGCCCGCCGCCTCCTTCCAGGCAACGCACGATCGTTTTCCGCGCCGTTTCCATTTGATCCGACGGGTAGTAGTCGGCCACCTGAGGCGCTGCGCCAAAGGGTCGCTTCGAAAGTTGGAACCAATTTTCGTACATCAGGTGACGCTCCCGCAATCGATGGTTAAGGCGAATTTGCTCGCCCTGTTTCGTTTAGCTCGTAAAGAATGATTCAAGGTGATCAAGTCCAATGCAAAAGGCGTTGAATGGATTCGATGTGAACTGGGATGCAAAATCGGGCAGCGTGACCAATCCCATCACGATGAGCAGGATCGAGGCCACGAGGATGGCCTCTGCCAAGCGAATGCCGAAAATTACCGGCATCGGAGTCCGATTCGGCGCCACTTCAAATACGGGGCCGGCCGGTTGAGCAACGCTGCTGATGATTGGCAAACCTAGGGTCGTTTCCACGTCTTCCTCACTGCAAAGGAAGGCGGGCAACCTTGTCGGTTGTCGGCCCAAGGCGAGTCCGAGGCCAATGAGCGACGCTGGGCCGAGCAAGGATAGAAGGTTCTTGGCGGTGAAGGGAGGTCGCATCACTTCGACGACCCGCGCTGGAATCTCGATGCGGCAAATTTCCTGCGGCGCGAATGGCGTGACGGTCGCCGGTTGCTGTTTGGCGGCCGGAAGTTTGGCCAAGTGTTGTTCCGCTTGGGCCAGCTTATTCTTGGCATCCTTGATCTTCGCTTCCAACTGCAAGTAGGCTTCGCTCGCGAAGATCGTTTGGCGGGCCTCCGCTTCGTCAAACTCCTTGGCGACGACTCGCGTGGGAGGAGCGAACGTGTCGTCGTCCGATTGTGTGGTAGCTGGCGGACCGGTCGTTGTGGATTGGTCGCTCCCTGGTGTCGAACCGGCCAGGCCCATGGTCGTGCGGCTCGTCTCTTGCAGCTCTTGCCGGATCGCTTCAATATCGGTCAGCAGTTGCAGCACGCTGGGATGTTCGGGGGTGTGTGTTTCGAGCAGCTTCTTTGCTTTCTGTTGAGCGGTCGTCAGTTCTTCCCGCAAGCTTATCCATGCTGGGTTGGCCTGGGGCCGCGCATCGAACTCGGGGGCCGGTTTCGGCGCGACCTGTTGCAGCAGTCCGCCCGCGTCTGCGATATGTCGGTGCTGTTCTTTCAGTTTCGCCAACTGCGCGTCGATCAACTGCTGCCGTTCTTCAAGCAATTCTTGGCTCCGCTGTTTCCATTGCTTGGTCGTCGCCTCGGCAAAGACGCGTCGGCCGATATTCGGATCGGGCCCATCATCGGTCGGTGGAGGTAGGTCGTCATGATCCGTCTGGAATTTCTTGCCCACCGCAGCGAGGAAACGGATCGCAAAATCTCGATCGTCGGAGACAAACCTAAGCCTCATCTGCGGCAATCCGCCGTGGTCGACTTTGACAAACGCATGCAAATTGAGTGCGATTTGATCGGCCGTTTCGCCTCGCTCTTCGAGCGAGATATCGGCCGCCTCGGTTGCCGCCTGCAGGAACTCCGGATCTCGAATTTCCCCCAAGATGTGTTCTGTGATGGCAGAAGTGGCGGACGGATCGATCACAATACCGTCGCTCGAAGTGCGCTCGCCAATGACGTAAGTGAGCTGCGACTCGACGACCTGCGTTGCCCCGCGCGGCCGGAAGAGCAGCAAGCCGATCGCGATCGACGCCAACAGTGCTACGGTGAACACATACCCGCGGTTTCGCAGAGCCAAGTTAAATCGCGGCTGTTTCTTGGATGTGGCCATAGAGCGGACTCGTCGACTTTTGTTAGGATGAGCGCAAGCGTAGCCGTACTAGTACGGTTACCCATCGTGGTCATCGTCGAACCGCCTGCGGTTGCTTGAATGGGTTAGATCGAAAATGCGGATTGATCGTCTCGGTGCCGCTAGCGATGTTATCAACGATGGCGGAAACGGCCTGTGGTTATTTGTCGCTGCCGCACATGACTGGTTACTCGGTTAGAAATTGGTTCCTTCGATGTCGGACGATGTGCCTCTGTTTCGCATTAAGATTTGCGGTGTGACGTCGGTCGCAGATGCCGAGCTCGTCGCCGATAGTGGCGCCGATGCGATCGGCTTCAATTTCGCCTCACGCAGTTCGCGCTGCGTCGACATCGGGCCGGCGCGGGCGATGGCAAACGTCGTGCAAGGGCGGCTCCTACGCGTCGGCGTTTTCTTGAATCACTCGGTGGAAGAGATCGAGCGGATCGCCAACGACGTGGGGCTTGACGTGGCTCAATTGCACGGTGACGAATCGCCCGAGTTCTGTCGTCAGCTGTCGATACCGGTGATCAAGTCGCTGCCCTACGCAGGTGGTGATGCCCAGAGGCTGGTCGATTACTGGCAACGATGTGGGAAAGGGGATTCGGCAGGCGACGGCAAATTGCTGGGACTGTTAATCGATGCGAGCGTCGCCGGTCTTTACGGAGGCACGGGAGCGACCGTCGATTGGGACGAGTTGGCGAAAGAGCGAGCCGATTTGGGCCAGATTCCGTGGGCTTTGGCGGGTGGTTTGCACGCCGGCAATGTGGCGGGTGCGATTGCGACCGTCCGCCCCATGGGGGTCGATGTGGCCAGCGGCGTCGAATCGGCCCCAGGCGTCAAAGATGGGGCAAAAGTGCTGGAATTCGTGCGTGCAGCGCAACGGGCGTTGGATTCGGCTTGAACCTCGCCCAGAAAAAACAGGTGGCGACCAACGTCCAGGCCCGGCAAAGTGGTCGGCAAACAGCGTCTGGATGCATATACTAACGGGAGGCGAGGATGCGTCTTCGCAAACTTTCAAAACGTACATTAACCGCTTCTGCGGCAATCGATTGAAGCTGGCAAGTTCCGAGCCAAGGCGCGTCGGACGACGGCAATCACTAAACGAGGAGATTTTCTATCGTGGCTCAGGTTGATACGAAGTTACCGTACAAAGTGAAGGATATTTCGCTGGCCGAGTTTGGTCGCAAAGAGATCGAGTTGGCAGAAAACGAAATGCCAGGCTTGATGGCGTTAAGAGAAAAGTACGGCAAGACGAAGCCGTTGACCGGCGCTCGTATCGCCGGCTGCTTGCACATGACGATCCAAACGGCTGTGCTCATCGAGACGCTTGTCGAGCTGGGTGCCGAGGTGACTTGGAGCAGCTGCAACATTTTCAGCACGCAAGATCACGCCGCTGCCGCCATCGCCGCAGCCGGGATTCCTGTCTTCGCCTGGAAAGGGATGAACGACGAAGAATTCGATTGGTGTATCGAGCAGACCTTGTCGTTCCCATCGGGCGGCAAGCTCAACATGATCCTCGACGACGGTGGCGATCTGACCGCCATGGTTCACGACCGGTTCCCGGAACTGATGAGCGAAATTTACGGCATTAGCGAAGAGACGACCGCCGGCATCCATCGCCTGGAAGTCTTGAACAAGTCGGGCAAGTTGCAAGTTCCCGCCATCAACGTGAACGACTCGGCCACGAAGAGCAAATTCGACAATCTCTATGGCTGTCGCGAATCGTTGGCAGACGGTGTGAAGCGCGCCACTGACGTGATGCTGGCCGGTAAGGTCGCGGTCGTTTGTGGCTACGGCGATGTGGGCAAAGGATGTGCTCATTCTTTGAAGAGCTACGGTTGCCGTGTCATCGTCACCGAAATCGATCCGATCAATGCTTTGCAGGCGGCGATGGAAGGTTTCGAAGTCACCACCATGGAAGAGGCGTGCAAGGAAGGCCGCCTATTCGTGACGACGACTGGAAACAAGGACATCATCCTGGGCGATCACATCAAGCACATGCCAAACGACGCCATCATGTGCAATATCGGACACTTCGATACCGAGATCGATGTGGCGTGGATCGAGCAGCAAGTCGCCGACGGTAAAGCGACCGTCAGTGAGATCAAGCCATCCGATATCGGTGCGGTCGACCGGTACACCTTCAGCGACACCGGTCGCAGCGTGATCGTGTTGGCGAAAGGACGCTTGGTCAACCTGGGTTGTGCAACGGGCCACCCGAGCTTCGTCATGAGCACTTCGTTCACGAACCAGGTGTTGGCTCAGATGGAGCTGTACACGAATCGTGACAATGACAAGTACGGCGTCCAGGTCTACTTGATGCCGAAAGAACTGGACGAAGAAGTGGCTCGTCTGCACTTGGACGCCATCGGAGTGAAGCTCACCAAGCTGACTCCTGAGCAGGCCGAATACATGGGCGTGGCGGTTGAAGGACCCTACAAACCCAATCACTACCGCTACTAAACTGCGGGCGGCAGCTGCCGTGCGTCGCACATTCAACAAGGCCAGTCTCATACGAGGCTGGCCTTTTTTCGTGCCCGATTTGAAAATCTGCAGCGTCCATGGCCACCTTCTCATGCCCGACCGATACGGCGCATCGTCCCGGCGACTGGCACTTGATTGACTGCCCATGTGGCTGCGAATCTGGTGTAACGCTCGGACGTTCCTGACCGCGCCGTCCGGGCATTGGCGCAGATCAGCGAACGGACAATGATGACGACTCGAACCGAGCTCACGTACACTTACTGAGGAACATCTCTCATGCCGTTCATTCAAGCCTACCGAGGACTTCGCTACGACTTGGGACATGTTGGTAGCCTCAGTGAAGTGATCGCGCCGCCTTATGATGTGATCGATGCCGAGCTGCAGGAAGAACTCTACAAGAAGCATCCCGCCAACGTGGTGCGGTTGATTCTGAATCGAGACGAACCGGGGGATGAGCCGGATAATCGTTACGACCGGGCCGCCCAGTTCCTGAAGAATTGGCGCCGTGAAGGGGTGCTGCAAGAAGAGAACCAACCGTCGGTCTACCTCTACAAACAAATCTTCACTGCGGCCGGGCAAGAGTTCGAAAGGAGCGGATTCATGTGCCGGATGCGGCTCGAGCCTTTTGGCACTGGCAAAGTCTATCCGCACGAAGAGACGCACTCGGCCGCCAAGGCGGATCGCCTCAAACTGATCAACTCGTGCAAAGCGAACCTAAGTCAGATCTTCGGCATTTTCCCCGATGAAGGGAACGAGGCGTTGAATCTACTGAACGAGGCAGCCGACCAGGCGGCTCCCTTAGAATGTACCGATCACCTGGGTGTCATCCACCGCATGTGGCCGATCCATGACGTCAACGTGATTTCCAAGCTGCAAGCGATCATGGATCCCAAACCGATGTACGTCGCCGACGGACATCATCGTTACGAGACCGCCTGTAACTACCGCGCGCAGGTCGCCCAGGAACTGGGTGGCGAGTTGCCGTCCGACCATCCGGCCAACTTTGTGATGACGATGTGTGTCGGCATGAGCGATCCCGGCATGATCGTCTTGCCAACTCATCGCATGTTCCGCGGCGTCCCAGCGATGAGTAGTGACCAGTTGAAAGCCAAGCTGGACGAGTGCTTCGAGACGCGGATCGCGGGCGAAGGTGGCGATTTGGCGGCGATGGTCTGGGAAGACATCGAGACGAACGATGACCAAGGAATGCTCGCCTTCTTCTGTGCCGAGGATGAGCGATGGTTGATGGCCAAAATCAATGAGGTGGGGCGAGCCAAAATGGCCGAGTTGGCATCTGAACATAGCGAAGACTGGCAGGGGCTTGGGGTCAGCATTCTGCATCGCTTGGTAATGGAACACTTGCTCGATCTGCCCAGCCTGCCGAAGCCGATGTACGTCCATTCGGTCGACGAAGTGATCCAGGGTATCGATGACGGCGACGCGGTAGGTCGGGATGCGACCGGCCAAGAAGGCTCCGGTGGTCGCTTTGAATTGGTCGCGGTCGTGATGCCGGCGACGTTGGAGCATATCCGTAGTATCAGTGAGCATGGTGAGCGGATGCCGGCCAAAAGCACCTACTTCTATCCGAAGCTGCTGAGCGGATTGGTGATCAATCCGATCGACTGACACCCGCGGCTGGTTCGCGGTGTTGAGGATTGCGGGTCGCTGCGTGGCAATGCGCGATCGTTCGCGATTGTTCGCTCCGCAGTCGGCAACCAGCGATAGGGGACCGACGCGACAGCTCATGCGCCCGCTTTGGCAACCCTCGCTTGGCGGTCAGTCAGACGTTCACGAGTCGGGACACCGGTGCTAGCACCGGCCAAATGCAAAGCTCTCAGACGAACCGATTGGAAATTTGAGATCCGAAATTTGAGATTTGTCAGTGGAAGTCTCAAGTTTGCGCAGCTCGTAAGCGGCCGGTCGTGACCAGCGGCGGGCGAATCTGAGTGCTCGTCGGCGGTCTGATTCCGTGCCACCGCGCAGAACAACAAAAGCGCTTTTTTGCCTCTTGTTTCACGTGAAACTGGCGTTTTTTGCTTTGGCTGCGCCAAGGCTTGACGAGTTTCAGACGCTGCTAAGTTCACCGTTCATCCGTTTCACGTGAAACAGGCAAGGTGCAGCGGCCAGTTGTTCCACGTGAAACACGGTGACCTTGAGGACACCGCCAGCAGCGGTGTCAGCTCTAGCGCCGGCAGCAATATTGGCGTTCCGGCATTCTTGCTGGCGACCCTACAATTCGCTGTTCGCGATTTCGTCGACCGTTGGCGGGGCGCGAATCGGTGTTAAGTAGCCACACCATATCCCATGAGTCCTTGGACGTCAGACGACAACCATGTGCCGTACGCTGTGCATCGCCAATCAGAAAGGAGGAGTCGGTAAGACGACCACGGCCATTAATCTGGCTGCTGGACTTGCTCGAGCTGGCCAATCTACCTTGCTGATTGATCTCGATCCGCAGTGCAACGCCACGACAGGATTAGGCCTGACCCCCAGCGAGCGGCACCCGCTGCTCAGGTCGGATTCGCTGCGAGAATCGGCCCAGTCCACCTACGCCGAGAATCTCTCGGTGATTGCCGGGAGTCGCAGCTTCGAAGATGTCGACCGGCTCGCTCGGGGTGATCTGGCAGAAGACCTGAATTTGTCTGATCGAGTCGACCAAGCGAAAAGGGGCCACGACTATTTGCTATTCGATTGCCCGCCGTCGCTGGGTCACCTGACCGAGACGGCACTGGCGTCCGCGGATGAGGTGGTGATGCCAATCCAATGCGAGTACTTCGCGATGGAGGGGCTGACTCAGATGATCGAGATCATTCGCCGGGTCATGCAGCAGCCGGGGGCTCAATTGGAATTTGGCGGGATCGTGCTGACGATGTACGACCCGTCTTTGGAACTCACTGCCGAAGTGGACCAGGAGGTCCGTGAATTCTTCGGCGAAATTGTCTTCGACACCGTTATCCCGCGAGACGTTGCGGTGTCGGAGGCGCCTAGTCACGGACGAGCCGTGATTGATCACGCACCTAGGACTCGAGGCGCCCGCGCGTACATCGAGCTTTGCATGGAGGTAATAGACCGATGAGTAAAGAAAAACGACTTGGACGAGGCTTGGCCGCTCTGTTGGGCGAACCGGCTGCCCCACGAGTTACCGGAAGTACCTTCGCCGACGATCCGGTCTCGCCGCCGAGTGCTAGCACTCGACCGTTACCGGGCGATCCATTTCAATCGCCAGATGAAGCGCTTCCCCCCGCCGAGGCCTCCGACCGGGAACTGTTGGTCCGGGTCGAGGACATCGAGGTCAATCCTTTTCAACCTCGCCGCGAATTTGGGCAGGGGGAGATCTCGTCCTTGGCGGAGAGTTTGAAAGAGCACGATTTGTTGCAACCGGTGCTGGTGCGTCGCCACGGTGCGAAGTGGCAATTGATTAGCGGCGAACGCCGACTGCGGGCCGCGATCGAAGCGGGCTGGACGAAGATCCCAGCGCGCGTGAAAGAGGCCGACGATCGGTTGGTGGCCGAACTGGCGATCGTCGAAAACTTGCAGCGGAAAGATCTTAATCCGATCGAAAAGGCGCTGTCGTTTCAGCGGTATCTGCGCGAGCACGGGAGTACGCAGGAAGAGCTTGGGAAGCGGTTAAAGATCGATCGATCGACGATTGCAAACTTGATGCGACTGTTAGAATTGCCACGAGCGGTACAAGCGGCACTTGGCGAGGGCCGGATCACGGCTGGTCACGCGCGGGCACTGTTGCCGCTCGGTGACAGCCATCGCCAAGTCGCCATGTGCCAACAAATCGCCGAGGCGGGGCTCAGCGTGCGTGAGACCGAACGGATGGTCCAAGAAGCTTCGGAAGGAATCGATGCCGGTGCTCCCTTGCAGTTCGAATCTTCGCCAGCGGGAAAGAAGCGGCGAACCCGCAAGGGACAGATTTCCTCTATGGAGTTAGAGCTTCGCCGGGCACTTGGGACCAAGGTCACGATTCAAGAAGGGGCGGCGGGACGCGGTAAGATTATGATCCATTTCAAGGGCAACGCCGAATTCGAACGCCTGCGAAATTACTTGATGGATGGCAACTATCCCGACAGCGAAGCGGTATAGAAGGTCCGGCTCAAATCGCGGAAAACGGCCTGAAATGGCCATTTCGGCCAGTTTGCGTCGCGTGACGTGGCTGATTGCTGCACGGTTTCGTTGAGACGGCTCGAGTCGTCGTTGCCGAAACGCAGCGGTGCGGTTACGATGTGGAGCTTGGATTTGACGGCAACAGTCGCCTGATGCATCAATCCTCGGGGCGTAGCTCAGCCTGGCTAGAGCGCCTGCTTTGGGAGCAGGAGGTCGCATGTTCGAATCATGTCGCCCCGA
>CAYZRS010000078.1:9332-21077 GCA_964480915.1 uncultured Pirellulaceae bacterium | reverse complement strand
CTAGATCACGACGTCCTTGCCGCACTCTCGGCGGATCGGTACCCATTGCCCGGCGTGCATCATCCAGTGCGATCCCTGCATCGAAAAGACAGATGCCTTGGTCGGTGCGTATGCCCGCATCGCTTCGGGACCCGGCTCCTCCAATTGGTCTGCTGGAAAAGCCTCCAGCGCCGCCAAGGTGGCTGCTCGCTGCTGCTGGTATGTACTCATCAGTACTTCCTTCGAATCGAAAGCGGCGGCGTCATCGGAAGCGGCCGTCTCTTTTGAATACTTTTCCGCAAACCCTTCTGGCAGAGCTGGCATCGCGCCAGGCAGGAGTCCACTGACCATCTGATGCTCGGAACTAATCAAATGCCCCAGTTGCCATTTGAGATGGTTACATCCCGGATGAGGCCGTTTCATTAATTCGTCGTCGCTGAGGTCGGTTAGGTAGGAGTCGCAGACCATCGCCGCCATATCGATGTTCATTTTGATCGCTTGTTTGGCATCCATCGTTTGGTTCCTTGAAGAGTTTGCCTGTCGTCTGAACTTGAATTCCATCAACGATACCGGTCTTGTGCGAAACGCAACACGGGGCAACCAAAAGTGCCTTGTTTCAGGCGTGAAACAGCTTCCTTGGGGGAACAAAAGTGGCTGGGAAAGACGCGGAACGGGGAAGGGCACCAGCGGACAGGACGCCAGCTGGTTCTCCCGCCTGGCGTTCGCCTGTAAGGGAAACCGCCCATCGCAATTTCCCGACTTACCATTGCGACAGGAAGCAACCTGCTTGCCCGGGTATCTACCTTTCAAGAACAATGCCCCCAGGAAGACTACTGCCCGAACCCCCGAAAGAAAGTTGGTGCAATGTGTTAGTCGTTTCCAGAAAAGAAGACCAGGAGATTGTTTTTCCCGAGCTGGGTATTCGAGTCACGATTCTGAAAATTCGCGGCTCGGTCACGCGAATCGGAATTGAAGCTCCCAAACAGATTCGAGTGATCCGGGGCGAGCTGGAACAGCAGTTCGATCATCGCCCGGTCGATCGATCCGCAGCGAGTGAGCCGAGCGAAGGTGCCGATTCCGAGATTCTCACTTTTGAATGGACGACGACCTAGTCGGTCCGTTTCCGCGTGATAACCAGAGCGCATTTCTCATCCAATCGCCACTGTTCGTGTGGGAAAGGCTGTCGATGCTTAGATGAGGTCCAGCGTTCCCCACAGACTCGGATCATTCGTGATGGGAAATTCATTGCCTGCTGCAAACGTCTGCCAACCCAGCTCGCGATCGACAACAGCATAACTGAATCCGAGATGTCGATGATCGTTGGTATCGAATCCGGTCATCGCCTCGGCCGGAATGAAAGCTCGAATCGAGTAACCGGTCTTCTTAACTTCGGATCGCGCTTTGATTGCATCTTCCTTAATCCGCTTAGGATTTTCTCGAGCGCGGGGAATTTCGCACAGCACTGCCAACGGCGCGTGGGGATCGCGAAAACCGCCTTGCGGCAAGACGACAAAGTGGTGACAAAAGCGTGAGGCGCGATGGACGTTCTGCGTATTGCGCGTGTCGATCCAAATGTTGATTCCGTCGCTGTCTTCAATCCGCGTCGGTCGGCACCACAGCTCCTGCTTCTTACCCACAACCTTCACCGAAAACGCCAAACCTTTTTCGCTCCATGCCATCCGTAAATCGGCGAACACAGGCCGGTTCTCCAGTTCGCCAAATGACGGTACACGGTGCGATTCGGGAAACTCGATTTTCCCTCTCGGAGTCCACAGTTTATCGGTCTTTATGCAGGGGGCCGCAAAGCGGAAGAGGAACGTCGGCGGGATCAACGGTGTGGTCATGGTAAGCGCTAACAGGAATGTGGTGCTGATGAATTTGGCAACGAACGCGTCACTATCGTTTTCCCTGACGAACATTTTCTAGATGCTCGTTAAGAAACTGTTGTAGATCGCCTTTCGCCAAGTCGGATTCGTTTTTGAACTGCAATTTCACAATGTCATGCTTGTCGTGCGCGCCGTCCACAAACCGGTCTCGGGCCAACTTGGCGACTCGGCCCAGGGTGACTCGCCCTTTCGGCCCGTTCAAGGCCAACTGAATGTCGGTTGGCCGCTTCGTGTGAATGCTGGCCCACGGCTCTTTCTGGTCCTTGACGAACAAGTGGACGACCTGTTGGTTGTTCCACAAGAATTGACCACCGGAAGCTGTCTCGTCGAGCAATTCGCACAGCTCCTCCAGTACCTTCACCTTCCACGCCGGACGTTTGCCGGGTGGGAATCCTTTCGTACTGAAATGCCACTTCTGCCCCAACTTCTTCCAGGGCATGACGTCGTCGGGATGAGCTGCCCGGCGGCTGGTCAGTTTTTCAAAACCGGCGACCGCCTCCTTAAGGAATTCCCAAAACTCCGGCGTGTTGGCCTCTTTCCAACTGTGTAACCGAAACTCGACTTCCTGAGCCGACCCTCGCAGATTCTTCAAACGGACGCGCGGATCGTTGCTATAGATCGGCAGGTCATCCATCTCGTTCAGCGTCGGCAACGGAAAACGGCGCTGCAATAGTTCGCGTTTGAACGTGCTCTTGGCAACGCGAAATTTCAGTTTCAACAACCACGCTTCACCAGTGATCGCGTGCAAGAACCAGCCGTCACTCTTTTTGGGCGCGGCGATTTCCACAATCGTGCGCGTGTTGAAATTCGTCTCGCTGAATTCGCCCAGCTTTTGAATACGTTCGATCACCTCGGCCAGAATTTTCCCATCCCATTCCACCTTCTCGCCGCGACGACCGACTCGATCTTTACAGTGCCAATTCAGCCCATCGACTTCCCACGGCATTTTTTGCTCGAGCCCGACATCGGAAATGTCCAGCTCGCCCGCCTGCTTCTCTTTCGCAGCATTCGGATCGTAGAGGGCTCGCTTCACCTTGGGCGACGATTCCAACACGGGTGCCAACGCGATCGCCGTATGCGAAACATTTTTCGGCAACTTCGGCGACTTTGACGACTTGGCTGGCGATTTCGATTTCGTGGCCGTCTTCTTTGCGACCTTCGCCTTGGCCGGCAGTTTGGCTCGTAGAGCGGCCACAATTTCTTCCGGCGTACCAGCAGCCACAACGTGGCCCCCCTCAGCGCCCGCCTCGGGGCCAATGTCGATGACCCAGTCCATCGCCTTGATCACATCCAGATTGTGCTCGATGACGACGACACTGTTCCCCAAATCGACAAGCCTCTGTAGCACGTCGATCAACTTGGCCAAATCATTGAAGTGCAGCCCGGTGGTCGGCTCATCGAGCAAGTAAAGCGTCTGGCCCGTATCGGGACGCGACAGTTCGGCCGCCAACTTGACACGCTGCGCCTCACCACCTGAGAGCGTCGGAGCTGACTGACCTAGCGACAGGTAATCGAGCCCCACATCGCATAGCGTTTGTAGGATGCGGCGAATCTTGGGAATGCTCTCAAACAACTTGACCGCATCGCCGCAAGTCATTTCGAGCACATCGGCGATCGACTGGCCGTGATACTTCACATCCAACGTTTCGGGATTGTATCGTTTGCCGTGGCACGTATCGCAGGTCACCCAGACGTCGGGCAAAAAGTGCATCTCGATGCAGACCTGACCATCACCTTCGCAATCTTCACAGCGGCCGCCCGGCACATTGAAACTGAAACGCCGTGGCGTGTAGCCGCGCAATTTGGCCTCGGGCAGTTGAGCGAACAATTTTCGAATGTAGTCGAACACGCCCGTGTACGTTGCCGGATTCGAAGCGGGCGAGTTACCCAGCGGCTGCTGGTCGACTCGGATGACCTTATTAATATGCTCCACACCGTCGATGCCGTCATGGGCGCCCGGTGTGAGTCGGGCGCGATGCAACTTGGCGGCCAACGATGCGTACAGCACGTCGTTGATCAGGCTACTCTTACCACTCCCACTCGGACCGGTAACGGCAACAATACGCCCCAACGGAATGGCCACGTCGACGTTCTTCAAATTGTGATGGCGAGCACCGCGTACGGTCAGCCAATCGACCGGCGGATAGGACAATTCGCCCGGCTTCTTTCTTTTCTTTGGCCCCTTCGTTTTTGCAATCGTTTTTGCAGTCGTTTTTGCTTTCTCTTTTACAGTTGTCTTGGAATTCGCTTGGGAATTCGCCTCAACCGTTTCCACCGGGCGACGATTGCTGGGAATCGGCAACGACTTTTTGCCGCTAATGAAGGGACCGGTGACCGAATCCCGTTTCTTGCCCAACACCTCCGGAGCCCCTTCCGCAACAATCTGGCCGCCGTGGCGACCGGCCTCCGGACCAAAATCAAACACCATGTCCGCACCGGCGATCACGTCGTGATCGTGCTCGACCAAAACGAGTGTATTTCCGATGTCGCGAAGATTGTGCAGTGCCTTGAGCAACCGGGCATTGTCACGCGGGTGCAAGCCGATGGTGGGCTCGTCCAGCACATAGAGAACACCACACAAAGCGCTACCCAGTTGGCTTGCCAAACGAATACGTTGTGCCTCACCACCCGATAGCGAACCGGCCGTCCGATGGAGCGACAGATACTCGAGCCCCACGTCGTTGAGGAACTCGACTCGGTTCTTGACCTCCCGCACGAGTTCGCCCGCGATTCGTTTCTCGCGAGCCGTTAACTTCCACTTGGCAATCACTTTCTGTACTTGGCTTAATGGCATTCGGCACAAATCATCGATGGTCAGATCGCGAAACCGAGTCGCCGCCGCGTCATCACGCAGACGGCCGCCGCCACAGGCCGAGCATTCCACTTCATCAACGAGTGCATTCAACCGGCCCCGCAGCTGTGGCACCAAGCGCGCCGCTTCGTCGAGCGCCGGGTACATTCCTTTGAATTGGAAGCGGAACATGAGCGTTTCCGAGCCGGGCGACATCACGTCGAACCAGCGTTCGCCCGTGCCATGCATGATTTGACGCCGCTGCCGCGCAGGCAACGTATCGTACGGCTTGTCGAGCGGGATCCCAGTGCGAGCCGAGAGCGATTCCAACATCAGCCGCGAAATGTTGCTGTCGAGGTTTGGCCACAGGAGCAAGGCGCCGTCGGCCAACGTTGCCGAAGAGTCTTGCAGCAGCGCCGCCGGATTGGCACCGGTCTGCATTCCCAAACCTTCACAATCTTCGCACCAACCGAGGTGACTGTTGAAAGAAAAGCTGTGGGGAGTCAACGGCTCGAAACTGCGGCCGCAATCCTCGCACGCCAAGTGCTGACTGTGGACGTCGGTCCGCCACTCTGGTTCGGGCACGTCCTTGCTGGCAAAGGCGACGTGCATCACACCTCGTCCCAGCGCCAGTGTCGCTTCGATACTTTCCGCAATGCGAGACTGTTCGTCTGGCTTCACGATGGCTCGATCAACGATCGCTTCGACTTTGTGCTTCCGTCGACGATCGATCGTCGGCGGTTCGTCCAACGAGTAGGTGTGACCGTCGACTCGAATACGCACATAACCGGTGGCCCGCAGCTCTTCCCACAGCGCTTCGTACTGCTCGCCCACTTCCACCGCCAACGGAGCCATCAAATAGACCCGCGATCCTTTTTCGCACGCCATCACTTTGTCGATGATCTGATCGGCCGTTTGCGTACCAATCGGCCGGTCGCAGTCGGGACAATGCGGCGTCCCTGCCCGAGCCATCAGAATGCGGAGGTAATCGTAGATCTCGGTCGTCGTGCCGACGGTCGAGCGGGGCGACTTGCCCAGGTTCTGTTGCTCAATCGCGATGGCAGGTGAAAGCCCGTCGATGTGTTCCAGTTCGGGTTTTTGCATCTGACTGACGAATTGTCGCGCGTAGGAACTGAGGCTCTCCACATAGCGGCGCTGTCCCTCGGCGTAGATCGTATCCATCGCCAGCGAGCTCTTACCCGAACCGCTCGGTCCGCAGAAGACGGTCATTTTGTCGCGTGGGATCAGCGCATTGACGTGCTTTAAGTTGTGCTGCTGAGCCCCATCGACGCGAATATGAGTCGCCAATTCGATCGGCTTCTTCTTGGCGCGCTTCTCGGCAGCGTTGTTGGCCAAGTTATCACCCGTCAAAAACGGTTTCAGCGACTTGCCCGTATGCGAAGCGGGGTGCTTCACGATCTCTTCCGGGGTCCCGGCAATCAGCAGTTCACCACCGCCCGCGCCGCCCTCTGGCCCCAGATCGATCACCCAGTCGGCCGTCTTGATCACATCCAAGTTGTGCTCGACCACCAACACCGTGTTGCCCGCTTCGACAAAATTGTGGAGCACCTTCAGCAGCAACTGAATGTCGGCAAAGTGCAGACCGGTCGTCGGTTCGTCGAGCAAGTAGAGCGTCTTGCCGGTGCTTTTCTTGACCAGCTCACGAGCCAACTTGATTCGCTGCGCTTCGCCACCCGAGAGCGTCGGCGACGGCTGACCCAGTTTTAGATAGTCGAGTCCTACGTCGCGCAGCGTGGTCAACTTGTGATGCACCTGCGGGATATTCTCAAACAGGTCGAGCGCCTCGTGCACGTCCATTTCCAGCACGTCGGCGATCGAGTGTCCCTTGAACTTCACGCCCAGCGTTTCTCGGTTGAATCGGTGACCTTCGCAGACGGGGCAGGTCACCCAGACATCGGCTAAGAAGTCCATTTCCAGTTTGTTCGAACCGTTACCATCGCACGCTTCGCAGCGGCCACCCGACACGTTGAAGCTGAACCGGCCTGGCAAATAGCCGCGACGTTTCGATTCGGGCAATTTCGTAAACAGCTTGCGAACATCATCAAAGACTTTGATATAGGTGCCCGGATTCGAACGGGGCGTCCGTCCAATCGGCGACTGGTCGATCGCAATCAGCTTATCGAGGTGTTCGATCCCTTCGATTTTCTTATGTTCCCCCGGGTCTCCTTTACCGTTCATCAGTTCGATGCGTAACGATTCGAGCACAATGTCGTTCACCAGCGAGCTCTTGCCGCTACCGCTAACACCGGTCACACAAACGAACTGCCCTAAGGGAATTTCGAAATCAACGTCCTTCAGGTTGTTGTGTTTCGCTCCCAGGATTTTCAGCGAATGGTCACCTCTCGGCCGCCGCACTTTGGGCACTTCGATCTTCTGCTTGCCCGACAAATAGTTCCCGGTCACACTCCGTTTCGACTTCTTCACGTCGGCCAGCGTGCCTTCGACGACGACTTCGCCACCACGCACTCCCGGCCCCGGCCCAAAGTCGATGATGTGATCAGCATCGCGCATCGTGTCTTCATCATGCTCGACGACGACGACCGTGTTGCCGATATCGCGCAGCTGCTGCAACGTCTCGAGGAGACGATCGTTGTCACGCGGATGGAGCCCAATCGACGGCTCATCCAAAATGTAGAGCACGCCCACGAGACCGCAGCCAATCTGCCCGGCCAAGCGAATCCGTTGCGATTCACCACCTGACAACGTTGGCGCCGTGCGGTCGAGCGAGAGATAATCGAGTCCCACGTTCATCAGAAAACCGAGCCGACCACAAATCTCTTTGATCGCTTCGGCCGCGATGACCGCGTGAGTCGGCTCAAGCTCCAATTTCGAAAAGAAGTTCGCCGCATCGGCCACCGACAGGCGACAAACGTCGGGAAGCGACTGCTGTTCCTTGTCCTTGAAATCGGGATGGCCACTGGTGAGCCGCACCGCCCGCGACTGCGGTTGCAGTCTCTGCCCATGGCAATCGGGACATTCCATCGCGCGCATGTACTGTTCCAGCTTCAACAGCTGCATACGATTCTTACTGCTGCGATACTTGTCCAGCAGATCGGGAATGACGCCATCGAATGTACCGCCGTACTTGATCGGGCTGGCCCCACCACGCCACGTGTAGGTGATATGGTCCTCGCCCGTGCCCCACAGCCACAGTTTGCGGAACTTGGGACGGAGATCTTTCCAGGGCGTATCGAGCATCGTGCCGGCCGGCAGTTTATGCCGCCGTTCGATCGTCTCGGCCACTCCCTTAAAAATACTGCGGCGGTAGCGGCCCATTTTCGACAGCGTACCAATCAACTCGATACAGCCCTTCGCCAACGACAACGAAGGGTCCGGAATCAGCAGATCGGAATCGAACGAAAACGCCTCGCCCAAGCCGTCACATTCGTGACACATGCCTTGCGGGCTGTTGAAACTAAAAAGCTGCGGACTGGGCGGAGCAAAACTGATCCCGCAATCGGTACAGGCGTAGTCGACCGAGAAAATGATATCGCCGTCCACACGCCGCTTCTTCGCGCGGCTCTTTTTGGCCTTCGGCTCCGCCGAGCCACCTTCCGACTTATCGTTGACAACCTGCACGATGAGGTTCCCCTCACCCAACTTCAACGCCAGCTCGACCGCTTCGGCCAAACGAGCCCGCACGTCCCCCGCAATCTCTAGTCGATCGACCACGACTTCGATGTGGTGTCGCATTTGGCGATCGAGCTGCAGGTCATCATTGAGGGAGACCACATCACCGTCGACGCGGGCGCGAACGAAACCCTGCTTCAACAGATCCTCAAACAGATCTTTGTACTCACCTTTTTGCCCGCGAATCAAAGGAGCCATCACCAAAAACTTCGTCTTGGCCGGCTGCTGCAAAATACGTTCGATGATTTGTTCACGCGTTTGCGCCGTGATCGGCCGATCGCACTCGGGACAGAACCCCTGGCCAACCCGCGCGTAGAGCACGCGCAAGTAATCGTAGATTTCGGTAATCGTGCCGACGGTGGAACGAGGATTCTTGCCGGCCGATTTTTGCGAGATCGAAATCGACGGACTCAGCCCGCCAATGAAATCGACATCCGGCTTCGGCATCTGTCCGAGAAATTGCCGCGCGTAACTGGACAGCGATTCGATGTACCGCCGCTGCCCTTCCGCGTAAAGCGTGTCAAACGCCAGCGAACTCTTGCCGGAACCACTCACGCCGGTGAGGCAGATCAGCTTGTTACGTGGCAGTACGAGGTCGACGTCGCGCAAATTGTGTTCGCGGGCGCCCTTAATAATGATATCGGATGCTGGCATCGGGTGGCGAGACTTGGGGTACGAGACGCGTGGCGGGAGATTGTTTTTCGGCTTCGGTCACCGGATTTCGCGACCGACCCCGCATTGTATGAGCGAGCACCCGTCACGGGTAGGCGAAAGTAGGAATCGGGCTGCGAATCGCAGAATGGCCTGCTAAAGAACGGCCTGGCGTCTTGACTTCGCGGCACCCAAGGCAGCGGTAACGGGCACACATCTTCCCAACGCGATCGCCAGCGAGGCAACAGCATGGCGATTAGTTTTTCGCAGTGGTTCCCGTGCCCTTACTTTTCCGGCTGCGGCCGCTGCCCAGTTTGGCGGTCGACTCAATCTTTTCTGCTAGGCGGCCCACCTTTTTGACCGCCGCTTCGATTTCAGGCGTCCAAGAGAGCGCCGCGTTCAATCGGAGATAGTTCGTGTAGCGACCGCGGACGGAAAAGAGCGGGCCGGGAGCGATCGCAATTCCCTTCGCGAGCGCATGATCCTCCAGCTCGCGGGCATCGATCGTCGTCGGCAGTTCGATCCAGAGCACATGGCCACCAGCCGGCCGGGTCGCCCGCGTACCGGCCGGAAAGCTGTGAAACACGGTGTGCGAAAGGAGGCTCAGCTGCTCTTGGTACGTCCGTCGAAGCCGGCGCAAGTGATGATCAAACCCGCCTGTTGCCAGGAACTTGGCGACCGCCATTTGCATCGGCGTCGCGCAGCCCAAACTGGTTGCCAATTTCATCCCGTGCACCGCCTCGCGCCAGCGACTAGCCGCAATCCAACCGACTCGAAATCCGGGAGAGAGCGTCTTGCTGAAGCTTCCGCACAGCATCACGTTCTCCCGCTTGTCAAAACTGTGTACGCAGTGAGGCCGCGCCGTATCGAACGCCAAGTCGGCGTAGGTATCGTCTTCGATGATCGGTATTTGGTTCGCGGCAAACAGTTCGGCAATGTGACGCTTATTGTCGTCTGGCATGATGCAGCCGAGCGGGTTGTGCACGTTCGGATTGATCACCAGCGCCTTCACCTCCGATTTCGATGCCAACAGTTGTTCCAAGGCATTGATCGAAATCCCGGAACGGGGACAGGTGCCCACCTCCACCGCCCGCAACTGGAGACTGCGAAGCAAAAAGAGCAAACCATAGTAACAAGGCGATTCAACGGCGACCGTGTCACCCGGCTGCGTCACCGCGCGCAGCGCCAACGCCATCGCCTCGGTCGCGCCCGATGTGATGACGATGTCATCTGGCCCCAAACTGCACCCGCCGTTCATCATGCGCCGCGCGATCTGAGTCCGCAGCTCGGCCAGGCCGGGCGTCAGCTCGTAGCGATTGGCCTTCGCCGGATGAGTGCGCACTTCACGAGCCAAAATTCGATTGAGCAATGCGGTCGGCAGGAATTCGGCCGACGGCAATCCGGCCCCCAACTGGATGATCTTGGAATCCTGGTCAATGTTCATGTGCCGAGTCAGGCTGTCTTCCGATCGAACGAGCCCAGCGCGCAGCGGAACCGATTGCAATTCGGGCTCGGGCGGCGCGCTGGGCGCCATCATCCCTCGCATGTGCGACGGTTTGACGAAGTAACCTGATTGCGGACGCGACTCGACAAGGCCACGATCCTCCAGCAATCGGTAAGCTTCAATCACGGTCGATACGGCAACTCCCGCTTGCGCGCTCATCTTGCGAATCGATGGAACCCGATCGCCCGGCTTCAAGACCCCTTTGTCGATCAACTTGGAAACTCGCTGCGCGACCTGCTCGTACCGTGTCGGCTTGCGACCCTTGACGGTCGACTGGGCGGCCGAAGAACGTGCCTGGTTCGTTTTTTTGCTCATCTGGCCAATATAGCACAGTTATGAAAACCGCAACTGTTACGCACACATATTTGCGCAACTGTATCTGTTTTCGTTTCTGCCGAATCTCTACGATGCAGACGTTGTCCCACCATGCCACTCCCAAAACCCCTGCGAGTCCCTTCCATGCCGGTCACTGTGTTGCAAATCGATGCGTTTACGGACCGGCCGTTTGCCGGCAACCCGGCCGCCGTCTGCCTCCTCGATGCACCGGCCGAAGCGGTTTGGATGCAGAACGTCGCGGCCGAAATGAACCTGTCCGAAACGGCCTTCATCCATCCGCTCGAGGACGGATTTGCTTTGCGGTGGTTTACGCCGGCCGTCGAAGTCGAGCTCTGCGGCCACGCCACGCTGGCAAGCGCTCACGCACTCTGGTCGGAGGAACGAGTTGCCAGTCAACAGCCCATCCGCTTCCACACAGCCAGCGGATGGCTAACAGCCAGCCGCTCGGACGACCTGATCGAACTCGATTTCCCGGCAACGCCAGCTTCACCGATTGAAATGCCAAACGGCTTACCCGAGGCGCTCGGTCACACTGCCGCACCCATTTGGCTGGGGCAAAATCGCTTTGACCGAATGCTGGTCGTGGCGAGCGAAGGCGAGGTGCGGCAGATGACGCCGAACTTCGGACAACTGGCAACTTTGACCGAACGAGGCATCATGGTGACCAGCCGGTCGGGCAATCCACAATTCGATTTCATCTCTCGCTACTTCGCACCGGCCGCCGGCATCGACGAGGACCCGGTGACCGGATCGGCTTACTGCACACTTGCGCCCTACTGGGCCGAGCAATTGGGCAAAACGCAGCTCGTCGGGTACCAAGCATCGCCGCGAGGCGGTGTCGTGCAAGTCGCACTGCGCGACGACCGAGTGGCACTTCGCGGTCACGCGGTCACGGTACTGCGTGGACAATTAGCGATCTAGTTTTCATTGATGATCTAGTTTTCATT
>CAYZRS010000078.1:0-9232 GCA_964480915.1 uncultured Pirellulaceae bacterium | reverse complement strand
GATCTAGTTTTCATTGATGATCTAGTTTTCATTTCATTTGTGAGAAGTTCATTTTGTCGAATTTGCCCCTGCCGCTCACGCGGTAGCGGTCTACCACTCTATCGAAGTTAGGAATCCGTACGTGCCTGCCACCGAATTGACGAATGCCACTCGTTCCCACCTTCAATCGCCAACGGCGGATACCGATCATGATCGCGTCGACGCGAGCGTTACCTCGCAAAGCCCGCGGCCCGCGACGTGGCACATCCTGTTCGCATTCGTGGTCGTCTACGTTGTCTGGGGCTCTACCTACCTAGCCATTCGATTTGCGGTAGAAACCGTGCCACCTTTTCTGATTTGCAGTGCCCGCTTTTTGGGAAGCGGACTTGGACTGCTACTGATGGCTCGCTTCACCACCAAAGAAAAGACGACACGCATTCAATGGCTGAACGCCGTCTGGATTGGCGGACTGCTCTTCCTCGGCGGCAATGGGCTCGTCTTCTGGGCCGAAACGAAAGTGCCATCGGGAATCGCTGCCCTCATTGTGGCGACCGTTCCGCTCTGGATCGTCGGACTGGACACGCTGATCTTCGGTGCTCGCAAGCCAAAGGCGATCGCCTGGGTCGGATTCGTGATGGGGCTCATCGGTGTCGCCATTCTGGTTGACCCGTTCGGAGTCGCCGGCGTAGCCATCGATCCACTACGGGGTGGCGCCGTGGTCGCGGCCTGTTTTTGCTGGGCACTCGGATCGCTTCTGGGGCGTACCGTCCCTCAGCCCAAGTCGCTGCTGCTCACCGTCGCCATGCAGATGTTGGGGGGTGGAGTCTGCCTGTTCCTGTTTTCAGCAATCGCGGGTGAATGGTCTCAGTTCGACATCGCCACCGTCTCATCAAAATCGCTATGGTCCTTGGCCTATCTGATCGGCATCGGCGGCATGCTGACATTCTCGTGTTACTCCTGGCTGATGCGCGTCTGCGAGTCGTCTGTCGTTTCGACTTACGCGTACGTGAATCCGGTGATCGCCGTTTTTCTCGGCTGCTGGATTGGCCACGAACCGTTCACCTCGGCCACCGCTTTTGGTGCGGTCTTGATCGTGATGGCGGTGATCCTAATCGTTTCGATGGGCCGCAACAAAACAGAACTTGCGGCGGAATGAGACGCCATTGCGACCAGTCACCGCAGTCCGATTTTCGGAGCCTCGGACTCTCAGCATCGGACTACGGGACGGCGCTACGGTATTTGGTTATCGAAGGCGACGTGCAAACGACAACAGAGCCAGGAAGCCGCCAGCAAACAGACCTGCCGTTCCCGGTTCGGGAACCGGAGTGACCATCACCTGGCCACGAATCTCGCCACCGGCAAAATCACCAGTGTGAATGTTCAGATACCAGTTGCCGTCGAGTAGGTTCATTTCCTGCGTCGCGTCCAGCGCGATGCTCGTGCCGATTTGTGGACTAGCCCAAGGTCCAGGAACCCCCAGCTCGACACCGCCGGCCACGCCAGGCGCACCCAAGTGGAAGTGAATATTGGTGACCGATGTCGCGAGTCCGGTCCATTCGAGCGAGTAGTTCAGCAAGTTCGTCATCTCGTCGTAGTCGCCCGAGATCGTTCCCAGACCAGAACCGACGTTGCCCGGGTTCGTGGTGGCTTGCAGAGGATCGATCGCGCCGGAAAGCGTGTGGGTCGCGGCCGAGGCCACCTTCCCATGCGAGGCGATGACAAGGACGGCGATGACCAAAATCTGACACAGGTTCTTCATGGGATATCTCACAAAACAGGTTGAATTAAATTTCTTTCGCTTGACTAGCGAATCCAAGGGACCACCCCCCTATGTCGCGAATGGCAGGAAGTCTTGCATGGCTGTCCCCTTTTTTGCGCGTTTTTGCCGTCCCGTTTTTGCCGTTTTTTGGATTGAAATTCAAAACTGCAACCCAAGCCGCCAGGTAAGGACGTGCGGCAATCGTGAGCGACCGCCAACGCACCGAGAATCGAATCGGGACGACTCCCTTCATCAGTGGCGATTTTTCGTCGCGGGAACAGGACCACTTTTTGAGAAACGCACGACCGTCTTGGCACGGTCGTGCCCTGCGCGGGAAAGGTGCAACGAAAGGTGAAGGCGTGAGGCAAGGGTCGGCGAATTGGCCCAGCGACGGGCATCACGCCTCGGAACCCTGGCAGCAAGAAGAATGGAACTCCCCCGTACGCAAGAAAAAAGTAACGATTGTGCTGATTGGTGATGCCTTTCCGCGGGCAAAACGAGCAAAGTGGGCAAATCGAGCGGTTGTGATTAGCTGAGGCGCGTGTCAGAATCGAAGTCTTGTCTTACTGGACGCCTCGCGTCCAACTCGAAACTCCCGGAGCTGCTTGCTGTGAAGATTGTGCCCCTAGGCGATAAGATCGTGGTTCGACGATTGGAAGCGGAAGAAAAAACAGCTGGCGGAATTGTTCTCCCAGACAGCGCTCAAGAGAAGCCACAAGAAGGCCGCGTTTTGTCGGTCGGCGAAGGCAAGGTCCTGGATGACGGCACGCGGTCGACTCCGCAACTCTCCGAAGGCGACCGAGTCATCTTCGCCTCGTATGCTGGCACCGAAATCGAAGTCAACGACGAGCAGGTCCTGATCATGAGCGAAAGCGACATCTTGGCCGTCATGGAATAGGTCACGCGAATCACTCGGGCCGCTTCACCCGAATGTGAAACGGCGAATCCTTCGTATCGACTTCGATCGGCGTCTCTTCGACTCGCATGTAGCGCTCGGGAACGGCGTTGCCCGCTTTCACCAGCACCTTATGACGGCCGCGCACGATGCCGTCGTTCGCTTTGTGGGTCGTCACGCGATGAAAAGTACCGTCCGCTTGGACAAAGGTCGTTCCGGGCCTGGCATGAGTTTTATCATCTAGCTTCTCTGCCAATGGCACGAAGCGAATCATGATGCTTTCAGCCGGAATGGGCGCGCCATCTTCGTAGGAGATTTTTCCTTCGACGGGGACCAACGGAAAAGGCTCGCTCGAGCAACCGGCCAACAGGAACATCATCACAGCCATTCCCAAGGGAACCGCAAAAGACCTGGCAGCACGTTTTTCGCTTATTGACGAAATCTTGCTAAATTGATGGAGCATGGGAATTCGCAGTCCTCGAGTGACTATCGTTAGTGGGCGGCTGACAGATTCCGAGTTCTAACTGGCGGGTTAAGCGATGAAGCGGAACAAATCGGTAAACGGATTCACCTTGGTCGAGTTGTTGGTGGTGATTGCCATCATCGCTATTCTTGTCTCACTGTTGTTGCCCGCTGTCAATTCGGCCAGGTCGGCCGCTCGCAAGTTGCAGTGTCTAAACAACATCAAACAAGTCGCTTTGGCCGTTCTGAACTACGAAAGCGCTACCAAGAAGTTACCACCCGCGATTCAATTCGACGAATCGGTAACCGGCGGATACGAAACGTCACTGAATTATGGGCCCAACTGGGCCATTCTGATTTTGCCCTACTTGGAAGAGCAGGCCGTCTACGACCAATTCGATCTAAACCAATTCATTTCCGCCCCGGATAACGAACTGGCTCGCAGCGCTCAGATCTCGACGATGCTATGCCCTGAGGATTTGACGAATGCCCAAGTTGCCTTCGATCGGGGCCCGGAAGGTGCGAATTGGGCGCGAGGCAATTACGCGGCGAACGCCAGTATCTGGCATTTTCCCTTCGGCAATTTCGCGCCGAACGACACCGTCTGGTGGAACGACAAGAAATGGTCACGTGGGATGTTCGTGGCACAGACGACCGACAGTGGAAACAACCTGCGCATCAAAGACATCAAGGACGGCATGTCCAAGACGATGATGCTGGCCGAGCTAAAAATTGGACTCGCCTCGGTCGACCGGCGTGGCACATGGGCGATGGGAGCACCCGGCGCGAGCAGCATCTGGGCTCATTCGTCCGACGACTCGATCGGACCCAACTCGTGCCTGGAAGACGGGGACAACATTTGGGGCGCTGTCCAAATCATCTCGCGCGTCGGCTATGCCAAGTTGGATGCCGAGTGCATGCGACCTCCCATCGGCTGGGACAAGAGCACGCAAGCAGCTCCTCGCAGCCGCCACATCGACGGAATCAACGCCGCCTTTGGTGACGGGAGCGCCAGGTTCATCAGCGATTTTATCGCCATCCGCCAATCGATCGGTGACAATATTCAGATTGAGCACTATTCCACGTGGGAGCGAATCACTTGCTCGGCCGATGGCCAAGTCATCAATGACACCGAGTTCTAGTCGCCATTCTGAAGCGCGTCGCCTGGCATCTCATCGCACGCTTGCGGTGTTTTGCACGCGTAGCAGACGGCAGCAACCCAAACGCGTAGAATTGGGACCGTTGATATTATGCTGTTGTGAGCCAGTTGAAGGAGCGGTCCCGTGCGTATTGGTTTGATTGTGAGTTGTTTGACGTTGTTTTGGGGTTGCACCGCACAAACCGATCCGGGTTCCGTACCTACTGGCAATGCGACGTCCACCAAAGCACCGCCAACGGCCGCGGCGATTGAGGCGACTGCTCAACCCGTCGAGCATGCCGTTGCGGACCAACTGGCGACGGCCCGCGGCAAGGCGGTCGCATTCTTGAAAGAGCAGGGTCAGGCCGACGATGGTTCGTTTAGCGAACTGGCCGATCCGGGCGTCACCGCACTGGTGACAACAGCGCTCCTACGCAGCGGCGAAGCGGCCGACGACAAGGCAGTTGCGAAGAGCCTTTCCTACCTCGAGTCATTCGCTAAAGAAGACGGTGGCATTTATCGAGACGGAACGTTCTACCGCAATTACGAAACTTGCATCGCCATGATGTGTTTCGCGGCCGCCAATGGGGACGGCCGCTATGACGAACTATTGAAGAAGGCCGAATCGTTTGTGACCTCACTCCAGTGGGGCAAAGACGAAGGTCAGAGCATCGATGACCCGGCCTTTGGCGGCGGCGGTTACGGCAAGCATCAGCGGCCCGACCTGTCCAATACCCAGTTCTTGATCGACGCATTGAAAGCGGTCGGAAACGATCAAAACCATGAGGCAATTCAGCGCGCTTTGGTTTTTGTGTCGCGATGCCAAAATCTGGAATCGGAGCATAACCAGACTGAATTCGCGTCCAAGAACCCGGACGGCGGTTTCTACTACACCGTCGCGGCCGGCGGGTCGAGCCAGGCTGGCGAAACCGATACGGGCGGGCTCCGCAGCTACGGATCGATGACCTACGCTGGGCTCAAGAGCCTAATCTACGCCGGCGTCCAGGCGGATGACGAACGGATCGAAGCGGCCGTCAAATGGATCGCCGAGAACTACGACCTGAAAGAGAATCCCGGCTTGGGCGATTCTGGTTTGTATTACTACTACCACACCTTTGCCAAAGCACTGGACGCGTTGGGGACCGACCAATTGGTGGACGCCGATGGCACGGAACACACTTGGCGTGACGAACTGATTGTTGAATTGGCCAGCCAGCAACGTGCAGACGGTGCTTTCGTGAATTCCAACGAACGATGGTTGGAAGGCGATCCCAATCTGGTAACCGCCTATGCACTGCTGGCACTTTCTTATTGCGAATGATCTGAAAGGGCATTTGTTTCGCCCATGCGACAATCGATGAGCTGCCGCAACTAGAGTGCGCTAGTGGAACGGGAAGTCCTCCATCGGCATGTCCGCCCACTCATTACTCAGTCCCATACAGGCAAGGCAGATCAGCGGGCGGTCGACCATGCTGGCTGCCATCTGGCCCGCCTCGATTCGGCTGGGCAGCGTCTCGACAAAAGCGCCGAAGCAAATGCACCTAAATTTCCTGCTCACAACTGGCTCAATTCACTCCTCTCAGCTGCCGATGAAGAGGATGATAAACCTTAGCGATTTTTTCGTTTGGAATGCTATCTGATAGCACTCGGCCCAATCTTATGACCAAACACCGCGACTCGCAAAAACACACTCGCATCGATGCGGCTCATCCGACTCGCTCTGGCGACCCTCTGCCGGTCGCTGCGCCGGGGCAAAATTCCATGATGGAAATGGCCGGTGTCGCCCCCAGCGCCGAGGCTGCCAAGATCGAGCGGCATGCGTTCGATCTCAGCCGCCAATTGCAAACGCAACAGAGCGATCTTGATCAGCGTGAAGCCGAATTCCATGCGCACTTAGGTCAGGCAGAACACGAACTGCGCGTGGCGCGGCTTGCTGCCAGTGAACGAGCCGCTCAGCTGGCGGAACGTGAAATTGAATTGGATCGCTGCGAACGGGAAGCGAAAGCGGTCCTGGCCAAGGCGATGAGCCAACCCAATCCGGTCGCCGCCGACAGCCACTTTGCTGCGGCCGAATCGCAACAGCAGGCTCAAGAACTCAAGCTGACCAGGGAATCGTGGCGCAAGCGATTGCGCGAAGTCGAACAAAGCGAACTGCAACTGCAAAGTCAGATCGCTCAGATCAGTTTCCAGCGGCGGCAAATGCAACAGCAGCAACAAGAGAACGATGAGCAGTTCTCGCAGCTAATCACCAAAATCCAAACCGAACGACGCGACGAACAGGCCCGTTTCGAAAAACAACTGCTCCGTCTGCGGGAACGAGAAGAGCTGGTCGATCGCCGCGAATTGGCGGTGGAGCAATTGCACAACGACGTGACTCGTATGTATCGCGAGGCGATTGAGCTGCGATTGTGCACGGAAGAACAGTGGGCCGAATTGACCGAATCGGCATCAGAAACCGAGCTGCAGGTCACTCGAGCCGAAATGCGGCGCAAGTTGATGGAACAGTATCAATTGGCCGAGCAGCGCATCCAAGACGAACGACAAGAGGTCGAGGCGTTGCTGGCTCAGCTGGAATCGCACCGCACCAAAATCGACGAGCAACGGTCGGAACTGCGGGGCTGGGCGATGAAGCGCAACGAAGAGATCGAACGGGACGCGGCTCGCCTGGTGGAACGCGAGCAGGAACTCAACCGCCAACTGTCCGAACACCGCTTCCTCGAGCAGCAATGGACCGAGCAGCAGGCCGGGTATGAGCAGGAAATCCGCCGGTTACGCCGATTAGCGAAGAATGACTGAGCACTTTTTCGCTCCCGCTTTTCAAATTCCGGCCACTCTTTGGCCACTTACCATCTCAGGCTGGTAAAATGCTGGCAGTTTCCAGCAGCGCAGGGCCCGTTCATTTTGGGGCAAGCTTGCTGCGAGGTTACGGCGAAACGACATTTCGATTTGCTGCGAGCCGGTGGAGATTTGAAATTTCAGATCTGATATTTGAAATTTGAGATCTGAGATTTCAGATTTCAGAATTGAAATCTTCCCCCCTCACTCACAACGCATCATCCACTCCCCGCTTTACCAACTTCAACCCAACAACAGATCACCATGTTCGTAGACAGAGTTACCATCGACGTCACCGGCGGAAACGGCGGGGACGGTTGCGCCAGTTTTCGCCGCGAGCGTTACATTCCTCGCGGTGGCCCCAATGGCGGAGACGGTGGGTCGGGCGGCAGTATCATCATCGTGGCTGAAAACGGCGTCGACAGTTTGAATGGCGTGGCTCATAAGAAACATTGGAATGCCGATGACGGAGCTCACGGACAAAGTCAAAACAAGTTTGGCCGCAGTGCCGACGACGTCGTCATCCTGGTACCTCCTGGCACGATCGTCATGGATGCCGACGAAGGGTTTGTCTTACGCGACCTGGCGGAAGAAGGCGATCAAGTCACCGCGGCCCGTGGCGGCAAAGGCGGCAAGGGCAATGTCCACTTCAAATCGGCGACGAACCGTGCACCCAGACAACGACAACGGGGCGAAGAAGGCGAACATCGTCGCTTGCTGTTGGAATTGAAAGTCATCGCCGACGTCGGTTTGATCGGTATGCCGAACGCCGGTAAGAGCACGCTACTCAGCCGGTTAAGTAAGGCGCGTCCCGAAATCGCCGCTTATCCGTTTACAACAAAACACCCAAATTTGGGCCGAGTCCAAATCGACTTCGATCGATCGTTTGTGATGGCCGATATTCCCGGGTTGATTGAAGGCGCTCACGAAGGGGTCGGCCTTGGGCACGATTTCTTACGGCACATTCAGCGGACTGGCGTGTTGGTCCATCTGGTCGAACCGATGCCCATGGACGAATCGGACCCGGTGCAAAATTACTATTCGATTCGTGAAGAACTTACCAAGTTTGATCCGCTCTTGGGTGAGCGGCCGGAGATCGTCGCGGTTACGAAGAGCGAACTGCCAGTCGCTGCCGAGGTCCATGCTCGCCTGAGCGAAGAAATCGAAGGCACTCCGCCGCTGCTAATTTCCGCCGTAACCGGCCAAGGGCTCAATCTGCTCACAAATGCCGTGAGCGATCAGTTGCTACAAAAGGACCCGACGTGAACAAGCGGATCGCTGTCGGCGTCGGCAACACCTCGGTGCAGTTCGCTCAGTTCGATACGATCGCACCGAACAGCATCCCGGTTCCGGACTGGCATCACAGCGTGCCTGTCGATTCGACTCTGTCCAAAATCGAATTACCCGACGCACCCGCAAGCAACTGCCGCTGGGTGGTCGCCAGTGTGAATCAGGAAGCGGCCCAGCAGGTCGAACGTTGGGCCAAGTCGAACTGGCAACCGGCCAGCTACGAATCGTTGGCCCGAACTGATTTTCCGATCACCATCAACATTCGGCAACCTGACCGAGTCGGCCGTGACCGCATCGCGGCCGCGGTGGCGGTGAACCAAGTCCGTACCCCCGATCGTTCGATTCTATTCGTCGACGCGGGTACGGCCATCACGGTGAACGCGATCAATGCAGAGGGTCATTTTGTCGGAGGAGCCATCCTGCCCGGGACCCTGATCGCGTCGCGCGCACTGAACACCTGGACCGAGCAGCTGCCGTGTGTCTCGGTCGATTGGCGTCGCGAGACCAGTTCGCCAGAGCCGATCGGGAATTCGACTGAGGCGGCATTGGAGAGTGGTATCTACTGGTCGGCCATTGGTGCTGTCCGCGAACTGGTGCAACACATGAGCCACAAAATGGGCGATAACCCGCCGTTATTCATCACCGGCGGCTTCGGCCAACATCTGGCCCAACACATCAAAGAGGCGCAGCACGTCCCGCATTTGGTGGTCGCCGGAATCGCGCTATCTTGCGAATAGGCGTCCCGGATAGAATCTGGGAGCCGGCTTCTGTGAGTTGTTGCGGAAGAGCTGCTGACGATTGGAAACGCCAGCGGTGCGTTTTCAAATCTCAAATCTCAAATCTCAAATCTCAAATCTCAAATCTCAAATCTCAA
>CAYZRS010000077.1:0-21122 GCA_964480915.1 uncultured Pirellulaceae bacterium | reverse complement strand
AATATCGTACACGACCCACGCGTCGCCTTGCTCTTTCTGATCCCCGGACTCCACGAAGCGTTGCGCATGAATGGTCGAGCCACGATATCGACCGAACCGCAGCTCTTGTCCAGTTTTGCAGTCGATGACAAAGCACCGGCGACGGCGATCGTTCTGAAGATGGAGACGATGTACTTTCAATGTGCTCGTGCCTTGAAGCGTTCCCGACTGTGGAACGTCGATGCGCAGGTTGATCCGCAGGCGCTGCCCAGTGCTGGAACGCTATTGAAATCGGTGCTCGCCGATTTCGACGATCAAGCTTACGACGACGGTCTCGCAGAACGTCAATCTCGCACGCTTTACTAACGCCGACTACGAAACTTCGTCATTGAATGTCGCGGTCTTGCGGCGGAAGCCGGTACGACGAACATCGGTTTCGAAACTGGCTTTCGATTGATCGGGGCGAATCAGAAGGTGACTTGGAACGAACTCAATCGCGCTTCGGCTTCGGCGAGCAGGCGATCTTCGGCCGCCTCATCTTCAGCGACGAAAGTTGCCGAGAATCGCAGGAAGCTGCCGGCATCGTCCCAGGGCACGGTCACGATCGACTGCCGTTCGATGAAAAACTGGCTCGCTTCTTCTGCATTGGCAAAACGGGGGCCATCCTGGACACCCGTTGGTGACTTTGTGTAGAGGAAATAGGTGCCGCCTGGCATCTCGGCTTGATACCCGCAGCGCTTGAGCATGGCGACCATCTTCTTCAGCCGCCGTTCGTATTTTGCTTTCGTCTGCTGGGGAATCGTATCGTCGTTCAGCGCGGCCGCTGCTGCTTTTTGAATCGCGATGAATTGTCCCGAATCGCAATTGTCTTTCACGTCAGCGAACGCTTGAACGATCAGCCGGTTGCCGCAAACCCAGCCCATGCGCCAACCGATCATGTCAAAGCCTTTGGAAAGTGAATGGACTTCAACGCCGACGTCCATGGCCCCGGGGACAGACAAGAAACTGAGCGGTTGACTGCCGTAGCTAAGCATGATGTGCGCTGCGTCTTGCACGACGATTAACTCGTTCTCTTTGGCGAAAGCGACGACTTGCTCGTAGAACGCACGCGTTGCCAAAGCGCCGGTGGGGCTGTTGGGATAATTGAGCACCAACATTTTGGCCGCTTGCAACACGTCGTGAGGGATCGAATCGAGGTCGGGCAAGAAGTTGTTTTCGGCCAGTAATGGCAACTTGTGGACGTTGCCACCGTAGTAACCGGTATGCGTACCGGCGACCGGATAACCGGGGACCGTCATCAACGTGGTGTCGCCCGGGTTAATGAAAACTGCCGGCAACATGGAAAGCGCCGGTTTCGAACCGATGCAGTGGTTGACCTCAGTATGTGGGTCGATCGCCACATCGAAATGGCGTGCCATGAAAGTGGCAGCCGCCTCTTTGAACTGGCTGATACCGTTGTCGGCATAGCCACGGTTCTCCGGCTTGTGGACTTCTGCCGCCAGGCTGTGGCGGACCGATTCGGCTGCCATCGAGTCATTTTCGCCGATCCCAAAGTCGATCAACTCGCGATCGGGATACTCGGCAAGCGCCTTTCGCTTGGCCCGCTTGATCTTCTCGAACTTATAGATGTCACTACCTTTGCCGTAATTGGCTCCACCAATTCGTTCGGCAAACAACGTCTGAAAATAGGGGTCGCTCATTCCGTGAAAGTTCTTTCTCTGCTGCGCCTAGTAATGTGGTCTTCGCTTTGAGCCGTTCGGTCGGCAAAACGTTGATGTCGTTTCGAGTAAACTCAATTTGTTCTCGGTTGGCTCTACGCCGCCGGTATGCCAGGAATGGCAACTTTCGGCTCAGGGATGTCGATCCAGTCGTACTGTGACGGGCCCAACCGTTTTGGGTCGGCCAAGCATTCTTCCCAAGTCAACGTCTTTCCTTGGTAAGTACACATACGCCCCATGATGGCGAGCATCGTGCTGTTTGTCATGTAGTGGCCATTGTTGATCGGCGCGCCATTGCGAATGCTGGCGAACATCGCCCGATGCTCCTCTTCGTACATGCTTGGCTTTTCCCCTTCATACTTCCATTCGGGACCATCGTGAGGGGTGATCGTGTTTTTCAGTATCTGAGCCGTCCCTTTCGTGCCCAAGACGATTTCGTCGACATGATTGGAACAGCCGGCCTGCTGTCGGCATGTGAAGTAGACACGAATGCCGCTTGCGTACTCATAGAACACGCAGTGGTGATCGTAGATGTTGCCCCACATCGGATCGACTCGCTGGATACGTCCTCCCAGGCCTGTCGCGCGGACCGGGCTGGCATCGTCTTGCAGCCAGGCCGTCTTGTCCAGACTGTGAATCGCTTGTTCGGCGATATGGTCTCCCGATAGCCAAGTGTAATAGAGCCAATTGCGAATTTGGTATTCCATGCGGCTCCATTTCGGATCATCACCGCGATGCCAAAGCGTTCCGGTATTGTACTGCGACTGAATGCTAATGATGTCACCGATCGCGCCATCTTTGATTCGTTTCACCGTTTCCATCACGGCCGGGTGATAACGCCAGCAGAGTCCAGAGACGACGGCCAGTCCTTTTTCTTTGGCGAGCTCTGAGATCTGTTTCACTCGCACGACGCCGGCCGCATCGACAGCGACTGGCTTTTCGACAAAACAGTGTTTGCCGGCGTTGACCGCATACTCGAGGTGGTCGGGTCGAAAATGGGGAGGCGTCGCCAGCAGCACCACGTCGCATTCATCGATGACTTGCTGGTAAGCATCGAAGCCGCTGAAAAGGCGTGCCCCCACATCGAGGCGTGGTTGGAGTTCTTCTCTCGCCTGTAAGTTCTTCAGGCATTTTTCGGCTCGATCTTGAAACGCATCGCCGATCGCCACCAGCTTGGTGTTGGGGTCGGCCGTGAGCGCGTCGACAACCGCCCCGCTGCCGCGACCGCCCGCGCCGACCAAACCAATGCGGAGCGTCTCGTCGACACCGGCGTGCACTGTTGTGGGAATCGATAGCGTTGCCGCGGTCGCAGCCGTCGTTGCCAGGAATCGCCGACGATTTGGGCCGTTTGGTTCAGACGCTGTCGTATCTCGTTTTTTCGTCCCGTTTTTTGATGCCATCAGTCTGCTCTTAAGGTTTTCGAATGGTCGCGGTGCTGGCAAATCTACCAGAGCCCGCCTCACTTCGCCAATTGCCAACGTGCCGGCAAGACGACATAGTGGTCTGCTTGGCAGCGATTTCCTCGTCAGGCGGTTTCGGCCGTTCCGGCAGTTGGGGAAATGCGAGCGCACGCCAAAATCACCGTATCAACGAAACTTAAGGGGCACTCCATGCGAACTGAATCTTGCTTCGGGAAGACAATTCTACCGATGGGAATGGCGTTGTTGTTTATCGCTGGCTGTGGCCTGGCACTAACGCCGTGTGCTGCCGAAGAACTTTCGATGAGAGCTCGCGTCGATCAGTACGCGCCGGTAGAGCTTACGGCCGATCTCGATCATCTCTCGGCGAATCAGCGAAAGATGCTGCCGCTACTTATCGAGGCGGCGAAAGAGATGGAGTCGATCTTTTGGCAGCAGGCCTATGGTGACGCCGCGGCCGCCGCGGCGTTGGCCGTTAACGAGGATCAGCGCCGTTTCTTAGAAATCAACTTTGGGCCCTGGGATCGACTCGGTGACAATCGCCCCTTCATCGATGGGGTCGAGGAGAAGCCGGCGGGAGCCAATTTTTATCCTCGAGACATGACCAAAAGAGAATTCGAGCAGCATCTTGAAGCTCATCCGGAAGATGCCGAGATGTTCAAGAGCCTCTACACCGTCATCCGTCGCGACGCGGATGGAAAGTTAACAGCGATTCCGTACCACTCGGTTTACGCAGCGCCGACCCAACGTGCTGCTGCCAAACTGCGGGAAGCGGCTGAACTAGCCGATGATGAAGGCTTTCAGAAATATTTGCTGGCGCGAGCTGACGCACTGGAGACCGACGACTATCGACCGAGCGACCTCTTGTGGATGGATATGAAATCGAATGCGATCGACTTTGTCGTCGGGCCTATCGAAAACTACGAAGATCAGATGTTCGGTTACAAAGCGGCGCATGAAGCGTACGTACTGATTAAGGATCAGGAGTGGAGTCAGCGGCTGGCCAAGTATGTGACTCTGCTGCCTGAGCTGCAAAAAGGGCTGCCAGTGGAAGCGCGATACAAACAGGAAGAGCCCGGTTCGAATTCCGATTTGAACGCCTATGACGTCGTCTACTACGCGGGCGACTGTAACGCGGGTTCCAAGACGATCGCGATCAACCTACCCAATGACGAAACGGTGCAGTTGGAAAAGGGAACGCGCCGCTTGCAATTGAAAAATGCAATGCGAGCCAAGTTCGACAAGATCATGGTACCAATCGCCGATACGCTGATCGTTGAGGACCAACGGAAACACGTCACGTTCAACGCCTTCTTTTCCAACACGATGTTTCACGAGGTCGCCCACGGTCTGGGAATCAAATTTACGATCAGAGATAAGGCGAGTGTGCGAGACGCCTTGCGCGACCTGTCATCTTCCATCGAAGAAGGCAAAGCCGACATTCTAGGTCTGTATATGGTGACGCAATTGTTGGAAGATGGCACGTTGACCGAAGGGCAGTTGGAAGACTACTACGTGACCTTCATGGCCGGCATTTTTCGTTCTGTGAGGTTTGGTGCCAGCAGCGCTCACGGGCGTGCCAACATGCTGCGTTTTAATTTCTTCAAGGATCAAAACGCCTTCACGCGCGAGCCTTCAGGCCGTTATCGAGTGAATATGTCCAAGATGCGATCCGCGATGACGGCGCTCAGCGGACGATTGCTGGAATTGCAAGGAGACGGCCGCTACGACATCGCGGCCGAATTTGTCGACGAGCAAAGTGTCATGGGACCGACGTTGAAATCGGACTTAGAACGACTGAATGCGGCCGGGATTCCGGTCGACGTCGTGTTCGAGCAAGGTGTCGAATCGCTCGGGTTGTAAACCGCCATCCGCGTCGGCAGGCTATGATCGAGCCGGTTTGTGGTTGATCTTGATCTTGCCCTCGGCTTTGACGCGATACATGTCGGTATCGGCTTGGCGGAAAATCTCCGCGATGTCGGTTTTCGCGCCACCAATCGTGACGCCGACGCTGGCGTGAACGCGAATTGCCCGGCCTTCGATCTGCATCGGTTCGGCGATCGCGGTACTCAATTGCCCGGCATACTCTTTCGCCTGTGGAAGGGAATCGACATTCCGGAGGAGGACTGCGAATTCATCACCTCCCAGGCGAGCCGCCATGCCGCGAACGCCGACGGCAACGCGCAGGCGATTGGCAACGGTGGCGAGAATTTCGTCGCCGAATGCATGTCCATAGGTGTCATTGGCGATCTTGAAATCATCCAGGTCGACGAAAAGTACAGCGGCCGAACCACTGCGAGTGACCGTTTCCATTTCGTCCATGAACAGACGGCGGTTGGGTAAATGTGTGAGCGGATCGTGCGTGGCCAGGAATCGTAATTTCGATTCCAATTCTCGTTGCGAGGAAATGTCGCGCGACAGAAGCAGGATCGAACCATCGGTGGCCGGTGCGAATCGAGCGTCAAAGAAATGTTCTTGGTTTTCGTCCTTGAAGCTGTATTCGAACGCCAGTGGTAATCCCGAATCGGCGATCCATTGCACGCCCATCTCAAAATGGTCGACGAGAAACGGCAGCGAATCGCTGACGTGAGTGTTCAGGATGGACTGAGTCGAATTCGGCAATAATCCCTGTCCGATCGCTCGAACTTCGAGGATCTCGCCCTCCGTTGAAAAACGAATCAGAAGGTCGGCGGACGCGTCCAGGTTGTGACTGAGCGTGAGCCGCGCCTCTTCCAACGCATCACGTTCAGCAACGGTCGACTTTAACTGATTCACGACGCGTTGCAGGTTTTGTAGCTGGAGCTCGTAGTTCTGTCGAATCTTGATCGCGTCCACGCGAGCATCATGAGCTGCGAAATCGTCTGGCCCGATGCCAAAGTCGGCAAGCGTATCCGCTGAACAATCATTGAGCGTGCCGACCAACGTAATCCGGGTTCCGCCGCTTCCCGTTTCCGAATCTGAACCGATCACCTGATATCGTAAGCTCAGCCCTGATTCTGTAAGTTCGGCCGATATCGGTGTGTGATGAAGGTTCGCAAGCGAGTCGAAATTCCAGCCGGTCGCAGGGTGGCCGATTTCCAGCTGGTCGCGAATGTCGGATTGCAATCGCAAGGAAGGCGCGAGCTTCTGGATCGAGCTCCCAATGCTGGTGACTCGGAACTTAGAATCGAACTGCAAGTGAAATGGAAACACTGCATCGAGATCGAGTTTCATTCCTTGGGCGTCGATGGAAATTGGCATGGCGATTTGGGCTCGCGAAAAGTGTCGAGTGGACTCATGAAAAGATAGGACGGGAACGCCGGTCAAAAGTGCACGGCTGGGCGTTTTCCCGGGAAACGGCCGCTTCCTGTGGGGGATTTAACACGAGCCGGTCGCCGTGTTGCGTTTGGTCAACGGCAATTGCCATGACTGGGGGGGATGTAACCGAGCTGCCACCGGTTTGGGGTCGACGCCAGATTGCTAAGATTCACTCTCCGGATCTCGTTGAAACCAAAAATAGAAAGTCGAAAACGGGTATGAACGAAAGAGTACGTTGGGGCGTGTTGAGCACGGCCAAAATTGGTACGGCACAGGTCATCCCCGCCATGCAGCAATCGGACTGTTGCGAGATGGTAGCGATCGCTTCTCGATCTCAAGACAAGGCGCAAGCCGCAGCCGATGCGTTGGGATTGCCGCGGGCCATCGGCAGCTATGACGAGCTCCTAGCAGACCCTGACATCGATGCGATTTACAATCCGCTCCCCAACCACCTGCACGTGCCGTGGTCGATTAAGGCGCTCGAAGCGGGCAAGCATGTACTGTGCGAAAAACCGATTGGGCTGTCGGCTGCGGAAGGAAGGGAATTGGTCGCTGCCGGGCAACGATTTCCCCACTTGAAGCTCATGGAAGCCTTCATGTATCGGCACCACCCGCAGTGGCTGAAGGCTCGCCAGTGGGTCGCCGCAGGCGCGATCGGAACGTTACGTACGATTCAGTCGTTCTTTTCTTACTACAATGTCGACGCAGAGAACATTCGCAATCAAGTCGACATCGGAGGTGGAGCCCTCTTCGATATTGGTTGCTATTGTATTTCGCTCTCGCGATTCATTTTCGCTGCCGAGCCGACCAAAGTGCTGAGCACGGTCGAGTTCGATCCCAAACTTCAGATAGATCGAATCGCCTCGGCCATTCTGCAATTCGAACAGGGAACCTCGGTCTTCACTTGCTCGACTCAATTGGAGCCGTTTCAGCGAGTCCTCATCTTCGGTACCGAGGGTTGTATCGAGATGGAAATTCCATTCAACGCACCGCCGGATCGTGGTTGCAAATTATGGCTCCAAAAAGACAAAGCGCGGGAAGAATTTGTCTGTGAAGTTTGCGATCAGTACACGATCCAAGGAGAGCTGTTCTCTCGAGCCATCCTCGACGATACGCCTGTGCCGACACCGATCGAGGACGCGGTCCACAACATGGATGTCATCGAACAAGTGTTTGCCGCAAGTCGGTAGATCGTCTCCAGGAGACTGCACGAGGAGACGGGGCGGTTAAGGGAGGTCGATGAGCTTTTCCGATACGTCATTTAGGATCCTGGGGATCGGGAACTGCGCCTCTTTGATCATGTGACCATTTTGGGTGATCTGACCGTCGAAAAAGTTCCAAGCACACAGTCCGTCTGTCGCTGCCGGTTCCAGCAGGTTTACGATCAGGCCGCCAAGCATCGGTTGGTGCGTGCGTACCAGCCGCGTGCCAGCGGGATACGTTTGCTTGGTAATCGTCGAAGCGGTGCTGCGGACGCTGATCGTACGATGCCCTTGGAACTCTTGTTCGGCCATATCTGCGTCGGTGATGCGGTACGTTTCCACCGCTAACTCGGTTGCGACCGTCAGCTGGCTCAACCGAATATTGTGCGATGTGAGGTTCTCAACGACCTGTTCGAAACCGGCTGGAACGAGATAGGCAAAAGGCCGCTTGACTGTTTTTGATGGTCGCTGGAGGCCGTGGTAAACCAGTCGATAAGTTTTCTCTCGGTCGGTAGCGATGTTCTTACCGCCCTGCTCTTCTTCGACGTAGCCCAGCACATCGAATTCCCGATAGGGAACGGCGATCGACTGAATTGCGAACTCCGTCGCGGCCATGTCGGCATCTAAGGCCTCCTGTAGCGTTCGGCGAATTGCCTCTTGCCGATTGACGGTCGTCGCCAAGCAACTTCTGACAAAATCTCGCGTTGCGAGGACTCGATCTTTATACGAGGCGTAGGCGTACGCTTCCGAGAGGACCCCGATGGTGCCGCGGAATCCGAAGTAGTGAGTGCAATACCGCGGCAAGTCGGGATACGTATCCCACTGGTCGTGCGCCTTGTTGAAATTACCGTAGAAGAACGAGCGGTAGTCTGATTTCGCCAATTCGCGGCCGACTGCCGGCAGGAAGGTGTCACGCGCAAAGTCGGCAATCTTGCCAGGCGTCGCCGGATGGCGTGGGCCATCGTACGTGATGGTGTAGCGATGGTGCGAACCGTTCGTCGTGTGCAAATCGATACAAACGGCCGGTTTCCAGTCGCTGATCAGCTTGGCCAGTGCGATCGCTGCGGGCGATTCGTGCTTGATGTTATCGCGGTTGAGATCGAGTCCCTGCGCATTGGGGCGTTGTCCCATCCCTTTCTCGGGCCCGACTTGGTTGCCCCGATTATCGATCGCAAAGCGTTCGTTACCGTCCGCGTTGTAGATGGGGGCAAATAGTACGACGAGTTCTTCGAGCGGCCCGATCTCGCCTTGCGTCATTTCTCGGGCCAGCATCAGCAGCGCTTCCTTACCACAGACTTCGCCCGCATGAATGTTGCCCATCGCAAACACAACCAGTCGCGCATCGTCCGTCAGATCGGCCGGCTTGGTGACGCCATCTTGAGAAAGGATCAGTAGCGGAAGGTCGCGTCCTTCATGGGAGGTGCCCAGCGACGTCAGCCGGACGCGGGGCGATTGTGCCAGTTCACGACACATCGTCATCACTTGATCGTGAGTCGCTGTGGCGGTGAAATTGGACGATTCGGCCACGGTCCTTGGCGTGGCAGGGGCGGTCGCGGTTTCCGCCCGACTTGGCAGAGCGTACCAGATGGGCATCGTCATCATGGCGGCCATAAAACGACGGGTAATCCAGGATTGAGGCAACGCTTCGGCTCCTTGTTGGAAATGGCTGGGTTGGCTTGTCGTCCGGCTACGGTTGGTCGGCGCTGAGATCGATTTCGCGGTCCGATTCGATCACGAGCGGCCGTAGTTCGGACGCCAAGAAGAATGATCCGGTGATGCAGATCAGCTGATCGCCCTCATCGGAAGCGGCCACTCGTTGTGCTGCCCGCCATGCTTCGGCAGGGTTTCGTTTGACCAGCGACGGTCGGGCGGCGAAGCCCAATTCGCTGGCCGTCTCTCTGGCCATTTGCCGCAGTTTTTCTGGATCGAAACAGCGACGCACGTCCAAGTATTTCGTGAAGATCATGCGGCTCGCCAGGGGGACCAGATGGCGTAAAATGCCCGCCACATCTTTGCCCCGTGTGGCGGCCAGAATGAAGATGACTTGGTGATGGGGCCACTCTGCTTGCAGTGTTTTTGCGAGCGCCGCGGCTGAGGCTTCATTGTGAGCCGCATCGACGATGGTAAGTGGATTCGTGCTGGCGACTTCGATCCTTCCGTTACATTTCGCGGTTCGCAGGCCCTCGCGAATCGCCGCTTCGTCGACGCGAATGTTGCAATTCGACAAGAGACGCAGTGCGCGAATTGCCACCGCAGCGTTTGCCAGTTGATGCGATCCCAGCATGCCAGTGCGAAGCCGCTCGATTCGAAATGTCGGCTGCGCATCGGTCGCCGGTTCGACGTATGCAAATTGGCCATCGGTCGTCGGCTCGATCTCAAAATCTCGGCCCCTTTGACTCACCGAGGCATTTTCGGCCAGAGCTTTCTCGTGGATGACTTCTTGCGGCGCCTGTTTGAGGACTCCCGAAACGACGGGTACCTGCAGTTTGATGATGCCCGCTTTCTCATACGCAATTTTCTCAAGCGTGTCGCCCAGTTGCCGCGTGTGATCCTTGCTGATCGTTGTGATGACACTGCAAGCAGGCTGGCAGATGTTGGTGGAATCGAGTCGTCCGCCCAGTCCAACCTCAATGACCGCCACGTCGACCTGGCAGTGCTGGAAATGCACCAGTGCCGCAGCCGTGAGGATTTCAAAATAGGTGGGACCACGTTGCTCGGAATCGCCAGCAATCTGCCGGTCCATCTCGTTCACGTGCGGTTCGATTGACAGGAGCAGTTGGTCGAAAATCGCTGGTGGGCAATTTTGCAGATTGATCTGAATGCGCTCTTCCGGCTCGACGAGATGGGGCGAAGTGTAGAGCCCGATTTTATAGCCGGCTGCCATCAACATCGAGGCAACCATCGTCGACGTCGAGCCCTTACCTTTGCTGCCAGCCACGTGAACGATGGTTAGTTCATCCTGCGGGTTGCCGAGCCGAGCTGCCAGATCGAACATGCGGTCGAGCTTAAAATTTTGCTCTTGGTAGGGGACGCTCACGACCCTTTCGTAATTTAATCGTCCAAAAAGAAACTCGACGGCGGGCCGTTCCATCGTGGTGGGTTGCGTTTCGGCGGGCAGTGTGACCGGTTCCTTCGCCGGGGTCGATTCGGGTGTGAATCCCCCTGATGGTTGATTTGCGGGCGGCATAGGGCGTTCATTGGTCTGCGTGAGACAAAGTGGATGGGAGGTGGCTCGGGCATTGTCCGATCGAACGACGTCCGCAGGATGCCAGAATGGTGAATTGTTAACTGTTTTTCAAGCGACCGGCGTCCTTGAAAGTCACAGTCGCCAGTTTTATAGTGGGAAGTTCGTCAGTTGACGAAATTGCCTGACTGGGAAGGTGATCGGCTGGGCCGCCGAACCTTCGCTGCGCGGGCCGCGTAGTTAATGCCATTCGTCGGATTGGCGCCAAGGCCATCGCAGTGAGTTGGCAGTTTGCCGGTTTGTTGGCAGCAGGGGCAAGAACGCAGGCGGCACTCTACTCATCGCAAAGCGATGGTCGCGAAGTAGCACGTATACGAGCTGAATTGTCCGAGGAACATATGAACGCAACGACGAGTACCGAGCCTGAAACCACCAAGGCTCATTCGTCTGATGAAATCGTCATCGAGACTCGCAACCTGACAAAAGTCTATCGCGACTTTTGGGGCCGAGAAAAGGTCAAGGCGCTGAAAGCGCTCGACATGGAAGTGAGGCAGGGCGAAGTCTTCGGCCTGTTAGGGCCCAACGGCTCTGGCAAGACGACGACGATCAAGCTGCTGCTTGGCCTCTTGTTTCCCACCAGCGGCGAAGCGCTCGTATTTGGTGAGAATGCCTCCAATGTGGAAAAGAACGAACGGATCGGCTTCCTCCCCGAAGAATCTTATCTCTACAAGTTCCTCAACGCGGAAGAGACGCTCGATTTTTACGGTCGCCTCTTCAATATGCCCGAGAGCGTTCGGAAAGAACGTGTCGATCAATTGATCAAAAAAGTGAAGCTCGATTGGGCTCGTCGCCGCCAGTTGAAAGAGTATTCCAAAGGGATGACGCGCCGTATCGGGTTGGCCCAAGCGCTGATCAACGATCCCGACCTGATCGTACTCGACGAGCCGACCACGGGACTCGATCCGATCGGTACCCGTGAGATGAAAGACCTGATTCTTGAGCTCAAGGATGCCGGCAAGACGGTTCTGATGTGCAGCCACCTGCTGGCCGACGTTCAGGATGTTTGTGATCGCATTGCGATCTTGTATCAAGGTGAGCTGAAAGAACTGGGCCGAGTCGAAGACTTGCTGGCCGTCCGCGATGTGACGCAAATTCGGACCTCCGATTTACCGGAAGCGGCGCGCGAAGAGATTCGCCAAGTGGTCGCAAAACATGGCGGCGAAGTGATGGGAATTGAGAATCCACGCACCTCGCTGGAAGAGCTGTTCCTAAATATTGTCAAAGAAAGCGAAGACCGTCCGGGGAAAAGGGCCGGTTCCTAACGTCTGGCTCCCCTGTTGTATTTTCGGTTTTCGTACTCCTACTGATAGCTTTCCGACGCAATGGTTCTCGAAAAACAAATAATTCCGTTCCTGCAGTGGTTGCCCAACAGCCTGGCTTTTTTCTTACTCGTCGCGGCGGGGATTTGCCTCCTGGCGCTAATCGGCGGGTTCCTGATGGCGTCGATCCGCAATGGACCGGTCGAGGCGACGAAAATTGTCTTCCAGGTGATTGGATCCGCCTGGACCGATTTTCGGCAAACCTCATTTCGCCGTATTTTTGCCATGGCCCGTTTGGCGTTTAAAGAGTCGATTCGGCGTTACGTCTTGATTGTGTTCGTCGTGTTCATGATCTTGCTCTCGTTCGGGGCTTGGTACCTCGACGTCAATAGCGAGAATCCGGCCGCTCTGTACATCAGTGTCGTCCTGAAGGCGACGAATTTCCTCACCGTGCTGCTGGCGATCTTTTTGTCGGCATTCAGTTTGCCTGCCGATATCAAGAACAAGACCATCTACACGATCGTGACCAAGCCGGTGCGTCCTTGGGAAATCGTATTTGGCCGCATCTTGGGCTTCGGTGCGATCTTGACGTTGATCTTAGCCGGCATGTGTCTATTCAGTTTTGTCTTTGTGAAGCGCGGGTTGAATCACCGTCATGCCGTCGATGTCGCATCGGTGCAAACGGACGAAAGCGGGCGCGTCACGGGCATGACGACGCGGAACCGCAATCATCGCCACGAATTTTACGTGGCGACGATTGTTGATGACGAAGGCAATACGTCCTACGAAGGGGCGACCGATGCTCGGCAAGGGCACGTCCATCGTGTCACGATGACCGATCCCGACGACTACAACTCGATCGCGATTGGCCCGCCGACAGGCAACCTGGAAGCACGGGTGCCGATCTATGGTGGTCTCCGTTTCTTAAACCGCAAAGGTGAGTTGGCCGAAAAGGGAATCAATGTCGGTAAGGAGTGGACCTATCGCGGCTACATCGAAGGGAGCACCTTGAGCGCTGGCATTTGGCATTTTCAAGGCTTGAAGCCGCGTGAGTTTCCTACTGGATTGCCGGTCGAAATGGCAGTCCGCGTCTTCCGCACGTACAAAGGTGAGATCGAACGAGGCATCGCCGGTACGTGGCAATTGGTCAACGGAGATTTTCGAGTCCAGCAAGCGGCGAAGAGTTCTGATCCAGAAGCGAAAAAAGGTTTCGACCCAGATACCGCCGTCGCGACGACTCGCCAGCCCTTCATCGCTCAAGAATTTACGCCCGCTTCGGTGTTGGTGCCGCGGACGGTTGAGTGTGAAATGCTGGACGGTTCGATTCGCGAAGTCGACCTGTTCGAATCGCTCGTTTCCGATGGTCATCTCGAGCTAAAAATTCAATGCGAAGAACGAGCGCAGTATTTCGGCATGGCCTCGGCCGATGTTTATGTGCGTGCTTCGGATCGCTTCTTCTGGATGAATTTCATCAAGGGTTACTTTACCGTCTGGTTGCAATTGATGGTGGTGACCGCCTTTGGCGTCATGTTCAGTACATTCCTAACCGGGTCGGTGGCCATGCTGGCGACGCTCGGCTGTATGGTGATGGGCTATTTTTCGAGCACCATTTTCCAAGTCGCGACGGGCGAGTTGGAAGGTGGCGGACCGGTCGAGGCGGTCATTCGTGTCTTTACGCAAAAGAACCTAATGGTCGATTTGGGGATCGGTAAGGTCGGCGACTTCCTCGTGAAGGCGTTTGATGCCGTCTCTTTGTTCTTCATGCGTGCTCTCTCCTCGATGATGCCGAATTTTCGCGACTATGCCGAATCGGGCGGTATCAATACGGCTCGCTTCTTAGCTTACGGTTTTGACATTCCACCGAATCTGATGGGGCAACACATCCTGATTTCGCTGGCCTACATCTTGGTGGTCTCCAGCGCCGGATACTTCTTCCTGAAGACGAAGGAAATCGCAGCATGACGAAGAATAAGTCATTCATCCGCAAGATTGCTTACCTTTGCGGGATTGCCGTATTGTTTGTACCCGTCTCGCTGTTGAGCGCACCGGCAACGTCGCGCGTCGAGGGTGGTGGTGTATTGTCGAAAATGCGGCGCGATTATCGCCTGTCGCCGGGACAGCTAGGAAAGATCGATCCTGCCAGTACGGCGATGAGCTTGGCGACGCTGGGGATGCGGGGCGTCGCCGCGACTTTGCTTTGGGAGCAGGCCAACAAGTACAAGAAGAAAGACAACTTCGACGGCTTCAAGGCGGCCGCGAATCAGTTGGCCAAGTTGCAACCCAACTTTGTCTCGGTCTGGCAGTTTCAAGCTTGGAATATTGCTTACAACATTTCGGTCGAGTTTGACAATTTCGAGCACCGCTACCACTGGGTGAAAAAGGGCGTCGACTATTTGGTCGAAGGGACCGAGTACAACGAGAACGAGCCGCTGCTGCTTTGGGATGCCGGTTGGTTCTTTGGCCATAAGATGGGTCGCGCCGACGAGTACGTTCAGTTTCGGCGGATGTTCCGCGACGATGTCGATTTTCATGCCGGCTTGCCGGTCAACATGAGCGAAGTTCGCGGTCCGGACAGCAAACCCGACAATTGGCTGGTGGCGCACGAGTGGTTTAAAGACGCTCAGCGGGCGGTCGATACGGGGGCTCAGATCAAGCGACTTTCGAGCGCCTACGCCTACATGGAAGGCAATAAGAAAGTCGTTGGCAAGAAGCAAACGGCAATCCGGGGCAAGAATCCACTCGTCTTTCATTCCGATCCACCGAAGGCGAAGATCAACTACGCCGACGCGATTGAAGAGGATGGATACCTGGACGAAAAAGCGCTGTTAGCTTGGCGCGACGCGGGTCGTGCGTGGAATAAGTATGGCGACCGAGACCTGGTCAGCACGACCGGTATCAAGATGCGTCTGAATGACCGAGAGGTGGCCGATCGCGAGGGAAAAGAAGCGGTTAAGGAACTGGAAGAACTGCTGCCTGGGTTGCGGCAAGAAGTGTCGCAGAAGCGCAAGGACAATCTGCCACCCGAACAGGCCGAACTAATTACGAAGGATCCCAGCGATCTGACGAAAGACGATTTCGATACGCTGCGAAAAATTGGCTACATGCTGCAGGTCTCGCACACCGAACTTGCCGCGGAGGCGCCGCCCGAGAAGCGGGAAGAGGCGAAACGTTTGGCGCGGATTGCAAGCGAAAATGAAGCTCTTGTCGATATTGTCGATCGTTATCGTGAGATCGTGAATTTCGAGTATTGGAAGTCTCGCTGCGAAGCAGAGCAAGAAGACAATACGTTAGAGGCGCGCAAACTCATCCGCAAAGCGAAGGCAGCGTATGATGATGCGGACCTGATCGTGGCTCGCGATATTTACGAAGAGGCCTGGGTCCGTTGGAACGATGTGTTCAAGAAGTACCCGCTCATGATCGACGACGTCGAAGGGGAAGACGTCATGGAAGATGTCGTCGACTACAAAAATTTGTTGGCTCAGCTGGAAGAGTCGTTTCCACCCGAAGGGTTTCTGCTGAACGACTTGCTCAACGAATACGCCTACGAATACGAAATCGAATTGTCGCCCGAATCGAACGAGCCGGCGCCGGCGGCAGAGACGAATTCTGAGGGAGCCAGCGAGGTTGAGCCTGACTTGCCAGATGGGGTGGAAGTCGAAATGATGAGTGACGGTCCGGCAACGTCGGAAGATGAAGCCGTCGAGTCGGCGACATCCGAATCTGAATCTGAATCCGAAGTTGAGGCGACCCTGCCTCAATAGTATTCGTCGTTGGCAGTGGTTTTGCCGTCGACCATCGAGATCAAGGAGCTATCGATGCTACGTACGTCTGCGCTAGTAGTATTCACATTGTTCGTTGCCGTTTGTGCAGCGCAAGAAACTCACACTCCCGAAAGCGATCACGCCTTGAATTACACGATGAAAAAGATCGATGGTGAAAATGTCTCGCTCGAAGATTATCACGGCAAAGTGCTGTTGATTGTGAACGTCGCCAGTCGCTGCGGGCTTACGCCGCAGTACAAGCAACTGCAAGCGATCCACGAAAAGTACGCCGAAAAAGGGCTGGCTGTGTTGGGGTTTCCTTGCAATCAATTCGGTGGCCAGGAACCAGGGACGGCTGAAGAGATTCAAACATTCTGTTCGTCGAAATATGATGTGACGTTTGATATGTTTGATAAGGTTGAGGTCAATGGCCCCGACGCTTGCGATCTGTACAAGCATCTCACCGCACTCGATCTTGAACCAGCGGGGACCGGAAAGATCAGCTGGAACTTCGAGAAGTTTCTCGTCTCGCGAGATGGTGAAGTGGTCGCAAGATTTTCTCCCAAAACGGCGCCAGATGCTGAAGAGGTGACATCGGCGATCTCTAAAGAACTGGCCAACGCACGTTAACTGGCAGAGATGGACTGCGACAGAATTGTGAATGCCATTCGGGACCGGGGCTCATTACCAATGAGCGGGCTGCTGCCAAAATTCCTACGCCTGTTTTTTTCGTAGGCTCGCCTTGGCGAACTGAAAGACAATGGCGATCGCACCGATGATGGCGAGGACCGATTTTGTCGCTTCGAACAGTCGCTGAGCAACCGATCGATTGAGTGAAAATGCGGGCGATCGGTAGCGCTGATTTGTTGGGCCGCCGGCCGGTACGCTCAGCACGGGCAGTGGCACGGGTGATGAACTGGCGGTCGGCTGCTGGGCAACAAGGTTGGGGCCAGAAGTCGGCGGCTCGAGCATCGGCAGTTCGGGTAGTTCGAGCGACTCGCTGTCGGCCAACACCGGCGCGGAGTGAACGTCGGTCGGCAATTCGATATGCGGATCGTCGATGCTCGGAAGGTCTTTGTTACGGTCGTTGGGGGCGATCGGGCTTTCGCTGTTTTCCGTCAATTCGTGGAAAGGTTCCGGCGTGCTCAAGCGGGCCACTGGTCCATGCGGCGGCAACGCTGGTCCCAGCGAAAGCGCTGTCGAGTCCGTGTCTGCCGTGGCGTCGTCTTTTCGTCGTGGCACTTCGACGAGTCGCTGCGACGGCGACGGCATGGGCAGGTTGCTGTCGGCGACTTGAGTTTGTGATGGCACGAAGGGAGGCGGAGGCTGTCGCCGGGGCGCTGCCAAAGCGGGAAGCGCGTCCAATCCTTGCGCCAATCGTTGTTGCTCGATAAAGGTTTCGTCGAGGAAGCGTTTGACACGCCCAATGTGACTCCCGGTCGTGGCACCGTCGCCGGCTCCAAATAAAACGCCGGCTAGTTCGCCACGAGTATTCAAAATCGGGCCCCCCGAATCGCCCTGTCGCGCCTCGACGGAAACCTCCACCATCTCGAACGGGCGGAGCGCATCAGGGGCCGCGTAGTGAATGCACTTGCCTTGAGCGGCACGAAACGTCCCTTGCCCGTAGCCGGCGATGGTGAGGAGGTCGCCCGGGATGGGGACCACGCCGGCCACCAAAAGTGGATCCACTTTCGGCTTCCAGATGCGAACCAATGCCAAATCCCAATCGGCATCCATTTTCACCGTGGTGCCGGTCGAATTGAATCCGTCCGGAAAACGGACATCGATTTCGATCCCACTGCGCACGACATGCCAGTTCGTCAGTACATAACCGTACTCGTGATCGACGTAGACTAACGAGCCTGATCCACGCGCCAGCCCTTCTTCATCTCTGGCGAGGACTTGCACAATGGCCGGATGGGGCTTCGCTGTGCTCGCTCGATCCGTTTTTCGTGCGCCTCTGGGAGGGGCTTGCGCGAACGAGTGATGGACCGGCAACGCTGCCATCAAGAGGAGGATCGCAATCGCTCGCCAGACGTCATGAAGAGCAATAGATTTTCGAGAAACAAGCACGATCGGCGCCAAGCAGAGACTAGGAGGTGAAACCACCATTGTCTGGGATCGGCCGGCTCGTCCAATAGCATTCAGTGCCGGCAAACTAATCGGTGTAGTCGGACCGAACGTTAACGGCCATGCTAGCGGACGTTCTTGATTTTCGGTGCCGTTGATGCCCGTTCGACGAGCGTGGTTTCGACTTTGACCGTACTTGAGCCAACCTGGTCCCCACCGGTTTTCAGTCGATTGACGATGTACTCGGCTGCTAGGCGCCCTATCTTCTTGGCGTCTTGTCGTACCGTCGTGAGCGGCGGTGAGAGTTTTTCAGCGAAATCCAAATCGGCGAAACCGACGACCGACAGCTGCTGCGGAATGCGGAGCTCCGTGCGGTGGGCGGCTCGATAGACGGCGGCCGCTTGATGATCGGTCACCGCGAAAACGGCCGTTGGCTGGAATTCGGATAGCATGCCGGCAATCTGATCAACACCGACGGACGATATTTCAGAGGCCCTCAATGAAGTGTACTCAAACTCGCCAAGGGACTGCAGCGCCTCTTCAAATCGCCGGCGCCGCAAGATGGCACAGTGGTGAAACTGGCCTTCTTCGGTCGAGACGCACGCGATGCGACGATGGCCCAATTCGAAAAGGTGCTGGGCGATCTCGCGGCCGGCGCTATCCTCGTCCGTTTGAACCGAAAAGACGTTTGTCTTCAGCGTGTGGTCGTAATCGATCATGGCCACCGGAATGTGTTGCTCAATGAGCGTTTCGAAATGGTCGTTGTAGGCTTCCGCCATCTGGGGCCAGAGGATTAATCCTTCCACGCGACGGTCTAACAGTCGGCTTAGCTGAGCCAGTCCAGCATCATCGTCGCCGTCCTTGAGCGCCGACAGGTCGTCGGCGTTGCCGACCCAAACGGTGATCGGTAGGTAATCGTGTTTGGCGAGTGTCGTGTGGATCCCCGAAAGGACATCGACCCAAAATGAATCGAATGGCGGTACGAGGACTCCGACCATCTTCGAGTGGCCCGTTTGCATCCCGCTGACCAACAGATTGGGACGCCAACCCAATGTTTGGGCCGCTTCGTTGACGCGCGTAATCGTGGCCTCGCTGAATCGATCGGTCTGCCCGCGTAAAATCCTTGAGGCCGCGCTGAGGGACACTTCCGCTGCTTCGGCGACTTGTTTTAGGCGAGGGATCTTTCCTGACATCGATATTACTTTCGTTCGCAAGTCTGCTGAGCTATCAGTGAACCGGGGCCGTGCGTGAGGCAGGTTACAGTCGTTTGCCAAGGTCCCGATGTACCATGATCATGTCTCAGGGATCTGGCTGCGGGCAAGCCATTATCCTTAAACTGCTGTCGAATGGGCAACAAGAACTCGACAAACCATCGATTCTTAGTATCCTAAAAACTGGAACTCAACATGCGTAATAAGTCATCTCACCGCCGATCGCTGCGTCTCGAACAGCTAGAAGTCCGTCGGGTTCTTACCGCTTGGCATAACGATGGTCTAGCAGCTGACGTCGACGGGCAAAACGGGGTGACTCCGGTTGACGCGTTGATCGTAATTAACGAACTGAATAATCGCCAGTACTCCGATTCCATTACCGGTGCGCTGCCAGTCGATCGCCCGGCCGATGCGCCGTTCGTGGACGTGTTGGACGATTCCATTGTAAATCCGGTTGACGCACTTCGTGTGATCAACGTTCTCGACAATGTGCAAGTGGACCCCAATGTCTTTGTGATTTCTGCAAACGCATCCGATGACGCGGTGGTCGGAAGTGTTGTACCGGCCGATGGTGTCAACGCAGATTCCATTTTTGAGTTTTCTAAGTCAGAAGACATTCCACAGAGCATCCGCGACGCCCTGGCGCTACAACCCGGCGAAGTCATTCAGGGCGCCGCCGACGCGCCCGTGCTGATGATTGAGTACGTCGATTTTGCTTGTCCGATTTGTGGGCTCTATCATCCGTTGTTCAAACAGGCGCTGGAGGATTTTGATGGAGAGATCGCGATCGTGCAGCGTCATTTGCCGCTAACCGAAATTCATCCGAATGCAGAGCTGGCTGCGATCGCTGTCGAGGCGGCCGGTCGGCAGGGCCATTTTGAAGAGATGGCCGACCTGTTATTTACCCGCCGCATTGAGACGAATTGGGATACTTCATTATCACCCAATCAAGTATTCCGGCAGTTCGCTTCGGAATTGAATCTTAATTTGGCGCAATTCCAGTCCGACCTGAGCGATCCTGAACTCGTCGAACTTGTGCGAGCCTCTCGAACGACAGCGAATAGTACGCTTGGGTTTACTGGAACTCCTTCGATTGCCGTGAACGACAACGCGGCTCAGTTGCCAGGTCTCAATTCGGCTGCTGTCAATCAGTTCTTCCAGACGGCAGTGAGCGAAGTGGAGACGCCTTTCAAGCTGGATCGTGTCACAGGGCAGATTCGGGTGAGAGACGCGTCGCTGCTGACGGAACCGTCTTACACGTTCGATGTGATGGTGAACGGTCAGGCCGAGACGATCACGATCAACGTATCCTAGTCTCTCGCGCTACTTGCTAGTTGTGATATCTGGCTGCGGACTCTAGAGCGGTCATCGACCGTGCGTTCCTCCATTGTTCGAATCGGTGCGGTTACCAAGGGGCAAATCGCCATCAGAAACCTTGCTTCAACAGGCATGGGAATTCGTGAAAGAGACGCCGGTGGGAGTCGAACCCACTTCGCCCGGGTTGCAACCGGTTGCCGTGCCGTCTGGCTCCAGCGTCATTTGGCCGTTGATTCGGCCGTCCTTCGTTACGCCATGGAATCGGTTTGGCGGTGCCGGCTCTTGCGCCGGTGATCGAACTCAAGTAGCCCGTCCAGGAGTTGAACCTGGCCTACGACTTCCGCAAAGTCGCGTGCGATCCGCCACACTCACAGGCTGATAGGAAAAAGTGAAAAGTACCTAGCCAGGGAATCGAACCCCGTCCTGCAGATTCGAAGTCTGCCGTGCTTCCGATCACACTCACCAGGCTCGTTTCTTATTTGGTTCTTTTCGTGCTTTTGTATCGCAGGGCGTCCGACGGGATTCGAACCCGCACTTTCTGCTTCACAGGCAGGCGTGCATACCAAGTACACCACAGACACCGTTGGGGTCGTTTGAGATTTGAGATTTGAGATTTGAGATTTGAGATTTGAGATTTGAGATTTGA
>CAYZRS010000076.1:0-21398 GCA_964480915.1 uncultured Pirellulaceae bacterium | reverse complement strand
TCTAGAATCAGGAGCGGTCAGTGTAAGCTCTCTTTCGGAGTAGCCACGTGCGACTATCAATAACAACGCGGTCGGCGTTTACCCTTGTCGAGCTGTTGGTCGTGATTGCCATCGTGGCAATTCTCGTAGCGCTGTTACTGCCGGCGGTCAATTCTACCCGAGCCGCCGCGCGGCGTTTGCAGTGCGTCAACAACCAAAAACAAATCGTCTTAGCATTGTTGAATTTCGAATCGGCTCATGGCGCTTTGCCTGTCGCAGGTCAAACGGTCCGACATCCTCACAGTGAATTTCTGCAGTTGACCGGTCCGCAGTTTGGCTGGATGGTCTTGGTATTGCCTTACCTGGAGGAGCAAAACCTTTTCGACCAATTCGATTTTGATAGGAAAGTGTTTGACCAGGAGGGCGAACCGCAGCTGAGCGAAGTGGCGGCCAACTACTGCCCTAGTGACGGTGCGCGCGGTCGATTCTTACAGCACCTCGTAGCGACTCGGAGCCGGCCGTTCGCCAAGGGGAATTACGTGGCTTATGTCAGTCCTCGCCATGTGGCCGATTTGAACCTCTATCCGGGCGCCTTGGGTGGCTTCGAACCGGGGCCCGACGTGATCAAGGGCCAATCGTTTCGCAGGGTCAGAGACGGTCTGTCCAGCACGCTTGTGATTTCCGAAGTGCGGACATTTGATAGTGAAACCGATTCACGCGGAGCGTGGGCAGTGCCTTGGGGCGGAAGTAGCGTCATTTGTCCCGATGTGCACCACGACGACCGGTTTCCTGACAAACCGTATGTCCCAGATCCGATCGAAACGGAAGGTGTCAATTTGCACCGGCCTAATAGCGTCAACGCGGACGAATTGATCTTGTGTGGAGGTCCCATGGCGGGGGAGGTCGGGATGCCTTGTGTTCAAATGCGGGCTCAGCATTTGGTGAATGGTTCGGCCCGAAGTTGGCATCCGGGTGGAGTTGTCGCCGCGGCCCTCGACGGGCATGTCGGATTTCTTCTCGAAGATATCGACGCATCGATCTATGGGCGGTTGGTGAGCGTTTATGACGGCGCTTCCGTAAATGTCACCGACGAATTGCACTAACCGCCGGGAAATGGCCTGCTTCCTAAAGGGATGTGAACCAAGTCTTCGCAGTCCTTTTCTCGGTCATGGCGCAAGAATTTGGCATTCAGCGCCAGGACGTTTTATTCTCGACCCTCAGATTGACAAAATGTGCCAAGCTAAGGGAGCCAGCTTGTTAGGACTATATCTTTATCGGCGTCAGATCGCCGAACGCTGTTCCGAAGTCATGGAGCAGCTAGCGTCAAAGATGAAGGCTTAGAAGTCAAAGCGGGGTTCCTGATCTGCTTTCAATGCCGCAAAACGCGGCCAAATCGTGTCAGCTCGACATGATCTTCGCTAAAACCTGTGCTAGTCTGAAGTGTACGGATGGTGCATTCTGCCCTTTCCGACTGTTCCGGTTCTGTCGCCAGAATTAGCGAGCCACTGCATGTCGTCTTCTGAGATTCACCCATCTAACATCAATGCGGCGGCTGCGCGCATCGCCGTGCTGGCTCAACAGGGCGGTGCGGCTGATGATTTCTATCAGCGTTTCCTGCGCGAGCTGCCCTTGCCGTCGGGAACGATCGGTACGATCGCATGGCTGTGTGAGCCTGAAGCATTTCACAAGTTGGCCGCTGTCGCCGCCAATCCCGATCAAGGCATTCAGCTGCCCTATACCAACGACGAGCATACGGCGATGTTGCTGCATGCGCGGGACACCGCCGTACCGCAACTCTTCGACCCGCCAGCTCAGTCGGACTATCAGGTTTTCGTAGAAAACGTCTTGCCGCAAACGGCCATCATCCCGGTCGTCGCCGAAGCGACGACTCGGGCGCTGATCGAAGTCTTCTTGCCACCGTCAATGGCCAATTCTGAATACGCCGAATTTCAACGAGACGCCAGCATCCTTTGCGAGATTGCCAGCAACTACCACCTGGGCAACATGGCTCAGACCGGTTCGCGAGCCGGCTTGCCTTCGAATGTGTTCAGTTCGCTCAATGTGACCGACACTTGTTACGCGCTGGCGAACGAGAGTCGTCAAACGTTGGGCTGTGATCGGGCATCGATCTTGCTCGCCAAGGGCGACCGCTTTGTGATGAAATCGGTCAGTGGTCAAGAAGCGGTCAACCGACGAGCGAATGTCGTGCGGTTCTTAGAGCGCCTGACGGCCCGCGTATTGAAGACCGGTCAACCGTTTTGGTATCCGGCCGACTTTGACCAGTTGGCGCCAGAAATCGAATTCGAGTTGGAACAATATATCGAAGCGTCGATGGCTCGACGTTTGGCAATTCTGCCACTGTTTGTCATCGAACAAGAGCATGATCAAAAAGCGGACGAATTGCCGGCCAAGCAAGGACGCAACTACGGTGCCTTGGTGGCCGAAGATTTTACCGATGCGGTCAATCGGGGAGAGGAATTCAGGGCAGAGGCGGTGCGGGTTGCTGAAGAGGCCGCTATCTCGCTCCGAAATTCTGTGGCCCACGAAGAGATTTTCCTACTGCCCGTGTGGCGATTCATTGGCGAGCAACGGCGCTGGTTCCAAGGTAGCAAACGTCGCATCACTTACAGTGTCCTGGCTGCTTTGGGGTTGCTGGCGTTGGTGCTGACCTTTGTGCAAATTCCGTTTCGCGTTTCCAGCGTCGGTCGGTTGCAACCCACGATTCGCCGCAACGTGTTCGCAACGATCGATGGCACGGTCAAAACGCTCCATGTCGATCATGGATCGCAGGTGAAGCAAGGAGATGTGCTGGCCGAACTGCGAAACACGGAAGTCGATTTAGCGATGGAACAGCTGCGCAGCGAGATTCGTCGCTCGCAAGCTCGCATGGCGGCACTCAAGACCGAACAGCGATTGCGCACTCGAGAGAAAACAGCGAACAGCGGCCGCAGCGCTTCGGCCGAGGCGGCTGAGCTGCAGAAATTGATCGAGAGCTTGGAACAGCAAGTTGAAATTCAGGCGCAGCGCAAGAACGAGTTGAGCATTCCCAGTCCCATCGACGGCGAAGTGATTACCTGGAACCTGGAAGACCGATTGCAAGATCGGCCAGTCATGGCGGGCCAATCGCTCATGCGAATCGCCAAGCTGGATGGTCCTTGGCGATTGGAATTGAACTTGCCCGACCGCAGCATTTCACACCTCTTACGAGCGAGAGAAAAGTCGGAGGAGCCGCTGAAAGTGTCGTTCATCCTGGCCTCTGATCCGGGAACTCGTTACGAAGGCCGAGTCGTCGAGGCGGCCAACGCGACTCAGGTCGATCCGACGGAAGGCCAGCATCTACTCGTGTTCGCCGAAATTGACAACGAAGAAATTCAGTGGGGCCGCGCCGGAACGGAAGTCCAGGCGAAGGTCGATTGTGGCAAGCGCAGTGTCGGGTACGTCTGGTTGCACGGTGTGATCGAATTCATCCAATCGCGCATTCTCTTTCGCTTCACTTAATCCAAGTTCAAACGTTCTCGAAAGGGCGACCGCCGATGGCGACGGGTGCAGGAACTCTGACGGCGGTGCAGGACCGGCCGATCAAACTGCGCAAACGGCCCGACCTGACGATCTCAACGAGTGTGTTCCAGCAAGAAGTGTCCTGGATTGTCAAAGATCCGATTTCGCTGGAATACCATCGACTGCGCGAAGCTGAGATCACCGTATTGGAAATGCTTGACGGCAAGTCGACGCTTCGCGACGTTAAGAACGCACTGCAAGACAAATACCCAACGAAGATGGTGCGACTGGCCGATCTGCAGAACCTGTTGGCGACGTTTCACCGCACCGGATTGGTCGTGGCCAACACGAAGGGGCAAGCTCAACAGCTACTCCATCGCAAGCGAGAGAAGGATCGCCGCAAGCTGATGGGGACGCTGAGCAATGTCCTGGCGATTCGCCTGCCTGGTTTCGATCCGGAACGTATTCTGAATTGGCTCCATCCGAAAATTGGGTTCATTTTCAGGCCGTGGTTCATGCTCGTCTGGCTCGTCTTGGCGACCTCGGCTGGTGCATTGATCTTGTCGAACTACACCGAATTTCAGCAACGACTTCCCGATTTCTATCAGTTCTTCAATCTGCAGAATTTTGCACTGATGGCTGGCGTGATGGCGGTGACGAAAGTCGGCCACGAATTTGGGCATGGGCTTTCGTGCAAGCATTTTGGCGGAGAGTGCCATGAGATCGGCATGCTCTTGCTGGTGTTCACGCCGGCGCTTTACTGTGATACGTCCGATTCTTGGTTGGTGAAAAGCAAGTGGCATCGCGCCTTCATCGGGGCGGCAGGGATGTATGTTGAGGTGCTGTTTGCCTCGATTGCGACATTCTTTTGGTGGTATTCGCGACCCGGCACATTCAATTTTGTCTGTTTGAATGTGATGTTTGTCTCGTCGGTCAGCACGGTTGTCTTCAACATGAATCCGCTGCTGCGTTATGACGGATATTACATCCTCTCTGACATCATGGAGATTCCGAACCTGGCTCAGAAGGCGCGGCTTGGCATGATGAACCTGTTGCGAGTGCAGTGTTTGGGGATGAAGCCGGTGAGTCCACGACGGTTGCCCCAGCGAGGTCACTTTTGGTTTGTGCTCTATAGCGTTGCCTCGTTCGCCTATCGTTGGTTTATTTTGGGCGCGATCGTCTGGTTCATTTACAAAATGTTCGAACCCTATGGGCTCGAAATTATCGGTCATTCGATTATCGCCGTCTCGGTTACGGGTCTGGTGATCATGCCGCTGTGGAAGCTGATTCAATTTTTTGCCGTGCCAGGGAGAATTCAGGAAGTGAAGCCTCAACGATTTGCAGTTACGAGTGTCGTCGTGTCGTTGCTGCTCGCCGCGATTTTCTTCATGCCTTTGCCGCACCGTGTGTGGTCGACTCTGGTCGTCAAGCCGGACATGCCGCAGCGGATCTACGCCTCGGTGGGCGGCACGCTCGCAGAATCGTATGTGAAGACGGGTGATGCGGTCGAAGCGGGCCAATTGATCGCTCGTCTCGAGAATCCACAATTGGAATTACGACTCGCTCAAGTTGAGGGCGAGGTGGCTCGGAATGAAGTTCATTTGCGCAACCTCAAACGGATGGTCAATCGTGATCCGCAGGCGGGTGGACTGATTCAAGGCGCCGAGACGGCACTCGCAGATGCCAAAGAACAATTGGCGCAGCTCCAAGTCGACATGCAACGTTTAGAGCTGAAGGCGGAACGAGATGGCGTGCTGATCCCGCCGCCGCAAACGGCCGAGCAGATCGTCGTCGATGAAGACGCGCCATTGCCGACGTGGCACGGAACGCCGCTCATGGAAGCGAATCAAGGGGCGCTCATGACGACCGGGACACTGCTTTGTATGGTCGGTGATCCGCAGAAAATGGTCGCCACTTTGATGGTCAAACAGGATGACATCGAACTGGTCCTGCCGGGTCAGTCGGTAACGATTGTGCTGGATGAACTGCCCAGTTGCCTGTTTGAAGGTGAAATTCGCGAAGTGGCCAAACTGGACCTGCGCGTCCCGCCGAGAGAGTTAACGGCGGCCGCTGGCGGCGCGCTTGCCACGGAGCAAGTGGCGGGCGGTGGAGAGAAACCTATGTTTGTGACATATGAGGCACGAGTACCACTTCACGATGTGCCGGAAAAACTTTTGCCCGGCTTTCGCGGGCAGGCCAAAATAGAGGTCGGCAGCGAAACTTTGGCGGGGCGAATTGCCCGGTTTATTCGGGCGACATTCTTCTTCCGTTAGACGACTGGACGAACGCAAGCTGCGAGTACGAAAAGCAACCCAAGCAATCAATGCGACTGAAGAATCCATGAATCCAATTAGATACTCAATCATCGTTCTTGTGGCCGCCGTTCTATTTGGCGGTCGGGTTGCAGGCGAGCAAATCACGGACACCGACGCCGTCGTACAGCTCAAGTGCCAAGTGACATTGGCGGCCAGCGAGCCGGGGATCGTCAGTACGGTGCATGTGACCGAAGGCGATTCGGTCAAGCAGGATGCGCCCATCATGTCGCTCGACGACGCCAAAATTCGAAGGGAGGCGCAAGCTGCCTCGCAAGAAGCCGAGATCGCTCTGTTGGCCAGCGAAAACGATGTCGACGCGCGGTTTGCGGCGAAATCGCAAGCCGTTGCCAAGTCGGAACTGCAGCGGGCAATGCAGGCTGTCAAAATGTTTGCAAAGAGTGTCTCGAAGAGCGAGCTTGAACAGTTGCGTTTGCAGTCAGAACGATCGGAGCTGGCAGAAGAGCAGGCCGAACGCGACCTCGAGCAAGCCGCATTGCGGGCGTTGCTGGAACAAGCGCGGGCGGAAATTAGCGCTGTCCGCATGAAGGATATGAAAATCAAAGCGCCCTTCGATGGCGTCGTGGTCGAAGTACTGAAGCATGCCGGAGAGTGGGTCAGCCTGGGCGAACCGATCGCTCGAGTGATTCAATTGGATCATCTTCGCGTCGAAGCGGTCGTCAATGCTCGTGATGTCGATTCGACGCAGCTGCAAGGCCAGCCAGCTTCGATCACCGTCGATATGCCTGGCGGCACCGAAGAAACGTTCACGGGCAAAGTGACGTTTGTAAGCCCAGAGATCGATCCGGACAGCGGCCTGACCTTTGTCTGGGCCGAGATCGATAACCCGGAAAAACGGCTGCGACCCGGCATGCGGGGCGAACTAAAGATTGGCGAGTAGCCCCGACAGCCGAACCAAGTCTTCTGCAACCGCGGTCCGTGGTCTTCACACCAACTACTGAGCCGTCGCCTCGGAAGACGGCATGCCGGCGCCCTGGAGTAACTGCTGCACGTAGCTGGTTGCTTGCGTGGCAGATTCGCTACGGCGGCGGGCCGCTTCGAGGTCGGCTTCGACAGCCGGAATAAAATCGGCCGGGCCAGGACTGGCTGGGTCTACTTGTCCTGGTCCCGGCGCATCGCGGAACGGATCATTAGATTTCCCTGTGGAAGGTGTCGGCTCGGGCCGCCACTCTTCCAAGCGAGGAAGTCTCTCTGGTTTTACATCTGAGGAACGGTCAATCGGTGGGTGCTCGTCGGCAGGAACGGCGACATGGAATCCGTCCTCAATATTCTCGGCTTCCGGGAGACGCTGGATCACCTCTGGTTCTTCGATTTCCATTTCCCATTCCATCGTCGGTTCGACAACAATCTGTTCCTCATCAACGATTGCTGGTGACGGTTGTGGTTGGGGGACGGCGGCGATTTGCGTGCTGTACGGTCCAAGGCTAACAGGGTAGGGGACCGTTTCCTTATCACAGTGCGGTTCACCCATGAAGCGGCGACGCTCGTACCAGGCTTGTTCACATGCTTCGCTTGGCCAAGGTCCTTCCTGCAAGCGGACGCCGTTGAACGGAAGAAGGGTCCCTTTCTGGAAATGGAGGCTGCTGATGGCTGATGCGTAGCTGGTCCTAGCGGTGAAGTAATCGATCTGCGCGTCGGTCAACCGGCGCTGCGATTCCAGTAAAACGTTGATCTGGACTCGGCCCGTTTCGAACAGTGCCTGCCGAGCACCGACGACCTGTTCCGCTGCTCGCATTCGTTCTCTCGTGAGCTGAATCGTTTCGTAAGCCGTTTCCACCGCGACAAACGCTTCTCCGAGATTGTGCGAAACCAAATGTTCTTGATCTTGAAGAACGGCCCGCTCGCGGCACAAATTCAATTTGGCGTGACGCACGCCCGCTAGCTCTCGACGGAATCCGAGTGGCATGGAAAATTGCAGGCCGGCTTGAGCCTGATTGAAGTCGAGGCTGGATAACTCGTCCGCGAGATTCGAGAAATTGCCGCTCCCGCCGAAAAGACTGTCGCCAAACCCATCAATTCGATAGCTGGCAACGGCGTCGAGCCGGGGGAGTAGAAAATTCTTAGCGGCGATCAATTCCAGTTCGCGTTGTTTGACTCGCCACATCTGTGTCCGCAATTCCACACGGCGGACTAAGGCGTCGGTCAAACAGTCATGCCAGTCGTAACTCACTTTGGTGTCGATCGGTTCGTCGGCGGGCCGCAAAAGCCGCGAATCGCTGACTGGCAGGCCCAGCATGCGTCGCAAGTTGCGTTCGGTCTGATAGAGGCCCGAGTTGAGTGAACTTAGCAGTTCTTGTTCGAACTCGTACAGCTGCTCACGCGCTTGAGCTTCTTGGTCGGCCGCACCGCCCGTGAGATCGGCCTCGTAGCGAGCGTGAACGGTTTGCCAAGTCTTGCGACTGAGGTCGCGACCCGTCCGCACAGAATCTAGCTGACGATAGGAGACATACAGTCTCCAGTAGGCGGTTTCTACGTCCTGCACGAAGTCCCGCACGCCCTGTTCGAATTGGGCGATGGATATGTCGCCATCGATGCGAGCCAAGATGACTCCACGAGAACCAATTTGTCCGCTGGCACCAGCGATACGGTTAAAGCCAACGCCAGATCCTTGTAGCAGCGGATGCCGGACGGTTCCTTGGAGCGCACCCGTATAGCTGCTGGGAAAAAGATTGAACGGTGCGTCGCTATTCTCATACTGCAGCAGCCTGGCGAGGCTGAACTGAGTCCCGGTGGCGGCCGTCTTGGATATTTGTTGCGTCCAGCTAAAGCCATCGCTGTTGACTGTCGTGGCACCGCCGCCCAGTGTCGCGTTGTTGAAAGCTTGGTTCGAGGCAGTCCCCAAGAAAGAGCTTTGGTACTGCGAGTCGAAAGCCGCCAAAGCGGCCTCCTCGCCCGTGACGGGATTGCTGATGGTAATCGACGGGTCGTAAATCGTCCTTACCGCCTGAGGCGACGAGAGGACCTGGCCGCCTAAGTCTTTCAACACACGACTGTTGTCCAACGCCATCCGAATCGCGTCGTCGAGCGAAATGTCCCAGAAATCGGTCGGTGCACCGTCTGACAGTTTTCGCGGAGGACCCGAGCCCAAAGTCAGTGATTGATCACACCGCTCGGCGTCCGGGTATTCGATTTGAGCCACCATGTGACTGCATGGATCGCAGATCGGATCGATGCACGTGTCGCACGGGTTGGGCAGCGGATCATGGCAGCAGACACATCCAGCCATCAACAGGCTGAACAGTGAAACGGCAGAGGATACGCGGCGATAAGCCATCGATGCATTCATGAGTGAAGTGGCGACGTCCCCTCACGAGAGAGACGCTCACCTTCCGCATCGACTCGATACATTCGTAAAAACCAGCATGACAGTCAGGACCGTCAGTCCTTTGCTGGTCGGCGCCTTTTTTCTAATCGTCAAACTTTGCCAGGCTGTCGTGAGTACTTGAAATTGCGACTATTTGTCCCGTTGCGGCTCCGATTCCCGGTTTGAACTGCACCTTGCAGTGAGCAACCGCCGATCGACTATTCAGGTTGTGATGTTTTTGAGGGAGGTCACCATCGTGTTTGGTTCTGTCCGAAGTTTGTTTTCGCCAATTGCTGTGTCTGCTTTGTTCTGCATGCTGGCAGCGCCTGCGTCTGCGCAGAAGAGCCCTTTGCGGTCCATTGAAACGTTGGCCAGCGCTCAGGAAGACTGCCGAGGAGGCGAGCCGAACAGGACCGCAGACGACAGTCTTCTGGAGCCCTTCGAAGAACGTCAGCGGACGCGAATGTCATCACCCGAGCAGCCAGCCGACGGCACGCGCGAAAAGGATGCCATTTCCGACTTCGTTGACGAGGTGTTCTCCAGCGATGAGGTCGAGCGACTGACGGAAGGCCAGTCTTCGCAGGATTCGGGCCTGTCGAACAAAGCCAACGCAGCTCGATCATCGATCCAAGAAATGGATTGGGAGTCGGTCGTTTCCCCGGCTCCTCGGGAAACCCCCGTTGAAGAGCCTCGCTACCCGCCCGCGACGCGCGATCCGATTTACGGAAAAGTGGAGCAGACGACATACACATGGGCGCCCCGAGTGCTGGCACACCGCACACTCTATTTTGAAGACATGCCACTGGAGCGCTACGGTCAGTCGGCTGGCGATTGCCTGCAACCGATCAAGTCCGGGATTCGGTTCTTGGCGGATGCCGTGACGATTCCCTTGCAGATGATTCATGAAAAGCCGTGCGATCTACATTATGTATTGCCGCTCGATCGGCCCGGTGTCTGCTCGCAGAAAACGAAGCAACCGATTGTGCCGTACGTTCCTCGATAATGAGACCGCCCGTTTCTAGCGTCGCGATCGTCGACCGGCGAGTATTGTCAGGCCGCAAAGCAGCAGCAAGGCGGCTGTCGGTTCCGGCACGAAGAAGACATTGCCCTGCAAGTTGGTGATGCCCGTGTTGGCCAAGATGATATCGGAGAGTCGCGTCGAATCGATGTAATCCACTTCGGCATCTGTCAGGTCTTCGTCCCAGAGGTAGAAGAAGCGATCACCGACCATCGACTTTTCGAACTGATCCAGAACGAGCGATTGCATTGTCGATCCGAGTGCCGATCCGGGGAGCGTATCTTCCGCCAGCAAGCCGACCCACAGATCGAGGTCATCGACCGATGCGTAAACGCTGGCCAAGTCGGCTTGTAATGAAGGGTCACTAGTGACATCTGCAAACGAAGTGGCCACAGGTAATCCGACCGCCGCTTGAATCTCTGGCAGAGTCGGTAGTCCGTGGTCGCGGCCACGGTTGATGTTGATGGACAATAAGTCGAGCCCTCCGGACGGCACATCGACGATGCCAAACAGCTGATTTCGCAGCTCGTCAACGATCATGAGGTCGGTCGATTGCTGGATTTGGCTGGCTAGGCCTTTCAGCACATAGTCGATTTCTTGGTTATCGATCATGGAAGGTGTGAAGAAGGCATCGTCCAACGTTCGCGGTCCACCGGGTGCCATGTTGCCGTTGTTGTCGACACGAGCCAACGTGGGTGAAACCTGTGTATGGCCCAAGCGAAAAATCGCCGCCGCGAATTCATTGGCAATCATTGCATTCGTGTTCGGATCGTAACGAGCGCCCGGTAGCATCGAATCGGTGCCGGTCAGCGCCGGGAGATATTCGTCATAGGTAATCCGCTGCACAAGTCCACCGACGATCTTTCGTGTTCGCTGGTAAATCTGTTCGTCCGTGAAGTTCGGATTGTCGGCTGCGACCTGTGCTGCCAGCCGATTGTGTTCGCGAACGAATAGTGTGTGCATTGAAATCAGCCCGTGCTGTTCATTGGTGCGCGTGTCACCAGCCAAGAACATGCTGGGGTGAGGCTCGTCTCCCGGATTTTCATTTTCAAATCGATCGATGTTCCGCGGCAGCAGGCCGCCCGCATCCATTTTCAATCGGCCGCCGGCGAAATCCCGCAAGCCATCGGCCCGAGGCTGGCTCGATCCATAGATCATCGACGCGTCGATGTAGCCAGAACTTTCGTTGTAGTGCTGTCGCGGATTGGAGATCGAAGTGCCGGTCGAGAAATCAAAATCTGTACGAAACATTGGAATGAATGGGAACAATGGATCGGTCGGCGTCGTCACGTCAATGAACATCGGGATCGTTGTGATGCGCGTCCGAGTCATGTCATGGTCGATGAATTGGCCCCATTGCCACGTGAAATCGGACAGTCCTCTGGCGTCGAGCATCGATGTGGCTTGACTGCCCAAGGTATTGCTCACGTCACGAGGATTGGGCCGATTGAGAATGGCCGGCGAAGAGATGCCGTCGTCGTAATGTGACGTTGGGTCGATGCGAATGAAGTTGGATTGTTTTTGGCCCCAAGTTGGGTTGGCCAAATTGTTGCCTGATCCGTTAAAAGACCGATTGTCAGCGCAGCAGCAGCTGACCAAAAACGAAATCGCTAGAAGCGTGCGGATTGTGGGTCGAAGCATTAGATCACGGCTCGCTATCCAAGAAACGAAAGAGACGGACGAATACCATTATGGCGCGAACTTCAAGTTTCGCCACTCAAAAGAAAACTTGTCCAGAACTTAGCCAGATGGAGCGACCTTCCCGTGACGCCACGAAATTCCCACAAAACCGTCTGTTTTCTCCTTCTTGCCAGCGGTATGCTCGCTGCCGCGCCCGCACACGGCTGTTCGACTTTTCTGTATGGAGCAGCGAGTACCGGACTTTTTGTCGCGAGGAACTACGACTGGGATAGCGGTGAAGCATTGGTTGTCGCGAACAAGAAGCATGTGTCCAAGGTGGCGATCGGTACCGAGAATCCGGCCAAGTGGGTGTCCAAGCATGGCAGCCTCACCTTCTGCCAATACGGTCGTGAATTTCCATGCGGTGGAATGAATGAAGCCGGATTGATGATCACCGTGCTCTGGCTGGACGAATCCGAGTACCCGCAACCAGACGAGCGGCCGGTCGTCACTCTGCTGCAATGGGTCCAGTATCAGTTGGATACGGCCTCTTCGGTGAGCGATGTCATTGCATCGGACGAAAAGATTCGCGTCGATTCTATTTCCGGTTCGAGGGTTCACTATTTCGTGGCTGACAAAACGGGTAGCTGTGCGACCGTCGAGTTCTTGCAGGGCAGAATGGTCGTCCATCGGGGTGCCAACTTGCCCGTGCCAGCGCTCACCAATTCGACGTATGCCGCTTCGCTTCGCTACGCAAAGTCCTTGTCGCTAACGACAGGGGAAGGGCAGCCGGGCCAATCGGGTTCTTCGCTCGATCGCTTTTCCCGGGCTGTCGCCGCGGCCCGCGGAGCCAAGCCGAATGAAAAGCAGACGGTCGATTACGGGTTCAAGTCGTTGCTCGACTTGGGGAGAACCGACTACACCAAGTGGCGGATTGTCTATGAGTTGAGTGAAGGTGCGATTTCGTTTCGCACGAACAAATTTCCCAAAACGAAGCGCATTCGTTGTGCCGATTTTGATTTCGCCGCTTCGTCACCCGTGATGGTGTTGGATATGAACTCGCCAGGTGAGGGCAATGTGGCGTCTGCTTTTCAGGAATACGATGCGGCACAGAATCGGAAGATCCTGATGCAGGCGGCCAGGGAATCGGATGTCTTGGAAGACCTTCCTCAGGCCAAGCAACTGTTGCGCTGGATGGCCAAGTATCCAGACCATTGTGGCGAGCCGCTGCAAGCCTTGGGTGCCGAGTAGGTTCAGAGGGTAACTCTGCTGGGCAAAACAGCCTTGTTCAGCGGCATGGCAGTGAGCTGACGATAAAGCAGCAATAACGCGGAGCGTCCTTTTCAAAAGCAGCGATGCGCTCACCGGGTTGTGCGCAGGTTCGCTGGCTGGCAGGATTGGGGCGGCAAGTTCCAAGTACTGAGGATTCTCGTGGACGTTGTTGTTGTTCATTACCATCTCAATCGAGGCGGCGTAACTAGGGTTATTGAGAGTCATCTGGCCGGACTTGCGGACGTGGAGCCAGCGCAGCGTCCCAACTCGGTCACAATATTGTTTGGCGGCCGCCAGGACGGTTGGGATCCCGGCCTAGAATCGAGATTGCCGTTCCCTGTCGCTCGCCGCGCCGTTCCGTCGCTCGAATACGACTCGCTACGCCGTCCTTCCGATGATGGCCAATCCTCCGCTGGCCAGTCTTTAGACGGTCGGGTTGCTCAATTGCTAGATGAAATGCTCACTGCGTTAAACGCGAGCGGCCACCAGCCCGATTCGACGGTCATTCATGTGCATAACCATGGGTTGGGGAAGAACGCGAGTTTGCTTCAAGTCATTCATGAACTGGCCGTTCGCGGCTGGCACTTTCTACTGCACGTGCATGATTTTGCTGAAGAATTGCGGCCCGATAATTATCAGCTCCTAAGTCAAAATTTTGCATCGATCGGCGAATTGCAGAATCGGCTTTATCCTTTGACGTCACATGTACACTACGCGACACTCACGAATCGTGACGCCCAGGTCCTGCGAGACGCATCGCTGCCCAGTGACCGAGTTCACTTGTTGCCGAACCCGGTGTTGGAAAAGTCGTGGGGAGCAAATCGACTCGCGGCGCGGGAAAAACTCCGTGATCGCTTCGGCGTTCCCTTGGACCGTCCATTCGTGCTCTATCCAGTTCGAGGGATACGGCGGAAGAACGTGGGCGAACTGTTGCTGTGGTCGGCGGTGATTCCAGGCATTCACTTTGCGATTACCTTGGCACCGAAGAACCCGATCGAACGGCGCTCGTTCGACGAGTGGCAGGAACTGGCTTATGAACTGAATTTACCCATTGTGTTTGGGGTGGGCGAAGACGAGGGCCTGACGCTTGAGGAAAACTATGCCGCTGCCGATGCGGTGATCACAACGAGTATCGCTGAGGGGTTCGGGCTCGTCTTTCTGGAGGCTTTCCAGGCCGGTTTGAATTTGTGCGGCCGCGATTTGCCGCAAGTAACCGCCGATTTTCGGCAAAGCGGTTTGCAGTTTCCCAACTTGGCGGCCGCTTTGGAGGTTCCTGCTGCGGTCATTGATCAGAAACGCTTGGAGTCAGTCTACTTGGAGCTGAGTGGTGCCTTGGCGTCTGGCTACGGGAGCGAGGCGTTTGCGAAATCGGATGTCGAAGCAAGCATAGTTAAGTTGCTAAGACAGCCTTTCTTGGATTTCGCCAGACTCGATCGGTTAGGGCAGGCGAAGCTTGTTCGGGATGTTGTCGCTAACGTCGAGCTGCGCGATCAACTGCGAGACCAGAATCCAGTCTTTGACAAACTAGCCGAATTATTGAAGAGCGACGCGGAAAGGGAGACTGCGATACTGAATCAGAATCAGCAAGCGATCGACCGCAGGTACGGCTTAGCAGCAATCGGAAGTCGGTATGTAGAAATTTGCCGTTGCGTTCTGTCTGCAGAAGTCGGTGTGGAGGCGACGCACAGCTTGGTCGGGCGGGCCTTGCTGGCACATTTCCTGCGTCCCGAAAGTGTTTATCCGATAAGGTTGGAGGTTTAGTCGCCGCTTGCGTGAAACTCGAGCGAGCGATCAAGTCGATCTTGTTCGGGCTCGAATTCCTGATAAAACCCAAACGTGAGGGCGGGTTTCGCGGATTGACGCGACTTTATTAACCGACGGATGTGGGGATATTGTGACCGCCCAAGTGAGTGAGCTCGTACGGACGCATTGTCGCCCGTTGCTACCGATTCCGACGCATGTCGAACCGCATTTGGTTTGGTTGCCAGAAATTCGAGCCGTCCTTTTCGACATTTACGGAACGCTATTGATTAGCGCGAGTGGCGACATTGGTGGAGAACGGAATTCTCTGCGGGAGGAAGCGATCCAATCGGTGTTTGGTGCTCGCGGCTGGGGGGCGGCCGAAGCGGCCGAGGTCGTGCTCTCCCGGTTTGACGCGGCCATTGGATCGAGTCATGCGGCCGATCGAGCGCGTGGTATCCCTCACCCGGAAGTCGACATCCTGTCGATTTGGGCCGAGGTCTTCTCGCCCGACGAAAAGTACGACGCGACTCTGTTGCCCAGCTTGGCACTCGCATTCGAATTGAAAACGAACCCGGTCTGGTCGATGCCTCAAGCGAGCCAACTCTTGAGTCAACTGGCCACCGCCGGATTGACGCTGGGAATTGTCAGTAATGCCCAATTCTATACGCCTTTGATTGTTCCTGGGTTGTTGGAGATCTCGCCAGACGAATTGCCTATTGCAGAATCGTTGCAATTCTTTTCTTTCCAGCACGGCCGAGCGAAGCCAGATAGTTACCTCTATGCGTTAGCGGCTTCAGAGCTGGAAACGCTAGGCATCCTCCCCGAGCAGACCTTGATGGTAGGCAACGACATGCTCAACGACATTACTGCGGCCAGCCGGGTAGGATTTCGCACGGCGTTGTTTGCCGGTGACAAGCGAAGTCTCAGGTTGCGGTCGGGAAATCCGCGCGTCGCGAAGGTGACGCCCGATGTCACGATTACCGAGCTACCTCAATTATTGAAATGCGTAGGAACAACGGGTTCATCATGAATGCTGCCACGAATCAGAATATTGGGTTTGTTGGAACTCGCTTTCAGGGCACCGATGGTGTCTCGCTAGAAGCGGCGAAGTGGGCCAAGATTCTTGAAGAAGACGGTCATCGGACGTATTGGTTTGGTGGATTGTTGGGAACCGATCCAGCTGTCAGTATGCTCGTGCCACATGCCTATTTCGGCAATCCAGATATCGAGTGGATTAATCGCCATGCGTTCGGGACGAACAAACGGTCTCCCGAAGTCACGCGCCGTATTTACGCACTCAGCGAGCATCTCAAGCGATCGCTCTACGAATTTGTGGGACGCTTTGATATTGGTATTCTTTGCGTTCAAAATGCGTTGTGCATCCCGATGAATCTTCCTTTGGGGCTGGCGATCACTACTTTTATTTGTGAAACCGGTTTCCCGACAATCGCTCATCACCATGATTTTTATTGGGAACGAGATCGATTTTCGGTGAATTCTGTGGGTGATATTCTTTCAATGTCTTTTCCACCGATTCTGCCGTCGATTCAACACGCCACAATCAACTCGGCAGCACAACGCGACTTGTCTCACCGGTGTGGTGCTTCGTCGATTTTGGTGCCGAATGTGCTCGATTTTGATGAACCACCAGTCGGTCGTGATGAATTCAACAGCGACTTTCGAGCCGACATCGGTATCGAAGAAGATGACATTTTATTCTTACAACCGACCCGAGTAGTGCCTCGTAAAGGAATTGAGCACGCAGTTTCTCTGGTGGCTCAATTGCGGAATCCACGCTGCAAATTGGTCGTGACGCACGAATCGGGCGATGAAGGTCACGAATATCAAAGTGCGCTGGTCGAGATGGCAGAGATGCAGGGTGTCGACTTGCGATTCGTTGCTCATCGAGTTGGCGAATACCGTTCAACGGATGATACCGGCAAGATTTACGATCTTGCAGATGCCTATATTCATGCCGATTTCATCACTTATCCTTCGATTTACGAAGGATTCGGGAATGCGCTGATCGAAGCGTTTTACTATCGCAAACCAGTGCTGGTAAATCGCTACTCGATTTTTGTTACAGATATCGAACCAAAGAATTTTCGCGTAATAACTATGGATGGCTATTTAACGCGAGATGTCGTGGCGCATGTCAACAAAGTGATTACCGAACCTGTTTACCGGGAAGAGATGGTGAACGACAATTACGAATTAGGGAAAGCGTTCTTTAGTTATTCGGTCTTGCGCCGAAAGTTGAGAGCGCTGACTGCGAACTTTACGGGAGCAGACAATTTGTCGTGAGCAAGGCGGGCTCGCGGGATAGGAATTGCGTATGCAAGCCGGGACCGTTCCGCTTGAAGGACTGAAGCGACGACTCGAGTCTATCTACGGTGACCAGGCAGACACGGCGCACGCTCTGCTGAGCAGTGTTATCGGCCGGTATCTAGAATTGACGCCGACTGGCACGGAAGACGAACCGCAATCGGCGCTGTGGGACCAGCGCGACGTCGTGCTGATCACGTACGGCGATCAAGTACAGCCTGCGGAGGGTGAATCGCTCTCGCCCCTGCAGTCATTCCAGAACTTCTGTCGTGAATGGCAGTTGCCTGATTTCATCAACACGGTTCACTTCCTGCCTTTCTTTCCCTGGTCCTCCGATGATGGATTTTCCGTGATGGATTATGCCACGATCGATCCGCAATTGGGCGACTGGAACGATGTGGCCGCGATTGGCGTGCAGAGCCACTTGATGTTTGATTTCGTCGTGAATCATGTCTCGCAGCAGCACGCTTGGTTCGAGTCGTTTTTAGCAGGCGAGTCGCCCTTTGATTCGTTCTTCATCACAGTCGAACCAGGCACGGACGTCAGCGATGTAACTCGCCCACGTAGCCTTCCTTTGTTGCACGAGTTCGAAAGCACGGATGGTCCGAAACAGGTTTGGACCACGTTTAGTCGTGATCAGGTCGATCTGAATTACGCCGAGCCACGCTTGCTTGCTGAGGCGATGGGAGTCTTGCTGGATTACGTGAATCGGGGTGCGCGGATTATTCGATTGGATGCGATCGCCTACTTGTGGAAACAGATCGGGACAAACTGCATTCATCTACCTCAGACCCACGAAGTCGTGAAGTTAATGCGAGAAGTGTTGGCCACGGTTGCTCCGCACGTGCTTCTGCTCACCGAAACGAATGTGCCTCATGAAGAGAACGTTAGCTACTTCGGGGACGGCGACGAGGCGCACATGGTGTACCAGTTCAGTCTGCCACCGTTGCTTCTTGACGCCTTCTTGCATTACGACGCGACACCTTTGAAAAACTGGCTGGCCCACCTACAACCGCCGCAGCCGGGAACGACCTATTTCAATTTCACCGCTTCCCACGATGGAGTTGGAATGCGGCCGCTGGAAGGGAAAGTCTCTGACGAACGCCGTGATTCGCTTGTGCAGCAGATCAAAGAGCGTGGTGGTCGCGTCAGTATGCGCAGCCACGCCGACGGCAGCGAATCGCCCTACGAGCTCAACGTCACCTATTTCGATGCACTGAGCGATAGCGCTGGCGACGAACAATTGCACCTGCGACGTTTCCTTTCGACGCAGGCGATGATGTTAGCTTTGCAGGGGATGCCGGCCATCTATTTTCATTCGCTGGTTGGTACGCCCAATGATGAGGAAGGCGCGACGTCATCTGGAATCAATCGCCGGATTAATCGTCGGAAATATCGGCAAGATGAGATTAACCAATTGCTACAAGCAGATACGAAACAGCGAAGAGTATTTCAGGGAATGCAGGCGCTAATTCGAACTCGAACGAAGCAACCGGCATTTCACCCAGATGCCCAGCAGCGTTATATCGAGAGCGGTAGCGCATCGGTCGTCATGTTGGAAAGGCATTGCACGGATACGGGTCAGCGAATTTTGGTGGTGCTGAACGTTGGGAACGCACCTGCCCATCTTCCGTTGGCCGGTTCTTATCAGGAATCGCAGGATTTGATTTCCGGTGAGCGGGCGAACGTCGATGTAGAAACAGGCGAATTACTAGTGGAACCGGCTCAAATCATGTGGCTCGAACGGAGTAACAACTAATGGCAGATTTCTTGCAGGACGGGCCCATCACAACGATTCATGATTTGGATACAGTTCGCACGGGGGAATTGGAATCACGCCTCAATGAGGCGGCAGAGACCTATCCACTGGGGTTGGTGCTACCGGTAACCGCTCAAGACATGCGCGCCGCGCCTTTTTCGCAGATCATCGGCGAGTTGTCACGAGCCGATTTTCTGGACACCACGGTTGTTGTTCTGAATCGGGCGGAAGCGGAACAGGACTACATCGATTGTTCGCGGATCCTGGAACCGATGGGAGATAAGGCCCACATCCTCTGGACAGACGGTCCTCGCGGGCGGGTCCTAAACGCACAGCTTGCGGAATTGGGGTTCAATGTCAATGTTCCCGGCAAGGGGCGTGCCGTCTGGAATGCGTTCGGGTTCTTGCTTGCCGATCCGAATCTGAAGGCATTCGTACTCCATGATTGTGACATCGTCGATTACAACCGCGACATGCTGGTGCGACTCTGTTTGCCGATGGCGGCGCCCAGCTTAGATTTCGATTTCTGCAAGGCGTACTATGCTCGCTGCACCGATCGAATGCATGGTCGAGTCGTGCGTTTGCTGATGATTCCATTGTTGAAGGCGATGGTTTCCATTCTAGGTCATGACAAATTTCTTGTTTTCCTGCAGAGCTTTCGTTATCCATTGGCAGGCGAGTTCGCGGTAACGTCGACGCTTGCGCGATCCAATCGTATTCCGAGCGACTGGGGTCTGGAGATTGGTACGCTCGCCGAAGTGTTTCGCAACACGTCTCCAAAACGATGCTGCCAAATTGACATTGGGCAAATCTATGAGCACAAACATCAGGCGTTGTCTTTGGAAGATCCCAGTCGAGGCCTGATGAAAATGACGTCCGATATTTTGACCGCGATTTATCGCACGTTGGCCAGTCGCGGCATCGTATTCGATCCGGGCCACTTCATTTCCCTGAGAGCCGCCTATTTGCGATCGGCTCAAGATGCGATTCGGCAGTACCATGCAGATTCCTTGCTCAATAGCCTGAACTACGATCGTCACACGGAAGAGCAAACGATCGAAGCGTTCGCGCAGCTGATCATTGATGCCGGCAAGGAATATCAATCAGACCCGGCCGGTGTCGCTGCCATGCCGACATGGACGCGAGTTGTCAGTGCCGCGCCCGATTTTCCGGCTCAGCTGCGCGAGGCTGCGCGACTCGACGCTGCCGATTTGGCCGGCGAAACAGCCGCTGTGAAGTACGAAGGTCGCTGATCGGCGCTTTGGAATTTGTTGCCGTTCCAAAGGATGAAGTCCTGACCGTTTACAGCGCGGTCCGAGTTGAAGTCACCCGACGTCCCAGCGGTGCTGGTCGTGAACGTGTTTCCGTTCCAAGCGATAAAATCCCGGCCATTGACGGCGCCGTCTAGATTAGCATCGCAGGCCGTCATTCTGTGCACTCAATGTGGTGTTGTTTTTTGTCAACATCCGCCGCCCAGTGAGTTTCTTGAGCTAGGGTTTTTCTGACTGCTGCACGGTAGCGATGACCAGAAAAATGACTCGGAAAGGCGGTTCGATGTCGCAAGAACTCACGTCACAAAAGTACATTCCCAATCTCCAGCAGAACGAGGATGCTAATCTGCCGCCGGAAAAATCGGCTCTTGCTGCCATCGTCGGCCTCTTCAATACAGCCTTTCTCTTTTTTGCGATTGCGGCCGCCGGAGCTGGTGGGTTTTGGCTCTACCAAAACCAAGACCAATTTCAAGTGAAGAAAAAGGCGGGACAAACGACGTCTCAAGCATGGCTCAGCCGAATCACGGGAAGAGATGTCTCTCGTGACGGTTTCAACGACAGCTACTGGGGCAAATAGATTATTTGAGTCGTCGCTTGGTAGCGCGTAACGAAGTGAAGACGGATGGAGCGCCTTGGCCACTGGTTGGGAAGAAACCAAAGCGATTGCCGACGCACTTTTTCGACCGCCGGCGGATGTCCATCGAAAGAACCTCATACGATGCAGGTAGACACAGGGGCAGGCGAGTATTCTGATTCGCAGAGTGGCAAGATCATCGCCGTTCTGGTGGCGCTATTTGTAGCGGCCGCCTGCTGCCAGTATGGCTGCGATGCCCGAGACCAATTCGAGGCCCGGTCGTTCCCGCACGTTGTCGGGCAAATGACCCGCCATGCGTGGAATGAGTTCGGCACTGATGGTGAATCAGAGCTCCTGGTTGAATACAACTTCACCGTCGATGGTCAGAGATATTTTGGTGACTGCAAACGATTTGCCTATCGGCATTTTTCATCTGAAAGTGATGCGGCGATTGCTTTGGCCCGTTCGTGGGGGCAAGGCAACCAGGTTAAGGTATTTTACGATCCTGACGATCCAGGTCACGCAGCGCTGGACAACTTGTTCACGCCTGGCGATTGGAAAACACTTGCCGTCGCATTGATTGGAATGTTCCTGGCGCTGCTTGTGCTTGGCGTTCTTCTCTGCGATCTTTTTCGAAGCGGCCCGCCACAAACCGAACGCGAAGGCGTGGAACAATTGGCTGGTTCTGCGCGAGTTGGGATG
>CAYZRS010000075.1:0-21480 GCA_964480915.1 uncultured Pirellulaceae bacterium | reverse complement strand
GTAGCCGGGACTTCTTCCGAGGATTTTACTGGTAGCGGGGCCGTATTCGCTGCCATGGCGGTCGATTTTCAAATAGAATCGACAGGAGACGCCCAAAGGCGGGCAACGCGGCAATTGGATTTGAATGATGCTGAGTCAACAAAAGAGAAACGTCGGTTCCATCGATCGAGTTCTTGACCTCCAAACGCCAGAAGCGCTCGAACATCGTTTACTGTTGGCGGGCGACGTATCGGTTGTCAGTGCCGGTGATGACTTGGTGATCCGCGGCGATGACGCGGGCAATCAAATAGAGATCGTCCGGATTGGAAGCCAGACACGCGTGCGGGGAATCAACACACTGATCAATGGTTCAAGCACAGCGATCTTCTTGACCTTTGCGGATGACCTGCGTGTCGATATGGGCGGCGGAAACGATCGACTGACATTAGGTAGCGGATCGGGTGACACGTTGGTGGTGGCCGATGATCTGTCAGTCAAAATGGGGCGAGGCCGTGACATCGTAAATGTCTTCAACACGGTTGTCGGTGACGACGCAAAAATCAACATGGGTGGTGGCGATACGAACCTGTTGGTGTATGGACTCTACGTAACGGATCTCACTTCGATGGTTGCGGGCAGTGACGGCACCGCGACGATCGAGCTCTACACGTCAGTCTTCGACGATGACTTGAAGATTCGCACGGGCAACTCAAGCGACAGCATCGATCTTGAATATGTCGAAGTCGCTGATGACCTTAAAATTGTGACTCGCGGCGGCAACGACGAAGTTAACTTCGCCGTCGATACGGTCTATGGGCCAGTGCACGGAGCCAACGTCGTTGCCGGTGATCTGCGCGTCGCCTTAGGAAGCGGCAACGATCAACTGACGGTCGTGGCAGACATCCGCGGCAAATTGGCTGTTTCGGAGGGGTCCGGCATCGATGTCGTTTCCCTGGATGACGAATCGCCATTCTGAGCGCCGAACCGCGCGGCATCTCAATATGAGCGTCGAGCCATTTTTCGGCTGCTCCCGGCCAGGCACCATCAAAACCGCCCGTGGTGTGGTCGCTTGACCCTATCCACAACCGAACAGGGCACAACCGAACAGGGCACAACCGAACAGGGCCACCGTCTTCTGCCGCGGGAATTGTAAAATGGCTTACACTGGAAAACTGGGCAGCTTATATTGGGTTTCTCCGTTTTGGTGCGAAAAAAATTCCTTGCTGTTTATTCCGGAAGTTTTTAGATGTCTAAGCCAAATTTGAAGCCGCGCTCGTCCCAACGTCTATTCTTCGACTGCGAACGACTTGAAGACCGCCAACTCTTAACGACGATCAATGTTTACGCAGCGGGTGCCACAAATCAGGAATCGATTCAGCTAAGAATCGACGACGCGGTCGTTCAGACCTGGAATAACCTTGGCGGCAACGCGGACTCGGGCCAGTTCGTTGAATTGACTTATTCGACAGCGCAGATTGTCGAACCGAGTCAAATCAAGATTGCATTTACCAACGACGCCATCGTCAATGGCGCTGACCGCAACGTGCGAGTTGACCGGATCGTTGTCGATGGGCAAACGGTTCAGACGGAATCAGCCCTTGTCTTTTCAACCGGCACGTGGAAACCGGCGGATGGTGTCTCCCCCGGTTTTCGGCAGAGCGAATACCTCCACGCGAACGGCTACTTTCAGTACCCGTCCAGCCCGGGTGGGTCCGAGATCCAGATTCGAGTCCGCGGTGACGAAGGGTCGGAACGCTTCAATTTGCTCGTCGGAGGTCAGGTCGTTGGCAATTACGGTGCTTCCACTAGCTGGAGTACCACGTCCTATACGCACTACGAGAACGTTGCTGCAGACGACGTTCGCATTGAGTTCATCAACAGTGAGTACGACGTCGCCCAAAACATCGACTCGAACCTCAACGTTGACTACATCCGAGTCGACGGGGCGACCTATCAGACGAGTGAGAGTTCCGTCTTCTCAACGGGGACCTGGACCTCTGGCGATGGCATCGTGCCCGGCTTTGGGCGGGGTGAGCGACTGCATGCCAACGGCTACTTCCAATATGCGACCCAGAATCAAACCGGTTCCGAAGTCATGGTCCGCGTGAAAGGAACGGAGGGGAGTGAGCGGTTCAACTTGATCATCAATGGCCAGGTCGTGCGGACGTTTGCCGTCAATGAAACGACCGATTTTCAGCTGCTTGGCTATCGCCACTCAGGCAACGTGGCCCCGGAAGACGTTCGCATCGAATTCATCAACGACCAATGGAATCCGGCACTTGGCATCGACGCCAACCTGACGGTCGACTATCTGGTGGTGGATGGCAAGGCGTATCAGACCGAAAACCCGGCCGTCTACTCGACCGGAAGCTGGCGACCGGAAGATGGCATCGTGGCTGGAAACCGCGAATCGGAAACGCTCAACGCCAATGGCTACTTCCAATTCGCCGACACGAACTACCTCAACTTCACGGACACCGAGGGCGACGGTGAATGGAGCGACGTTCACGAACTAGGATTGATTCCAATCCACGCCATCGTGCTTCCCGACGGTAAGGTCTTCAGCTTCGGAACAGACGAGCGCGGTATGCAAGGTGGCGAGTTCATCTATAGCCTCTACGATCCTGCCACTGGCCAAGAGCTGATGCTTCCCAACACGACCGATACCGACATCTTCTGTTCGAACATGTCGATCGACCCGGCGACTGGAAATGTCTTGATCACGGGTGGCGATGCGCGTGGCGAAGGTGGCCCCGTGAACGGACCGATCAACGACGTGCTGGTGTTCGACTATGACAACCTGACGCTCCGCGACGCGACGCAGGGCGAGATGGAATACGCTCGCTGGTACGGCAGCAGTATCACGCTTCCCAATGGCGAAATCATGGTCATGGGGGGGACCGGGGGTGGAAAAGATGTCCCCGAAGTCTTCAATGCAACGACCGGATGGCGGACCCTGACCGGTGTCGACGTCAACATCAACTACTACTATCCCAAGACCTGGGTCACCAGCGATGGTCGTGTGGTGCTGTTTACCGGAACAGGCAGCATCTATCGAATCAACACGGCAGGCAGTGGCAGTTCAGAGCTCATCGGTAGCGTCAACGCGCCGCACAGTGTTGCTTCCCCCGGCGTCATGTATGACACCGACAAGATCGCGATCATCGGAACCGATGCAAAAATTTACACCGCAGACTTGCGGGCCGCGAACCCAGCCTTTACGGCCGTTGCCGACGTGATTGAGTTCCGACGCGATGGCGGTATGAGTGTCCTACCGGACGGGCGCGTGGCGCTCACTGGCGGGAGCAGAAGCTTCAATGTGCTGAGTACGACCGTCTATGTCACTGAAATCTGGGATCCGAGAACGAATACCGTCGAGGAATTTGAATCGGTTGGGCTCGGCCGACTCTATCACTCGACCCACATCCTGTTGCCAGATGGGACCGTTTGGGTTGGTGGCGGCGGAGCGCCCGGGCCTCTGCAAAATCTCAACGTAGAATTCTTTGCGCCGGACTACTTGTATGGCTCTGATGGCGTACTGGCTGATCGTCCAGTGATCACTAGCGCCCCCACAAACGTCGAGAATAACTCGACGTTCCAGATCAACGTCAGCGATGCCAATTCGATAAGTCGAGTCACGGCGGTCCGCGCCGGGGCGCTAACTCACGGAGTCAACAACGATACCCGTTTCGTCGAGCTGGAATTCAGCGTGGTGGATGGAGAGACACTGCAAGTCACTTCGTCGAGTAACAACATCATGGTCCCGGGCAACTGGATGCTGTTCGTGCTGGACGAGAACGGAGTGCCCTCCGTAGCAAGCATGCTAGGCGTCGCGATGACGCCGCTCGTTGATACGCCACACATTGTGTAGCGAAGGTCGTCGCTCCTCGCGTCCGACCTGGGAGCAATGGCCGGCTGAAGCGCGTCATCGCCATTCGGTTGACCGAAATCACGCGGCGCCCCTCGGCCAGTGTTCGCCCGATTGTGGATCCGGATGTAACGGATATTCAGGCATCCATTGGATTTACCACGCCGGCAATCGTCGAGCATCAGCCATTTGAATGGTAGGGTTGTCCAGGCGTCCCACGTCGAAAGAAGACGGCAGAGAGACGCACGCCACTCCACCAACCCATGGGCAGTGCCCGGATGTCACCGATCGTCATTGAAAGTGTTTCGCAAACAGTCCGGGTTGTTCCCGAGGTCGACTGGACCGCCATGCTGTTCATTGCTTGGTGCATCGTTTTCCTCGGGTTGGCGTACTTCAAGAGACTGTTCGCCAGGGCAGACGTTCGTCTTCAATATTGAGAGCTGATCGAGATTCGCCGGCGCAGAAATGCCGGGTTACTTTCATGCTCGATCCCGGCGTCGAATCGACGATGAAAAAAATGCCCATTTCGCATGGCGGCCGTCGACAGTGGAACTAGCCGAGGGCCTCGGTTTGTGCTTTGCGATGAGCGATCGCTTCCCGTTTGGTTTTGAACGTTTTGAATCGCTGCTTGCCTTCTTCATTCCAGGCGGCGACCCAGCGGCCATACTTGTTCTTGCTGACGCCAATCACGCCCGAGGTATTATTGACCGGCTTCGACCGATTGGGGCCGGTCCGCCATTGTCGTTCCCCCAATTGTCGCATGCGGGCGTCCCGCCAGCGAATGGCAGCGGCCCGGGATCGCCGAATTCCACCGTTGGAAAAGCGGAAGTACTTTGAATATTCCTCGCCGTCACGTACTAAACGCACGATCCAGCCGTTCACGTCGCGTCGGATGTTGATCATGTTCGTCATGCGGGCCATTCTAACGGACGCGAGACTCATTGGGCAGGCGTCCAACATGGTTTTATCGCACAAAACGTTGGTCGGCTGGTGGATGCGACAAGACCATGTTCGACCCTCCCGTCGCGCATTGGGAGGCAGCTATTGTCGCGGCTTGAAAGGGGACAAGAGGGCGGTGTTTCCCAACGATTCGACCCGTATTTTGCCGGGCAACTCAAACGGAGGCAACGCAGCATCGGACAAGAGGAATTCGGCCAGTGCGTTCCATCTTTCGAACGACATGTCGCTTTGCGCCCAGCCTTGGTTCTGCCAAATGCGCACACCAGCCTGGCGGGCCAGATGAGGCGATGGTTGGCTCGTCTTGAGTTTCTTCAGGTCAATCGAAACGCTGCCGTCGGTTGCGAAAGTGACGACTTCCGCCACCAACTGGTCGACGATGAAGAGCACTTCCGCTTGCGTCTCTTTGGCAAGTTCTCCCAATCGCAACAGCGCCGATCGGACATCAGGGTTGTACTGCTGTTCTAGGTGGGGGAGGAGCTCATGGCGGATTCGATTCCTGGTGTAGATGCATTCTTCGTTCGACGGGTCATCGCGATAGGCTTGCCCGATCTTGGCCAGGTAGGATCGTAAGCTCGCGCGCTCCAACCGCAGAAGCGGCCGTACCAACGTCAGCGATCGATTCAATGGCCGAATACGAGGCATGCCCGCCAGCCCACTGAGCCCTGTTCCTCGCAGGACGTGGTGCAAAATCGTCTCCGCCTGGTCATCGGCCGTGTGCCCTGTGGCAAGGTATCGCGCACCGACACGAGCAGCGGCCGCTTCAAAGAAAGCGTAACGGGCATCGCGAGCTTCTTGCTCGCTCGTGATCGGCGCCACTGCGTGGCCCCGTTCGATGGGCAACTTGAATTCGGTCGCCAGTTGCCCAACCCAATCTGCATCGTTTGCGGAGTCTGGGCGTATTTGGTGATCAAAGTGAGCTACGACCAGATTTCCTTTCGTTGCCTGCAACGCATCGGCCCGTTTCTTGGCACGGTGGAGTAACTGCAAGAGGGCGACACTATCCGATCCGCCCGAGACGCCGACGAGGACGCAGAAGTCGGACCACTTGGCGACGGGCCAGGCGTGTTCGAACGTTGTGTCGAGTTGTTCGGCAGGACTTTGCATGGCCTGAGTGCGATTCGAGTGGGGCGTTGATGGGATGGAATCAGATGTGGATTCAGGAAACCGAGTCAATTGGCGTTGGCAGCGCACGGAAACGTTTGCCTAAACCCGTGGAATTGCAGGAATTGATTGGAATTTGTACTATACATGTCGAACGAGAGTTCGATTGCTCGACGTTGTCGGGTTGAAAATTACATTTGAAGGTAGATTCGGAGCGAATGCAGCACTTCGGGTGGCGACGTTCGGATCAGATTTTCGCTGAAGATAATTGTAAGTGGATAAACTGGCTCGCCAATGAGTTTGGTGGGCAAGCAACAATGCTAAAACTAATGTTCCGACTCTTTTGCATTTTGATTTGCGCGATGTGGCGCCCGCTTTGGGGTGCCGTTTCGTTGCGCGATTTGAATGCGCAGTCGAACTATTCGGGCGGCTTCTTGGCCCAATTGAGTTCGTTTCTGCCGCGTGAGATTCGGCGATGCTTTACGGAATGTGTTGGGGGCGAACGATTTGCCGTTCGCTTCTCACCAGTTCCTGTTCGCCGATTTCAGCGTTCGCGTCTCGCGCGAATTAGCCTCGATGCAGAAAGAGACCGGATGATGACCAAATTGTCGGGCCGTAGATCCCAGGACATCAACTGGGGGAATGCTACGGTTCGAGATCCACGGACTCTTTGATTCGCGATAATTCGGTTCCACGTCGAGCACGAAGCTCGCCCATTCGCCCTGACTGACCACGAGGTACAGGGCCGTGCCGGAAAGCGAAGTCTTTACGTTAGTCATGATCGGCGGCGCTACCATTCTCGGTGCGCTGGCCGTTAAATTCCTTGATCGACTAAGAGGCCGCGAAGCGGATGCTGAAGCTCGGCAAATCATCGATCAAGCAAATCAAGAAGTGGCCAATCGCAAGAAAGAGGCCGAACTTGAAATTAAAGAGACGATGATCCGCGAGAAGGGAACTCTGGAAGCGGAAATCAACCGACTGCGTGACGAGCTGCGCGAGCGGGAACGTGTCTTGGATCGTCGCCAAGAATCGGCCGACAAGAAAGCCGATCACCTGCTCAAACAAGAACGGATTGTCGAGGGGACGCAGCGTCGCGTCGCGGAGAAACTAGAGGACCTTGATAGTCGCGGGCTCGAGTTAGATAAGCTGCTCGACGTGCAGCGGCAGACTCTGCACGAGTTATCCGGACTGAACAAAGAGGAGGCGACCGATCGACTGCTGGAAATGTTGGATCGAGAATTGGTGTCGGAGTGCGGCACACTGATCCAGAAGCACAAGAAAAAGGTCGAAGAGACGTGTCGAGAGCAGGGACGCGAGATGCTGCTCATTGCGCTGCAGCGTTACGCGGCTCAGCACACCGCCGAATCGACCACAAGTACCGTCGGCATCCCCAACGACGAGATGAAGGGACGAATCATCGGCCGCGAAGGTCGCAACATCCGTACTTTTGAGAAAGAGACTGGCATCGATGTCATAATTGATGATACGCCTGGCGTCGTCGTCGTTAGTGGTTTCGACCCAGTACGACGTGAGGTGGCGCGAAGATCGCTGGCAAGCCTGATTGCGGATGGTCGTATCCACCCGTCTCGAATCGAAGAGGTTGTCGCAGAGACGCGTACGGAGGTTGACGAATTCATCAAAAAGCAGGGCGAAGATGCGGCTCAAGAAGCCGACGTTCACGGCTTGAATGAACGAATCATCATGATGCTGGGACGCTTGCACTTTCGCACCAGCTATAGCCAAAACGTCCTACGGCATTCGATCGAAGTCGCGTTCGTTTCGGGGATGTTGGCCGAGATGATGGGACTCGATGGAGTCCTCGCCAGACGCTGCGGACTGTTGCACGATCTGGGGAAAGCGGCCGATCACGAGATGGAAGGTGGGCATCCGAAGATTGGTGCCGATATTCTCAAACGCAACGGTGAAGGGCCAGAAGTTGTTCATGCCGCGTTTGGACACCATGACGAGATTGTGACCGAATATCCGTATACGATGTTGGTAGCAACGGCCGACGCCAGTAGTGCATCTCGTCCAGGCGCTCGACGAGAGACGCTGGAGCGATACATCAAACGGATGGAAGAACTCGAATCGATCGCCAACGAGTTTGATGGCGTTACCCAAGCGTTCGCTGTTCAGGCGGGCCGCGAACTGCGCGTCATCGCCAGTTCCAAAAAGACCGATGACGCGTCGGCGGCCAAGATTTGTCGGGATATCGCTAAGGCATTTGAAGAGCGACTGACGTATCCTGGTGAGATCAAGGTTACACTGATCCGGGAATCGCGATTTTCAGAAGTCGCCAGATAGCGAGATTGCATGCGTGTTCTTCATATTGGCGACGTGGTGGGCAAACCGGGCCGGCAGATTCTAAATGTTGCCCTGCCAGCGTTGCGGAAGAGTGAAAAACTTGACTTCGTTGTCGTCAACGGTGAGAACTCGGCGGCCGGGTCGGGGATCACGCCAGAAGGCTATCGAGAAATGCTCGCTGCCGGCGCCGACTGCATCACGCTCGGTGATCACATTTATCGTCGTCGGCAGATCATACCGCTGCTCGAATCGGAAAATCGGATCCTCAAACCGGCCAATTTCCCTAAGTCGGCGCCCGGCCGCGGAATGACGATCTTGAAGGCGGGGAACGACGTCGATGTGGCGGTCATCAGCTTGATCGGCCGCGTTTTCATGAAGCCGGTCGATTGCCCCTTTGCATGCGCCGACCAATTGCTCGCGAAACTGCCGAAGACGGTCAAGGTGATCATGGTCGATTTTCACGCCGAAGCGACCAGTGATATGCAGCTGATGGGTCGGCATCTGGATGGGCGAGTGACTTCGATCTTGGGGACCCATACGCACGTCCCGACCGCCGACGAACAAATTTTGCCCCACGGAACCGCCTTTCAATGTGATATCGGGATGACCGGTCCGTACTTGAGCATCTTGGGGCGACGGATAGATCGCGTGTTGGAAACGACGATGACGTTTAATCCGACCTCCTTTGATGTGGCCGATGGCGACCCACGGTTGCTGGGAACACTGATCGTTCTTGACGACAAAACGGGGCGCGCCAGTTCGGTGAAACGGATTGAACTAAATCAGGATCAAGCCGACAAGCTGCGCCGAAAGCACGGTTCCGCGAATTTCGATTGAGTCTCTTGCGACTCCAAGCATCGATCGACGATGCCAGCGTCGCTGTGACAGCAGGCAGAACTCCCTTCCGGAACGGTCGCCAACTTTCTGGGCCCGATTTTCCACCGTTCATTAGGCTCACAAGCCGTCTTCGAGGCGGGCTCTTGGCTAGCTCTTGTTCTTAGGCCGACGGATAGCTACAGTTTCGCGACTCCTCTCGGCTCCTCCTTCGTCATTTTGCATACGTAGCTATTGCCAAAGGCATCCTATGTCGTTCCATCGTTCTATTTCGTGCTGTATCTGTCTCCTAGCGGCGACCGTGATCATTTCCTGTAGCGGCTGCGTCGGTTTGTTGGCGAACGTGCTCAACGCCAGCATGGGGAATTTTGTGCCGGCCCGTTACGACGGTCTGGCGGAACAGCGGGTTGCCGTCATCTGCATTTCGCAGTCGTCGTCGTTTGGTCCATCTTCGGCGGCCGATCAGATTGCAGCTCGCGTCGAGCGATACCTACAAAAGAACGTTGCTGATATCACGCTCGTTCCAAGGCAGGAAATTGTCGATTGGATGGACCGGCACGACTGGAACCAGATCGACTATCGAGAGGTCGGGCAGGGCGTGGGAGCGCAAGCTGTCGTGGCGATCGATCTGTTAAACTTCTCGCTGTACGAAGGCAAGACGCTCTTTAAGGGTCGAGCCGACTTGGAAGTTTCCGTTTACGATCTGAATACGAGCGACTCGATTGTCTACAATCAAACGCCCCCGACGATCGAATGGCCTATCACCGGCGGTCGCCATGTGGCCGATACTTCCGAAGCCGACTTTCGCCGCCAGTTTGTCGATTTGATCGGGTCCAAAGTGGCGCGGCATTTTTACCCCTACGATGCGGCCGAGGATTTCGGACGAGATGCGACGCTCATGGGTTTTTAAGCGGATGCGAACATCGGATTCACTCACTGCTGAGCCGGCCCAAAAGAGCCCGATAATCTTCTGAATCCCGCGAAGTCTGGGTAACGCCAACGGGAATCTTAGCTAGAATGCGGGACCATCCTGTGGAACCAGCAAACAAAGAGGCAGTATGTCCAGCGGAACGGAACAATGGACGATTCTTCGGCTGCTTGAGTGGACGACCGACTATCTGTCGTCCAGCGACGCGGAGAATCCACGTTTGGATGCGGAAGTCTTGCTGGCGTCAGCCCGAGGCTGCAGTCGCATCGATCTATATACGGCTTTCAACGAATTGGCCGATGACCGAGTGCGCACGGCGTTTCGCGAGCTGGTTCGCCGTCGCGCAGAGGGGACGCCTGTCGCCTACCTTGTCGGGCGTCGCGAATTTTACTCACGTGATTTTCGTGTCACGCCTGATGTCTTGATACCGCGGCCGGAAACCGAGTTCATTCTCACGACTCTCTTGGATTTGGTCGGCAGCGATCGGACGCTCGAGCTGAAGATTGCAGACGTGGGAACAGGTAGCGGCATCTTGGCCGTCTGCGCAGCGGCCGAATTAAATCAGGCCCAAGTTACCGCCACTGACCTTAGTGACGCTGCGATCGAAGTTGCCAAAAGCAACGCTGAAAAACACCAGGTTGGCGATCGAATTCAGTTCGTATCGACCGACTTACTCGAATCCATTCCGGCCGGTCCGACGTTCGACTTTGTGCTTAGCAATCCACCCTACGTCAGCGCAGCGGAATATTCGGAGCTCGACCCCAGCGTTCGCGACTATGAACCCAAGCTCGCGCTCGTCGGCGGACCTACTGGTGCTGAGATCATCGAACGGCTGATCCTGCAGGCGGCAGCTCGACTCAAACCGGACGGCTACCTGATTCTTGAGATCAGTCCGATGATTGAGGAAATCGTGCACGAGCAGTTTGCCCGATGCAGCCAGTTCGGCGATCCGCAAACGGTGAAAGATCTGGCGCAACTCGCTCGTGTCGTTTACGCTCCACGAATCTGAGGCAGGTGTTCTCACTTGCCGGACGATGCGCCGCACGGCGCAGGCCGGATCTCGCCCCGGTGCTTCACGGTGGCCGCGTGGTGCAAGCCTGGGCCGAAAACCTGCGGCCTGTGGGAGACCGACGTAAGCAACTAGGTCAGGTGGCAGTTTCTTCGGTCTCGCGTCCTGTTTTACCGAGTCATGGCGAAGCCATGGAAGTCGGGCGCCGACGCTGTCTCGAGCGCCAGTTCGTCCAGTTGATCTTCCGACATTGTTGTCTCGGACGGGCTCCAATCATGGATCGCCAGGTCAATGCGGCGAACCGAACTGGCTCCGTGCGCCGGACGATGGTAGACAATCCCTGCGGTTAAAGGTCGAGTTGCCAGTGGCACCTCTCGACGAGATTCCATTTGCGCCAAGATACTTGAATCGGGCGACGTGGCTGGGGAGCCGATGAGGCTGGAGGCATCGGCGGTTGTGAACTTATTCGCATTCCACAGAATGAAATCGGCTCCGTTCGTAAACCCATCCGCATTGAAGTCGCCGCCACACCAGCCTGTATTGGAGCTGAATTTATTCGAGTTCCACACGATGAAGTCGGCACCGTTCACGGCACCGTCAAGATTGGCATCGCCGACGATGTAAGCATTGCCCGAGGTTAGGTTGATGGCGCCGGCGGCGGCCAGCCATTCATCACGGTCTTCAAGCGTCAGTGCGGCGTCGCCATTGAGGTCGAATTGAGCGACGTTCGTCTGGTTAGCAATGTTGTCGACGAGCATGTCGATGTCATCACAGTCGTAGTCGCCATCATTATCGAAATCGCCATCGATCATGGTGGCAGTGTCGTTGTTGATGATGGTTGCCGTGGCGATCGGGATTCCGCCCGCGGCATTGACGACAAAATCGAACGTCTCATCCGATTCGAAGAAGGCGTCGTCGTTCGTTGCGATCGTTATGGTTCTTGAGGATTCGCCCGGGGCGAATGTCAGCGTGCCGGCCGGAAGGACGCCACCGGGGAAATCATTCGCATCGGCCGGGTTGGCCCCACTGCCGACAATTTCCCAATCGACGATCGATTGGGATTCTGCAACGTTCACTCCAATTCGTTCGACGGTGAAGCTAAACATGCTGCCCTCGTCGAGATTCACATCGGGTTGAATTGCGTTCGCCGGGATCGGCTGGTTGATCGTCGTCCACGTCACCACGTTCAAGGGGAAGGTTCGTAGGTTCACCCAATTCGAGCCGCCGTCGATGCTGTATTCAAGCACGACTTCATCGCCATTTTCCGGATTTTCACCGCCGTTAAAGTCATCTCCGTAGATGAAATCGAACGACAGTGCGTCACCACTCGCAGCGGTGATCGGATCCGTCGAAATCGATCGCTCTCCGTCCCCATCGAAGGACAGCGAGTTTCCACTACCGCCGAAATTCGTGTTGGCCGTTCCTAAGGAGACGTTGTTCCACTGACTGAGATCGATGTTCGGATCGAAGTCGTCATTCAACTGTCCGCCCGTAATCGTAAAGTTATCGATTCCCCAGTTGTCCCAGCCGCTGCCGCTGTTGTCCAACTGCCGCAGACGGTATTCGGCGTTGGAACCTTGATTCACGTTGTAGGCCGCGTCGTCGTTGTTGATCGTGCCTGTCGCCACGAGTGCGCTCGAATCGAGCGTGACCGAGCCCGCGCCGCCAGCACCCGTTAGGAGTACTCGGAACGTTTCGTCCGCTTCGATATCCGCATCGCCATTCACCTGAATGGTGATCGTAGATGTCGACTCGCCCGCGGCGAACGTCACTTGTCCGGACGGTAGCACGCCTCCCAAGAAGTCGCTCGCATCGGCGGGGTTACTGCTGCCGACGAAATCGACTGCCCAGTCCGCGGTCGCCGATTCGGTGTTGCCACCGATGCGCTGTACTTCGAAGGTTAGTTCGGACGGTGGATTGGTGTCGATGGCGGTGGGCAACGTCGCTTGAACCGAAGTCCAGGACGTATAGTCCTCGGTGTCGAAGACGTCAAACTGTTGCCAATTCGACCCGCCGTCGAGTGAGTATTCAAGCAACACATCTTCGCCCGCGTCGACGTTTTCGCCGCCGTTACTGCCGTCGCCGAAAATGATATCGAACGAAAGGACATCGCCCGGAGAAGCGTCAAGGAAGTTCGTGACCAACCGGCGATCAGAAATGTCATTGAACGTTAGTGCATTGCCCGAGCCACCGAATTGATTGCTGACACTGCCACCAGAGATCATGGTCCAGTTCGAATTGTCGATCGGATCGAAATTGTCGGTCAGCGTCGAATTTGTCAGTGAGATGTTGTCAATTGCCCATTCATCAAAACCTGGTCCAGCGGCAGCCAACTGCCGCCAGCGAACTAAAGCGCCATCGTAGGGCCCTTCGTTGACATTGTCCTCGGTGCTTAGTGACGAGACACCAATTTGGCTTTCGTCCGACAAGATGGTTCCGGTCGCCTGCGATCCGGCGATCGTCCAACCGGGAGTTGCGTCAGAAAGCGTCACGTCGAAATACTCGTCCAATTCGAAATCGGAATCTCCTTGGACTTGGAATATCAACGTTTCTGTTTCGACGCCTGCGTTGAAGAGCAGCATGCCGCTAAAGGCCGTGCCCGCGGCGAAGTCAGACATCGTGGCTAAGTCAGGATTCGACTGTCCCACGACCGTCGGCAGCGTATCTGTGACGTCAAATGCGACGCTGGCGATCGTATTCAAGTCACCTGTTCGCGTCACCGTAAAAGCGAAGGCTTGTTGCCCCGTTTGGCCTTCCAATTTCACCGCATCGGTTGCGGCGATGCTGAACGTGTTTCCTCCGACGGGAACAATGCTGCCGTTGACGGTGTATTGCCCCAGGCTGCCGTAGTCTGAGTATCCTGTCGGGTTGCTGCTTTCCCACGGTTTGATCGTCGGGTCATTCACCGTATCGTTGCCGGCATTGTAAACCGCATCGCTGCCGACCCCTTCGACTCGCAAATAATAAGTTCCCGCGGCCACGTTGGCCGAAATGTTGGCCTCCAACTGGCTCGATGTGTTGGAGAATTGAACGACGTTTCCGGAAGCGTCGTAAAGGGCCGCGAAGATGTCGAGGTTGGGTTTCACACCGAGTGGGTCGATGTCGAACGAAATGTTACCGGCGCCCGTTTCGAATTCGAAATAATCCCGGTCAGAACCGGTCTCAATAATGCCATAGGCGTGCACGCTATTGCCACCACTCACGGAAATAGGGTTCGCGGAGGCGGTTGAGTCGCCAAAATCGTCGGCGCGGTAGCCGAACCCGTTCGAACCGGTGATGACTGATAGGTCATCTTCGTTGTTGCCGGCGTCGAAATAGTCGCCATCATTCCATTGAGTCACGTTTTCGTTGAAGGCGGCGCCCATGATGGTGCCCCAGGAAGTGTCTCCGCTGCCGTGGCCAGGGTAATATTCGGCTCCGCTATTGCCGTCGTGGGTCAAGCCAAGCATATGGCCAACTTCGTGCGAGACGGTCTCGCCCAGCACACCGGGGCCGAGGTTGTAAACGAAAGTCGGCGTGTCGGCGTCATCGTCAAAAGTATTCAGGAAGGCATGGCCACCACACCCACAATTGGCGAACGTATCGGACGTGACGACCGCTCTGGCACCCCAGGTCGTATCGCCGCCGCCACTGTCCACGAGCGCGTCGAGGCCCGGGTCACGCGTCGTAACATTCACGTCAAATGGCGCGAAGTCTTCGGCGGTTTCTTGCCAGGAAATGAGAATGCGTTCAAGTTCGATTTGGCTGAATGAAGAGGGGTCTCCGTCCAAATCGAAGGGTGGGCTGACGATCGGATCAATGCCGTAGTTGCTGTTCCAGATCGTGTTCGTCGTGACGTGGCCATCGACATCGATGTAGATGGTGAAGTCGGAGTCGGGCTTGCTTTGCAGATTGAAAATCTCGGCCGGATCGTAACTACCAAGTCGGCTGGGAAAATCGGGAACTGTCCAATCGGTCTCGTCGAGTGGGAAGTCCTTTTCTTCCACCTGGTCGCGATCCGGTGAGTTCACACTCAACAAGCGGCGACTTTCCAGCGTTTCCACGCCCTGAAGTTGGTTTCCCCTGAACGCATTCCTAGACTTCGTCCGCCTTGCCATGCCTCGATCCCCCCGGTTGATTGATTCCCCAGCCCATTTTCGCAGTCGCCTGAATTGACTGCAAGCGACGGGGGCCCCGATTTGGCCGAGAGTTGAAGAAAACGACTCATCCAGGCATTTTTGTCGGTGACTGGCGTTAGAAAACGGCTAAGTCGTGCTCGTGAGCGTCCGCTTCGTCTCGCGAGCCTCACTGGCTTCCAGTTCTGAAATCAGTGCCGATTCTTGCGAAAGCTGATCGAGCATTTGCTGAATCGAATCGCGAATTGCCACCATCAGCGGATCGATCGCAGCGGTGCGATCTCGCCGGTCTGGAACTTCAATCGCTTCACCCACTTCAATAATTACGTGCAGATCGCCAACCACGCGTGCCTCGTCGGTGATATCTTCTTCGAAGCGTTCCACGGTTTCCAGAATGCGGTCGACAGTGGGAAGCGTCTCTAAGTAGTCATGCGGGTAGCTGTCGACTTGTTGAGCCAAATAGATGTTTTCAAGATGTCGCCACCGCCGGTCCCGTTCTGCTGTCGAAATCTCGCCCCGAACCATGTCGGGGACGATCTGCATTCGCAGCGCTTTGACGCGTGGGACGATCGGTCCCGACTGAGGCTCACCCAACCATTCGTTTTCCAGCGGATGCAAGAGGTGATCGATCAGTTTTTCGAGCCGCACTTGAAAACGGTCTTCCTGAGGCGCGCCGAAATGCTCGATCTCTTTCAGCCCCAGCAGCGTCAGTCCGACCTTGGTGATGCGGTCCATCAGTGACAGATCCCGCTGTGGACGCCAGGTGAGTCGGTGTTCGATATCGGTAAGCACCGGGTCGACCGCGGCTCGGATGTCATCTTGAAAGACATATTTAATCGCCACCGGATGGACGACGACTTTGCCTCCCTGGGTGGCTCTTAGCCGCTTCTTCGCCGCACTGCGAGCGATGAAGCCGACGCCGTCGAGCAGCGCCTGCAACCGATCATTGGTGCGCGTGACTGCCCCTTCCGGAAAGACGATCAGCGGCCGTTCCGCCGTGGTAAGAATGTCGACCGCCGTGTTGATCGCCTGTCGATCGATGCCTTCCCGGTTCACGCTGAAGCCGCCCATCTTGCGGATGGCAAAGGCGGTGAATTTGTCTTGGTGATAGAGGTGGTTACTGGCCATCGCGAAGACATGCGTCCGCGCTTCTCGCGCCAACCAGCCCATCACGATCGGATCGCAGGGGCGAGCATGATTCGGGGTCAGCAAGATGCCGTGGCCTTGATCGAGCGAATTTCGCAACCGATCGGTATGCCGGCATTCCCAAGTGGTCACGCCGTGTTCCTTGCGCAGCCAACGATCGATTAATCGCAGCCGCTGCGCAATGGTGGGCCACCAATTTCCGCGATGTGGCGGGATGAACTCATACGGCTTTTCGACAACAACTTGTTGCACTGATCGTCATCCACGTTCGCAGCGGGGGTTGAAAACGCCGCCGACGAAACCACATCGCTGAGTATTGTCTTTTAGCCGACGTTGCTCGTCTCTTTGCTGGCGTAGCCATGCGGGTGAGCTTGATGCCACTTCCAGGCAGTCTTGACGATCGATTCAATGTCCATGTACTGAGGCTTCCAGTCAAGAACCGCTTGAGCCTTCGACGAATTGGCGACCAATTCTGGCGGGTCGCCCGGGCGGCGTTCGCCCATCACTTCGGGAATCTCGTGTCCTGTGACTCGACGACAGGCGTCGATCACTTCGCGGACGCTGTGCCCCTTGCCCGTTCCCAGATTTAATTTGAGCCCTTTGCCTGGCTCCAGCTTCTCCAACGCTTTGACGTGGGCCGACCCTAGGTCGTCGACGTGGATATAGTCGCGGATGCAGGTGCCATCTTCGGTCGGATAGTCATTGCCAAAGACCGTGATGTGTTCGCGTTGGCCCAAAGCGACTTGCAACACGATCGGAATCAAGTGTGATTCGGGCGCGTGATCTTCGCCGATTTCTCCGCTGGGCGATGCGCCGGCCGCATTGAAATATCGTAGTGCCGCGTAACCCCAATCGTAGGCATGGGCATAATCGGCCAGTGCGTGTTCGATGACCAACTTGGTGAAGCCGTACGGGTTGATCGGTTTTTGGTCTTCTTCTTCGGTGATCGGAATCGTGTCGGGCTCGCCGTACGTGGCGGTCGTACTCGAGAAGACAAACTTTTTCACATCGCATTCCCGCATCGCTTCGAGCAACTCGAGCGTCGCGATCACGTTGTTTTGGTAGTAGATGTGTGGCGATTCGACCGATTCGCCGACGAGCGCAAATGCGGCGAAGTGCATCACGGCTTCGATCTGGTGTTCCGTCAGCGCGGCTTTGACTTGTTCACGGTTTCCAACTTCGCCTTGAATCAGACGGCCCGTCAGCGCTGCAGCGGCGTGCCCTTTGCTGAGATTGTCGTAAATCCAAACGTTGTGGCCGGCGGCTTCTAGTTGGCGAGCTGCATGCGAGCCGACATAGCCGGCTCCGCCAGTGACAAGGATGTTCATGTGATGCCTCGGTAGTTGAGCGTTTGTTCTTGTTTGTGCTTGCTGCGTATCGCTGCGAATTGCTGCCAATCTAGCTGCCAATCTGGCCGCCGATCTGAGTTTATCTAGCATAAAAGTCGGCGGTTTTCCCGATTTAGCTGGATTTCCCGGGGGAATATTTACCAGAGTTCCTACCACAGGGTGGGAGGTCAAGCCGATTGACCGGATTGCTCGACTTTGCGGCCGACGGGAATGCTGGTTTTCCATGCAGCAAGAATCGCCCGCAGGTCGATGGGGATTATGGACAGGCCTTTCTGTAAATGAGGAGTGTGATTTTGGTACGGACGCGGCGCAAACTCGTTCGCAAAGCGGCCAAGACGTTGGGTGGCCATGCGGACCGCTGGCTCGAATCCTTTATCGAATATATTCGCACGGAATGCCATCTTTCTGCCAATACGGTCGCCGCCTACGGGCGTGACCTGAAGCGATTTGATGAGTGGCTGGCGGGTAGGAAACTGAGTTCGCTTTCCGTGGCCGAACTTTCTGACTATGCAGCGTGGCTCCGCCGCAAGAGCCTGGCACCTGCCAGCATCTCGCGCCACTTGGTGGCGCTAAAAGTCTTCTTTCGTTACCTCCAATTGGAAGGGGTACTCAAGAGGAACGAAGCCGAGCTATTGGGTAGCCAAAAGCTGTGGCAAAAAGTGCCCGAGGTACTTTCGGCTCAGAAAGTGTCCGATTTCCTCGCAGCGCCCAATCTGACGGATACGCTGGGGCTGCGTGATCGGGCGTTGCTGGAATTGCTTTACGCAACCGGTTGCCGTGCTTCCGAATTGTCGAATCTGCGTGTTGCCGATGTGCGTCTTGATGAGAAGTTTTGCAAGTGTACAGGCAAGGGCAACAAACAGCGGATGGTTCCTTTGAATGACACGGCGATCGGAGCCGTCAGTCATTACCTGAGTGAACTTCGTCCTCAACTGGTCGAAGGAGCAAGTCAGGCGCCCGATTGGCTGTTATTGTCGATCCGTGGACGCCGGCTGCGGCGCGAGGCGATTTGGGAAATTGTGAAGAAGTATGCGGCCCGCGCGGGACTGCCGGTCTCGATCAGCCCCCATACATTGCGTCACAGCTTTGCCACGCATTTGCTAGCCGGCGGTGCCGATCTGCGACAAGTGCAAGAGATGTTGGGCCACGCCAGTATTACCACGACGCAAATCTACACGCATGTCGATTCTTCGCGGCTGAAACGGATCCACGCTCAGTTCCACCCGCGCGGCTAGGCTTTGTCACATCATGAGCCGTTTTCCCACTAGCCACGGCTCATTCTGCCTCGAACCGCGGCTGACGCCCTGCGGCGGATGTCCGCGGGATGCGTTGCAAGGGAGCGACACGGCCGAGCGGGCCGATCAGTCGGCCGGAGGCTGAAATGAGCAGTTGGGTCGACGCTCGATAGCATGGGGGCTGTCCAGCGTTACTGGCAGAATTACGGGGCAGGGGGGTTGCGCCGGTTGCACCGACCCGTATCAATGAAGGCTTGGAAGAATTGGTAGAAGGGCCACGGGGCTCGGCTTATTATGGAGTGAGCGTCGATTTTCGATCGTTCGCCACCCCATTTCGGCCGCCGTATCGGCTGAACCCATCCCACCTACGTAACACTTCATGCGAATCGTATTCGTCGGTTGCGGCTTCATTGCGCAGCATTACCTATCGTCTCTTCCGCGGCATCCGCAGCTTAAGCTTGTCGGTGCGATGGATCTTGATGCGCGTCGTACGAAGCTGTTGGCGACGGCCGCCAACGTACCGGTCTATGATTCTCTTGATCAGGTGCTCGGCGACTCGAACGTCGATGCGATCATCAATCTGACGGCTCCGGCGAGCCACTTCGAAGTCTCGCGTGCGGCGCTTTCCGCTGGCAAACACGTCTACTCGGAGAAGCCGCTCACGCTCAGTTGGGAGCATGCGTGCGAACTGCATCGGTTGGCGGTGGAGAATAATTTGGAGCTATGCAGTGCACCCTGTAGCGCCTTGGGCGAGACGGCTCAAACCGCTTGGCAGCGACTCCGCGAAGGCGTGGTGGGGACTCCGCGATTGATCATGGCCGAACTGAACGAAGGGTTCATGTCGGCTCAGCGCTACAAATACTGGCGCAACCAATTTGGCATCCCCTGGCCGTACCGAGACGAGTTTCAGCTCGGCTGCACGCTTGAGCACGCCGGCTATTTGGTTTCTTGGTTTGCGATGTTCTTCGGACCGATTAGGAAGGTGCAAACGTTTGCTGCCTGTTTGTTGCCCGACAAGGGGTCAGGCTTTCTGGAAGCAGACGCCACACCCGACTTTACGGTCGGATGCATGGAATTTGACAATGGAATCGTTGCCCGCCTGACGACCAGTGTCGTCGCCCCGCGAGATCGATCGGTTTCGATCATTGGTGATGACGGTATCTTGGACGTCAAAGATTGCTGGCATCACCAAAGCCGCATCTCGCTGCGTCGCCGGTATGTCATCCGGAATCGCATGTTGCTATCGCGCGGCCGCAAAGTGAAACTGATTCACAAGACAAAACCGGCCCCACGCAACGGAACGCTCCGGTTAGACTGGGCGGTGGGGATTGCCGACATGGCCGACGCGATTAAAGCGGGAATCCCGTCGCGACTCAATCGGGATTTTACTTTGCATACGACCGAAGTTGCATTGGCACTGGGAGGTCATCTTGGTACCGATGGCAACTATACGACGACCACCGATTTCGATCCGGTATCGCCGATGAATTGGGAGCCGTCACCATGACTGAAGTTCGTTGGGGAATTCTCGGGACCGGCCAGATCGCGGCCGATTTTGCTCAAGGACTGACGCGAACGCATGGCGCTCGCTTGGCCGCCGTCGCTTCGCGGACGGAAACACGTGCCATCGATTTCGCGGCACAGTTTGATGATGTCCGCCCTCACGACAGCTACGCTGCTTTGGTAGAGCGAGACGACATCGATGTTGTCTACATTGCGACGCCCAATCATCGACACCATGAAGATTGTCATTTGTGCCTCGATGCGGGGAAAGCGATCCTGTGCGAAAAACCGTTCACACTGAATCGTCGGTTGGCGGAAAGTGTGATTGAGAAAGCCCGCGAGCGGAATCTATTCTGCATGGAAGCGATGTGGATGCGCTGCATGCCACTGATTCAAAAAGTCAAAAGGGCGGTCGATGAAGGTGTGATTGGCGAGCCACAGTTGTTGGTTGCCGACTTTGGCTATCCGGTACCGCGCGACGAGGGGAATCGCTTTTACAGCCTCGACTTGGGCGGAGGAGCGTTGTTGGACCGCGGTGTCTATGTCGTATCACTGGCTCACTTGCTGCTCGGAAAGCCTCGATCGATAACGGGGCAAGCAAACATGACGAGCACCGGAGTCGATGAACAGGCTGCCATCGTGCTCGGTTTCGAACGAGGTGCGGTCGCGTCGCTCAGTTGCAGCATGACTCATCGCACTCGCAATTCAGCGATCCTTTACGGCAGTGAAGGAAAGATCGAAATCATGACACCCTTTTATCGACCGCATCGAGTCGCGTTGCACCGTGGTGCCGAATCGGTCGTTCCGGGCGATCCGATTGCTTCGATCCCCAGTGGTTGGAAGAGCCGACTGAAGACCGAAGTGAAGTTTTTCTTGCAGAATACGCTGCGCTACACGGAACCTTATCTGCCCGGCGGTCTACGAGGCCGCGGTGAAACGTGGACCGATATTCAAAGCGGCAATGGCTACCAGCATGAAGCGGCCGAAGTGACCGCTTGCCTGCGGCGAGGAGTGACGGAATCTCGCTGGATGCCACTTTCGGATACGCTCGATGTCATGCAAACGCTCGATGAACTACGCGGCGCCTGGGGCATTCAATACTCGGCCGACGCCTAATCGCCACTGGCGATGAAAGCGAGTTCGGTGCGG
>CAYZRS010000074.1:0-21558 GCA_964480915.1 uncultured Pirellulaceae bacterium | reverse complement strand
AAAAAATGTCGAAAGGCGATAACGCAGAATCAACATGGCTGGCCGACCGTTTCGCAATTGTTGTGGGGGTGTTACGACAGATCGAAAACGCCACCCAGCGTTCAACGGCGACAACGTCTCCGGCAAACGCGGGCCGCGTTTGTTCTTGCAGCCGGAATGCCCGCAGGCTGATGACGTGAAGCAAAATGCCGAACGGAGGGCCCAGGTGGCGCGGTACCAAATTTATGGTGAACGCAGTCAACTGTCGAGGGCCATGCGTTGCCGCTGACAATGGGGCAACGATCAAGTCACCAATTCCGATGAGGGACCACGTTTAGAGTACGAGGGCGCGTAAGTCGACTTCGGTTGAACTGAGTTGGCAACCGGATAGGCAAGAACACCTGTCGAGAATACGCCCTAGCGGCCATGACATTAACAGGGGCCGGCCAACCGAGCAATCAAAACGGCAACGACTGACCACCTCACAAGCCCAACCGAAACAAAGGCAATAAATCGGGACTCTAGGGGGGGCGATCGTTCTGTTGGTTACTCTTTCGCTCTTGGGCCTGCGCTACTTTCGCGGAGCGAAAGGCGACAAAACGATCCTCAAGGGAGCCGAATCGCGCCAAAGTGCCTGCCCCCATTTCACGCGGTTGAAATTGCGCGGCGATTGCTTGTGTGGCGGTACAGATGGTCGGCTTGGAAAACGGGACAGGCACCAGTGCAGCGATTGGCGCTGGCCGGTTGTGGTGAGTTGCAATCGCTGCAGTGGAGCCCGTTCCATGGTTTCGGGGCCGGCTATGGTGCGATTGGGTGGTGGCGTTTGGTTGGTGCTCTGGGACGAGTGGGGTGGGCTCATGAAAAGGACAACGACGGTGGCCAGAATGCCAAACGAACGGATGGGATCGGTTTGCTTCGTGCCTTGTGGCTTGCAACAATGTCAACCATGTTTGGGGCGCCATGGCGCGCCATGGGTTTTCTCTTTGCCAAGAAGACGACATAAAGAGCGGGTGGGCGATGAGGCGATCTCGGTGGCGATTCGCGCTCCCACAAAATACTTTCCTCACAAAGGATACCGGTGATGAAAATTCAGGCCTTGCTAATTTGTATGCTCGCATGGATACCGATGATTTCTACGGCGGACGAAGTAATGATCAGCGACTTTGACAACATTCAGTTGTTTAGCTTCAAGAACAATCAAGGAATGACGGTGAAGGTCACCAATTACGGCGCCACGATCACGTCGCTCAGCGTTCCTGATCGGAACGGCAAAATCGCCGATATTGCGCTCGGCTACGATGACGTCGCCGATTACATGAATGCGGTCGATAAGCCCTATTTTGGGGCCATTGTTGGCCGTTTTGGGAATCGGATCGCCAACGGGGAATTCAAATTGGACGGTGAGACCTACTCGCTGTCGAAAAATAACGGCCCGAATCACTTGCATGGTGGAGTCATTGGGTTCGACAAAGTCGTCTGGGATGCGAAGTCGGTATCGGGAGACGGCTGGCGCGGTGTAGCCATGAGCTACCTCGCGAAAGATAAGGAAGAAGGGTACCCGGGCAATCTCGAAATGACCGTCACGTACAAACTCTACGACGAAAATCGGTTGACCGTCGAATACCTCGCCACCACCGACCGGGCGACGCCGATCAACCTGACTCAGCACACGTACTTCAATCTGAAGGGTGAGGGAAACGGTACCATTCTCGATCACCAATTGATGCTGAATGCCAGCCGCTACACGCCAGTCGATGAGACCCTCATCCCGACCGGCGAGCTGGCCGATGTTACGGGAACTCCGTTCGATTTCACGCATGCAAAACCGATCGGCCAAGACATCGGCGAGTCCGACCAGCAACTGGAATTTGGCGGTGGATACGACCACAACTTCGTACTCAACGAAGGTGACGGTGCGATGAAATTGGCGGCGCGCGTGGTCGAACCGACGAGTGGTCGCGTCATGGAAGTTCATACCGAGGAGCCGGGGATTCAGTTCTACTGCGGGAATTTTCTCGATGGCCGCTTGAAGGGGAAGTCGGGCGGTGCGTATGTGCATCGCGGCGGCTTCTGTTTGGAGACACAACACTTTCCCGACAGTCCCAACCAGGAAGCATTTCCCAGCACGATTCTGAAGCCGGGCGACGAGTATCGCACAAAGACAGAGTTCCGCTTCTCGGTGGAATAGGCGTGCGCACAGATGCTGGCCGGCACGTCGATGGGCCTGCGTTTGCTGACAGGGAACGTTTCGCTGGGCGGCCCTAAGGTGAGATTGTGGCTCGCGGAAATGACGTTTTGGCTCACTCGGTTGGGGGCAAAAGGGAGCTTGTTTCGCGTGAGTTGTGGGGTTAGAGTGAGCCTGTCAGTTGGGTTGTCGCATTTTTCTTGCGTCCCACTTGAGTTCTTGGTTCTGCTTGAAGGCGATCATGTCCCGCAAGGAAAGCGACCCGAAGGCGTTTCCTAGTCGGCCGCACGTGGCGCTGATTGTGGAGACGTCTCACGCTTCCGGTCGCGCCATCTTGCGAGGGATCACTCGATACATCAATGAGAACGGTCCGTGGTCGGTCTATCACGAGCCGCGCAGCCTCGATGGCGAACTGCCTTCTTGGCTCGCCGACTGGCAAGGCGATGGAATTATCGTTCGCGCACAGAACCCACGAATTGCCGAAAACGTCTTGCGAACCGGCATCCCGGCAGTCGACGTGTTGGGGGTGGCGGCCGGCTGTAAGTTGCCTCTGGTCCATGTAGACAATCGCAAGATCAGCCGTCTTGCTGCGGAGCATTTTCTCGAACGTGGTTTCAAGAATTTTGCTTTTTGTGGAATTGCGGGATTGAATTGGTCCGAAGAGCGCGGGGGCGCATTCCAAGAGGCGATCTGTGAGCAGGGATTTTCCTGCGAAATTTCGATGCTTCCGGCAACCAGCGCAAACGACTCGTGGGAGCAGTCGCAAGATCGCCTGGGAGACTGGCTTTCCTCACTCCCCAAGCCGGTCGCGGTAATGACCAGTCACGATCCCATCGGACAACGCGTACTCGACGCGGCGCGTCGCGTACGCGCGCTCGTTCCCGAAGAGATCGCTGTCATCGGGGTCGACAACGATGAGACCTTGTGCGCGATTGCCGACCCACCTCTTTCTAGCATCAAGCCGGGGCACACCTGGGTCGGCTACCACGCCGCGTCACTGCTGTGCAAATTGATGGCGGGCGATTCGACTCCGGCAACAGCGATTTTTGCACCAACGATCGGCTGCGTCACGCGGCATTCGAGCGACGTATCGGCAATCGAAGATAGCGAAGTAGCCCAAGCGGTCTCTTTTATCCGAGAACATGCGTGTGAGAAAATTGGCGTACAGGACGTGGTGGATTACGTCTCGATTTCTCGCAGCGCGCTCAAACGCCGTTTTGCCAAGCAGTTGGACCGGGGGATTCATGACGAGATCATTCGGGTTCGGATGGAACGGGCTCAGCAACTCCTGGCGGAAACGGAACTCCCCATCAGCCGGATCGCGGTGACGATCGGTTACGAACATATCGAGTATTTTTCAGTCGCTTTTCGCCGTGAAATTGGGGAAACGCCGGTGGCATATCGCCAGAGAGTGCGAGCAAATTAGGCATCAGGAATGACTCGTAACGTGTTGCTATAGCGTTGGTTCCGTTGCGCGAGAGGGGGTTTTCCTGCCCGCTGTGGCGCCTGACCGTGAATAGGGGTGGGCCAAAAGCTCAAGGATTTTTGGCCAATAAAACCTTGGAACGGAACATGATTATTGCCACAATCTTAAACACGCGATGTTTGTGAATGATCGCTTAAGCAGCTACGTCGTCCCCGAGTAAAGCCAGTGAGTCCAAAAATCAAGATCGTCACCTTGATGCTTACGAATGCGTGAGCCTCGGGGTGACGTTCTTTTTTTAGAGCACTTACTTTTCTTGAAGTTTTGGGGAGACGATTCAATGAGTTTGACAAAGAAAATTGCTGCGATGTTGTTGGTGGTGGGGCTTACTGGCACAGCGTTCGGCGATGCTCAGTGGGTTGGCGGCAGTAGTGGAGACCTTTGGTCCGACGCCAACAACTGGGACCCAGCCGCAGTTCCCGCCAGTGCTACCGATCAAGGCACAATGAGTGACCCGGATGCAAATGTCGCACGCATGTCGATGGACGGAACCGTCGCGCTGATTGATTCAACCGTGGATGCCGTCGCTTTCGGCCTGCAGATTGGACATCCCAAAGGAGGCGCATTCGGAAATCAGTCGGCCAGCAACGTTCTGAATATGACCGGTGGAACTCTCACCCAGCAAGGTAATTTTCTTCTGAATGTCGGTCGTGGTACGAATGTTGACCCTGCTCACCTCGCTCAATTCAACGTTTCTGGTGGCGTCGTCAATTCTGCCGGCATCACGGTCCCCGAAGGGTTCGCTCCAGGTCTTGGAAGCGTTGGTCTCAACGCCGAAATGCATGTGAGTGGAAATGCTGTGGTCAACACCGACCTCCTGCGATTAGGTGCGGCCGACGCGAACTCTGTGGTTACCATCAGCGACAACGCTCAAGTCAATCTTACGGATGACAACAACGGCTTCGCTCCTGGTGTGCTTTGGATCGAAGCATTCGAAAGCCCAGCTGTTGGTACGTCGCTGCTGGACATCCGCGACAACGCCGTCTTGACGATTCATGGCGAATGGTGGACGGACGAAGATGGTGATGGCATGCGTGGTGCAGCTACGCAATCGGAAGCTGACTACTTCGTGGACAACTACGTCGCGGCTGGTTGGATCGTCGCCGATGGCGGAGCCAGCGTCCTGGACGTGTCGTTTGACGCCGGTGTCATCACGATGCGAGCTGTTCCAGAGCCTGCAACATGGGGCCTGATGGCTCTGATCCTTCCGTTCATGCTTCGTTTCCGCAAGAGAAGCTAACTGAAACCGCTGGCAAGTGCCGGTAAGAAGGTAAGAACAGAAAAAAAGCCGTCGGAGGTAATTGGCTCCGACGGCTTTCATTCTAGATGGAAATAGGAATCAGAAATTGGATGTGTCGGACGGTTCGTTCAATTGGAGAAGAGTTCTTTGGAGCGTGATGACATGAAGAAATCACCGTCTGCGATTGGGCTTTCCGCTGTTTTAGTGGCCGTGTTGAACGTGTCGAGTGTGGCGAATGATTGGACCGGCACCGGGGGCGATCAGCGTTGGGACAACGCGGCCAACTGGTCGCAAGGCGTTGTGCCGCTGGGTGCCTGGCAGCATCCTTCGTCTGGCTGGGATGATCCCTCGTCCCCCTTCTATCCGTTGACGCCCAACGTAAACGACGATGGTCCGGTCTGGAACAACGATGCCAAGCTGACGGCGGAAGATGCGACGATCCTAATTGACCAGGCAACCGTCGCCACCGCTTTCGGCGTCCGCATCGGTTTAGATGGCGCTTCGAATACGTTGGAAATGACCGGTGGGCGTTTGGAAGTGGGAGGAATTCCGCCCGGCGAAAGCAACCGAGTGGGTTGGCATTTAGATGTCGGGCGCGGTTTCAATCGAACGGCCAATCCCAACCCCTTGGCGAAGTTCGTCATGACTGGCGGTGTCATCGACACGAACATCATTAAGGTGCCCGAAGGGTTTGTGGATGAGTCGCTGGCGGACCCTTACGACACGCCTGGCTTGAATGGCGAGATGTTCATGAGCGGCGGCACGATCGTCGGTCGTAAGTTGAATATCGGACAGTTCACCGGCAACGGATACGCGGAGATAAGTGGTGACGCCAAGATCATGCTTTGGCCAAATGTTGCGAACATGCCAAACAATGGTGGCCATTTTGAGATGAAACAAGATTGGTACATCTTCGGCCAGCCGTATGCCACGATGGCCGATGCCTATCTCGATATTCGCGATGAGGCGGAAATTCAAATTTTCGGAAACTTGGATCAGTTTAAAACAGCACCGGATCAGGCCGAACTCGATCGCTACCAGCAATACGTTGATGATGGCTGGTTGACGGCCAACAACGGCACGGCCGTTCCAGATATCGTACTCGAGCCCTGCCCGACCGATGGCTCGTTCGATGACTATTGCTTAAGCGGCGTCATGATCACCATTTCCGCGCCCGAAGTTGTGACGCCGGGTGATTTTGACAGCAACGGCGTGCATGATTGCTCGGACGTCGATGCCTTGGTCGCGGAAATTACGGCCGGCAACCATGACGGCTCTTTCGATCTGACGGGTGATGCGCTGGTGAACGTGGACGACCTGACGGAGTGGCGTCGATTTGCTGGGACTGCTTTGGGGCTGCCCGGTTCGGTACTTCCGGCGGATGCCAATTTGGACGGATCGGTCAACGGTCAAGATTTTGTCCGTTGGAATAATTTCAAGTTCACAGCAGGCAACGGATTTTGTGGTGGCGATTTCAACGCCGACGGATTTACGAACGGTCAGGACTTCGTGATTTGGAATACCTTCAAATTCCAGGACTCGGATGTCCAGGCAGTGCCGGAACCAGCTGGCTGGTTGCTGTCGATCTTCGCTGTTTTGGGTTGCTGTCGCGCTTGGTCAACAATTTCGATCAACGGAGGGCGTGATCGATGAAGTGCAGTTCCATCACATTGATTGTTTGCCTGTTCTGCATGGCGGGGCAATCGCCGGCCAATCTCTGGACGGGGGCCGGATCGGACGATCTGTGGACGAATCCGGACAATTGGTCACAAGGGATCGTACCCATCAACGCGACCAGTCATCCAGGTTCCGGATGGGACGACCCGGCGAGTCCATTTTATCCGCTGACTCCTGACACGAGCGACGATGGACCGCTGTGGAATAACGACGCCAAGCTACAAGAGGATGGGACCGTCACGCTAATCGACGATTCGGTGACCGCATTTGCCTATGGCGTGCGTGTTGGGAACGGCGGTGCCAACAATGTGTTGCAGGTCACCGGAGGCCAGCTGAATATCGGCGGTTCGTCGGCCGGTGGGGACCCGGCCGCGTGGCATTTGCAAGTCGGACGCGGGTATCCGGGTTTCGATGGTGGTCCCGTCAATATCGACCCGACGGCGACGGTGTTGATGTCAGGTGGCGAGATCAACGTTAACGGTCTGTTGATTCCAGAACAGTTTGTTGATAACAGTTTGCCCGATCCAACGAATTCGGCGCCGCTCAATGGCGAATTGGTCATGTCGGGCGGCACCATTAACGCGCGGTGGATGAACCTCGGACAACTGAAGGGCAACGGCAGTGCTGAATTGAGTGGCGATGCGGTCATTCATCTGTGGCCCAACCTCGTGGGCCAAAGAAACAACGGTGGCCATCTGAGTTTCAATCGTGATTGGTTCTTGTTTGGTTCGCCCGTTCCTTCCACGGGGGAGGTGAGCTTCGACGTTCGTGACGATGCCATTGTCTACATCTTTGGGAATGAGTCGGAGACTGCGAACACGCCGAATCTGTCGGAGCTCCAGCGGTATCAAGGGTATATCGACGAGGGAGAGTTGACGGCCAACGGTGGCGTCGATGAACCGATCCTCACCTTGCAGCCATGCCCGGCGGCGCCCGATCCGCTGGCCGAACTGTGTGTGAACGACGGTGGCATGATGATCACGATCACTGCGCCTCAGGTCGTCACGCCCGGCGACTTTGATGGCAACGGAACTTACGAATGTGCTGACGTTGATTCATTGGTCAACGAGATTGTGGCGGGTACCAACACGATCTCGTTTGACTTGACGGGTGATGCGCTTGTGGATGTGGATGACCTGAACGCGTGGCTTGGTTTTGCTGGAACGGCTTTGGGTCTTCCCGGTCCCATACTGCCGGCGGACGCCAATTTGGATGGGTCGGTGAACGGTCAAGATTTTGTGCGGTGGAACAACTTCAAATTCACGTCGGGCAATGGGTTTTGCGGCGGCGATTTTAACGCCGATGGATTCACCAATGGCCAGGACTTCGTGACTTGGAACACGTTCAAGTTCCAAGATTCGGATGTGCAGGCCGTGCCCGAGCCACATGGGTGGCTCATGTTGGTCGGCTCGAGCTGGATGTTTGCGGCGTTAAGGATGTTAGAGAAAAAATCTGAAGTAGTCGAATGTGGATAAAGGGGAAACAGATGAAACGTGTAGCTCCGGCAGTCGTGGTTCTCTGCGTGGCGATGGTCAGCGGTATTGTTTCAGCGAACGAATGGACTGGCGCGGTCGACGATCGTTGGGATGAGCCTGGAAATTGGTCACAGGGCGTGATACCGCTCGGCAATTGGCAGAATCCTGGGTCTGGCTGGGACGATCCGGCCTCTCCTTTCTATCCGCTCACTCCCGACACCAGTGACGACGGACCGTTGAATAACAACGATGCTCAGATTCGATACAGCGGTTCTCCGGTCAACGTTTCCATTGACGGTACGACGATGACGGCTGCCGGTGAGGTGGGCGCCCTGGCCTACGGAGTTCGGGTTGGTAACGGCGGCGGTGATGTCACGTTCCGAATTGATGGAGGAGACTTGAAGATCGGTGGTCCGAATCCAAGTAACCCAAACGGTGGGCGTGAGGGTTGGCATTTTGACATTGGACGTGGTTTCGAAACGAACGGTGCCGGTTTCACTCAACGAGTCGTAATGACCGGCGGCAATGTTGAAACGAACGGTCTGTTGATCCCCGAGCAATTCGTGGATGAAACCTTACCGGATCCAACAGATTCCGCTCCGCTCAATGGCGAATTGATCATGTCCGGAGGAACGATCACGGGTCGGTGGATGAATCTTGGTCAACTGAAGGGCAACGGTACGCTGGAGATGAGCGGCGACTCCGTCATTAACGTCTATCCGACGCAGCCGACGGACATCAACAACGGCGGCCACTTTAGCTTCAATCGAAATTGGTTTTTGTTCGGTCAGCCGGTTCCGTCTTCCGGCAATGTCAGTCTCGATATCAGCGGCAACGCCACGATCAATATTTTTGGTACCGAGAGCGAACTAACAAACACGCCGAATCAGACAGAAGTCGATCGCTATCAAGGTTATATCGACGATGCCAATGATCCCTTGTCAAACCAAGGACTGACGGCCAACGGTGGCACGGCCGAGCCGATCATTACGTTGCAGCCTTGTCCGGAAGCTCCCGATCCGCTGGCTGAGTTGTGTGTGAATGACGGTGGCATGATGATCACGATCACCGCGCCCCCATCGGTAACGCCGGGCGATTTTGATGGCAACGGAGCTTTTGAATGTGCCGACGTCGATTCATTGGTCGCCGAGATTGTGGCCGGCACCCATGCGGTCTCGTTCGACTTAACGGGTGATTCACTTGTCGATGCGGACGATCTGGACGCCTGGCTGGGATTCGCTGGAACGGCATTGGGCCTTCCCGGCCCCTTGCTGCCTGCCGATTCCAATCTCGACGGCACGGTGGACGGTCAAGACTTTGTCCGCTGGAACAATTTCAAGTTTACTTCGGGCAATGGATTCTGCGGGGGCGATTTCAACGCGGATGGTTTCACCAATGGACAGGATTTCGTGATTTGGAACACGTTCAAATTCCAAGATTCGGATGTGCAAGCCGTGCCAGAACCTGCCGGCTGGATGCTGATGGTTGGCGGCTTGCTGTGGTGGCGTTCGCGTCACAATTCATAGTCATTATTTGAGGATAGATAGTATGACGTGCAATCGAACGAAGGCGGGCTTTACGCTGGTAGAGTTGCTGGTGGTCATTGCGATCATCGCGATTCTGGTTTCGTTGCTGCTACCCGCGGTGAACTCGGCAAGAGAAGCAGCTCGCCGTACTCAGTGTTCGAATAACCTGAGGCAAATCGGTTTGGCTGCTCTGAACTTTGAGTCAACCCACAAAAGGCTGCCGTCGGCTGGCTGGGGCTACAAATGGACCGGTGATCCTGATGCAGGCTTCGGTGAAAAGCAGCCGGGTGGATGGGTTTACCAAGTGATGCCATTCTTGGAGGAAGGCGCCGTGTTTTTGATTGGCGCCGGATTGGAGCAGTCGGAAAAGAATGCCGTACTGCAGCTCCAGAAGACGACATCGGTGCCGGGTTTTGCCTGTCCTAGCCGGCGCCCTGGCGGTTTGGCATACGGCCCGGAAGATTCGATTAACGCGCCGGGCCTGCCTCCCGATTCTTTAGTTGCAAAAAGTGACTACGCCGGTAACGGCGGCTGTATCATTCCCAATGGGGCCGGAGAAGCTGGTGCCGAGCGAGTGCAGTGTCTCCAGTTTTACTCCCGCCGAGCAGAGGACCCATCCATCTGTGCCGGGCTGATAGAGAAGTCGGAAGTTCGCAGGAAATATGACGGCGCGATTGTTCCGCGGTTTGGTGTAAAGATTTCGCAGATCAAGGATGGTACATCCAAGACTCTCTTCGCGGCAGAGCGATATTTGCCGAAACGCTATTACGATCCAAACCATGGCGCGAACGTACCCTTTGACAATAACTCAATGTACCAAGGACACGACTGGGATGTGATTCGATACGCCAGCGCATGGGAGGCTCCGGGAGGTAACATGCCCGGAGTGCCATTGCCAGACACCGATGAGTCGGATGTCGGAGGAGGGTCGTATCGATTCGGGGGCCCACATACTGGAGGATTCCTCGCCGTGCACTGCGACGATTCAGTTCATAACGTCGACTTTGATATCGACCCACTCGTTTGGCAGCGGGTTGGGGCTCGGAAAGACGGCGGCGGGACCTGTCCAGGGCACCTCAGTGAGCTGTAGGGTCGACCTCTGCGCTGAGCATCAAGTCTGAGTGTAAGTGTCAAGGTAGTACCGAGTGGTCGTCACACAGAAGACGGTCGCGGTTTTCGTTTTCCTTGGAGAATTGCGGCTATGCGGAAATGTGTTGGGCTGATGACGATCAGCTGGTTTTCTCTCGTTCTTTTTGGCTCATCACTTCCAGCTGAACAGTCGGCAACCGCGGTGGTTGCCGACTATCCTCTGAAGCCCGTTCCGTTTAATGAAGTCGAGTTGACGGGCGACTTTTGGCGACCCCGCTTGGTGACGCAGCGAGAGACGTTGGTTCCCTTCGCCTTCGAACGGACGCAGAGTGGTGTCGCCCATTTGCAAGCTGCGGCCGATGCGCTGGCAGGCAAGAAGGTGGAGGGACATCGGGCGCACCGATTCATTGATTCCGACTTGTATAAGGTCATGGAGGGCGCTGCCTATTTGGTGCAGCTGAAGCCTGATCCAAAGTTGGAGGCTCAGTTTGACGCGATCGTCGATGTGATCGCAGCGGCTCAGGAAGAGAACGGCTATCTCTATCCGTCGCACACGACCGGTGTGGGTAGCACGAAGTCGATGATGGGCGATAAGCCTTACGAGTTCGTCGTGCACAGCCACGAGCTTTACAACATGGGCCACATGTACGAAGCGGCGGTGGCCTATTTTCAGGCGACCGGCAAACGGAAGCTGCTGGACGTTGCCGAACAGAACGCAGCGCATGTGAACCGCGTCTTCTTCGAGGGCGACGGCGAATACAATGACGGTGAACCTGTGCGGCAAGCGCCTGGCCATCAAGAGATTGAATTGGCGCTTGTCAAACTGTATCGCGTAACCGGCAAACAGATGTACCTCGACATGGCGCGGAAGTTCCTCGAGATACGCGGTGTAACCTTTGTTCCCGACGGGGAAGGCGTGATGGCGCCAACCTACGCTCAGCAGCACGCGCCGGTAGCAGATCAGACCGAAGCGGTTGGCCACGCGGTTCGAGCCACCTATCTCTACGCTGGCATGGCCGATGTGGGCACGCTGACGGAAGAACCTGCTTACGCGAAAGCGCTCGAACGCATATGGGGCGACATCGTCAATACGCGGATGCACATTACTGGCGGTCTTGGCGCTGTGCACGGGATCGAGGGATTCGGGCCGCAGTACGAATTGCCAAACCATCACGCGTTCAACGAAACCTGTGCTGCGGTTGGCAACGTCTTCTTCAACTTCCGCATGTTCCTACTGCAGAAAGATGCGAAGTATCTGGACGTGGCCGAGGCGGCATTGCTCAACAACGTGTTGGCGGCGGTTAACTTGGACGGGAATCGTTTCTTCTATGTGAATCCGCTCGAATCGGACGGTAAGTATCCGTTCAATCACGGCACGGCCGCTCGTGCGCCTTGGTTTGGCACCGCTTGCTGTCCGTCCAATCTGGCTCGTCTTGTACCGCAAGTTCCCGGGATGACGTACGCCAGTGACGAAAACGACTTGTACGTGACTTTTTTCGCAGCCAGCCGTACGAAGGTGGATTTTCAAGGCGTGACCGTCGGCGTCGAGCAGGAGACCGATTACCCGAACAGCGGCCTCATCAAAGTGGCGTTAAACCCCGAACGACCGGTGCGTTTTCAGTTGAAGTTGCGTATTCCTACTTGGTCGCAAGATCGCTTCGTTCCGGGCGAACTTTATCACTACATCGATAAATCGGATGCGACGTTCGCTCTGACAGTGAATGGAGAGAGTCTTGATGCGACGGTCAAGAATGGATTCGCTGTCATCGACCGTGAATGGCAACCTGGTGATCGCGTTCAGCTGGACCTGCCGATGCCGGTTCGGTTGTCGGAGTGTCACCCGTCGGTGGAGGCGAATCGTGGTCGAGTGGCGGTCACGCGTGGCCCGCTCGTGATGTGTGCCGAAGGAGTCGACAACGATGGTGCGACACAGCGTTTTTTCTTGGCCGACGCTCCCGCTACGGATGCGGCGACGACGTCTCAGCTGTCGACCGCAGGCGGTTCGTTTCAGCAGGTGAAGATTCCGGCCCAGGCGGTCACTGCTGACGGCGAATCGGAAAGCCGGCAGCTCACGTTGACGCCCTACTACGCTTGGAACAATCGTGGCGTGTCGACGATGACCGTCTGGTTTCCCCGGGAAGCTGCGTTGGCCGAGTTCGATCCGGCGGCTCTGACCGAGGAAAGCGACTTTGCGTCCGTAACCGCTTCCCATACCTACGATGAAGATGCCGTTTCGGCCGTCGGTGACCAAGGAGAGCCTCGTTGGTCGAGCGGGAACAAGAGTACGCGTTGGTCGAGTCGTCCTCAAAGAGGGAAACCGCAGTGGGTCGAGGCCGAGTTTCATAAGACGAAGACGCTGCGAAGCGTGGGCGTCTATTGGTTTGCAAACCAAGAGGATGTCAAAGTGCCCAAGGAATGGTCGATAGAAGTTCGACAGAATGATGCGTGGGTGCCGTTCGAACTCTACGTGACCGACGAATATGGCGTCGCGGTTAATCAATACAATGTGGTTCGTCCGGCGGCTCCGTTGGATTGCGACGCGATTCGGCTGCTCATGACGCCCGAGCCGGACCAGTGCGTGGGCGTGTTGGAAATCGATGTCACGTTTGAAGATGCGGGGAAGTAGGCCCGTTGTAGCCGATCCCGAAGGGGAGGCGTTGGGATCGTCTTTTTGAAAGAGCCTCGCCTTTGGTAGCGGGTGGATTGATGAAGACGAAACTTGTTGTGGTCCTGCTTTCTTGCGTTTCGCTCAGCGCTTTGCCGGCGCTCAACGCGGTGCAGGCTCAGTCGGCCAACCAGCACTATGTGGTCAACCGGGCTCCGCTCGCAGATACACCTTTTACAGAGCTGCCACTAGGCACGATTCGCGCACGGGGTTGGCTGAAGAGTCAGCTCGAATGCATGGCGTCGGGTATGTCTGGTCATCTGGACGAGACCTATCCCGAAGTGGTCGGGAAGCGGAATGGCTGGCTCGGTGGAGACGGTGACGGCTGGGAACGCGGTCCTTATTGGATCGATGGCCTGCTGCCGCTCGCCTACATCTTGGGCGACGAACGGCTGATTGCCAAAGTGAAGCCGTGGGTTGAATGGACGCTCACGCATCAAGCCGAGGACGGGTATCTCGGCCCGATCCCGTTTGCCAAGCCGCCAGAACCTGAGCCCGGTTTGCAGCGTGATAAACGTCGCGACTGGTGGCCAAAGATGGTGATGCTGAAGATCTTGCAGCAGCACTATACGGCGACCGGCGACCAACGCGTTATCGAAGTGCTGACGAAATACTTCAAGTATCAGCTGCGCGAGTTGCCAAAGACTCCTTTGGGTCACTGGACGTTTTGGGGGAACCGACGCGGTGCTGACAACCTGATGGTTGTCTATTGGCTCTACAACATTACTGGGGATGAGTTTCTCCTCAAGCTGGGTCAAATGATCCACGAGCAAACGCATCCTTATACCGATATATTCCTTCGCCGCGGCGATATCTTAATGCATGGTCCGTTCCACGAAGCGCAGTGGACGGCCAAAGATGCGACCGCCTATCCGTTCCACTGTGTGAATCTGGCTCAGGGGCTTAAAGCGCCCGTCATCTACTCTCAGTTTGACCAGCGGCCAGAATATCTGAAATCGGTCAAAAAAGCGTTGGCCGATCTGGAAAAGCACCACGGACAACCGCACGGTTTGTTCGGCGGTGACGAGGCGCTCCACGGAAGACAGCTGACGCGTGGCACGGAGCTGTGCACGGCGATTGAGATGATGTTCTCGTTGGAAAAGATGCTGGAGATCACAGGCGAGACCGATTTTGCTGACCGTTTGGAATCGGTCGCCTTCAACGTCTTGGCTGCGCAGATCAGCGACGACTGCCAGTCGCGGCAGTATTTTCAACTAGCCAATCAGGTCATGGTGACGCACGGCACGCGTAATTTCTACAACAACGAACCGGACCGCATGGTGTTCGGCCTGCTGTCGGGGTACCCGTGCTGCACTTGCAACCTGCATCAAGGTTGGCCGAAATTTACACAACATCTGTGGATGGCGACCCGTGGGAATGGCTTGGCCGCAGTCGTTTATGCACCGAGTGCGGTCACTGCCAAAGTGGGGGGAGCGGGCGACATGGTGACGATCACCGAAGAGACCGACTACCCTTTTCGCGATGTCGTTCGGTTTAAATTGTCGAGTGAAGGCGAAGTGAAGTTTCCGTTTCAGCTGCGAATTCCCGGCTGGTGTGAGCAAGCGCAAATCCGCATCAACGATGAACTTCAGTCGGAAGCGAAAGCGGGTGAAATCGTGACGCTCGATCGGATCTGGAAGTCGGGCGACAAGGTCGAGTTGAAGCTACCGATGCAGCTGAAAACGAAACGCTGGCACGAAAACAGTGTGGGACTGACTCGCGGGCCATTGGTTTATGGATTGCGAATCGAAGAAGAGTGGCAGACGAAAGGAACGTATCAGGAAGTGCGACCGACCAGCCCGTGGAATTATGCGTTGATGGAGGACTCGCTTGTCGATTTGCAAAACAACTTCGAGGTCGTCGAAGGAGCGAACGTGGCTGCGAGGCCCTGGTCGTTGAAGGCGGCGCCGATCGCGATCAAAACGCTGGGAATTCGACTGCCCGATTGGAAGACCTACAACGAGATGGCGGGACCGATTCCCTGGAGTCCCCAAGAACGGCCCGCCGGCAGCCGGGCCGAACAGATTACGCTCGTTCCGTTCGGCTGCACGACGCTGAGGATCAGCGCTTTTCCTACCGTGAAATGAAGTCTTGCGTGGGTATTCAATACAAAAGCAAGACAGCGTAGTCGTCCACGACTGAGCTACATGAAGTTGCTCGACCTGCCACTAGGACTACCAATCAACTTCCACGAACAAAAACTGATCGACGGCGTGTCCCGATTCATCCTCCCTGGAGCCAATCTCGACCAATGAAATCATTCCCCAACCAAAAATACTTCCGTCCTCTCTGTTTCCTCCTGTTCAATCTTCTAGCTACCGTCGTAGTTGTAGCTGAGCGCCCGAACGTCGTGATGATTTTCGCCGATGACTTGGGTTATTCGGATATTGGTTGTTACGGCGGAGAGATAGAGACGCCTAACCTCGACAAGTTGGCAAACAACGGATTACGACTCACGCAGTTCTATAATACGGGCCGCTGCTGCCCCTCGCGCGCCTGCCTGCTGACCGGGCTCTATCCACATCAAGCCGGCATGGGGCTGATGGTTTATCGCAACTACCCGGGGGACGGCTACAAAGGACATCTCAACGATCAATGCGTGACGTTCGGCGATGTGCTGAAGTCGGCCGGGTACGAAACTTACATGGTCGGCAAGTGGCACGCGGGGCACGTGCCGTCGGCTCGGCCTGAGGTGCGCGGATTCGCTCACTTCACCGGCATCTATTTGCACATCGACAGTTACTGGAAAGTGCTGAAAGGATGCGATATCTACCGCGACGGCGAGCTGCTCATCCCGGCTCAAGAGAAGCCGACGAATCCCTATCGGCCCGACGAAGAGTTCTACACGACCGACTTCTTTACCGACGCGGCCGTCGATTACATCGATCAGGCCACCCAGGAGCAGCAGGAACCGTTCTTGCTGCACGTCTGTTACAACACGCCCCACTTTCCGTTGGAAGCGCCGGACGATCTGATCGAAAAATATCGTGGGCGATACAAGCAAGGCTGGGACAAGTTGCGTGAAGAGAAGTTTCAGCGGATGCGAAAGCTGGGATTGTTGCCCGATCAGCAACAGTTGCCGCGTGGGAAGGCTCACGAAGAGGTCTCGGTGGATGAATTGGTCTTCAAGGATATGCTCGATCGCGACTTCCTGCCGAAGTGGGACGACTTGACCCAGGAGGAGCAAGAGGAACTCGACTTCCGCCGTGCGATCTATGCGGCTCAGGTCGATCGCATGGACGAGGGCATTGGTCGCATCGTCGAGCGACTGCGTGAGCGGGGTGCGCTCGACAATACGGTCATCATGTTCTTTTCGGACAATGGTTGTTCCGGCGAGCTTGACCTGTACGGCATGAACTGGCCGGAGCACAAACGGTCGAATTACGCCGAATGGCGAAACAAAGGTGGCTGGAGCATTTCGCAGGGACAGTGCTGGGCGAATTACTCGAACACGCCTTTCCGTAAATACAAACAGTATGTCCACGAGGGCGGCGTGGCGTCGCCTTGCGTTGTTCATTGGCCCGCTGCGATTACTGACGGTGGAAAGATCATCGACCAACAGGCGTTTCACCTGATCGATGTCATGCCGACGTTGTGTGATCTGGCCGGTGCGAACTATCCGACCGAGCACGAAGGTCGCAGCGTGAAACCGGCGGCCGGCACCAGCATGGTGCCCTACTGGAAGGGCGAAATGAATGAAACGCCTGCTCGGACACTTTACTGGCAGCATTTGAATCACTCGGCAATCCGCGACGGAAATTGGAAGTTGGTGACACTCGATGATCGAGATGCCACGCGGTGGGAACTGTACGACTTAGCGCAAGATCGTAGCGAAACGAAAAACGTGGCGGCCGACAATCCGGAAGTCGTCGGCCGGCTACGCGACAAATGGCAGAAGTGGGCCGAGGCAGCCAACGTGTTTCCGTTTCCAGAAGATCGGGGTGAGGCGAAGCCCAATCCGATTGGAGACTGACGAGAGACGAGAGACGAGAGACGGAATTGGTGCGAAAAGTGTTTCCTGCAGGGGCGATGAAAACGTGGAACTCAGTTTAAGAGCAATTCGGCTCACATTCTCGATGCTGCTCGTTTGCGGGGCCGCGGCGACTTGCGCTGGTCAGTCCAGTGATGTCGCAAGCTCGATCGACTCCCGCGCGGAGCGTCGGTTAGGCAAACGGTTGTTGGAATCGTTCAACCATGACGGTGTCACGCTATCGCCCGGAATGCATCGCTCCCAGATCGAACGGGTCCGTGAATACTACATGCGGCTGGCGCCGAATGATGTGCTGCGTGGTTTTCGGCTCAAAAGCAAGAAGTGGGCGCCGGGCAAAGAGTTGGGTGGTGCTTACAGCGAGCGACCGTTGTCGTTCGGTCAATGGTTGGCAGGGTTCGCCAGGTTGGCCGCGTCGACGGGTGATGCAGAGGTCCGCCATCGGGCGCTCTATTTGATGCACGAGTGGGGCAAGACGATCAGCGACGATGGTTCGTATGGATACAAGGAGGGCCAAGGCAGTCACTACGATTACGACAAGATGGTCGGCGGCCTCGTCGATATGTACGAGTATCTCGGCAGCGACGAAGCGATCGAATATTTGGATCGCATCACTGACTGGGCCGAGAAGAATTTGACGCGCACCAATGAGTATGCGTTGCCACGGGAATGGTACACGCTGGCAGAGAATCTATACCGCGCCTATGAGCTGACGGGAGATCGTCGCTATTACGAATTTGCCCAAGTCTGGGAATACGATCGCTTTTGGGATGCGTTTGCGAAGCAACAGAATGTGTTTGAGGCGCTGAAGGCGGCCAAGAAGCATCCCAGCTACCACGCCTATAGCCACGTCAATTCGCTCAGCAGCGCTGCGATGGCCTATAGCGCTACCGGCAAACCAAAATACCTCGACACGCTGGTCAACAGTTACGACTTTCTGAAAAAGACGCAGCTTTACGCGACCGGCGGCTATGGCCCGGAGGAGTGCTTTGTCGTGCCGGACGGAATGCCAGAGTCATTGCTGGGGATTCGGCGTGGCGAATCGAACGTTGATGTGCGTTTCCATTTCGAAACGTCGTGCGGTTCGTGGGCCGGATTCAAAATGGCGCGGTATCTGATGGAATTCACCGGGGAAGCAAAGTATGGCGATTGGATCGAACGGCTGATCTACAACGGAGTCGGTGCGCTGGCTCCGATGAACGACTATGGCATGATCATGTATGGGTCGAGCTACAATCTTTATGGGGCGCAGAAATCGTTAAGCACGGTGTGGTTTTGCTGTCAGGGTTCGTTGCCGCAGACGGTGGCCGAGTACCACAACTTGATCTACTTCCGTGATGACCAGAACATCTATGTGAATCTGTTCGTCCCGTCGAAGGTTGACTGGCAGGGTGCGGCAGGAAAAGTCACCGTCGTTCAGGAGACTCAGTTCCCTCAGGACGGCGCCGTGAAACTGACGATTGATACGGACGAGCCGACTCGATTCGGACTCAAGGTTCGCGTGCCGCAGTGGTCAAAGCAGGCTCCGCAAGTGCTCGTCAATGGCGAGCCGTTCGAGGTCGACATGGAACCAGGAACGTGGGCCACGATAGAACGCGAGTGGTCCGCGGCCGACGTCGTGAACTTTTCTTGGGATCTGTCGCCGCGGGGTGAGCCGATCCCGGGATACGTTTCTCCAGTGGCGGTGATGTGTGGCCCGGTGGTGATGGTGCAAGCGGCCGTTCGCGGCGGCCAAGATGCACTTCCCAAGAGTGGCCCGCTCCGATTTCCAGCGGATTACGTCAGCGTCAACGCGCAGGTCCGAGTCGACGAAGCAAGGAACCTGCATACGAACCAAGAATTCCGACCGTTCTATGACATCGGCTTGGGCGAATACTATCGGATGTATTTCAATCGCGAGGGCCGCAAACCGGTAACGCTGGAACAGATCGAATTCGACGATCCGTGGCAGAAACGTGGGGCTGGTCGTGTTTGCTCGGAGGCTGGGGCTACGTTTGAGGCCCAATTCAACGGAACAGCGATCGTTTGGGAGGGACGACGGCTTGCCGATGCGGGCATTGCGTTGGTCTCGATCGATGGTGAGGAGCTGGGTGAGGTGGATCAATACAGCTACACCGGAGTTCACGTGGGCCGGATGGATCAACGCGAGGTGCCATTTCGCTGGTCCCACAGCGGCCTTTCGTCCGGCAAGCACACGATCGAGGTGACGGTCGTGGGCAAGAAGAATGCGCTTTCCGGGGGCACCGAAGTTAACGTTTCTGGCCTTTCGGCTTATCCATAATCGTTCAGCAACTAGGCAGGGGCGAAAAAATGCGATCGTTGTTGGTTATCGTTTTGATGCTGGCCTTTGTTTCTCCAGCTAGGAGTGCGGAGAAGCCGAATTTCGTCCTTGTCTTCACCGATGACCAAGGTTGGACCGATACGTCGGTGCCGATGATGTCCGATCGACCAGATTCGAAAAGCGACTTTTATCAAACGCCGGCGCTAGAACGGATGGCCCGCGATGGCATGACATTCTCGAATGCCTACGCTTGTGCGCCGACCTGCACTCCTTCTCGTGCCGGTATGCAATTTGGGAAGACGCCCTGCCGACTGAGGCAGACGGTTGTTCACGATACGTTGGCCGTGGAACGAGGCATCGATTGCAAAGATGAAATTTCGTTAGCCCAAATGATTCACCGCGCGGACCCTTCGTACGTGACCGGCCATTTTGGGAAGTGGGGATTTCATCCGCGTTCGCCAGAACACGCCGGCTACGACGAATCGGACGGGAATACAAACAATGGAGAAGGCGATTACCTGTCGCACAAAGACAAGGTACGACTGCCGGCGGACGATCCAAAGCGAATTCTGAGCACCACACGACGGGCGAACGACTTCATCGAAAAACAGGTCGCAGCCAAGCGACCGTTCTTTGTGCAACTGTCTCATTATGCGGTGCATGCACAGAGCGATGCACTGAGCGATACGATAGAGAAATACAAAACGCTGCCCCGCGGCGAAAAATGTAGGCCGGCCGACTACGAATCGCCTTCGCCTGCAAAGAATGGATGGATGATGGCCTACGCAGCCATGGTCGAGGACCTGGACACCGGGTTGGGAATGCTACTCGGCAAGATCGAAGAGCTGGGGATTCAGGACAACACCTATGTCATCTTCACGTCGGATAATGGAGGCGCGTTTCGTGGTAACGCGCCGCTCCGCGGGAAGAAGGCGGAAGTGTGGGAGGGCGGTCTTCGTGTGCCAACGGTGATCGTAGGTCCGGGGGTGAAGTCGGCGGTCCAATGTGATGTGCCGATCGCTGGCTGGGATGTCTACGCGACGATCAACACGCTGATCGGAGGCGCTCCGCTTGCGGACACGTACGATGGCGGAAGCCTTCACGATCTCTTCCGAAATGGAAACGAAGGCAACGTCAAGCGTGGGACGTCCGAGCTGATCTTCCATTTTCCTTGGTACGGTGGCACGCTGCCGATGTCGGCAATTCGTGACGGTGACTTCAAGCTGGTGATGAACCTGCACAACCAAGAGGTGCAACTGTACAACCTGATTGACGATCTAGGGGAAGCTCGTGATCTGGCGGAAGAACGTCCCGACAAGACTCGGCAGTTGAAAGAACGGCTGGTTTCCTATCTGGAAGAGGTCGACGCCGAAACGCTGGATGACATGTTTGACGCCAGAATTCGTGAGCTGGAACGTTACATGCAGAAGGAGCGGGCCAAAGGGACGCCCGACGAGGCAGCTTTACGACGGCACACGAAAGCGCTCGAAGGCGTCCAACGCGCCCGCCAGGCTACCGAGTGGAGATAGGTGAGCATGTTGCGAAGCGTCTTGGGTAAAGCGAGAGTATCCGGGGGCCCGATTTCAGGGGCCAAGAATTGGTCGAGTGGTTACATGCCGGCGACCTACCAAGGAACCGTCTTCCGACACGAAGGCGCGCCGATGTTGGACTTGGCTCGCCCGGCCTGCACGGAAAGAGCTATGCAGCGTGACCTGCTGGATACTCTGGCCAGGATCAATCGCCGCCACCTGGAGGCCCGCCATGATAATAGTGAGCTCGTGGCCCGGATTGCCAGCTACGAGTTAGCCTACAAGATGCAGACGTCCGGGCCCGAGGCGGTCGAGCTGGCTCGGGAATCGCAGAAAACGCTGGACATGTACGGGCGTCCGACCGAAGTGAAGGAACTCCATGCGATGATCTTGTATCAGCTCGGTTTTGATCCGAATCAGCTGACCTACTTTTACGGCGGG
>CAYZRS010000073.1:0-21954 GCA_964480915.1 uncultured Pirellulaceae bacterium | reverse complement strand
CGATATCATCGACATCGACCTTCCCGTCTTGATTCAGATCGGGACCAGGGGCAGCGCCATCTGAGAATGTTACAGAAACCAACTCGCGACCGAATCCGTCTCGGGTGGCGGTGAAGAAATAGCTTTCGTCAATAAGAGAATACGTCGTCCAATTATTTGATCCGAAGCCACAACTAGGGGGCACAATCGAATTTGAAAAAGAAGATGCCAACTGGACCTGTTTTACGAGTACGTCTGGCTGATTTGCGTCGATCCAATAAACGACAGTTGAGCCGCCGAAATCTGAGAACGAGACGATCCCGTTTTTTTCGATCAGCCCACCAAAACGCCCCAGGTGATCGCCGCAATTGACGTCGATTGCGTGCACAAATTCTGGTTGATCCAGATCGAGCCAGCGAAGCTGATTGCCCACGACAAATAGCCGTTCGCCGGCGGCAGCAAATGCCGATCCTCCATGCGAAACTTCCCAAGGAAGCACAATATTCAATGCATGAATCGTAGGTGCCGAAACCGTTGTATCCAACCAGAAAACAGGATCTTCCGATCCGTCGTTCACCGTGAAAAAAAGCTTGTTACTTGCAAAATAAAGCCCGCCGATTCTACCGGCGTCAGAACTAGCAGCACCCGGATTGATGTCAACGGTGTAAACAACAGGGCTTTCAGCTGTGACATCAATCCAACGCAGCTCATTTCCGTATGTTTCATCAAATGCGGTGAAATAGAGTTTGTTTCCAGCCAACGCAAATCCGCCGACCGTTCCCGGAAACGAACTCTCAGCCCCTGGGTTTACATCAACGGTATGAGCCACCGGATTTTCTTCGGTTGCGTCAATCCAGCGCAGTTCCTGTCCGTACTCTTCATTGGAACCGGAAAAGTAGATTTTATCACCGACTGGAACGAAGCCTCCTTCACCAACCCGTGAAATCCCAATGACGCGATCCGGTAGACCGTATCCCGAAAATTCTTCATCAATCCATCCCCAGCCGGCGTCTGGCGAAGCGAAATATAGCTTGTCGCCAATGTTTGAAAACACCGTATTCGAATTACCCCAATCATCGAGACTATGGACTTCAACAGGACCGCTACTCGATGCATCGAACCAACGCAAATCGGATTGAAGTGGTTCCGTGTAGAAGACTAGGTTGTTCAACGTGCCCATGGGAAATCGACTAGCATCAATTGGGTTTGAAATGCTTCGACGTATGGTGTCAATCACCTCGCCACCCGGCGCACCGGTAGTCAAATCAATCGACCGCAATTCTCCAATATTAAAAGCCCCCGGCGCATACGTCAGCCCAAACAGCTTACCTGCCGCCTCTACGACGTTACTCGCTTCTGCAATGCGTGACGACTCATTCGTCCACGCGAAGTCATTCACCACTTGCGCGGCCGGAAACTCGTCCTCCGCAGAAACCCACTTCAAGGATACCTGTTTTTCCACATCGTCTTCGGCGACAAAAAACACCCGATTGCCAGCTGCCGTTAGGTCACTTGCAACTTTCGTCAAACCGCCAGATTTCAGTTTTTGTACGTCTGGTTGGTCCCCTACTATTTCGAGCCAGTGTAACTGGTCATCGATCGCCGAAAAATACAGCTTTTCACCGATCGCTCGCAAATGATTAGGACGAGAAGAATCTGGACCAAGGAGCAGGTCGATACCGTGTACGATCGGTGTCGGCGCCGCTGTTTCCATCCACTTCAACTCTGTTCCGTTATCGTCGCTTGCCACGAAAAATAACTTCGTGCCCAAAACCTCCACGCCTGGATCAAGAAAATCCGTGGAACCGACGTGTACGGAAGTGACCAAGTCCGGTGAAGAAGCATCGAACATCGCAATAGAATCTTCAAACGGGAAAAATATCTGTGTACCTACAGCCGTGAGCCGGCCGGCAATGAAAGGCGCATCACCTGGCGCATGTTCGATCGTCTCGACTTCCGGCATCGCTAGGCCAGCATCCAACCATCTTAGCTCTCGCCCTTCGTTTGAATCGCGGGCGAGAAAGAAAAGTCTGCTACCCACCGTCGCAAATCGGCCAGAATTACCAATTCCAAGAGAACCTTGGCCGCCCGGATTAATGTCGATCGAATTCACTGCCACCGACGCACTTGTCAAATCGATCCAATGCAGCTCTGTACCTATGGAAGCCTCGTAGGCTTCGAAAAACAACTTATCCCCAACCACTTGTAGGCCAAGTTGCCTACCAACGCTAGTCAGCCCTTCGAGTGTTTGCCACTGATTGAGATCCGAGTCGGTATCCACCCAATGCAAACGCAAACCGACGTCATCATACGCAGCAAAGAACACGCGGCTTCCATATGAAGCAAAGTGGAAATCGAATCCTCCGCCGTCTGGACCGTCATTGACATCCAAAGTGTGAATGACTGGATGGCTAAGCGAAGTATCGATCCAACGCACCTCACGGCCATGAACATCATCGCCCGCAGCAAAAAACAGAAAATCACCGTGAGTGAAGAATTGTGGATTTGGCAGCGTGATGGAATCGCCGACACCAGGATTGATATCGATGATGCGAGACACCATCGTCGACAAATCCAATTGGAACAATTCGCGGCCGTAGTCTTTGTCGACACCTGTGTAGTACAGCTTGTTGTTGACGACTGTGGAGATCGACTCAAAAGCCCATTCGTTATCGTCAGTTGGTGTCTGATTGAAGTCGTAAAACGACACGTCAATACTGAGCGCCAAGCGGGGCTCCAGCTCTTCCACCTGCATTCTGCCAAACCTACGCGTCGCCATACGACGTCCCTCCAAGCCTCATAGAATGTGCAGCTATATACTAACAGCAATATTACTGCACACAAAATGCAACCTGGGCCCACGCCGCGACAATGGCCTGCTTACGCATCCGGCAGGCGATCACTGAAATTCAACCCTCTCGCCAAGGCCCGCAGCGCACCAATTCTCTCTAGCATGGGTGGGTGCGAATACTTCAGCGCCACATAGAAAGGATGTGGCGTCAGATTGGACAGGTTGTCCTTCGACAGCTTCTTTAACCCCGAAATCAGATCGTCCGGGCGACCGGTGACCTCGGCTGCGTAGGCGTCCGCTTCGAACTCGTACTTGCGACTGAGCCACTGCATTACGATCCCCAGCAGGTTGCTAATCGGCTCGAAGAGAATGGAGAACAAGACCAAGCTGCAATAAGCCGAAGTTTCCTTAACTCCAAACGCATCGAATAGGTGGCGGTTGTTGAGAAAGAGACCCAGCAAAAAAAACAGAACGCCCATCTGCCCAATGCCGATGAACAGGTTCTTGATAATGTGCTTCTTCTTGTAATGACCAATCTCATGTGCCAGCACGGCCACCAACTCACCCACCGAATGATTTTCGATCAACGTGTCGTAGAGCGCGATCTTCTTGTTGTTGCCAAGCCCTGTGAAAAAGGCGTTCGACTTGGTCGAACGTTTTGAACCGTCGATCTCATAAACTTCTTTCAGCGGAAATTCACATTTCTTCGACATTTCGTCGATGGCCGACTTCAGCTCGTCGTTCTCCAGCGGCTTGAACTTATTGAACAGTGGCATGATGTAGGTCGGTGCCAAATACATCATGATCAGCGAGAAGCTACTAACGGTGATCCAACCGTAGAGCCAGGCCTTGCCATCGAAACGGCCGAACAGCCACAGGATCACGGCAAGCAGCGGCAACCCTAACGCAGCACCCAACGCCCAGCCTTTCAAACGATCGGTGAAAAAGGTCGATACCGTCATCTTGTTGAAGCCGAATTTCTCTTCGATCACAAACGTGTTGTAGAGCTCAAAGGGCCAATCGATCACATCCGAAGCGACGAATAGGAGCCCGGCAAACAACAGACCTCGACCCAATTCGTTCTCCATCACTGACCGAACCCATTCGTCCAACCAACCGAAGCCACCCAGCCACCAGAAGGCCAAGAAGACAATCAGGCTGTAGGTCGATTTGATCAGACCATAGCGAGTTGTCACGCGGGTGTAGCGTTGCGATTCCGAGTACTTTTCCTGGTCGTAGACGTCGGCAAACTCGGTCGGCAATTCGTCTTTCAACGCCGTGAGGTTGAGCAGACGACTGACGACATCCAGCACGTAGAAGCCAATGACGGTCGCCAAGATGAAATAGAAGTAAGCGTTGAACACAGAATGATCGCTCCAAGTGTGCGGGATGCGGCCTCATTCAACTCTAAACGGCCGCCAACTAGGATCGTGAGCCTACCGCTACCTGTCCTGTTTTTCAACGTCGAGCTGGCCCATTCGTCCGTTTTGCGTAACTCATTCCGCCTTCCGGCCCGACCAAGTCCAATGTCGGTCACTGGTCGCTTGCACCGATTCGGGCGGAAAGCCCAGTGAAGTTACCATGGCACGAATCTCTTCCAGTTCCAGCGCCGCTCGCAACGAATCGTCGAACAGTTGCCGTGCGTGCTCCGCTTCGTCACTCGCGTACGTCGTTACTAATCGCTGCACTTCCTCGATCGAAGCGGGCCGCATCAGATCGCGAACGAACAGCAGCCCTCCCGGCGCGGTCACTCGCACCGCTTCCCGAAGTGACGAGAGCGGTTCTGGAATATGGTGCACAATGCTGTTGGACATGACGCAAGAAAACTGACCATCTTGGTACGGGAGCCCTTTCGCATCCACCAAATCGAGCTGCACTTGTGTCATGACGCCGGCAGCTTCTGCATTGGCGCGTCCCAGGTCCAACATGTTGCCTGACAAATCGACACCGGTGACTTTGGCGGACGCATCACGCTGGCACAACTCCACCACAATCTGAGCCGTCCCCGTCCCAATATCCAAGACTTGGCCTAAATCGGGCCGCGCGGCCAACAAGTCGTCGACGAACAGCTTGTTCACCGCCGCATGATCCATTTGATCGTAGGCCAGCGCTTCTGCTGCAGTGTCCATCACTTCTGGTTCTAGTACACGATCCATCGATTCATCCTAAGGTGACTTTTGAGAACGCTGCCAAGAACCACGATGGCCGGCATGGTGATAGGATAACGCCTTCTCGAGCGGACAAGCAAACGGTCGCAATCGGACGCAACGGGCCGGATGCGCTTGGGAAGAAGGAGCCGCGCCAGTGCGAGGATTTGCCTTCGCTGAAGACTCTTTGATTGGCTGGGCCCCTCGATAAGCGACGCCTTATTCTCCACCAATTCTAGCTTCAGGCGAACGACGATCGAAATGATTACGAAACAGAAGACGTGCGAATTGGACGGCAGTCTCCGGCTCGAGTTGGAATCGCGTGGTCAGACCGAATTCGGGCACATCCCCCTGGTGGCAAACACGCAGTGGGCTGCGCCCGACTGGACCGTGATTTGTTACGCCAACGATGAAATCGCCAGCTTTTGCCATGTCGTCGAAAGAGAAGTCAGCGTGGACGGTTCTCCCGTAAAAGTCGGCGGTCTGAACAATGTGATTGCCAGTCCCCGCCATCGCGGAAAAGGGCACACTTCTCGGATGCTGCGTGAAGTGAGGCCGTTCATCCTGGAAACATTGAAGTGTCAACTGGGCCTCTTGTTGTGCGCTGACGAACTTGTTCCTTTCTACAAGCGGTTGCAATGGTATCAAACCGATTGCCCGGCGTATTACCAGCAGAAGAGTGGCGAACACCTTTGGACGGGAAACACGATGCTGCTCAGCGACCAAGAACCGATCGCACCTCAACGCATCCATCTCAACGGGCTGCCATGGTGAACGCGGCCACGTCTCTGGCATTTCTGTTCACCGCTCGGCATCCGCGAATTGGCTCCAAATCGTCAGCAATACAGCCATGCTCGCGTATCCGGCAACGAAACGGTAGACAAGCCATCTCGTTTCTTCCGCCAGATCCCATGGAAGGTAAATCGGACCACCATTGAGCGGTGAGTGGATGAAACCAAAGAAGACGCAGATGGCGGCGACTAGAAAATAGACGGCAGCCAATTTCATCCGACGATCAATCAAAGCGACCAGTGCCGATGACCAAAGGAGGCCGGTCAACACAAACCCATTCGCCAACATGCGAATCGTCATCAACTCTTCGCCAAGCGGTCCGCTCATCGTATCCAACGACAACAGCGCCGGCTGGCCGGTGGCCGGATCGAGCAACTGCATCGCCCCGATTCCACCGATGACTTTGTCGGCGTAGATCAGCGCGAGCGACGCCAACGCCGGCACGCAGGCGAGCGCCACCGCGGCGTAATGCTTCTTGGGTGTCGCGTGAAAACTCTGCGCCGTGATCTCAAGCCCGATGAACACCAAGATCGGAAAGACGGTCGGTTTGGGGATGATCGCGTAGAGGTAACCAAAATAGCCCAACACTCCGGCTCCTCCGACGAACAGCGCCGTCGCCAACACGTAGGCCGATCGGCCTCCCATCGCTTTGTAGGCTGGGTGACCGATGTAAGGTGTTGTTTGGATCACTCCGCCGCACAGTCCGGCAATCAACGTGGCGATCGCTTCGACTCGGATCACCGACTTCGTGTCGAATTCGTCGCCGGTCGCCGCAGCGCTCTCGGTACAGTCGATGCCACCAACGACAGTCGCCAGTGCGAATGGGATCACCACCGGCATGTACTGCAGGGATGCGGGGAGCGCTCTGAGCCATTCGAAACGAAAGACTGCAAGCCATTCGTAGGGCAACAGGGCTGCGCGTGGATCGATCTCCAGGTGGGACGCCGGTCCCAACCATTGCTGCAGTCCGGCCCACTGGAGGATGTAGTACATCCCGCCGGCGACCAGCAAAGCGGCCAAGGCACCGGGAACACGTCCCGGAAAAGGAATTCTTGCGACGAGTGTGGTCAAGATGATCGCAAGCGCCGTGCAGCCGATCAGCGGATAATGAAAGACTTCCAACAGCGGCAGAAAGCTGATGAGGACCAGGGCGATCGCCGCCAGCGACCCTAAGAGTCCGGCTCGGGGGACGACGCGCCTTATCCAACCCGCAAAGAGCGCACAAATCAATTTGAAAATGCCGCTGATCACGATCGAGCAGATGCCAATGTGCCAGGTGAAGCGGGCCGCCTCTTCCAACGGCATCGTCTGTTGGGCCGTGATGAAGGCCGGTCCTAGCACAAAGAAGACCATCCCGAAGGTGCTGGGCGTATCGAGCCCTAGCGGCATGGCGGTTATTTCGGGCCGGTTATGCTGGCGTGCGAGCCGCAGTGCCATCCAGAAAAAGAGTAAATCGCCGCACAGAACCCCAATCGCGGTTCCTGGAACCATGTGCCGGATTGCAAATTCTACAGGAAATCCAAAAATTGCACTTAGCAGACCCACAGTAAGAAGCAGGTCGGCAACGTTGTCTAACATCAGGCCAAAGAAGGCGTTAACGTCTCCTCGAGCGGCCCAAAAACGCGGTGATAGCTGAGTTTCTTGGACGTTTGGCATGGGCCTTGCATAAACTAGATGTGTAACCGAGTGACTGCGAGTCCGAAGCGTACAAGTTAAGGTGTCAAAACCACTTGCGCCAATTGGTGGCTGCCGAAAAGGAATGGATTCGGCCGCCAAGCTGCCAAGAACGGCTGTTTCGGAGGGAATGCGGAGAGGAGGCCGCAAGTCACAAAGTTTTTGGAGAACCCTCCTCATCTAGCCTACGTAGATGAGAGCAGAACCGTGAACGTCCAACCCATGCCAGCCGCCGACCAAACGCCGTGCCCTACCGATCGGACGGATGAAGAGCTCATCCTGGAATACCGCGTATCGCGTGACCAGTCGCTCTTTTCCATCCTTGTCCATCGGTATGAGCGCGAGCTTTATAGCTACCTACGACGCTATTTGGGACGTGCTGACTGGGCCGAAGATGCCTTCCAGGCTGCCTTCTTACAATTGCATCTGAAGTGCGATCAGTTTCAAGAAGGTCGCCGATTGAAGCCTTGGCTGTACATGATCGCCACGAATAAGGCGATTGATTTGCAGCGGAAGCAAAAGCGACACCAGATTGTCAGCTTGGATACTTCGGGTCGCAATGCGGATGGGGACGCCGCACGGTTGGTCGATTTGGTCGAAGGAGACGAGCCGTCTCCGCTGACTCAGCTCAACCGGGCAGAAACCGGCGATTGGGTGCAAACCGCGATCGACAAGCTGCCCGAACATCTCAGATTGGTCGTCAACCTCGTGTACTATCAAGGACTGAAGTACCGGGAGGCGGCGGATGTCCTTTCCATTCCTGTTGGCACCGTGAAGAGTCGCCTTCACTCGGCGATCGGCAAGCTGACCGAGGAATGGGATGAGACGCATGAATACCGCGAGTAAAAAGACACATGCAAGATGACTTACTAGGTTACCTGCTCGGGGCGTTGGATGGCCCTGAGCATGACCGCGTTAAACAAGAGTTAGAAAACAACGAAGCGCTGCGTGAGCAGATGCTGGAGCTCGAACATGGATTGGAGCCGTTGGAAGATGTTCGTTGGGACTTTGATCCGCCCGCCGGTTTGGCCGCTTCGACCAGCCAATTGGTGGCTCAATTCGCCGTCGAACAGGAAGCGAAACAGGCCGACATTCGGCCGGCCAGCAGCCAATCGGGCTGGAGCACAAGTGACGGTCATGGGCAGCGTGGTCGTTGGAATTTCATTGACTTTGTCGTGGCAGCCGGTATTTCGGTCGCTGCGGCGATGATGTTTTTCCCCGCGGTGGCCAACAGTCGCTACAACTCGCATCTCAATGCTTGCCAAAACAATCTGCGCGTTTTTGGTGCCGCCCTCCCTTTATGGGCAGAAAACTCATTCGGCAAATTGCCCTACATTCCGCCCCGCGGCAAAACGGGCGTCGCCGGTTTTTACGCGCCGCAACTGATGGACGCTGGGTTCATTAAAGAGCACAGCACGTTCGTCTGTCCGAGTTCACGATTGTCGGCTAACCAGTCGACTTTTTTCGTGCCTGAAATTGAGACCATTCAGCGTGCTCGTGGCGCCAAATTGGTGGCCATTCAGCGACGCATGGGCGGCAGTTACTGCTACAACTTAGGACACTTTGAAGGTGGCCAACATCGGCCAACGCAAGTCCGCAGTCGGACTCATTTTGCCGTCATGTCAGACCATGTCTTCTTACCCGGATCGAATCAGCAAGTGCGGATCCACGGCTTGCAAGGCATCAATGTGCTGTTCGAAGACGGCCACGTTCGGTTCATTCTCTTGCAACCCAAGAAGTCGACCGGACAGGATGCCAGCGGCTTCGACCACTGGTCGAAGCTGTTCGTTAGCGACCGCGGCATCGTTGAAGCGGGAGTGAATGTCGACGATGCGGTACTCGCGCCAAGCTGGGTTCGTCCCATCCCGGGCGAAGGCGATTGGGGTCCACACGATCTTGAAGTCGACACGATCGAACTTTAACGCAGGTTCGGTCTCCGCGACGACCAGCGTCTCTTTCCCCTGCATCCTGCATCCTGCCTGGGGCCTGTTCCAGCTTCGAGCCAGCAAACCAAAGGGGTCTGGAACTGTCGCCATGTCGCCAATGAGCCTCATCGCGACGAGACCCCATGGTGCGTTTGGGCCGCATGATAACGGGGATCAGGCGCTGGTGGTTTTTCGACAACACTCTCCAGCAGGACCGTTCACGCCCCCTGCGAATTCGGCCCGCAAACAGCGGAATTCTCACCAATTATCGGATTCTAGGCTGGCTCGTGCTGAATGGCACTTCGATTGCTACTTGGAACCTTCGAGTCGCAACCATTGTGAGAGCCTTTGTCCCCTCGGGCTCTCACAACAGGCCGATTTGCTGGATCTGAAATCGGACCTAGCCTGACGGCCGTCGCTCGCATTCCCCCCCTGCGAGCGGCGGCCTTTTCTTCCTTTGAATGAACCGAAGATGCACAACTTTGAAGACGCCAGCGAGCTCGTCAACACTGCCGCTACTTTGGCAGGCCGCGGACTCTCGTTAGTCCACTCGGTCCCTTCAACGATCGGACCTCGCTGCGAAGAATATTGGCTTGCTTGTCATGAGCGATGCCAAAGCTGGGGAGCCCAGCTGCGCCAGCACGAAGCGCCCTACACGCTGCAAGATGAAAACGCAGCGCTCGAGCAATGGCTTGAACTGCACGGGCTCTTGGAAGAGATTCTCTCAGCCGGCATTCTCAACCGGGTCTGGACCGCAATCGCCGGAGCGATCGACCCGGCTCACGAAATCAGCGCCTACATCCAGAGCGCCTACCTCGGCCAGCTGGACGCCCATCGCCGAGCTTTAAAACTCATCCTGAAAGACTCACTTTCCCTTTGGCAGGCAGAACAACTGGACAAATTGAGACGGCGTTCCGAACGCTGGACCGACCTCTTGCTGGCTCACGTAGCCCATACCTGCAACGTCAACGAACTGGCCTACGACATGTCGCGAGTCATCGACTTTGCAGAGACATTATCCAAAGATTCACCCGACCAACTCGCTTCCCAATTGCTGATCGAATCGGTCCGCCAACCGCTAGGGAAAAATCTACGCGTCGCCTGCCCGAATCCCCAGTTGAATCAGCGTATCGCCGAATCGATTCTCGCCTGTCTTGGCCCCGACGTTTGTGATTCGTGTGGTAGCACTGGTTATCTGTGGGAATTGCGATTGCACAACATGGTCGACGACGCCATGCGCATGGTGCAAAGATTGTCCCACGAGAGCGAAGGCATTCCGCTCGACGTCGACGTCTGAACCTGCTCACTCTGAGCGCTCACCGAGTCACGGCTCTCCGGACCACATCCTGCCGCTTTCTGGCAGCTGCTAGCGATCACCGACCGCGAATTTGCTCGCCCCTGATCTTTCGATTTCACGCTCTGGGTCGCCTCTTTCTCTGGACCGTCTATCGGTACAGGGGGTCGCGGTTTCAAGTTGGGTCAATGGCGAATGGACGATAGCATTAAAAAAACCTGTGTTGCTTGGTGGGGTGATTCGGCATTACTCTCTGCCGCCCGGAATTGTTCCGGTTTGGCCACCTGTCTACGCACAGCTCATTCGCAATCGACGAATGGTGCGAGGCACCTGGATTCACTCGTCTAAACGCGTCGAGGTCAACATGGCAAACGAATCGTCTACTCGCCTGCTCACTGCACGCGCGATTCGCACCTGTTTATTTACTCTCACCGGCTGCCTCTGCCTTTTCGGTATACAGGCGAAAAGCTCGGCTCAGTCCAACAGCCAGTCGGTGGTGCCGCAGTGGATCTGGTCGCCCGAACATGGTCGCGAAAGCGTGCCGCAGGTCTCCTGCTACTTCCGCAAGACCGTGCTGCTGCCCCAACCGATCAACGGCTTTGTCGAAATTGCCGCGGATGATGAATACGAACTGTTCATCAACGGGAAAAGGGCCGCCAAAGGGACCAATGCCAATCGGCTCGTAAAACACAACGTCAGTGCCTTGCTCGTCGAAGGTGAAAATCTGATCGCGGTAAAAGTGACGAATCGAAACGGAAATACGGCCGGACTCGCCGCTCGCCTCTCCGTCAGTTGCGAAGGAAACATCGAACGGGCATACGTCAGTAATCCGACCTGGCGAACGCAGACCCGTGTGCTGCCAATGTGGTACGGCTCGAATTACCGCGACAATCGGTGGCAGGCCGCTTTCAATCTTGGTGAATTCGGTAAGCCCAGAAACGTGACCCGCGAATCAGAACCAGGCGGACAAACGCAGGTTGCCGCGAAACCACAACCAAGCCTCGGCACCCAAGTGAGAAATCAGAGTCCGAACCGGCAGGATAACCCGGTGCCGAAACCGTCGAACAACCCATCTCCGAATCGGGAAACCGTCAGTGTCGGCAGTAAGTCGAGCATGGTCGATCGGTTCCGCCAAGCCAATGCGGGCGGAGCAAGCGAGATCGGTTCCGGAGGCGCTGACCTAAGCGGACAACCACAATTCCGTTTGCCGGAAGGATTCCAAGTCGAGCATGTGGCGGGTGGCGAGCAGACGGGCAGCCTGATTGCGATGGCCTTCAACGAATTCGGGCACATCCTGGTTTCCCGCGAGGGCGGTCCGCTCTTGATGGTTTACGATTCGAACGAAAACAACGTGCCCGATGCGGTCCGAGTCTGCTGCAACAAGGTCAAAAGCTGTCAGGGGATCCTTTGCGTTAGCGGCCATGTGTTTGTGATCGCCGACGGCCCTTCCGGGGCGGCGCTCTATCGGCTCGACGATACGAATCGGGATGGCGATTATGAGAGCGTCGCCACGATCGTCCGATTCGATTCACCGATGGGTGAGCACGGACCTCACGGTTTGGCACTCGGCCCGGATGGCCTCATCTACATTTCGATCGGCAATCACACGAAGCTGCGAAATCCGTTCGCACTGACGAGCCCCCATCAGAACTCCTACGAAGGTGAATTGATCACGCCTCGCTACGAAGATCCACGTGGGCACGCGTCTGGCATCAAAGCGCCGGGCGGCGGTGTTGTCCGCGTCGACCTAGAAGGGCGGCGAGCAGAACTGTTTGTCGGCGGACTTCGCAACGCCTATGACTTGGCGTTTAACCGGACCGGTGAATTGTTCGTTCACGATTCCGATATGGAATCGGACATGGGTAGCACTTGGCACCGTCCGACGCGCCTGCTGAACGCGGTTGCCGGTGGCGAGTACGGCTGGCGCAGTGGTTGGGCCAAATGGCCAGAATACTACATCGACTCATTGCCGGGCGTGCTCGACACGGGCCGCGGCTCCCCGACCGGGGCTGTCGTGTATGACCACCAAGCGTACCCGAAGGAATATCGCAATCGCCTGTTCACCTGCGACTGGTCGAATGGCCGGATCACCACGGTCAGCCTCGAACACGACGGCGCAGGCTTCACGGCTCAGAGCGAACCGTTCCTGGTCGGACGACCTCTCAACGTGACCGACATCGACGTCGGCCCCGACGGTTGGGTCTACTTCACCACCGGTGGGCGCGGTACGCAAGGCAACCTGTACCGCATCACCTGGGTTGGAGATCCGCCCAAATATCCTCAACCGGCATCCAAGATTGTCGAAGCGATCATGCAGCCACAGCTGCATAGCGCCTGGGGACGACAGGCGGTCTCGGTGCTTCGCCAACAAATGGGCAAAGGCTGGGACCGTGCGATCCACGAATACACGGTCGACACCAACCGTCCCGGTGTCGATCGAGCGAGAGCTTTAGAGTTGATGCATTTGGTCGGTCCACCACCGACCGACACGCTGCTGGCAGCGCTCGTGAACGATAAAAGTCCTCGCGTTCGAGCCAGAGCCGCTTATCTGATGGGACTGATCGGGAATAAGATCACGACCGAAGCACTGAAACAATTGCTCGATGACGGCGAGCCCTATGTTCGAGCCAAAGCTTGCGAAGCGCTCGCGCGGACTTCCCAACAGGTTTCGCTCCAAGCGCTCCAGCCTCTGCTGATCTCGAACGATCGCACGGAAGCATGGGCAGCGCGGAAGCTGCTCGAACGGAATGATAACACCGATTGGATCGAGACGATTGTCGCTACGACCGATGTGAGACTGTTCACGCAAGGCGCCACCGCGGCGCTGAACGTGGCTCCATCGAAAGAGAACGCCAAGAAAATCGCCGATCAAGTGATCCAACTAATCAGCGGCTACCTACCGCCCAACGAACTGGCCGACGCCCTGCGAGTCCTTCAGCTGGCGATGATTCGCGGGCCGTTAACACCCGAGGAAGCCAAGCCGCTGGCCAAACCACTCGTCGCCAAGTTCCCGATGGAAGACGCGGCTGTCAATCGAGAAATGGCGCGGCTGATGGTCTACTGCCAAGAACCACGAGCGCTCGACCCGCTGCTAAAATTCTTGGACTCGGAGGCAAACCAAACAGAAAAACTGCATGTCGCGTTCCAGCTGCGATTCTTGAAAGACGGATGGGACCCACGGCAAAAAGTTCAGTTGCTCGAATTCCTGGAACGCAGCAAAGGTGAGGACGGCACCAACAACGTCGGCCGTTTCGTCGATCGAGTCGCGAAAGATTTCGCCAAGGATTTCACGCTTGCCGAAAACGAAATGATCTTGGAAGCCGGCGAAGAAATGCCGACCGTCGCAATGGAAACGCTATTCAAGATCCCCGAATCACGGGACGCCGAGAACATCGGCCGCTACATAGCGCTCGATCGTCGAATCGCCGAAAAAGATGGCGAGCCCTATCGCATGTTGCGGATCGGGCTCGTTGCGATGCTCGCCCGTGGCAAAAGTCCGGAAGCCATGGCATACCTGCGAGAAACATACGATCAGTACCCCGAACGACGCCCTTCCGTCACGATGGGATTGGCCCAAGACCCGAACGGTCGGAACTGGGACTATCTCGTCCGCAGTGTGCAATTCCTCGAGGGGGAACCGGCCCGCGAAGTCATGCAAAAACTGACAAAAGTAGAATTCGCGCCGGAAGAGCCCGAGCTACTTCGCCAAGTCATCCTGGCTGGACTCCGGCTGAAGGAAGATGGCGGCATGCTGGCCGACAAGCTACTACGACATTGGACCCAAGAGTCGCCGAAGCTGGCCGGAAACACGTGGGACACCGCCCTTCCCGCTTGGCAAACCTGGTTCGATGAGACATTTCCCGAACGGCCGGTCGCCGACCTACCTCAAGCATCGAAAACAAGCGTTTGGACGTTCGATGAGTTGGCTACTTTCATCGAAAGCCCCGAGGGAACGCACGGATCGGCGCTGAATGGGGAAGCGGTCTACAAGAGTGCACAATGCGCCCAATGTCACGTTTTCCAAGATACAGGCGAAAATTTGGGGCCCGAGTTGACCGGTCTCCAAAAGCGATTCCAGCGTCGAGAAATCCTCGAATCGATTGTCTACCCGTCCCAGGTGATTTCGGACCAGTATGCGAGCAAGACCGTCGTCACGAATGCAGGAAAATCGCTCTCAGGGCTCGTACTCGATGATCAAGATCGAGTCCTCGTGCTCGAATCGAGTGGCAGCCAAACTTCCATTCTCAAATCAGAGATTGAGGAAATCCGGCCGAATAAGGCATCCGCAATGCCCGAAGGCCTGCTCAACTCGCTGACACTCGAAGAGATCGCGGACCTCTTCGCTTACCTGGTAAGCGCCGACGCCAATCCCATCGCGACCGCTCCGATCGAATTCGAAAGTCGATGAGATAGGAACCAACGAGCATTTTCAGATTTCCGAGCATAGGAAATTGTGTTATTAAATGCTAATTCATAGAGAATTCGCGAACACCTGCGGACGACTCAGCCTCGTGTCGAGATTCTGCAATATCGCAATCCCCTGAATGCGGGGTGGTTCTTTCCCCACCTTGTGACGATAATCAGCGAACTTCCGGGCGGGAAGTGCTGAAAACTGCTGACTAACACCATGGTTTACACCGTTTGGAACCCTGCCTCTTATGTCGAAATATCGATTTGACGTCTTGGAATCCGGTTATGAAGTTTACTATCGAGGAGAGTCACTTGGCGTGATTAAGCCCATGAAAGAAGCGACGGGACGTCATTGCTTCTATCTTGGGATCGATACGCGCAAGAGTCCCCGAACGTATCGCGGCAAATCAAAAGCCGCCGAAGCACTTCATACGATTCATCGCCTTGTGGCGACCGCGAAAATAAAGAAATGGCCGCAAGAGATGCTAGTGGTTCAGGCCTGGGACGAACGTCCCCGCGCTTCCCAACAGTGGTAACCGTTTTTGACGGGTGATCGCTGCGGTTCTAACCCGCTTCCGATTGTGATTTAAGTACCGCTTGCAGCTGCACTTGGCGAGGACTATCCGTCGTGATGTCCCGCAAAACGGTAATCGTCACACGGTCACCAACTTCGTGCTTGTCGAGAAAGTCCAGCAAGTCGTCCGAGTCGGAAATTTTGTCCCCGTTCATCGCGACAATAATATCGCCAAGCACGATTTGCTCATCCTCATATCTTGTCGGTCGAATCCCGGCTTGCACGGCCGTGCCATTGGGCTGCGTCTTGATCACCAGCACCCCTTCGATCCCATGCTGACGCGTCAGTTCGGCCGGCGCCAATGAAACGCCCAACCATGGTCGAACGACTTTGCCGTTTTCGATCAGCTCGGGGATATAACGACTGACCGTATCCACCGGAATCGCAAAGCCAATTCCAGCATAGGCGCCTGACGGACTAAAGATCGCCGTGTTCACCCCAATCAGACGACCACTACTATCGATCAGCGGTCCGCCCGAATTGCCCGGATTGATCGCCGCATCGGTTTGGATCACGCCATCAATTTCGCGTTGCGTCACCGATTCGATCACACGTTCAAGCCCACTGATAATGCCCGTCGTGAGCGTCTGATCGAACCCAAACGGGCTACCGATCGCCAACACTTTCTGGCCGACCAGTAAATCGGAACTCGTACCCAATGGTAACGGCGTCAGCAATTCGGTCGGGGCATCGATCTTCAAAACGGCCAAATCTTTGTCGGGGGCGTAACCGACCACTTTCGCTTTCCACGAAGATTGGTCAGCCAAGAATACGGTCAACGATTCGGCGATGTGAGGTCGCGACTTGGAAGACAGAACCACATGGAAATTTGTGACGATATGTCCGTTTCGATCCCAAACAAATCCACTTCCGCTCCCCGTTTGGACTCGTCGCCTGTCCAATGTAAACGGATTGATAGCGACACCGGCTGTCTTGATAAAGACGACCGAGGACGAATGACGGCGAAACGATTCGATGTTCGATACTTCTTCCGGGGTCAATTGACGCCGCGGAGCAATCTGACGTGAGGAAGGGTACTGCCTGCGGGCGGCGGTCTCTTCAAATTGAGGCTTGAGCATTTCGTGCCGCGCGGCGCGACGATCGACAGTGCCAGACTCCCATTGGATAGGAACGCTGCGAGGCGCAGTCGTTGGCGTGCCGGCAGTGCGCAGCAGCAACGGCCCGGTCGCTTCGCGATTCTGGTTCTGCGTTGTCGGTTGTTGCCAAATGTAAAACAACGCCGCCCCGACCAAACACCAAGGGAGCCAAGCGAGACCAGAAGAGATGGAGCGATTGCTTCGATCAGATTCGTACATTGTATTCCCCCGCCACAATCAAGTTGCGCAGCTGTTCGGATTATTCGGGCCCCAGCGTTGCGGATTGCTAACGCTTGGCCGCGTAGAGCTCTGCGTATTCTACGACCCAAGTGTCGATAAGTTCGTGAAATCGCTGAGGATCGGCTTTCTCGAGTTCTTCAAAGACCGTGCGATTGAAAGCCTCTTTATTGCTAATCGTCGCTTTTCCGACGAGCTCAAGCACGAACAGGTTCGAAAAAGGTCGCACCGTTAGCTCGACACGACTGTAGGCATTCGCACGTTTCCTACCCGAGCTAGCGTCAAGGTCGTCACGACTACAGGCGGCTCCCCAACCCTTTTCACCGAAGATCGTCTCGAAACGAAAACCGGGAAAGTGATCCGGCAATTGCTGAATTGACTTTTCAATATGCTCAGACAATTCCAAACGATATTTTGTATGCAACGTCTTGAGATCGTCATCGGACATGGCCCGCTGGCGAGCTTCCGCTTCCCGACTGTCCCGGCGATTTTCCCCGCGGTCGATGGCTTTTTGTAAACGTTGCTCGAAATCAGACATGGCTTTCAACGAATGCAGGCAAGGTACGAGAAGATTTTGGAAAACGACGCGAGAATAGATTACTTCTTGTCATCCTTCTTGTCGTAGAACTGCAGCAGGTCGGAAAAAGCACGCATCGGCTCTTTACCTTCCTTCATTCCATCGGTGATCGGAGCGACCACTTTGGGCTTCTTCTTGGCTTTTGGCACATAGGTCTTACCGCCCGCCGAACCCCGTTTGCCCTTATGAGCCGGCTTGTCCGACCGGCGAGGAGATTTACTGCGACTCGACGCGTTTTCGTTGCGACGAGGTTTCGCCGATCCTGGAGCAATCGCCGACAATGCCAAACGATTCTTCGCTTCATCGACCGAAACCACCCAGACTCGAATCGGGTCACCTTCCCAAACAAAGTCGCGTGGATTTCGAATGAAACCATTGGCCAATCGGCTGATATGAATCAGGCCAGTCTCCGATCGACCAATATCGACGAAGACCCCAAAGTCGACGATGTTCAGCACCGTACCGTGAAGTTCCGTGCCTTCCGTTAGCTCGGCCAGAGGCGTCTGCTTTCCACGCATCACAGGCCCGGCCGAGTTGCGGCGAATATCGTTGCCCGCGTGCCGCAGAGCGATGAGAACCTGTTTCAACTGACCGGCGTCGGCCTGTAGTTTGTCGGCGAGCTCCTTCAATTTGACGGTCCGTAACGACTCCATCCACTTCTGATCATCAACCGAGTTTGGATCGGCGCCCAACCTGCGGATCGCTGCCATCCTCGATTTTATCGTGGTGGTCAAATCGTCTCGCGTCAGTCCGCACGATTCTAAAATGGCATCGGCCCAGGCGTAGTGCTCAGGATGCACACCGGTCGCATCGAATGGGTTGTCGCCATCCATCACGATCAAGAAACCGATCGACTCGTTGAAAGCTGCCGGATCAGCGATGAGCGGCTGAAGCTGGTCGCGATTGACGATCGGTGTTTCGCTGCGTCCAGCGACAATCTGCGTCGCGATCTTTCGATCGAGACCCGGGACACGTTCGAGGACGCTGACCGGAGCCCGGTTGACGTCGACACCGACCAGGCACAAGCAAGAAACGAATTCATTGCTGAGCGCTTCCTCATTCAGCAATAAGAAGGTCTTCAGTTCGGGCTGATTCGAGTACAGATCTTTGGGCGGCAAAGGCAAAAGCGCAGCCAGCGGATCCTGCAGCCGCCTACCAATCGCGATCGACGCCCGGACGTGCGGGTCTTCTTCCGAGAACATCTCCGCAGCCGCCGCGCTACGGACAAAGTCCATCACCCCCGAAGTATCGACGATCGTAAAAGGGACGGTTAGTCCGCTGTTGTCGGCAACAAACAAGCGATCCAACTTGCGGGCGCCGGCCGAATCGCCCAGCGCGACCAGTTCCACCTCATGCTGCGTCGCCAACTCGGCGATCCGTTTGATGAGCGCCTGATCACCGGCCCCACCTTGATTCCAGGGGATCGACTCGAGCGCCAACACCTGTCCGTCGGCGTCCAAGACGGCAGCCTGCCAACCCCAACGCAATTTGGAATGCAGTGATAACAGTCGCGCGCGGACCGGTCGCTGCATCGCGCGGCACCGTAAACTGTGCGCCAGTGGCCCGCGTAACTCGTGCGCCGCGCGGCTGCACAGATCTCGCTTCGAATCCTTCAATAACTCGGGAAGCAACCGATCGTTTACCGCCGCCTGCGCCGCCGATTTGATCAATTCGGCATGTGGATTGTTCTCGAGTTTGAGCTGAGCCTCGCAAGCCGCCAAGAGCGGTTCGGCATCGCAAACCACCTCAAAAACAATCGCCCGCACACGGTCACCGTGGTCCAGCTCGAGCACTTGCTCCGTCTTCAGTTCACCCAGCTTCGCTTTCAAGCCAAGGAGATGTTTGAACTTCGACTCTAACTGAGTCCGTTTTTGCCTGCGTGCGGCTCGCCGTTTTTCCCGCCGATCGGACGACTCGACCTTTTTCGGATCCTGGAGCTTCCCAGCGGCTTCTGTGGCGGCCGTTGCATTCGATGCGGCCGACACCTCTTTGCTTTCCGCTGCAACGTCGGTCACCGCCTCGGTCGGCTTCGCCGCGTCGACACTTGCCGGCGCCGATTCGGCCTGCTTAGGATCACTCGAGCAAGTCGCGTCGGCTTCGACAAACGGGCCGCATGTGACCAGCCCCGTCTTGGCGACGATCTGGGTCAACTCGGTTCGAATCCGCGGATGGTGGGCAATCGCTTCCGAAACGGTATCTAGCAGCAAGTCTTTCGCCGCCGCCGCCGATTCGAGATGCTCATTCGATGCGACCAATTGCCCCAACGATTCTTCCAACTCGGCCGGTGTCATCGAACCGTCCAGCACGCGGTGCGCTAGTGGATACCAACCGCGACGCTGCTCCATGACCGCCTTGGGCAACTTCCGTCGTTTGTGCAGCGACAACCAGTTGCCCAACTCGGTCGCCGAGGAACAGTCGTCAATGAACTGGGAGAACTCTGGATTCAGTTGGCCCCGTTCTTCGAGCAATTTTTTTAGTGCCGCACGATGGGAAACGGCCAGTTGATCTTCGGCACGCAAGGCGTGCAATCGGCGCAGATGGCGTTCGTCAAGTTCGCCCGTTACTTGTTTGCGATAGCGCGCAACAAACGGAATGGACAAGCCATCGTTAAAGCACTTCACAGCGGCGTTCAACCCGTCGGAGGAAACGCGAAGCTGTTGCGCAAGCTGTTCTAGCTGTGAGTCAGACAAAGGAGAGCACCGCTGCGAGGCGTCGGAGCGTGGACCGAAAACATACCGGTTCGACGCAACCGGTGAAGCCAAACGAGTTTATTAGGAAGCTAAGCACTTCGAATGCTAATGAAACCGTGCAAGCATTGTCAAGCAAGACCGCTCGCAATGCTAGTGCATGTTGTTCTGCCCAGAGACTGGACGAAGTGCCCCAAAAGCCCATTTTCACGCGATTAACGGGTCTCAACGGCCGCTGACCGCACCAACCGTCACCTCCGCTTGAAACTGGCGAAGAAAAGCAAACAAATTGGTCGGAAAGAGTCAAACAAGTGATGAGAGACGTCCGATGAGTGATGATAGATCGATGGGTAATTTTGGTCGCAGATAGCACATCAGCAGCCAACATCGCTCCATCCCCCCCCAAAAGCTTCACTCGTAGAAGGGATTCTATGATTCGCAGTCAGTTAAGGATATATAGCGGCCCCGAACAGCTCTCAGTTGCCACGGCCGATCGCAAAAACACGGTAACCGTTCCCGCTTCGGAAGTCTTGTCGACGTTGGCCGATGCGATTCAACAGAATCGCGCCTGGCTCGATGACTTCAAGGACGACGAGATGACCATCTCGACCGATCTGTACGAAGTCATCCTGGCCTACCAGCACTACCACCGTCCTAGCGCTGGTTGAGCGCCGGAATTCCCCGGAATTCGAGCAGAGGCGAGCGCGTGACCGAAGGTAATCGCACCAGCGATCTCATCGCCGACATCCATGATGCGGCCGATAAGTTTCAGCGTGATGGCTCGACGCGTGGCGATCTAAAACTCGTCAGTCGTGCCCTCCGCGAGCTGCGTTACGCGCTGAAGGTCTTTCAGCCTTTCCGCCGGAACCTCAAGGTGACGGTTTTCGGGTCAGCGCGCACGAAGCCCGAGGCGCTCGCTTACCAGCAAGCGGTCGATTTCGGTGCCAAGATCGCCGAGCTCGATTGGATGGTCATTACGGGCGCCGCAGCCGGCATCATGGAGGCGGGCCATGAGGGCGCCGGCCGAGAAAAATCGCTCGGTCTGAATATCTTGCTCCCTTTCGAGCAGGAGGCGAACCCGGTGATCGATGGGGACCCGAAGCTGGTCCACATGAAGTATTTCTTCACGCGCAAACTCATGTTCGTGAAAGAGTGCCAGGCGGTCGTCTGTTTCGCCGGCGGATTCGGTACACTCGACGAAGCGCTAGAAGTGCTGACGCTGTTGCAAACGGGCAAACGAGAATTGGTTCCTGTCGTCCTTATCGATGAACCGGGCGGCAGCTACTGGAAAAATTTCCAACGGTTTGTCGACGATTCGTTACTTGCCGGCGGCATGATCTCGCCGCAGGACATCAACCTCTACCTGCTCACCGACAGCGTCGATGAGGCGGTTGAGGAGTTGGCAACGTTCTACAAGAACTACCACAGCATGAGGTACGTGAAGCACCAACTCGTCTTCCGACTGAAAGCGGCACCGACCGCAGCCGCGATTTCCACCATCAACAACGAATTTCGTGACATCCTCGTGAGCGGCGATTTTGAACTGTCCGACCGCCTTGCCGACGAAAACGACGATCCCGAAACGGATCACTTCGCTCGACTCGTCTTCCACTTCGACCGCCGCAACCATGGGCGACTCCGCTGCTTGATCGACTTCCTCAACCGCTGCCCGGTTGTTGATGCCTCTTAACGCATCCATCCACGCGCCGGTGTAGGGGCGCGACGCTCTGCTTGCTTCGACTTGCACATGACGGCTCACTCGCTATCGTC
>CAYZRS010000072.1:0-22061 GCA_964480915.1 uncultured Pirellulaceae bacterium | reverse complement strand
CTAGTCGCTGCGACCCAAAAGCTCTCGCACCCCGGCTCCAATATCGGGCTGCCGCATGAGCTGCTCGCCGACAAGCATCGCGTCCACGCCGCCATTTTCAAGGAACTGGACGTCGGCACGGCCGGCGATCCCGCTCTCGCCGACAAGCGTGCACTCGTCGGGTAGTTGCGATTGCATCCGGAGCGTGTGATTCAGGTCGACTTCAAACGTCCGCAGGTCACGGTTGTTGACACCAATCAAAACGGCCCCCGCTTCCACGACCCGCTGAGCATTCTCTGGTTCGTAGAATTCGACCAGCGGTGTCATTCCCAGTTCGATCGCCCGGTTGTGCAAGCTTCGCAGACCGCAGTCGTCCAAGCACTCGGCAATGAGCAGCACGGCGTCCGCACCGGCGACTCGCGCTTCGACCAACTGATATTCGTCGATCAGGAAATCTTTCCGCAGCACGGGCAGCGTGACTTGTTGACGGACGGCTGTCAAATAGGCAAGGCTGCCTTGAAAATACGATTCGTCGGTGAGCACGCTAATGCAGGTGGCGCCCGATTGCTCGTAGGCCTTGGCAATTTCGACCGGGTTGAAATCGGCGCGGATGATACCTTTCGACGGGCTGGCTTTCTTAACCTCAGCGATCAGTTTGATCGGACCTGGGGCGGCCAGTGGTGTGAAAAAATCGCGAACTGGCGGAGCAGAATTCAGTTGCGATTCCAGCTCGGCCAGCGGACGTGCCTGTTTGGCAGCCGCAATTTCTTGCTTCTTCGTCGCGACGATCTTGTCGAGGATGGTGGGCATGGACGCCTTGCTTCGAAGTGCCATCGGTTGGGAGCTGGTTGTTTCTGTGGACACGAGTCGGAAGATTCGTGGTACAGAGAATGCAGCGCTTTAGTGTTTGAAGTGGCGGCGACCGGTGAAGATCATCGCTAGGCCGTGTTCGTTGCAGGCGGCGATCACTTCGCTGTCTTTCTTCGATCCGCCAGGCTGGATCACGGCGGCGATGCCGGCGGCAGCCGCTTTGTGGATCGAATCGGGGAAGGGGAAGAAAGCGTCAGACGAGAGTACGGCGCCCTGCGTGCGTTCGCCCGCTTTCGACAGCGCGATGTCGACCGCATCGACGCGGCTCATTTGGCCGGCACCGATACCGCAGGAAGCGAGTCCATTGCAAACGGCGATCGCATTGGACCGCACGTGACGCACGACATCCCAAGCGAATTTCAGTTCGGCCATCATCCCGTCTTCGGCTTTCGTTTCCGTGACGATCTGCCAATCGCTCGGGTCCGTGGCCAACGTGTCGGCCTCCTGCACCAGTACACCGCCGTTGACTTCACGAACGACTTGCGTCGGAGCCAGTGAGGCCAGTTCACCCAGTTCCATCAGCCGCACGTTCTTTTTCCATTTCGGAATCGTTGTCAGTTTTTCGACCGCTGCCGGTTCGAATCCTGGCGCCACTATCGCCTCAATGAACAAGCCTGGTCGAACTAACGCCTCGGCTGCCGCCGCATCGACGATGCGATTGAATCCCAGCACCGAGCCAAACGCGCTGACTGGATCACCCGCCATGGCGTTGGAGGTCGCTTGTTCGATCGTTGCACTGCAAGCGATTCCGCATGGATTGTTGTGTTTGATGACCACGACACACGGCTGTTCAAAGCTGCGGACAATCCCCAGGGCGGCGTCGAGGTCGAGGAGGTTGTTGTAAGAAAGCTCCTTGCCATTCAGCTGCCGGGCTCGCACCAAAGAAGCCCCTTCGCCGCCGGTCGCATAGAGCGCCGCTTGCTGGTGTGGATTTTCCCCGTAACGTAGCACCGCCTGACGCTGCCAACGGCGCGTCATTTGCGTATCGAAAGGCGAATCATTGGGCACCGTGTCCGCAGTCGAAGCACTGGCAAAATAGCCGGCGATCGCCTGATCATAGGCTGCGGTGCGAGCAAAGGCGGCCCCGGCCATCTTACGACGGAACGGCAGCGAAGTGCTTCCGCTTGCTGACAGGTCGTCCAGCAACTCGGCATACTGATCGGCAGAAGTGAGAATCGTGGTGAAGCGATGATTCTTGGCCGCGGCTCGTACCAAGCTGGGACCGCCGATATCAATTTGTTCAATCGCTTCGGCGTCCGTGACGCCTTCGCACGCGACCGTTTGTTCGAACGGGTAGAGATTGACAACGACCAATTCGAATGTCCGAATCGCTTCGGCTTCCAAACCCTTCATATCGTCGTCACGATCGTGGCGTGCCAGAATGCCGCCAAATACTTTCGGGTGCAACGTCTTCAGGCGACCATCCATCATCTCGGGAAAGCCGGTATAGCTCGAAATATCCTGGACGACCAAGCCGGCCTCTTCCAAGTGACGGCGCGTGCCCCCGGTGCTATAAATTTCGACGCCGCGCTCAGTCAACGCTTGGGCAAACTCGGTCAGTCCGGTCTTGTCACTGACACTGATGATGGCGCGCGTCAGGGCAACGCAGTTGCTGGTCGTATCTTCTTCCGTGGCAGAGGCGGTCATATCGGCTCGCTGTGGGGTTCGTCGTTTCGGGCGGCCACCGAGGGCCGTAAACATCCAAGCCCTCAATTGTCGCGGAATATGGGCAGAATGCCAGATACCCTCGGCGGATCAACGGATGCCGTGGTCGAAACGTGAACTGGGGTGGGTGTCGGCTTCGTGCCCCACCATGATGTGGCGGTGTTGCTTACAGCGGAGCGAGTTCAGCCACATGGTAAGATCCCGCCCGTTAACCGAATGGATCGTCACCCGTATCGCCGAACGGGTCTTCGTCATCCCCGACATCGAACGGATTCTCGTCATCGAATCCGTCGTCGGCACCCATCTCTTCCGCCTCATCTTCGCCGAAGGGATTGGCCTCGTCGTCGGTGCCGAAGGGATTTTCGTCTTCATCACTGGCCATGACATCATCGACTTCCGCTGCGGTCAGCTCACTCCCTTCGTCACCGGGCGAAGCGGTCTCTTCCTCGGCCGCTTTCATCGCCGGTTTGTCGTCCGCCGTGTCGGAAGCAGCGGGCGGAAAGTGGAGTGTGGGCCATTGGGCTCCGTCGGCTCGCACGCATTCGATCATGCCCGTATGCCGCACAATGTAGATACGATCGGTCAGTCCGTTCGTGAGCACTAAATCTTTCGGTCCGATCGGCGCCCCGGCCACTTTGCGGCCGTCGGCGACGTCCAGAATCGAAAGCTGCCCTTTCGAATCGACACAATAGAGCCGATCATCCATGCCGCTGATGACACGCGACACGTCCGAAGCGTTCCACTTGAGTTTGCCATCCTCGACGTTGAGCGCAAACAATTCATCTTGAGCGGACGGGACGTACACCGTGCTGCTCATCGCAAAAGGTGATTCGGACAACGATTGACCGGTGAAGAATTCCCATTGGATGACTTGGCGTTGTAGTTCGACCGCCAACACGTAACCATCTTCAATGCTCACAACGACCCAATCGGGCGGAATGAACGCGGGAGCACCAACGATACCACGACGCGATTCGACACGAGCTGTCGACACGCCCGTGATCGGATCGGCCATGAACAGAAAGCCGCGATCGGTTGCCCAAGTGACGCTAAGCGGAGTGGCCACGGGCGGACTGGTAATTCGTCCATAAGAAGCACGAAACTTAGCGGGCAGGTGTAACTCGCCATCAAGCAACGAATAGACTTCAAACGGTCGTCCCATCGTAGGAACGAACAGTTTTTCACCAGCGATCGTCGGACCGGCATCGGGAATGCCGGTCAAGGCACGCGTCTGTTCTAGTTTCCCCGTTTCTTTATTGATGACGTAGAGCGTGGATCCATTGACGGCCGCCACGTAGCGTTCGCCGATCGCCGGTTTTTGGTTTGTCAGGTTGTGTTTGCCGACCGTGATATCCCACCGCAATTGGCCCGTCTCGCCATCGAGCAACAACAACTGACCGCTGCCGGTCTGGACGAGCAGCGATACGTCGGGGACTTCGCGAGATTCGATTTTGGCATCGTCGTGGCCGAGCGCCTTCATCGTTCGCAGTTCAACGTCGGCTTGGAATGCGGCCGCAGCGGCATCCAGTCGATTGCCAGAGCGATCAATCTGACCAGAGACGAAGACACTCTTCGGTCCACCTTCGTAGCTCACCTCATACACGGTCCGTTTTCGTTCACTGCTGACGAACGTTGCCGCCGACAGATCACCACTGCGGGCCGGATCGGTTGGCGCCTGGAATTTCCACGCGCGTTCCAAGCCCACTTGCTGCCAATCGAACTGTTGAGCCGGCGTCGAATCGACCCAGCAGCTCACGAATAAACAGGCGATAACACTCGTCAATAGACTTCGTTTGATCATGCTCTTGTTTCAAATCAGGATGGACCGGCCACGAATAGAAGAAGGCCACCAAGCGGTCCAATTCGCTTGGCGGTTCCGCTTTCCATCATAATCAACAACCGCACCGGAAGCTCGCAGACCGACCGATCGCCGGCATTCGGGCTCCATCCAGCCCGGCAAATCCGGCAAAAACCGCCCTCCAAGCCTGAGAACCGGGCTCCGGTACGCGACCTAGACCATGTTCCGACACATCCATACGATGGAACGGAGTAAAAAATTCCAATCTTGAACGTCGTGAACGGTTTGACTCATATGCATCTCAGCCAGCTGAAACCGGAAACACACGAAACGCTCCAGCACCTGCTGGGCTATCTCAACTTCTCGTCCGGTGCACCCGATACACAATTTCTGGCTGGCCTCAACGACCTATTTGAAAAAGTTCACGACTTCCTGGAAACGGCCGAAGATCGTTCGAAACGGCGCCCCCGCAATCAGCCAGCAGCTTGGCGAGTCGCCGTCGCAGCGATGATCAACAAGCTGGACGAGCTCAAGAAAGACTCGCCCACCTTCGGTGATTCCGAGCAAGCGGAACGCGTGCTGCGACTGCTGCAAGATCGACTGGTGACCGAATATTTTGCCCATCACTGCGATCAATTGTTCCATCAATCTGAAGAGACCATTGTTGGGTCGCTGATGTTGGGACGGGCATGCCAAACGTTGCTCGCACAAGACCTTTCGCAAAGCGACGATGTCGTGATCCAAGGAGCGATCAAGCAACTGAACGACTTTGTCGGGCACCGACCTGTCGCGACACTCGAATCTCGCGATATCGAGGCACGCGTTCACGAGTGGATCCGGCCCGTGCCGGTTTATGTGAGCGGAGCCGGCTGCGCGCCGGGCCCCTACCAGTTGCTGATCGAACCGACGCTCGAGTTGCTTCGCCAGACCGACCCGGCCGTCCTGCGAGCGGCCTACTTCGAGCTAGAGGCACTGGACGAGCTCGCGTTCGATCCGCGCGCCTACGACTTCGACCATCCGGTCAATCGACGCCCCAACTACCATTTTGGCGAATGGGACCCGCATCAGATCGACAATCGAGGTCGCTTCACGCGGTTCGTCGTCAGGCAAGTCACGCTCGAGGCACTGGTCACTCGAATCCAAGAAGAACAACAAAGCAATAACGAACACCTGGAAGAAATTATCTTCGAGTGCTCCGCTGTTTTGGCGGGCACGATCTTGATGGCTTCTGGGATCAGCGGCAATGGACCGGCTGCTCACGATTCGCACACCAGCCTGATCACACTCGTTCCCCAGATCGCCGCTTACCGAGATGCTTTTTACGAACAGCTCCTCGGTTCGATGGAAGGACAACACGCCGAACGACTGCAGCAAGAACGCAATACGCTGCAGCAACCGTTCGGGGCGGCTCGCCAACATTTGAATCTCTATCTGGCGCAGCTTAGGGCGTCTCAGTTACAACACGTGAAGCTGGCCAAAGTCTTCGCCAAGATGGGCTACCCGGGTGCCGCTCAGCGGCAATCGGACGCCGTCCCGGTGACTTCGACCAGGATGCAATGCCGCATCGACTGCGCGGTGGCGGCCGGCCATTTGGCGATTGCGAATCACAATCGCGAAGCGGCTGTCAAGAACCTGGATCGGATCATTGAACAACTGAAGCGGGGCATCGAATGCGGAGCGATCGTTGACCCGTGGAACATTCTCGGGTTCCAGGCCAACTTCAGCCTGTTTCCGGCGATGGAGAATACCGTCCGCGATCATCGCATTGACGAACTGGTGGCGCTGGTCGATCGGACGATCGATCTCTACTCACGACTGTGGAGCGACGCGGCAGCTGCCGACGACCAAGCGACCTGCCGGCAAGTGGAAGCATCGTTCGAAGAACTGGCGATTTGGTGGAATCAGTTTGCGGCTCACGAAGTTCCCTCGGTCAAATCGCCCAACCCGATGGACGAATTCAAAGCGGCTCGTTTGGTCGCCAAGGCGCTGAATGAGTGGTACCGATCGGGTGCTGAAACGGGCAACATCGGCTTCTGGGCGCCGCATGTCGAATCGTTCGACACGCCGAAAGCCTACTCCCTCGTGATCGAAACGCTGTTGGGCAAAAAAGACTTCACCTCAGCCATGTCACTGCTCGTCCACTGGCTGAACCAGGCGCCGGCGGTACCGCTCGAAGATCGCGAACGTTCCTTCCACGCGCTGGCCCAGAAATGGGTCCATGAGGTCGTCAATCAAGGACTCAGCACGGGCGGCGAAACTTCGACCGAGACAGAACCGCCAGCGGAGAGAGCCTCGGCGGCAGCCAAACCAACACCTTGGAAACTGCTACGAAAATTCTTCGACTACCTGGAAGCGAATGCCGACGATTATTGGCAAGTTCCCAAGTTCCGCCTTCACGAGCAAGAAAATGATGACGGAACGACCGACGAAGAGGATAGTGACGACCCGTTCCAAGCGGCCTACGAAGGCGTTGTCTTCCGCGACAGCACGGACGATGGCATCGATGGAGCCATCTTCGAAACCCCTCCGACGACCGATAGCGAAATCGAATCGGAATCAGAACGGATCATCGATCGCATTTCATTTCTTGGCGGCTTGGCGAAGCTCTGGTCAAACGCTGCTGTCGCCATCGGCCTGTGCGCCCACAATGACGCCGGACTCATTGACGAAGAAGCGATGCGTTCGTCACTGCTCGACTGGCACCATCGCTGCATGAGCACGCGGCGTGGGCTCCTCAAGCTGGTCGATGTCATCAGTGAAGAGAAGCTTTATCGTCAGGGCGGCGATCACGATGCGATGCTCGAATACGACCGTCGCCGACTGATGAAGGAATCGTTGATCGAACAGATCATCGCCACGTATGTCGATACCTCGGAGGCGGAGCGGTTTTTGATCGCCGCGTTGTTGATCGTCGACAGCGAATCGGCCACGCTCGAACGCTTACAAACCGATGCCCAAGACAAAGCCGAACGGCAGTTGATCGACGCGGCCCGTATCCACTCGGCCATCCTGAAACAAGATCGTGAAGCGACCGGGCCCCTGTGTGCCAGTCTCCTTGAGGCGCTGGCGAGCGAGCGCATTCTTTACGTGCCCCTTTCCAAATCGGGCGTGCCACGTGAAATCGCCGTCGCCCGCATGCGACAACGGATGATCGAGAACCTCCTGGTCGCGTTGCCACGCATGGGCATGCTGCACGATACGCTCCGGTTGATGGATACCGCTCGCGAGATGGAACGCAACATCCCAGCCGGCCGCGGCGCGGTGACTCAGTTTGACGAACTGTTCGAGGTCGGGTTCCGCGAAATGGTACTCGGTTTGGTGCGGGCCACCGCCCCGCAAGCCGGTTTCTCCGGGGACGAAGATCGCGACGCCGAATCGCTGCTGGTCCATTACTTGGAGCAATTGACCGAATCGGCACTGGAATGCTGGTTGAAGCACAGCCGCACACTGAGGTTGTCGGTGCTGGAGCGAGTTCGCCAGCCGACCGAATGGCACAAGCTGGTCGCCTTCATCGAAAAGTATGGTGGCGATCTGTTCACGCAAAAATTCCTGATGCTGGGGAATGTCCGCGCCATCCTGCATTGCGGCAGCGAGAACTGGCTCGCCGACGAGGCGCGTTCCGCCGAAGACCCGCCACTGCAGATTGTGGAGGCACTGAGCGGCGAGCTGTCTCAAGTCGAAGCGGCCGATCGGCTCAATCTGATCCTCGAAGCGATCGTCGAGAACTACCACGAGTACCGCGACTACAACAGCACGACGACTCAATCAGACCGAGGCGACATGCTGTACACGATGCTCGACTTTGTGCGCGTCCGCGTCGCTTATGACCGGGTCGCGTGGAACCTGCGGCCGGTCGTCCTGGCGCATGAAGTGCTCGTCCGCAATGGACGCAACGAGGCGGCCCAGCTGTGGCGACGCATGCTGGCCGATCGCATCGGCGCCGAAGCCGACCGCTACCAGCGCGAACTGGAAATGCTGCAAGAACAATACGCGATGCGGATGGCCTCGGTCGCCGAACGTTTGAATGAACGATTCTTGGTTCCGATGACGATCGATCGGATGCGCGCGTTGGTCAAACCGGCCGTCGATCAAGTGGGCCAAGCCGGACCGCACCATTCGTTCGAAATCTTGGAAGAAGAAACCGCACTGCTGATGCGCGAACCGACCGGTTCCGGAGTCGAAGCGCCCAGTTGGTTATTGGCGCTGGAACAAGAGGTCGAAATCCTTGAACATCGCCGCCAAGGCCGTTCGCGAGGCGACACCGAACACCCGCTGCTCGAGCCGGTCATACTCACCAGCGACCAAATCGAAGAACAACTGATCCTGCTGCAAGGCAAGGATGAAGAGGCCGAATAGAACATCTGAAACATGTTCTATTCGTAAAACGCTTCCGGCGCTGTTCGTCTGCTCGATGAATCCATGGCATCGTCCGACGGCTGAAGAATTTTGCAGCAATTATCCTGGGGTCAATTCACGATCTTGCGAAGCAAATCGCAATGCAAACCGTTCAGGAAAGCGCGTCGCCGAGGACCAAGCGGAAATATTCTCGCATTGGATGAGCGACCCTCGACATGTCGAACCGAAATGGTCTGGCAGCTGAATCGACGGCTGGCTGAATTCTCCCCGGTCTTCGATCCGGCGTTTTGGGATGCGGCTGCGCAAACGAATTCGTTAGGTGGTCAGCAACTCGGGCCACAGGCTGTCGCTGACCAGTAACCCTTGCCGCGTGAGTGCCAGTCGATTCTCAGATCGGGTCAATAGACGTTGCTTGACAAAACGATCAATGGCGGCACCGGCCAGTGCATCGACCGACGTTTGGCACTCGGCGTTGAATTCTTCGATATCGAGCCCATCCAGCATCCGCAGTGCAAACACCAGTCGCTCTCGAGCCCGATCGTCGTCACTTAGTGCTTCGCTCATCTCGATGGGCGACTCGCCGGCACGCATTCGTTTGATGTAGGTCGATGTGCTGCGATGATTCACCTCGCGGCGTCCGTTCACGTACTTGGCGGCACCGGGTCCGACACCAAAATAGGGCTTGCCTTGCCAGTAGACCTGATTGTGAACGCAGCGGCAGCCGGGCCGCGCGAAACTAGAAACTTCGTAGTGATCGAATCCTGACTCCATCAGCGTCTCGATCGCCAACTCGTACATCTGGCGCTGGGTTTCTTCATCGACTTCGGTGAGGACGCCTCGGTTTTGACGATTCCAGAACTGCGTACCTCGTTCGATCGTCAAGCCGTAAGTCGAAAGGTGGTCCGGCGCTAACTCCAGGGCAGCAGCCAAATCCTTGCGCCAGGTCGACACCTTTTCCCGTGGAGCCGCAAAAATAAGATCGATCGATACTCGGGCTCCCGTCTCACGGCACCAGCGGTAGGACTGCTCGATGTCGGCACGGTTATGCAGGCGTTCCAGTCCAATCAGTTTCCCTTCGTCAAACGATTGGGCTCCCAAACTGATGCGGTTTACTCCCGCCGCGCCCAACAGTTGAGCCCGCGGTTCGTCCAGTTCGCCAGGGTTCGCTTCGACGGAAAATTCAAAGTCACCTTCGCAGGGAAACCAGCGTTTCACCAAGGAGAGCAATTGGTCCAGCTCGCCCATCGCCAGTTGCGTCGGCGTGCCTCCGCCCAGAAAAAGCGTTTCGACAGGCTGAGGCACGGCCAGCTGCTGTAACTCGAGTTCCAACGCTTCCAGATAAGCGGGCACCAAGTCGGCCCGATCGGCAACGACCGAGAAGTTGCAGTAGCCGCAGCGACGTGCGCAAAAAGGGACGTGAATGTAGGCTGAACGGGGAACCGCCAAGTGACGCACATCAGACCTCAATTTCTAGGAGAACCATACCGATACGTCCTCCAGCGGTTTGCGCTCGATGTTTGGCACCTGCACACCTTCGGCCGGGTAACCGATCGGGAACAGGATAAACGGTCGTTCGTTCTTGGGTCGTTGCAGAATGGCCGATAGGAAAGTCATCGGACTGGGCGTGTGAGTCAGCGTGGCCAAGCCCATTGAATGCAGCGCCGCAATGAACAACCCACAAGCGATCCCCACGCTCTCTTTGACGTAATAGTTCTTTTGCGTCTCCCCCGCTTCGTTGAATCCATACGTCTCTTCAAAGACGACGACGATCCAAGGGACCGTTTCCAAAAAAGGCTTCTTCCAGTTCGTGCCGAATGGTTCGAGCGCATGCAGCCACTCGTCGGACATGCGGCCACCCTCATACGATTCATACTCTTCCTCTTCCGCGGCCATGCGAATTTTCTGTTTGATCTCCGCAGCGCTGATCGCGACGAACTTCCAGGGCTGCCGGTGAGCGCCGGAAGGGGCCGTCGATGCCGACCGAATGGCCGTTTCGATCATTTCGCGGGGAACCGGATCGGCCGAGAATTCACGAATGCTGCGGCGGCTGTTCATCAACTGATAAAAGTCGGCCGCTGCCTTATCCATGTCAGTGGCCGACTTGCGTTCGTACTCGTAGGGGATAAAACTGGACATCGCGTTTCTTTGTTGACTTGAGACTTAGCTGAGACTTATTACCACGCCTTATATCTTCGCATTGTATCTTTATTCTCACCGAGGTGTTTCGATGGCGCTTTCCGTTACGAAAATGATCGCGGCTCCTCCTGAGCAAGTCTTCCAGGCGTTGACCGATTTTGAGCGGGCCGCTGAGACCATCCAAGGCATCACCCAAATCGAGATGCTTTCCGACGGACCGGTGGGGCCGGGCACACGATTTCGTCAAACGCGCATGATGTTTGGCAAGGAAGCGACGGAAGAAATGCACGTTTCGGCGTGGGAGGAGAGCAAGTCCTACACCCTGGCTGCCGAATCTTGCGGGGCTCGATACGCTTCTCATTTTTTGGTCGAGCCGGTCCCGGGCGGCTCGCAAGTCACGATGACGATGGAAGTCACACCTTTGACATTCTTCGCAAAACTGATGTCGCCGCTCGGCAAATGGATGCACGGCATGGTCAAGAAATGCGTCGAACAAGACATGGATGACGTCCGACGCAACCTCGAGCCATCAGCCGTCTAATCGGCCGCTCGTGGGCCGTCGGTCGCTCAGAACCGAGGGTTGTGTCGTGTTTATCGAATATTCACGCGTCAAATTGCCCAGGTCGCGCCGCTACGAAAGCTATGTTTGCTAACGGGATTCCCTACGCAAACGCAGCCAGCCATGACCTCAAACACGTCCGCAGACAACACAACGACCGTTGGCCCAAAGCGGCCTCGCTCCAACGCTCCGCTTTTCGTTGGGCTTTGGGCGCTCTATTTCTTGGTCAATCAACTGAAGCAGACGCCGTGGCCGGCCGATCTGAGCATCGCGCTGATGGTCGTTCGATTTGGCCTGATCGCGGCAGCGGTGGGAGTGATCTGCCGACTGAATGACGCGCGGATGTTTGTCGCGATGTTGGTACTGCAAGTGACGGCGGTGCTGCTTGAATTGCCGGCGATGTCGAATTGTTGGCTATTCACCGGGATCGTCAATCTGGGCGTGTTGGTCGCCGCGTTTCGAGCGAGCCGCCGGCGCGCTGAGCCACTCACTTGCGAAACGATTTATGCCGAATCGGTTCCGCTACTGCGATGCTCTCTGCTGCTGCTTTACGGACTGGCCGCCTTGGCCAAATACAATCGAGATTTTTTGAATCCCGAGCTAAGCGCCGCCGCCTACTTTACTCATCTCTTCCTCGAATCGCTGGGCGTTTCGATCGATTCGCCATTGCTCGACTCGATGTCGATTTGGGGCACGATCGTGATCGAGACCGGATTGCCCATCCTCTTGTTCATTCCCAAGACACGCCGTTATGCCATCGTGCTGGGCATGGTCTTTCATACGATTCTGGCTCACAACCACAACCTTTCAGTATTCGATTTTAATGCGATGCTGTTCGCGCTCTACGTGGCATTTGCACCGGCCGACCTTTTGGCCAAGGTCAGATACACCGAGGAATCCAAGTGGGTTTTTCGAGCCGTCTGGTATCGCTTACCCGTCGTCTTAACGCTGATCGCCGTTTCGGCCGGGATCGTCTGGTGGGCTTCGACGACCGGCAGTTCGCGGATGTTCCTGTGGCGGTATCGCGTCGCCCTGTGGTTTGTAATCGGAGTCATGCTGACAATTGTCACGGCCCAAGTCCTGTTCGGCCGCGAACGGCCCCAAACGAACCTGCCATCACCATTTCGACTGACGGGCCGTTTTGATGTCGTCGTGTTGGCGCTGATCCTCTTCAACGGACTCACGCCCTACTTGGGATTAAAAACGGGCGTCGCCTACACGATGTTCAGCAATCTGCGGACCGAAGTGGGATATGAAAATCACCTTTTGATGCCGACTTGGCTGCGAGTCTTCCCGTTGCAACAAGAGCCTGTTCGCATCCTGGCATCCTCCGATGCGGGGCTGGCCCAAGCGGCCCAAGATGAAGAACTTGTGCTGCTGTATGACCTGCGTCTTCGAGCGCAAACACTTAGCGACCATTCCGTCACCTACGAACGGAACGGTCAAATCGTCGAAGTACCGCGCATCGGTGACGACCCTCTTCTGAGCCAACCACTTCCGTTCCTCGCGAAGAAGACGTTGCACTTCCGTTCGATTCCGACGAAAGAGACCACGCCTCAGTGGTAACCAGACAGCGATTCTTCGGTATCGCTGCGCCGGAAGCGATCTCTTTTCATCTCGCGTCGTGAGCCGCGTCGTGTAAACACCGCGCGAGAGCGGCGCGTGGCCTGCACACGGACGGAACCCCATCTTTCGGGGGCGCAGCGCGTTTTGTCTTCGCTTCGGAAGCGACGCTGGATTAAGATGGGGCAGGGTACCTATTCGAATTCCGCGAGACGTTTCATGCGCAACATTCCAAGTCAGCTGTTGATTATTCTATCGCTCGTCATGATGACGACTCAGGCGGAAGCGCTCACCACGCCAATCAACCTCATGCTCGTATCGCCCAGCAGCGGTGTCAATGAAATGACGTTAACGCTCGCGACCGATGTGGCCGGCAGTGACAGCGATAACGTGACCCTTGCGGGCAACATCGAGGCCGATTTGCAATTCCAATTTGTGGCCGGCAATGTTATTCCCACGGGGCTCTCTTTCACGGGCGGAGATCTGACCGTCAGCGATGCCAATTTCAGCTTTCTTTTCGGACTGGCTCAAATCAACTCGACCGGTATCGGCGGCACCCCTTTCACGACATCGCCACCGAGCCCTCTCAGCGGAAACACGTTTGCTGCGGCAGATCACGGAGTCCTCGTCGACCGAGGCATGGTGGATGCGGCGGGCACCACATTCGACTTCGCCGCCGATCCGACGGTTTTCCAGGGAACTGGAACGGGACTATTCAACGCCACGACCATGCCGGGTCCGACGCCAAACTACGTCGTCGACCTAACGTTAGAATTACCGCTCGAGATCAATCAAGACTTTTTCGTGCCCGGTGTGCCGGTCGTCGGCGATGTCAACGCGACGCTGTCAGGTTCCTCGAACGCGGTGGCAACCGACCAATTGATGCTCACACTGATCGCGGGCGACTATAACCTCGACGGACAACTCGATTGCCAAGACGCGCAGATTCTCGCTGACGAAGTGGCGACCGGCTCGACCGACTTAACGTTTGACGCCAACCTCGACGGAACCGTCGACGGCCTGGACATACCTGCTTGGGCAATTGACTTGGTCGGCACGATCCCTGGTGACGCCAACTTGGACCTCGAAGTCAACGGTGGCGATTTCTTAATTTGGAATGCGAATAAGTTTGACGGCGGTACTCATTGGTGCACCGGCGACTTTAACGGGGACGGCATCACCAATGGTGGCGATTTTTTGCTTTGGAATGCCAACAAATTCAGCTCGGCCGACATGGCGGCCGTTCCGGAACCGGCCAGCACGGGGCTGCTTCTGGCCTTCCTGGGGGCGCTATTTTTCCGTCAAAAACAGACGTAGAAGCGACGTTGACATTCGTACACTAGGGGCGATAGATTGACGCCTGTCTGGAAGCGACGAATGGTGTGGAGGATTTCCACTCAACCGAATCAAGGAGGGTTGTTTCTATGTTAGTTCTTTCGAGAAAAGAGCAACAAACGTTGATCATTGATGACCACATTAAGGTGGTCGTCTTGCAGACTTCGGGCCGCAGTGTTCGCATCGGAATTGAAGCGCCACCACACGTATCGATCCATCGTGGAGAGGTGCATGAGCGTATCGATGCGGAAGAAATTGCCGAATCTCAGCAAGCGATGAACGTCGAGCAGGATGCTGCTTAGCTCTAGTACTTTGAGCATTGTTCAATAGGGGCACGGTCCACGTCTGACAGCAAGTCACTCGCTACTTACCTCGCAGTCAACGCGGCCGTTGTCGACTATTGATTTCTTTTGGGCTAACCTCAACAGCCCTGGGCAATCGGTGTCCATTTCACTCGAGGAGCCCCCATGTCACTTTTCTCTTGTCGAGTCGCCCTTCACACGACGCTCGTTACCATGGTTGTCTGCTTCGTGTTTCGCTAATTCAGGTCGCATTGAAGATCAGATTGCACCGTACGCCAGCATCGCGTCTGCGACCTTGATAAAGCCGGCGATGTTGGCACCTTGAACGTAATTGACGACTTTGTTCTCGCTGCCTTCAATGGTGCCGTGGGTCACACATTTCTGATGAATGTTTTTCATAATCTCTTGTAGCTTCTCATCGACTTCTTTACGGCTCCACGAAAGCCGAAGTGCGTTTTGGCTTTGCTCCAGTCCCGAAACCGCAACGCCGCCAGCGTTGGCAGCCTTGGCCGGCCCGAAGAGCACGCCAGCTTTTTGGAACGCATAAATCGCCTCCAGCTCCGTTGGCATGTTCGCGCCTTCGGACACCGCCTGAACGCCGTTGGCGATCAGAGTTTCGGCTTCCTTCACGTTGATTTCGTTCTGAGTCGCACAAGGCAAGGCGACATCACATTTCACACCCCACGGCCGTTGATCGGCGTGAAACGTGGCAGAAGGGAACTGCTGAACGTATTCAGACATTCGACCACGACGAACTTCCTTGAGTTCTTTGACCCAAGCCAGCTTCTCCGCATCCATGCCGTCGGGATCGTGAATGAAACCGCCGGAATCCGAAAGCGTCACTACTTTGGCACCCAATTGATTCGCCTTCTCAACTGCATACGTCGCGACATTGCCGGAACCAGAAACGGCTACCGTCTTGCCTGCGATGCTGTCGCCGCGATGCTGGAACATGTTTTCGCAAAAGTAGACGCACCCATAACCGGTCGCTTCGGTGCGGACCAAACTGCCGCCAAAGGGCATTCCTTTGCCCGTCAACACGCCTGTAAATTCACTTCGCAGTCGTTTGTACTGCCCGAACAAATAGCTGATCTCGCGTCCACCGACGCCGATATCACCAGCCGGCACATCGGTAAACTGACCGATGTGACGGCTCAGTTCGGTCATCATCGCTTGACAGAAACGCATGACTTCGTCGTCGCTTTTGCCTTTGGGATTAAAGTTTGCTCCGCCCTTGCCGCCGCCCATTGGCAACCCGGTCAGGCTGTTCTTGAAAATTTGTTCAAAGCCCAAGAACTTCAAAACACTCAGCGTCACGGTTGGGTGAAATCGCAAACCGCCTTTGTACGGCCCGATTGAGTTATTAAATTGGACTCGCCAAGCTCGGTTCACGCGCACATTGTTTTGGTCATCCTGCCAGACCACTCGGTACGTGATGATCCGATCTGGCTCGGTCATTCGTTCCAAAATTTGTGCCTTCTGATACTTTGGGTTCTCGCGGACGAATGGCATCACCGTCTCGACAAATTCTTTGACGGCCTGATGGAATTCTGGTTGGCCGGGATTTCTTTTGATCAAGCCTTTGATAAAGCAGTCGGTTTTTTCGCAGGGTTCAATCCACATCGGCAATTCTCACTAATTCTCACTATTTGGCTGGTAATTCGGGCTAATCGACATTGAGCAATTTGAGCCACATATTCGTCATTGCTTTGAATCAAAACTGAGACGTCATTCAACTGGGATGCTTACGATCAAACCTTGACCCTATTATTTGCTTGTTAGCAATGCTCTTTGATCCAACATCTGCCAAGGTGCAATTGGGGACTTAATGATTGGAAGTTTGTTGTTGATGCAAAAAACAAACCCAACGCAATTGCTTTGGAAGCGTGACGTCACCCCGCAAGTTTTAGCCCAGTAATGCGAACTCCGGCGGAGTTGCTTTTACGCGGCGAAAGACGCGGCCATTTTCTTTGATAGCCCAGCGACGCTGCCAAAAAACGTATCAGCGTAAGACGAACGCCAACGGGAAAAGCTCTTACGACAAATTTGGTTTGCCGCAAACAATTTCTGTATCCGAAGTGCTGGGAATCGAATCGGATGACTGAAATCATCTGCAGGAGCCATCGCGTTCAAAGTGTTGTCCCAGTATCCCTAATTGGGGTGTAAGGAAACCTCGCCGCAAATGGACTAAGGTTGTGCTGTCCAATCGAGCGACTCCGATGGCGTATTCGTGTTCATTGGTTTGGTGCCCAACACTGAATTTCTGAAAGGTTTTGTCGAGCTTACCGAGCGCAATTTTGTGGCGACGCAATGCGGTACCGTGCAAACCAATGTCGATGGTGTCCTTGCGGCGGGCGACTGTCGCGAAGGCGCGGTTGCTCAGGTCGCTGCCGCCACGGGAGAAGGAGTCATGGCAAGCTACGGCGGGCGGCGGCATCTGACATCTTGAATTTGCGAACGAGAGATTTATCTTTACTACGAGGATGACAGAAGATTCCTGGATCGGCTGGGATGCCGTGCTGAGTTCGACAGCGTGCGAACGGTCCGTTGATTTGTATATTTCACATTACCTGAAATCAGCGGACCACGAGCTCAAGAGAATGCCGGATCGAGGAGCAACTGACAACGATGGCTGCCCAATCATCAACGACACGAAACTGGTACCTGCGTGGCAAAATACCACGCGGCGATCGTGCTCAGCGTTTGGTCATTGGCGGCGCGTTGATGTTGTTGACCATCAGCGGGCTGGCCGAAAGCTTCGGTTGGCGTTCTGTCTTGTCACTCATTTTGCAGACGGAGCTAATGATCACCGCGATCGCCGGCTGGTGCCCCATCTACTGGGCTTGTGACGACGACAAATTGAATTCAGGCCGCGATTAGCAATCAGTTGCAGCGTGCCTACCATGAATCGAAGTCCGGCCGATCAATTGCCGTCGGTCAAGAAATCGGGGTCGACCTATCCCCGCTGTTTGCTTTCCCTTTTTTTTGTGGGGGGGCAACTCGACTTCAAGTCGCTTCTTCAATCCCGACAGCGCAGGTTGGACAACGGACAGGTCCGGCAAACGAACCGTCGATGCACGTGAGTGGACGCGGATAACAGCTAAAACCGCATCCGCGCTTTTCTGCGTCCATTCGCGGCCAAAAATCGTTACGCAAAGCCGAATCCGTTGCTTCTCGCTCGGATGCATCTTCCTGTGATACCTGGCTTGAGGCTTCATTTTCACATTGAACAAGTATCCAGTATTGGAATCGCGTTCTTCCGGGCGGCGGTATCTGAGGATAAATGCCGCATTCATGAGATTCAAACTGAGTCCATTCCTTCGAAAAAAGCCCGATATCGAAGGCATCTCTCGAATCGTATTTTTTTACGAGATCAAAGTAAGTACTGATGTCCTATTTCGTCAATTGAGCGTGGCAAGTAACAACGAAGCCTAAACTCAGTCACGAAACTAACCACTTACTGAAAGTACAAAGGAATTAGAAATGAACATTCGATTTGTAACCCAGAGGATTCACGCGCTTATTGATTATCCAGTTGCAATTGCCTTGATGGCGATGCCGTTTGTGCTGGGCTTGGGATCTTCCAACCCACTCGCGTTTTGGCTTTCTTTCACGACCGGAGTCGCTGCACTTGTGCTTACGCTACTGACCGATCACGAAACTGGAGTCGTGCGAGTGTTGCCTTACTCTCTTCACTTGGCCGTTGATTTCGCTGTTGGGATCACCTTCGCGATTGCTCCACTCGTGCTTGGATTCACCGGGCTAGACGCAATTTACTACTGGGCCAATGCACTCGCGGTTCTAACGGTTGTCAGTTTGCACAGCCCGCAAAAAGCACCCATGGTCGCCTCCGATAGAGCGGCGGCATAATGCTGTAAGTAAGTGGTCGTCTGAAGGAAAACACAGTAGGCAAGAGACTTTTTTCGGATCTTTCTCAATAAAGCTCTTGCCTCTGTGTTTCACTTTTTCCTTCGTAATTTTGGGTCGCAGTAAGCCGACAAGAAACAACACGGCACCTCGATTGCTGAACGGGTAATCGACTTAGCTGCAATCTCGTTCCGATTCTTGGTTCTGCCGATGATTCGACTTTGCACGGCCACCGATTGCTCGCCGGTCGAAACTCTTTGGCCGCGTTATCGAACACGACGACCGTGAAGGAGTATTTGTTTGTGCCGGCAGGAATTCTGAAACATTTTTTGTAAGCGATTCTAGCTGACAACCTTCTATGTTTGTAAACCAATGCGAATTCTTCCCAACCAACCACACACATTTAGATTGAGGAAATTGAGATGAACAAGAACGTACTTACTATCGGACTAAAGGCACTCGCAATGCTTGTCATGGTTTCATCGGTTGCGACTGCCCAGTCGCAGAAAACCGGCGGCCAGAAGATGGCAGACAAAAAGATGGCCAAACAATCGACAATGCAAAAAAAAGAGATGTCAGCCGAAACGCAAATGTCTCGCGCCTATCTGCACAACTACAACGTTCCGAGTTCGGGTGTTGCGATTGATGGCTATTGTCCCGTCGCCTACTTTGCGGCCAACAAAGCGATTAAGGGAAAGCCTGAATTTGTTTCAACGCACAACGACATCACTTATCACTTCGTCAGCGCAGATGCAAAAGCGATGTTCGATAAAACTCCCGAAAAATACCTGCCCGAATACGGCGGTTGGTGTGCGACCGGAATGGCGTTGGGGGACAAGTTTCCGGTCGATCCAACGAATTTCAAAGTCAGCAACGGAAAGCTTTTTCTGTTCTTGAAGAACAAGAACGTTGACGCTCTTGAAATTTGGAATAAGGATGCCGAGCAGATTCAGGTCGTCAAGGCAGATGCTCATTGGGCGAAGGTCAACAAATAGCCCCAAGAGCCAGTCATTGGCACACATAATTGAAACTTCAAAACGGTCGATTCCTGTCGGCCGTTTTTTTTCGTTCCCGGCTGCGAACGTTCCCAACGGTTTCTTTTGTGTGACTCGGCCAAACTCTAATGTCCTTTTCGCCCTCTTTCAATGCGCTGTCGACATGATTGGGCGCAGCCGAATCTCCGGCGGCTCTCACGATCACGTTACCATCATTGGCATCATGGTGAATCGCACCTTGCGGCATCGTTTGCAACAGCGAAAACGTCTGTTTCCGGAACCGACCGAACAATAGCTCGATCTGCTGCCGCTTCGATGGAGCTTGGATCAAGTCCAGCCGTGTTTCGACGACTGCAAGTCCGTTGGCGAGATCCCAGTGGAAGTGCCGATGCGGTGCCGCGTGATCATAGCCACCTAGCGATTCGGCGATACTAGCGACAACAGCGCCCAAGCCAACCAGTAATTGATCGCCGAAATGATTAAGCTGCGACATCGGCATACCAGCAACGAAGGTCACCACCCAAACCACGTGAGAGGCACCGTTAGCCGTGGCTTGTTCGATCAGCTTGCCCTCGAGTGAAGGAATAACTTTCGTCGCTTACGGAAAAGCAACTTCGCTCACGGCGATCGGAGCCATCATTTCGTTTTGAGCAACAAGATTGTCACGCGATTCGTTTGCGTTGGAGATCTCCAAAACAAATAGCTTGTCTTCCGGCTCGATCAAAACGTTTACAGTCTTGATCACGGTCGCTGTCGAGCTGCTTCGCGAGTTGCGTCGGCTGGATCCCGAAGAGTCCATGAACCAGTTCCTGTGCCGCGGGGGGTATCGAATTGCGGAGCCTGCTGAAGCACGTTCATGGGTTTCGCTTTCGCAAATAGCCAAGCTGAATAAGGAGCGCCACTTGCTGACGGCCTGTCGCAACACAGTTGCTGCAGCAATGAGAAGTTGCGTCTGAAAATCCGTCCTGTGCGCAGGTTCACGCCCCCGTAACGGTCAGTGTCTGGAATACCAAACGGCAGACAAAGCCAAAAGAAAACACCAAGCAGCGATAGCCGCCTAATACAAAGCAGGTTTTCACTGGTGCTGAGCAGCCGGGATTACGACATGGCATATTTATCCACACGCTTTTGCACATGCTTTCTGGCGCGATGCAGACTGATCCAAACATTTTGAATGCTAACATTAAGCCGCTGTGCGATTTCATTGGAGGACAAATCGGTCTCGCGACTCAAATGCATGACGCGGGTCTGGAGTTTTGGAAGTTCACACAAAGCCTGTTCAATCACCGTTCCGAGTTCTGCGAACTCAAGCAACTTGCAAGGCTCTTCGAGTGAGTGCTGACGCGTCGCAGTCGCGCCTGTTGCCAGGAAGATCTCCAGCAGATCGCTGCTGGGTAAGTGCGATCGCTTTTGAGCCTTCCAATAGTCCAACATTTTTCGACGAAAGATGGCCAGCAACCAGTGCTCAAACTTTCCGCATCCGCGAAAGCTGTCCAGCTTCCGCATTGCGGTCAGCAGTGTATCCTGAGTCAGATCCTCAGCGACTTCGAAAGGTAATTTGCTCTTTCCGTAGGCCAATATTCGGGGACGACACGACTCAATCCAGTTTTCAGGAATCGACTCGCGCGGCTTGCTATCGTCAATAGATTCTTTTTCGATCTTGATCATCAGGGATTTCTCTTTTCTGTGGACGATATGCCCATGAGCAGAACTAACACTCTTGATTCCGAAGCACTCATGGTCGCGTTCCACGATTCAAGCCACTCGCCCGCAGGAGAGTTTTTCGGCAAGCCGTTTCTTGATGGCTGGCTAATTGATTGGAATGTGTCATCAAGAGGAGGCCAATATTCACAGTAGTCATGTCACGATTTCTGACGGTTACTGCTGATCGCAGGTAGCACGTTTGGCAACAACTGAACCATCGCAAAACAGCATGATCGTTCCGGTGACAGAACTCTTAAGGTGCCAACGCAATCAACAACAAGATGATTGGAATTCGAAAAACACAGGCACTCGTATTGCTGTTTCAGACGCCAAATCGCGGCTTGCTAATTGTTACGGTGCAGGCCAGATTTTCTTGCACAGCTTTTGAAAAAAATAAAGCGAACCGCCTAGGAAGCAAACAACCTTGCTTCATTCGCACAAGCGAAGCAATTGGACATTGCATGCCTGTTGGAAGGCTGGAAGGCGAGTAGCGAGTTGACTGCCCAAGCGGATAGGAATTCGCAATGATTGTGTCGACAACCTCGGTGTAGACTTGCGAAACTTTTTCGGCCAAACAGGAGAAGTCTGTTTTTCAATACCGACTGGCGGTGGCTCCTCGCATCAACAGCAGATCAATATTCGACGGCGACTAGTTCAGGTCGAACCACGAGGCAAAGTCAGAGCCGTTTTGTTCGTCCCAAGTCGAGTTGAATTCACTGCAACCACAAAGAACCTTGTGACCCAAACGTCTGTGCGATATCTGGCTGCAGCTTGCTGACTGATACGAGGCAGCTTTGCATTTCTTGCACAACTTTTGAAAAAAATTACAAGCTGAAGTGAAAGCCCAACGACGCGACAGAGACGTTGGCATTGGTATACAAGTGGCGGCACGATGCCATGTGCCCATCAAGCGAAACTCATACGAAAAACTC
>CAYZRS010000071.1:0-22094 GCA_964480915.1 uncultured Pirellulaceae bacterium | reverse complement strand
CAATCTACGGCAGCTTATCGGAAACAATGACTTGCCGAATATCGATCCGACGGAAAGCTTCTACGTGATGTAGGAATGCGCTAGGCGCTGGGGCGGCCACCGCCAATTGGTGAAGTGTCGGCGTTGGGAAAGCTGCAGAGAATAGGATAACGCCGTTGTCACTTTGGTAAGTCCTTGACGAAGACTAAGCAAGAAATTGATACCTGAGTCTTCCGCCGGCGCTACTACCGGGGGTCGGCCCAAAATCAAAACGCCCTATCCGCTGGTTGCGGTCGCATATTCCAAAACAACCTCCGTTGATGAGACAATCAAGAATGGAGCGTTAGCAGATTCGAATAAGAAAACGTTCGTTGGCCCCTTTTATGAAACCCGTTTGGTCCGACGATTGAGCGGTCATAGTCAACTAACGTTCCCAGGCTGACTTAGCCTGGGAACGAGTCAATCGCCTCAGTCATCGCCCGGCAGCTGACGAAGCTTACGCTTCATCCAGCAGATCGACCGCTGCGAAACGTTTACCTTCCAGCATCGCTAGGCTGGCTCCGCCGCCGGTGCTGACGTGGGATACTTCGGAAGCGAGTCCCATCTGATCCAGCGCGGCCGCGCTGTCGCCGCCGCCGACGATTGTCGTCGCGCCGGTCGAGGTCGCTTGGACGATCGCTTTGGCGACCGTCTTGGTCCCTTCGTCGAACGGAGCCACTTCGAACATGCCCATGGGACCGTTCCAAAGGACGGTCCGCGCCTGCAAGATCGCGTCGGCATAGGCAGCGGCCGTTTTGGGACCGATATCGAAACCGCCGAAACCGGCCGGAATCTTTCCATTGGCGACCGTTTGCTGTTCGGTATCACCGCTGGGACCGGTCGCACAAACCGTATCGACGGGCAGGACCAGTTTGTCACCTCCGGCCGCGATCAGTTCGTTGGCCAATTCGGTTTTATCCGGCTCGACCAGGCTGTCACCGACTTCTCCACCCTTCGCCAGCGCGAAGGTGTAAGCCATGGCGCCACCGATTAAGACCTGATCGCACACGCCCAGCAGCTTTTGGATCACGCCGATTTTGTCGGACACTTTAGCACCACCCAAAATCGCCAGGAACGGACGCTGAGCGTTGGACATCGTGTCGGACAAGTATTGAATTTCCTTGGCCACCAACATGCCGACGACTCGGGGCTTACCTTCCATCGACTGAGGTACGGCCACCATCGAGGCATCGGTGCGGTGACAGGTACCGAAGGCGTTGTTGCAGTAGATATCGGCCAGTTTTCCCAACTGCGCCGCAAACTCTTCGTCACCCGCTTTTTCCGCAGCGTTAAAACGCAAGTTCTCGAGCAGTAAGACTTCCCCCGCTGCCAGGGAGGCGACTTTGGCTTGGGCATCTTCGCCGATTGTGTCGGTGGCGAACTTGACTTCCCGAGCGAGCAACTGCCCCAATCGATCGGCGGCCGGCTTGAGGCTCAGTGCGGGCTTCGGCTCTCCCTTGGGACGCCCGAGGTGGCTCATGAGGATGACCTTGCCACCACGGCTCAGCACCGACTTGATTGTGGGTACGGCCATCTCGATGCGGCGGTCATCGGTGATATTCAAATCGTCATCGAGAGGCACGTTGAAATCGACTCGCATCAATACGCTTTTCCCAGCAACATCTACGTCCGCAATCGTTCGTTTGGCCATCGTTCTCTTTTCTACGTCCAAATGTTTCATGAAACTCAACCCGTGAATGTAATGAGAATCCCGTCGGGCGTCAGCCAGCCAGATTGGCGTTGGCGATTTTTTCCGCGTGACGTCAGCTCTTGCGCAGGCCATCCAACCCTGCTTGGCTAGCATTGCTGGCGTTGAATCGCTAGCTCGTTCGAGCGCTTTGATTGTCACATATTAACGGTGTTTTCACCGAAAAGACGCCGCCTTCGAAAGGGTTCCCTCAGGACGCAAGGTCGCCCTGACTGTAGATCCTTTTGGGGAAGGAACAACCAAAACCAAACTTTGGGATATCTGCGTCGAAAGGTGTGTTAACGCGTAGAGCTATCACTTCGCTCGACGATACCAACATCGGATAATTGGCCGAAAGTTAGTGCCTGGCGAAAACGGCAAGTCGTTTCAAACTTGTCGGTGTGGCACGAATTCAAACTCTTCGGATGGGTTTTAGTAAGGAGCTCCATAAACATGATGACCCGAAAATTTGCAGCGGCTTTGTTCGCTGTCGCCCTCATTGGGCTATTTACGGTGTCGCAAGCAGACGCACAGTGTGGTTGTGAACCAAGCTGTGGCGTTGCCAGCGTCGGTTGCGGCGGTGGATGCGGCGGTGGTTGTATGTCAGAACCAAGCTGTGGCGTCGCAAGTTGCGGCGGCGGATGTGCTTCCAGCTGTGGCGGATGCGGCGGCGGATGCAACATCGGTGGCTGCGTTGCCGGCAAAGTCGGTTGCGTTGTTGGTAAAGTCGGTGGCCTGCTTGGTCGTCTCAAAGGCATGTTCGCTTGCAACAGTGGTTGTGGCGGCGGATGTGGTTGCTCGGAACCAAGCTGCGGTATCGCAAGTTGCGGTGGCGGATGTGGCGGCGGTTGCGGCATGAGCGAACCTAGCTGCGGTATCGCAAGCTGCGGCGGTGGCTGCGGTGGCGGATGTGGCATGAGCGAACCAAGCTGTGGTATCGCCAGCTGTGGCGGCGGATGCGGTGGCGGATGTGCTACCGAACCAAGCTGTGGCATCGCAAGCTGCGGTGGCGGATGTGGCGCTGTTGCAAGTTGCGGCGGTGGCTGCGGATGCGGTCGTCTTGGCCTGCTCGCCAAGATTAAGTCTCGCCTGAGCCGTTGTGGCTGTGGTGGCGGATGCGGCGGCGGTTGCGGATGCACGTCGGAACCAAGCTGCGGATGCGAAAGCAGCTTCGGCTGTGGTGGCGGATGCGGCGGTGGTTGCGAACCAAGCTGTGGCTGCATGTAAACCACGCTGATAAAAGACACTGATAGTTCGTGGAGTCGCTTCCCTCTCGTAGCATTCCACTCACTAACTGAAGACGGACCTCCCACGACCCATCGGTTGTGGGAGGTTTTTTCGTGGAATTCGACAGGGTGCCAGCCGATTTCTTGTCAGAAAAACAGTCGATTCCAGGCCTTTTAGCAGCGTGCTTGACCCGGATCGCCGGCAACCGTCAAGCTGACACGATCAACGTCGCCCGGACGTGACGGTGGTCACGCGTCGATGTTCTCCCCAGCACTTCACCGAATCATTCCGCACTGAATCAGTTCCCTGATTCACTTTCCTGAAATCAATCACAACGGACGAGTCTCCCATGCACCACTCGCTGCGACATCTTGCCACCTGTTTTCAAGTCGCTCTGTTGGCCGCCTGCGCGATCGCCTGCCCCGTGCATGCCCAATCGACGCATGAACTCGCGACGCATGACCGCTCGGAATCGGCGCAATATTTGGAGACCGGAGAATTCACTCTGGCCTTGAACGCAACGAGAGCCATTTCCGATCCGATCGCTCGCGACCACGAACTGATCGCGATCGCCGCCGAGCAACGAGCGGCCGGCGCGAAGACGGCCGCCCTCAAGACGATGGCCGAAGTTCAAAACGATACGATCCGCGCACAGAACTTTGGGCAAGCTCAACAACCGGGTGGCGGTTTCGGCCAGGGTAACCAACAAGGAGGTCGTCAAGGAGGCCAACAGGGCGTGGGAGGCCAAGGTGGACAAAGCCAAGCCGACTTTGACACGTTGATTGAATTGATCACGACGACCGTCGATCCCGATACGTGGGAAGAGGTCGGTGGGGCCGGAACGATCGCCGGATTTCCGGGCGGCGTCTACGTCGATGCGAAAGGGACACTGCAACGAACAACCACGACCGCAAATCGCGATCTCATCCGCGGCGAACAAGCGATCGAGTCATCCGCTGGACGCGTGACCGTTTCACTACCTCGACTTGAGAAAGCCTTGCAAATTCGCCGCGCTGCCGGTCTGCCACCGACCGAGGAACAACGGCTCCTTGGCGGCCTCGGGCGAGTCGAATCGCTGCACATTTACCCTGAATCGGGCGACGTCGTGCTCAGTGGTCCGCCCGCGGTCTCGCAGGAAGCAGCACTCCATCTGGACGACTTAGCGGTCGTGTTTCGGGCGGTCCAGACGGGTGACGGCAAATTTGGTTGCTCGATCAACCCGCGACCTGCTCAGCTGAAACAAACGCAAGAGTTTCTAAATGCGTCGGCGCAGCGCGCCCTCAAGCCGGGTGAACGGCCACGCTGGCTGAAAGAGATCGCCAAACGACTTGGAAAGCAAGATATCGAGGTGTTCGGTATTCCGGCCGATTCGGCGACCGCCCAAGTGCTCGTCTACGCCGATTACCACATGAAACGGATCGGCATGGGATTGGAAGAGGCTCCCACCGAACTGCGTAACTACTTCGAGTGCATGGAAGACTTCGCCGATAACCTGCCGACACTCGATGTGCTCCGCTGGTGGTTCACTTCAAACTTCGACGGCGTGGCCGTCAACGAAGACCAAACGGTTTATCAGTTACTCGGCGACGCGGTGCAAGTCTTGAGTGAAAATGAACTGCTGGACGCCAACGGCCAACGCATTCACACCGGCCAATCGCATCCCGTGAACACGCAATTCGCACAGGAATTCACCGAGCACTTCGCTGAGCTGACACAGCAACACGGCTTCTATGCAAGACTGCGAGGCATCTTCGAACTGGCGCTCACCGCCGCCATCCTCAGCGAAGACGATCTGCCCAACCGAGTCAGCTGGGAACCGACTTTGTTCATCAACGACGACGGCTACTTGGCACCACCGGTGCCACCGGCGACCCAGGTCGATTCGATCATTGGCCACCGAGTCTTCAACCAAACTCAGATCGTGGCCGGAGTCAGCGGAGGCGTGAGCTTCGACGCTCGCTCCGTAGCCAAACGCAGGAAAATCGCCTCGTCGGATTATTCTCTGCAAGAGAGCCATCGCCTGGCGACCCCAACCTCTGCTCGAGGGCCGGCAGAAACGTGGCGGTGGTAAATGCGGTCACGGGGATCGACTGCACCAGAATGCGCCACAACGTGTCGCTCGGCTTGATCTTTCCACCGCGGGACTGAGCCCCGTTGACGGTTTGAGCCAAGCCTCGAAGTAAGGCGACTTGAAGTCGCGGTGTGCCTCGGCTTAGATTGACTCATGCAGTTCCCATGGCATCCGCAAAAGACTGCATCCGCAAGAGCTTGCATCCACAAACATTGGCCGAGGGCAACATGGTGACCGACCCACAACACCGCGAACTCCATTTCGCAAACCTCGACGAAGCCGTTGCAGAAGCGGAACGGTTGGCAACTGGCGAAGTTCGCACGACGGGCCAACATACCTTCGGTCAAATCCTGGAACATCTGGCTCGCACTCATGACATGTCAACGGGCAAGATCGTCGGCCCAAGACCGCCATGGTACATGCGACTGATGCTCACCGTCATGAAGTCGATGGTGATCAACGATAAACCGCTCAGGCCTGGCTTCAACTTGCCCAAAGATGCCGAGGCATTCTTTTGGCCAGCCGATGATGTCGACGTTGCCGCGGCGCTGACGCATCTGAAAGAGTCGGTCGAGAATTACAAATCACACGGCGCCTTGGCCAAACATCCGGTGTTCGGAAAACTGACACCGGAGCAGAACGTGCAACTGAACTGTCGTCATTGCGCGTTACATCTCGGCTACGTTCATCCCGCCTAGTCGCGACACCAAAGCGTGAAGGCTGTCTCCGCCTACAATTTGGCTGCGTCGTATCTCATGGACGCCTGTTGCCGTGCGACCATTTCCGCGTAAAGGCCGCCTTGCTTCATCAGGTCTTCGTGTTGCCCCCGTTCCGCGATGCGACCTTCATCCAGCACCAGGATCAGGTCGGCATGGGTAATCGTCGAGAGTCGGTGAGCGATCACAAACGTCGTGCGTCCCTTCAGGAGTGTGGCGATCGATTCCTGAATGAGCTGCTCGCTCTCGGTGTCGAGATTGCTTGTTGCCTCATCCAAAATCAAGATTTGCGGATCGGCCAGAATGGCGCGAGCAATCGACAGACGCTGCGCTTGCCCGCCCGACAAACGGACCCCTCGTTCGCCGATCAACGTCTCGTAGCCATCGGTCAAATCGAGGATGAATTCTTCCGCGTTGGCCCGCCGAGCCGCATCGATGATCTCGGCTTCGGTCGCGTAAGGCCGCGCGTAGGCAATGTTGTCGCGGACCGACCCATCGAACAAGAAGACCTCTTGCTGAACGATCCCCAGCATCTGGCGAAAGCTGGACAGTTTCATGTCTCGCAAATCGATCCCGTTGATCGAAATCGAGCCACTTACCGGATCGTAGAAACGGGCCACCAAGTCGGTCGCCGTCGTCTTCCCCGCACCGCTGCGCCCCACCAGCGCCACCGTCTCGCCACCTTGGACTTCCACGTTCAAATCGACGAGCACCGGTGTCTCTTCGTCATAGTGAAAGCTAACGTCGCTAAACCGCAGCGTTTCCACCGCACGAGGCGCCTCGACCGCATCAGGACGATCCGGTTTGTCATCCTCGAGCGAAAGGACTTCGAAGACTCGTTCCATGGCCGCCAAACTGCGCTGCAGCTCGGAAAAGGAATTGACGATCTGCCACACAGGGTTCAACAACAACATCGCGTACCACTGAAACGCCATGATATCGCCGATCGTCGCCTGGCCGCGAACCTGCAAGATGCCGCCGTACCAGATCGCTACCAGATTGATACTGGAGAGCAAGAACCCCCACACGGTCCACAGCGCCAATTCACGACGGTGGGCAAACAGCTTTTGACGCACGATCGAATGGCGCCCGATCGCATGATGGCGCTCTTCAAACGCCTCCCTTTGAAATCCGCGTACGACTCGCACACCGCCAAACGTTTCGCCCACCCGCGCGTCAACGCGACCCGCCGCACCACGCATCGAGCGATAAATAGGCCGGATTCGTCGAGCCACGATATAGCTGATCCCCATCACGACGGGCAAAATCATGACCGCCGTCAGTGCCAAACGCCAATTCAAATAGAACAACATCGCCAGTGCAATGATTAACCGAATGACCGAAACGCCGGGTGAGATCAGTCCCAACTGAAGCAGGCCCGAGGTCATATTCACGTCGCCTGTAAGGCGAGAAATGATGCCGCCCGTTTTCATATCGGCCAGCTTGACCAGCGGCAAACGAATCATGCGTTCAAATAGCGTTCGCCTTAAAGAGAGCACGACGCGAACATTCAGTTGCCTCGTGCGATAGTCCTTGAAGACACTGAGAAATTGCCCCAGCAAGATGATGCCCAGAAAAATGACGCCCGCAAATTGCAAGAGTCGCAATTTCTGTTCTGGGCTGTTCGCTTCCTGCAGCAACACGCTGTCGAGCACATATCGCAGAAACAGGGGATGAGACATCTCCAAGGCGGCGATCGTCAGCGACAACAGGATCAGCAAGACGGCCGTCGGCCAGTAACGCCACAACCAACGGACATAGTCACGCAAGTGGTCTCGTCGTTTGTGAGACCATTTGCCAGTCTTGTCTTCATCTGGCTCTTTCTCACCATCTAGCTTGCGATCAAGCTCTTTCAGAGTCCCTTTCGAAAAAGCTTCGCGAAATCGATCATAATGGTGGCGAGACGGCAGGAGGCGTATCATAGAACTTTCACGGGTGGAACGATCGAATCGTCATGAGCAACGAGAATTCAAGAGCAGGCATTATACCGGGACGGGTCGGAGCGAGGTTTCTGCGAGCCCGACTTGCGGCCGCCTGTCCCCTGCGCGTCTGCCTACTGCTGGCGTTTCTGCCCTGGAACGCCGCAGCACAGCAACCGGTCGACAAAAGAGCGCCACGTCCCGATTGGACCTCGGAAGCGTACCAATCCAAGGCGGACATTTTCTTCGACAACGCTTTCGAGGCGCTCGACGGACCGCGACCGGCTCATCTGATGCCGAATCAGGGACTCGAAACGGCCTCCAATCCACGACCGATGACCGGCGCTCATGCGGCCGAAACCGAGGCCTCACGCGGCTGGTCCCAGCTGATCAGCGCCGAGACACTCGAATCACAGATCAAGTCATTGATCCAGGCGCTTCAGGTTTCGGTCAAATCGCCTGCTCGCTTCGCAGGCGGTCAGTTCCGACAAGCCAGGCAAGAGTTCGGTTACTTGGCAACACTGTTTCGTGTGGTCGGCGCTTTTGACGGCGATGTTCGTTGGAAACAGTCAGCCTTGGCTGCCAGCAAGCGCAGTGCCACCGCAGCCGCCGTGTGTCGTAGCGGCGACGCCGCAGCATTTGCCGAGGCCAAGTTCGTTCGTGGCGACCTGGCCGATCTACTCAACGGCGGAAGACTGGAGGGAACCGAAACCGCGAGTTGGAACGAGGCGGCCGATCGCGGTGGCTGGATGCGCTGGATCGAGGCGGCCGAGCAACGCATCAAAGCGGCCGTTGCCGACAAGAACAGCTTCACGCGGCAAGCCGATCAGCTGGTTTCCGACGCCGAGATGCTGCGACTCGTCGCCCAAGTGCTGACCGAAGACGATCTGGAAGATGGCAGCGACGAAGATTACGAAGCGCTGTGCGAGGCGTTGAAAGTCGCGGCCAGCGACTTACTCGATTCGACCCGAGCTGGCGAGCAGCGGCGCGCCGCGGAGGCCGCTGCGCGCGTGAATCAATCGTGTATCAACTGCCACGAAATGTACAAAGGCTAAGCGAAAGTCTCAGCCCGCCGCGTCGCGAACGCTCTACTTCTTCTTCCACTTGTCGATCATCGCGCCGACGTCGACCATGTCGGCCAATCCTGCGTCGGCCAATTCGCGGCCGGTCACGTACCGCCCAGGCCGGATCCATTTTTCTAGCTCTTCCGGCGATTTGTCGAACAGACGGCACAGCAAATGGTCCATGTCGTTTTCAAGATCGCCAAAGTGGCGTGCCCACTCGGCCGCTTCCGCCAAGCCGACGTGTTCTTCGCTTTGCCATTTCATGGGGTGAAAGAGCAATACGCTAAAAGGAGTCACAATTCGACGTTTGCAGGCAGCAAATGGCCAAAGGGCGGCCGAGCTGCATTCGCCACAGACGATTCCGGTCGCATTGATCCCGCGCAACACCATGAGCGTCGTCAACGAAATCGCGCAGTAGGGACTCCCGCCCGGGGAATCGATGAATAGCGTGCACTCGCCACCCGGCGGAACGCTGAGAATCCGATCGGTGAGTTCACCTTCGTTGTCGGTTAGGTCACCAACGAAAGCAATTTCAACTGGAAGGTCATCTTCGTTTGGTTCTTGGTTATCGCCTTCGCTCATCTTACCCAGTCTTCAAGTGAAATTTGGCCAGCAGATTTCCAGCAAGTTACTCATTTTTGCGGCTCAAAACAACCTAACCGTGCGGAAGCCGTTGCGAGCCGGTCTGTTCGTAACCTCTGAATTACCTACCTTACGGCCGGTCTTCTATGGTCAGATCGTTCGAGAGCTATAATGACTTGCTCCGCTGATCGGAACTCGGCGGCATCTTGACTTTAAGAGGCATCTTGATCGTGGGAATTCGTTTTCATTGCCCCAATGGACACAAGCTAAACGTCAAGTCATTCTTGGCCGGCAAGCGCGGAATTTGCCCAAAGTGCGGCGTGAAACTGGTGATCCCAGCGGAATCAGAATCCGATAGCGACGTCTTAACGGCCGATCCCGTTGCCAGCCCATCCGCAGAATTGCAGGGTGCCCAACGGGGCTCTGCCACGTCGACCGTGCCGACCGTATCGAACGCGAGCGACGCAACGCATGCGGAAGAAGACGCACACTGGTTCCTTTGCCCTCCGACCGGCGGTCAATATGGGCCCGTGAATCGCCAGACGATGGACGAGTGGATTGCCGAAGGACGCGTGACGGGCGATTCACTGGTTTGGCGAAATGGCTGGCCCGATTGGCAGACGGCCGACAAAGTCTTTTCAATGCTGCCCAAATCGTCCAAAAAACTCTCGGCTCCCACCGAAGAGGTCCCGAAACTCTTGCCGACAAGCAATGTCAGGACCAACCGCCGCAGAACGTCGGAACGGACAACGATGACGGCCGTCGTCTTGTTGCTGCTCGCGGTCATCTTGTTGGGCGGGGCGTTGGTCCTAGCGATGACCAGACCATAAACTGCTGAGACAGCAACGAAACACGACCAAGGAGACCCAAGGGCTCATCCCCAGGCAAAAACCGATGCACACTAATCTAAACAAACAAGTGCTGGCGACGTTCCTCTGGCTCGTGCTTGCAGCCTTGGTCCCAATAGCGACCAGCCAAGAAGCGGCCGCTCCGACGATGATAAAAATCGGTTCGTCACTGACGATGACGGCGCCGGCCGGATGGCTCTCCAAGGCGCCCCGCTCGAAGATCATCGAATACGAGTTTTCGATTCCTGCTGTGGAAGGTGACGAGCGTGATGGCCGAGCCACCATGATGGGGGCTGGTGGGTCGGTCGAGGCGAATATTGATCGCTGGATTGGCCAATTCAAGCAGCCCGAGGGAAGTGAATCGAAGCCAAAAGGGACGACAAAGGAGCAGCAAGTTGCCGGGCAAACCGTTCACATTCTCGACATTACGGGAACCTATCAGGACAAACCGCGGGGGCCGTTTGGCCCTTCCACGGACAAACCCGACTATCGGATGCTGGGCGCCGTGATTGTCACTAAGGACAGTGGCAGTTACTTTGTTAAGCTCTACGGCCCGCGAAAGACCATCGCCGCCAACGAAGCATCGTTCTTCGCATTGATCGACAGTCTTCAGTCGGCCGACTGAAGCTCGACCGAGGCTCGAACTAACAGACGCAAGCGGGCAGTTTAAACCACAACGGAAAAGAAGAAGTATGGATCTGAAGGAACTCCTTTCTCACCACGGCATCACCACGAACCCGTTCTCTGAGGAAGACGCAAGAAGCGACCAAGTCTTCAAACGTCACTGCATCGACAGCACGTATCATCCGTGCTGGGACAAGATCTATGGCGACCCGGCCGAACCTTCGACCGCGATCGTGTTTGGAGAAAAAGGATCGGGAAAGACGGCGCTCCGGTTGCAGATTGCCAAGCAGGTTGGCGACTACAACAAAGAAAATCCCAAACAGCGCTGCTTTGTCGTTTCTTACGATGACTTCAATCCGTTCCTCGATAACTTCCGCGAACGCTTTAGCCGCAAGAAAGCGGACAAGGTATTGCGCGAGTATCAATTGTGGGATCACATCGACGCGATCCTCTCGCTGGCGGTGACCAAACTGATCGATGGTTTGTTCAAGACCCGCAGCAAGAAATCAGAGGGCAGCGATCATGACGACATTCCCGCCGACTTCCGCAAACGCCTGACAACGCATCAACGTCGTGACCTGTTGCTGCTGGCGGCGATCTACGACGATTCGAAGGCGGCCCCCCGAGCCGCCCGCTGGCGACGACTGCGGAGCCGATTGAAAGATTGGAAGCTGCGCACTTGGGTACCGTTCCTGCTGGGATTGCTCGTGACGGCAGCCGCCATCGGCTTGGCAATCTACGGCCAGGTCTACGAGAAATTTACATGGACGACGTTCTACTGCTGGCTCTCAACAGGCGCCGTTATCGCCGCCTGGTTGCCGTGGATATGGCGAACTTTCTCACGACTGAATCTGGCCAACGGAATTCGCAAGAACATCCGCATCGTCAATCGTGACGCTTGGCCTCTGTCGCGGACGCTGGCCAAACTGACCGGCAGCCAGTTGTCGGATCAACCGCTACCGAACAAGCAGCGGACCGATGATCGCTATAGCCTGCTGGGCAAGTTCCAATCGATCTTGGCGTCACTCGATTTTAGCGGGATGACCGTGCTCGTCGACCGCATCGACGAGCCACACCTAATCAACGGCTCGTCCGATGCCATGAAAGATTTTATCTGGCCGCTCCTCGATAATAAATTCCTGCAACAGCCGGGCATGGGTCTGAAGTTCATGCTACCGGACGAATTAAATCACTTCATCGAACGCGAAGATCGCGATTTTTACCAGCGTGCACGCCTCGATAAGCAAAACGTGGTGCCGTCGCTCGACTGGACCGGGCAGGCACTGTTCGATCTGGCCAATGCACGACTTGCCGCATGCAGTGATCGCGAAACTCCCACGCGGTTGAATGATCTGATGGACGAGAAGATCACCGAGCAACGCCTGTTCGATGCGCTACAATCGTTGCGTGTTCCACGCCATGTGTTCAAGTTCTTGTTCCGTGCCATCAACGCGCATTGCAATCGTCATAGCGATTCGAATCCAGAATTCCGGATGTCGAGTGACGTGTTCGAATCGGAACTTGCCATTTATCGCCGTGATCAAGAAGCGGCCGATCGTGGAATGGGTGCGTAGAGCGCAGCATTCAACGGTGCCCAAATATTGCTGATCGACGCCGATAGCAGCTAGCAAGCTGCTCGGCTGGCGAGTCGTTTGTATTGACGCCAACCGCCACCTTCGCGACACTCCGCCTTCTTATCCATGGGGCGATCGTTGCGAAAGGTATCTTCGTGGGCGTGCGAACACGAACGCTGTTGCTATGGAGCGCATTAGCGCTCAACTGCGGCTGCCAAGACTTTGACGCCAAGTCTCAATTGGCCATCACTTGGGCGAAGAATCAACTAGCCCAGCGGCAGGCAATGTCCAATCCGACCTTCGAACCGGTCATCCACCGGCCGACTTATCAAAGACCGGCTGAGGTTCCCACCGACACGCCTCAACAGGCGGCGATGTCGTTTCTCGATGCGATTCGCTTTGGTGACGAACCACTGGCCCAATCGCTGCTGACATCGGCGGCTCAAATCGCGGTGCAGCAACAGAATCGGTCCATCCGCTTCCCCGGCAGCCCCACCGCGATTCACCGCGTCGACCAAGTCGAATTCCCGGACCCGGACGTGGCCCATGTCTGGTGCATTTGGTGCGATGCGAGCCGAGAGAGCCGAAAAGCGGCACGAATGATCCTGATCCAACGCCAGGAATTGGCCGGTTGGCGCGTCGCGGGCCTCGTTTTCCTTGATGATCAGGGCAATTTCGGCGAAATTGTCAACTTTGAAGAGCACATCGCAGTCGCCTCTAACGACTAGTCAATTTGTTGGCATTCTTCCTCATTGGCTGCTTGAACAGACTACCCATTTTGTCTATTCTCGACGACTTGTTTAAAGCTCGAATTGTTCGCCGTGTGACGGTAAACGGCGGGCAAGAAGAAAATGAAACTGCGGAGTACCACCCATGAAGAACCTTGTTTACTCGTTCCTGATGATGTCTTGTTGCGTTCTCGTCACGGACAATGCGGACGCATGTCGTCGAAATCGCTGCTGTCAGCAGACCTCTTGCTGCCAACAATCGTCATGTTGCCAACCGCGCGCACGGATGTTCCGTCGCGGTAACAACTGCTGCCAACAAGCATCCAACTGCTGCCAACAAGCTGCCAGCTGCTGTGACGGCGGAGCTGCTCAAGTGAGCTACGATGCTGCACCGGTCATGAGCTATGACGCTGCACCGATGGAAACCTACGGCGAGCCAACGCCTGCCGTTTCGACCGAACCGATGATGTACCAAGAGAGCGCATCTGATTGTGGTTGCTCTGGCGAAGTCGTCGAAGGTGGCGAGCCCATGCCGATGGAAACTTACAGCGAAGGAACGGTTGTTGAAGGTGGCGAAACCATCATCGAATCCGCACCTGTGGAAGGCTCATCAGCGGTTGAAGCACCAGCAGAAACCGCAATTCCAGACGCACCTGTAGAAGGTTAGTTTCGGATAACGGCCCAATCTTAGAAAACGCCCGCCGACTTCGGCGGGCGTTTTTCGTACGATCTGAGGATCGGACATCACGAGATACGGAGGAGTCATTGCGATGCGGTTGTTTGAAGGCACTCCATTCGACATTCCGCCCACATGCGATCGCTGCAATGCGTTGGCATCGGAATGCCAATGCGCCCCCGAACCGGAGTCCCAGCCGCTCATTCCACCCCACAAACAACGTGCCCGCGTGGCAGTCGAGAATCGTAAACGGGGAAAAAGGATGACCGTCATACGAGGGCTAGACAACAACTCGGCCCAGCTGGCCGACCTGCTCACGCAGCTCAAGAACCATTGTGGCGGCGGTGGTACGATTCGCGACGGTAACTTGGAAATCCAAGGGAGTCATCTCGAACGCGTCTCCACCGCACTGCTCGAACTGGGTTACCGGGTGGGCTAACGGGGCTGGGGCATTTGTCGACCTTTCCGCCAAGATCGTTTCACGGGGAGCCGCTGCCGCCCGCGTCTATTTGCGGTGCCTGAAGATACGCGTGCGTCTACCGGTTGACGGTTGAACGAGTCGGTATCGTCGGGGCGCTCGATCATTCCTGCGTTACTTTCGCGAAGCGAAAGGCGACAGAGAGAAAAGGGTGAAGCGCTAGGCCTTCGCCAGCAGCATCCCTTGCACTTCGGTCCAGGGACGCGTGTTCGCCACGTCGACGGCCGACAGGCCACCGCGTCGGGCCTGCAAGATGCCAAACCGCATGACGTCTAAACCGGCCACGCTATGGGCATCGGTGCTGATCACGATCGGAATCCCCAGTCGTTTGGCGGCCGCACAATGCGTATCGTGCAGATCAAGCCGCGCCGGATTCGCATTCAGCTCTAAGAATTTGCCAAACTTCTTCGCAGCGGCAAACACTTGATCCATGTCGACCGCATAGGGCTCGCGTCGATTGATCAGCCGTCCCGTCGGATGAGCGATTGCCGACACATGCGGATGTTCGATTGCCTCAAGAATCCGTTCCGTGATCTGAGCCGCCGATTGCTTTTGTCCGTAGTGGACGCTGGCCAGTACCCAATCGGCTTCCGCCAGCACGTCGTCGGGTAAGTCCATTCCGCCCTGTTCGAGGATGTCACATTCGATCCCTTTGAGCACCGTAAACTGATCACCCTCTGCTGCATTCACACGATCCACCTCGATCCATTGAGCTCGTAAGCGATCGGCGTCGAGACCATTCGCCATGCTGACTCGCTGTGAATGGTCCGTGATTGCAATGTACGACAGTCCTCGCGCCTTGGCCGCTGCGACCATTTCCGGCAGCGACGCTTTGCCATCCGTGGCGGTCGTATGCATGTGCAAATCGCCCTGGATATCGGCGACCGTCAGGAGTTCAGGCAGAGCGCCTTGCTCGGACCATTCAAATTCCGAACGTGACTCGCGCAGCTCGGGTGGTATGACGGGCAGATCGAGCGTCGCGTAAACCGCTTGCTCGGTTTCGCCAGCAACATACTCTTCACGCCCATCCTCGTGGACTCGATAGACGCCATACTCGTTGATCTTCAGTCCCAGCTTTTTGGCACGTCCCCGCACGACAACGTTATGCTCCTTTGATCCGGTAAAATACTGCAACGCCGCCCCGAACGATTCGGCCGGGACGACTCGCAAATCAATCTGCAGCGCAGCCCCGGTCCGGCAGGACATCTTGGTTCCCCCACGTACGATCGTCTCCACGAATTCGGGAAATTCGCCAAAGTGATCCATGACCTGTTCCGCTTCCTGCGAAACGACCAGCAAATCGAGGTCACCGACCGTCTCTTTGCCGCGGCGGTAGCTGCCCGCCATTTCCATTTGCTCGATCGCCACACAGTGGCTCATGTGCGTTTTCAAATCGGCGACGATCTCATCCGCCCGGGACCAGTAGATGCGCTCATCCGCGGCAGCTGCAATCGCCAAACCATCCAGGATGGCCTGTTCTGTCTTAGCGGCGAACCCTTTCAGTTCACGAATTTTTTCCGCCTCACAGGCCGCCTTCAATTCGTCCAGCGACGCGATGCCCAGCTCGTTGAAGATCACGGCCGCTTTCTTGGGACCGAGTCCCGGAATCCGCAACATCTTCAAAGTCGACGCCGGCACCTTCGCTTTGAGTTCTTCCAGCATCGGTAGCGAACCGGTTTCGACCAACTCGGTACATTTGGCCGCCATGTCCTTGCCGATCCCATCGATGTCGGTCAGTTTCTTGTCGTCCGATCCGACGATCCCCGCGACCGAATCGGCCAAGTCACGGATGGTCCGTGCCGCTTTTCGATACGCGCGAATTCGAAATGCATTCGCCGCCTGAAATTCCAACAGGTCGGCAACCTGTTCAAGCGTGTCCGCAATTTGGCCATTGGTCATGGGATATTCCTGTCACTTTTTCTTGTATGGACTCGCTAAGTGTGTAGTTCCACAACGTCTTTGTCGGCCGGTTCGTAATCAGGTTTCACTTGCGTTCCACCATGCACCTGGCTTCCCCAGACTCGGGCCGATTTCAAATGGTCCGCGATGTCTTTGTGGATCAGCTGAGCCACCTCGGCCAGCGTCTCCCCCCGTCGGATCGTGAACGGGTTCGTGAAGTCGGGCTCTTTCTCCGTCGGTAGTTTCGTATAAACCCGCACCACTTCCAACGCGTCGAAAACAGCCTGCCGCAATTCGTCGATTCCCGTCCCCTCGATCGCCGAAATCAAAGCATGCGGAAAGGACGGCCCACCTTTGCCATGCGAACGAGGTAAGCCCTCGTCTTGAAACATCTGCCAACGAAGTGGCGCATCTGGCAGGTCGATTTTGTTCGGTACCAGAATCGTTCTCGTGTAGGAGACGCCAATATCGGCGTCGTCGAGATACGATTCGGTGGCCAGTCGAGTCCGCCCGGCGGCCAGCCTTTTCGTAACCGCCAAACCGTCGCTCAGCCCTTCATCACTTCCCAGATCGAGCAACAGCAACACCAGATCGGCACCGCGCACAAGCGATTCAGTATCGGCATCAAACAGATCGCCAGTCACGGGCGGCGTATCGACGAGCTGAAAGAAAACGTCTTCAAACGGCATCATGGCCGGTGACGGTTTTTGCGTCGTGAAAGGATAAACGGCCACTTCGGGCTCGGCACGTGTCGTCGTTTGCACGAACTGACTCTTGCCAACATTGGGACCGCCCAGCAGGACGACTCGGCCTGCCCCCTGGCGCGGCATCCTGAGTCCTGTCCCCTGCTTCTTGGCATTTTTGCGAGCTTCGTACGCCTGCTTCGCTTTGCTGATGCGCTGCTTCAGGTCGGCTTGTAGCTTGTCGGTCCCCTTATGCTTCGGCAATTCACGCAGCATCGCCTGCAGACAAGCGAGCTCTTCTTCGGCGGTCGTCGCGCGGCGGTATTCCTTTTCCGCTTGAAGATATCGCAGGGTCAGATTGGCTGGCATGAGCGCTATTTTGACGCAGCCAGCCGACGGATGCTATGGGTTGGAAGCTTGACACAATCGGCCGAAGCCCACTGGCCCCCACAGCAACGGGCGTCAAAGCCGATTCGAATCTGCGAATTTCGAGAAAGCGCCGCCGCGACTAGCGAGCTTGTCGCCAGCCACCTTCGTCGCGAGTTTCCGGACGCAACACCTGGGTCCGCAACGGTCGGTCGTTCTTATTTGAACGAAGCGGTTCTGCAATCCAACGGCTGGCCGCCTGATCGAGCGCCGCAGTGATCTGTTCGGCCCCCAACAATCGCAATTCGCCGTCGCCACGGTTATCGTTACCGGTTTCAGATCGATCTCCGAAGCGATCGTTACGATCATCATCGGGAATCGGTCGGAAGTAGGGCACCGCCTGAACTTCCGGCTGAGCCGGACGATAGCGATCGAGTTTCACACCATAGGCCGGATCGCTGTTGCGCGCCGACTCGCCGCCGTAACCGTAGCGGTCGTAAGCACGCCAGCGGGCGTCTTGATCGGCATCGCGATTGGCACGATCACTGGCAGAACGATTTGGCTGCCCCCAAGAACCGCGACGATCACTGCTCTGGTACGAATCGTCTTCCAACTGCGGTCGACGATTGGCAGGCACATCTTGCAACTGCCGTCGGTCGGACGGTGAGAAACGATCGTCGCTCGAATCGAGACGTTGGGTTCGATTGTATTCTTCGACCGGCATCCAAGGCGTCGCTCCACCCGCTGAACTGTCCACCGACAACGAAGTCGATCGATCAAAGCCACCTTGGCTATAGGAGTAGGCGTTGCTCGGCGCGGTGCTGCTGGTGTCAGGACGAGCGGCTTCGACGGGCTGCCAAGGAGTTGCCCCGGAGACCTGGCGATTGGTCGTGGTGACTGGTTCCCAAGCCGAAGGATACCCGGCGGTCGTCGTGGGATACGAATAGGTTGTGGTCGGGTAGGTTGGAATGGAAAAGGCGGTCGTGGGAGCCGGCGTCACCGGGCCCGTCAGCACGGGAGCAATATCGGCCGGTGTGCTGAAACCACCGCCATAAGTAGGCGCGGCGACCTGCGTTCGTGCCAGACCTTGCGAACGGGGCAACGAGTAACCGGCGCTACCAAACTGCGTCCAGTAGTTGCCGCCGTTGGGCACCAGCACGTTCGATGCTCGGCTGCCATACAGGGCCGAGTAAGCTCGCCGATTACGGAAACCGGCGAAGATCGGTCGGTAACTGACATAAGGAACTCGACGCGCTTGCCAATCGTAGTTTGTCGTACCGGCCTGCAGTCCGTTGTAGATGCCGGGCGTTGGTCGATAACTGGTGACCGGCACTTGCGACCAAACAGTCCGATAGGCAGTTTGTGGACGGTAGTACCAACCGGTTTGCGGCGAGCTACAAGTCGAGCAGCCACCGGTGCCGCCATAGTAGGCGGTCGTCGGAGCGTAACCGGCAGTCGTCCGTGCGTAGCCGGCTGCCGCTGGAGCGTAACCTGCGGTGACGGGATAGGCACCGATCTGCGCCGAGCGCCGAGCGGCCAATCGTGGGAACATCCATTGCAGCAACGTAGCGCATTCGGCCGGTGCAGGGCTCAAGAGTCCGCCCATCACACAGGCAGCCGCAATCCATGTTCGAGTCATCCGTTGGCTCATCGTTGTAACGCTCCTAAAAAATTACCTGTCGGTATTTGGCAATCGTTGCAATTCATGTCGAATCGCCCGATCGCCAGCTCACTGGCCTGCGCCGCAGGTCCTCACTTCTCGACACTGCGACCTAACGCGGCCTATCCAACCCTACTTTACGAAGGCGTTGGTGGAAGCGTTCAAAAACGACTCCGCCCCGATTATAGGGCCGCAGGGTACTCACAGTCTGAACCCCAAGTGGGAGGAATTCAATAATTCTGACCGCGAAGCTGACGATTGTGCCGACTAGGTAAAGTTTGGGTCCCGAAAAACGATCTTCCGGCTGCAATGCCAGCGTTGCGTCACTTGGTTCGCTGCGCTGCCTCGCCGGCAACCACGTCGTCGTAAAGCTCGAAAAGCAGGTCCCGCAAATTCCCCTGATGCTCCGCCAATCGGGTGGGGAGGTCTCGCGTGAGCCGCTCAACGCGTTCTCGCAGCTGAACCGATCCGTCCGCTTCGACTGCCTGCTGACGGCATAACGATGCGATCACCCGTCGCGCCGATTCGATGGTCACCTCGGTCCGATAGAGTTCCGGTAGCCCCATGTCGGTATGAGCCGTCACGACCAAGCCGACTTGGTATCGACGGCAAATGCTGCGTAGCCAAACGCGGCGCCACCAAAGCAGTTGCTCGTAACCATCGACCAAGACGACGGTCGGTTGGTCGGCTGCTTTAACTTCAGACACCAGCGTAGCGGGCAACCGGCGGTTCTGATCATGCAGCCGAACGTCGATCGCTCGGATGTTGTTCGCTTCCAATTCGATCGCCAGATTCCGCAACAGGGTCGACTTACCACTCCCATGCGGTCCCACAATCTGCCCGCGGACCCCTTGGCGTTCTAACTGCCGGATCAAGTCGCCGGCATGCTGAATTCGATCGCCGTCCGCGAACATGAACTTTAATGCACCGGGACGCAGAAACTTGGTGGCGAAAGGATTGTGCGACTCGCCCCCATCGCGACCCGCCGAGGGAGCGTTCATTCGATCGGACCGAGGTGGAACGGATGATCGAGTGTCGATTCCTTGCCATTGCTAAGGAACGCTCGCAACCGGACGCACCAACGAATCTGCACCAGTTTGCCACGGTAGCTCAGTGGACTGTTGGGCAGTTTTGATTCGAAACTCCGCAGTGCCAGCAGGTTGCCATCATCCGCATCCGCCGGTAGACGACGTTCGAAAAAATGGACGCCCAGATCCTCGTCCCCCTTGCCTTCGGTGTACCACATGACCGACGCTTCGATCGCCAACAACTCGTCTTGAGGAATGGCATCGATTTGGTAATCGCATTTGAGCGTCGCTTCCGGCAGGTAGGAAGGAAGGTGCTCGAACAGTTGAATGCTCAGTAGCGGTTCCATTAGGGTTGCTCCGCCGAATGCAACGCTGGGTAAACGACGACCGGAAATTCGCGTTCGAATTGCCTGTTCTTGATGACACTTCCCTGGACCACCAATTTCCATTGAATGTTGTTGCTGGCGGCTCGAAAAGAGTGCATCGCCTTTTCAGGGACCAGCAACTCGGCTTTTTGAATGTAGTCTCCGTCGGCCGAAGGCGATATCTCGTTTTCCTCAATCACCACCCATTCGACGACGCGCTGCGTCTCGAACCGGACATTGGTCCCTTCCCGATAGGTGGCATTTTCTTCGCACACGAGCATCATCACGACCGAACTGAGTGGTATTCGACCCGATTGTACGAGACTGACGTCATAGCGCTGTCCCGGGTAAAGAGGCAATTCAGAAACTTCGACGCTGGTATTTCCTTCGCGCACCATCTGTTGAGCCGCCTTGAGAAACCCCTGCGTAAATCGTGTCGCAACGGCTGCCAAGAGGAAGGTCATGACGAGCAACAACCAGGCAGGCGAGCCGGTGAGAAAACTCTTTGTTACCACCACGACAAAAACGGCCAGCAGCACAATCCACATCAGCGAAAACAACATCAACGACAAAAGTCCGAATGCCGGTTTGCGCAGTTGTGGCAGGCGATGTTTGAGGTAGGTGCCTGGACTGTTCGTCAGGTTGTCCAGTTTTGGGAGTGTCGGGTACTCGCGCAGCTTTTGAAATTCGGTCGTGTCGGGGGTCAGCTCAGCCGCTTTTTGGGCGAGTGCCGAACGGCGTTCGGCGCTGACGGTCACGTTGAGCAGCGTCCAAACCAAACCGCCGATGCCGATTGAGATCAGCGAGCTCAGGACGATGATGGCGAGCCATAATCCATCGCCGGTTCGCAGGATTGGCAGACCGGGAATATCGACGTAGCGAGTTGTGATCAGCGCAACGAGAACGAACGAACCGATTAACAGCAGCGCGGTGAAGAAAACAACCTCACCGACATTTCCAAACTGCCGGGAATCGGATCTGCGGTGACCTCGTTTTTTCGGTAGCAGTCGAATGCGCTGTGACAAACGAAAAACGGACCTCTCGCCTTGCGATGGGACACGGGCAACAGCCGATTGGCCGCATGTAAAGGCAGGACTTCAGGGAACAGCTCGACGGACCCCGGCCGCCGATGCGTCGCCACTCGCCCCCTTACAGGGCCGAGTAACCTCAGAAACATTAAGGGGAATTGATGCGGTCAACAAGCCGAGCCCGGCTCGCACCTTGTATTTTAGGCGCGAGAGCCAGACTGGCGCATTCGTTGAAGTGGCCCGCAGAGCAGCGAACCGGCGATTAGACCGCTTGCGGCTGTCGGCAGAAACCGACCGTTTCCAATGCTGCAAAGACTTCTTCCAGCGTTTTTTCGCCGAAATTCGAGATGCTGAGCAAGTCCTTGCGGGTGCAATTCAGCAGATCGCGGACGGTAAAGATGCCTCGCTCTTCCAGGCAGTTTGTCGTTCTCACCGAAAGGCCGATTTCGGCCGTGCTCATTTCAAGACGTTCTTCAAGAGACTGAGTCTGGCGATCTTCTGCGCTGAGGGGAATGCGTGTCATGGCTGGGGTCCTTCCCGTTTGGATGATGCGTGCCGAGCAGCTACCCTGCTGCCCAGATCCACGATTAATAGTCGGGGAGTTTACCACCGGTCTAGCGATCCGCAAGTATTCCCTGCGCTTTTCTTGCAGATTCAAACGGGCAAACACTGACTCGCTTCTCAAGTCACTCCAAACTCAACCAAATGCGTATAATCGACTCGCACCGCCTGCCGACCGAGTGCTAGCATTCCCCCCAACAGAAGACAGCAGCCGCGCAGGCACGCGAACTACAATGCCGGCAAACGGTTGGAGGGGCGCAAATCTGAAATCTGAAATCTGAAATCTGAAATC
>CAYZRS010000070.1:0-23157 GCA_964480915.1 uncultured Pirellulaceae bacterium | reverse complement strand
TTCTAGATGAGACTTTAGGCAGCGTAAAGCACTTTTACCGTATCGATGTGATCGAACTGGCTAAAATGCGACTATTCATACGACCTATTCTTCTTGGGCGATGGAGTTTTCTGAAATCTGGTCGTTGCGGCCATTAGCAAGTGACCTCACAATCTTTTCAAAGATTGGCAAATCGTGAGCTTCCACTCGCAATTTGAACTCGTCTGGCCCTTCGTCCGAGGTCAGCACAACCCGTGTCGCACCCAACACTTGGCTGACCTGGCGCAATTCGGCTAGCTCTTTCTCATCGCCTCCCTCCAGCAGTGCACCAAGCTCAATGGCTCGACCGGCATGGACAATGATCGCTTTGGCTGTGTGCTCGGATCGCTGCTTCACGAGACTGGCAAGCGCCGTATCGTTTTCCAACGAGTCGTGTCGACCATCGGCGGTCGCTACAGCGAGTTCCACGGCGCCCTCCGTTCCGACCAGCATCGTTGTCTCATCCAAACGCAAAACGATCAGTTCTGGCGCGTCTTCATCATCGAACGTGTATTTGTTGGCCTCGCGACCACCCATGCTGATTTTGGTCACGCTGAGCTCATCGCTCTCACCCATTTTCGCCGGCAGTTCAAGAATGCGATGCCAAAGTTGTTCGGATCGGTCGGCATCGTTGGCCGAAATAGCGAATCCGAACTCCGGCACCTCGTCTCTTCCCTCGACGATGGCGGGCAAGACAAACAGTCCGACATCCTTAATGTTGGCAAACAGTTCGCGGCCCACGTCCAAAGCGGAAAGCATTTCTCGCGAACCGGAGTTCATGCCGGCCATACTGACCAACTGCGGATTGATTCCCAACGCGGCAACCACCGCGGCGCCCGCTGGAATTTTTCGCAACAGATCGTCCTTCAGCGGTGACGTCTTGATCAGACCATAGGCCAACCCTTGATAGCCTTCATCAAACTGACAGCGCAGCTGGGCCGCGGCACCGGAATCGGTCGCCCGCAATGAAGCGGTCAGTCCTCGAATTCGATCGATCCCCAGGACGACGCGCGCAACCGCCGCTTCGTCATCCAGGTGCGGGCCGATTTGTTTCATTAGCCCTGGCCCGTTCAAGTAGGCGAAGAATAACGCGTCTTCACGATCGGCCTTTTCTTTTTGAAACATTGCGTCCTGAGCAAGTGACGACTCGCCACTCTCCATCCGCTGCAACACGTCTTGAATTTGCGATTTCGATTCCGAGCCCACAATCAGCGAACCTTTTTTCACGAACCACATCTCATCTTCGATGCAAAAGGTCTCGCAGCCGCCGATCGATTCACGACGCGGCACGACTTGAATTCCGGTCTCGATCAGACCACGGATCAGATCCGATTCGCCCGCGTGAATCACGATGACGCCTTCCGGGTGCTCCTCCTCATGATTGAGGCCTGTGATGCCGATCGCCAAGCCGCTGATCTTCTTCAGTTCGTTGACCAGTGCGGGGCTCAGTTGGAAATCGGAAGCAATCTCCAACCCATCATCCAACTCGATAACAACTCGTTCCTTGTTAGAAAGTTCTTCTTGCCGGCCAACCAGCCCCATCGCGCCTGCCAGTTTTTCGATGTGATCGCCTGGCTGAGCGATCTCGATGTAGCCAATCACGTCGGCCGGCATCAAACGAGCCATATCTGCCGCGACGATCGCCTCCGACATCTTGTCCAATTGCTCCAGGACCCGGGCCTGAATTTCTTCTGCGCCTTCGGCTTCAAGGGCTGCTTGATATTGCTCTAGCGCCGCCGCGCGGTCTCCCTGCTCTTGCAAGTAGAACCCTCGGTAAAAATGACGTTCCGCTTCTTGCGCCGACAGTGCGGAGCCGCTCAAGAGGATGGCAAGAAACGAATAGACGGCAAGTTGGCGCATGACAATGGCTCCCACAGGTGAAGGGGTAATGGCAGGTATTCGGCGCGGACTGGCATTTCTTGCCAAAGAAATCAGAATTTCGCCAAACCGGCCAACCCGACGTTCGAATACCGACAATCGGCGGTTGTTGCGCCAAAAGCGGCGCTGCTTCTGCTAAGCGATTAGGTCTTGGATCACCGACCCGCCATTGGCAATCTTCATCGGTCGGCCACTCTTGCTCTTAAACGATCGACTCAGCGGAATTTTGAGCGACTGACAGATCGTTGCCATCAAATCTTGAGAAGAATAGGGCGCGCCAACGACTTCGGTGCCATCCTCGTTGGTGGCTCCAATCACCCGGCCACCTGCCATGCCAGCACCGCCAGCCACGACGCTCCATGATCGTGCCCAGTGATCCCGACCACCGTTACCGTTAATACGGGGAGTCCGGCCGAACTCGCCCATACAAATGACCGCCGTGCTTGCGAGCATGCCACGTTGTTCAAGATCTTCCATCAAGGCGCTAAACGCCTGATCGAGCTGCGGCAGCTTGTCATCCTTAAGTGTGTCAAAGATGTTCTGATGGTTGTCCCAACCACCGAATTCCACTTCGACGAAAGGGACGCCCGACTCGACCAACCGGCGGGCCAACAAGCAGCCGCGGCCGACATTCGTATCGCCGTACCGTTCGGTTATTTTCTGGTTTTCTTTTTCCAAGCGGAACGCGGCCATTTGCTCACTACTCATCATGTCGAGCGTCTTTTTTAGGACTTGGCTGTGATCTTGGGCCGCGCCGCCTCGTCGCTGCTTGATGAAACCGACTTCCAATTCGCGCAACGTGGCGACTCGTTGCGAAAGTCGTTCCGGCCCGACACCGATGTCCAAGTTACTGACCCGGCCCTGATAATTGACGACAAACGGTGAATAGGTCATCCCCAAGAAACCAGGGCCGACACTATTCCCACCGATCGAAACGAAGGGAGGTATTTCTAACTGCGGTCGCTTGAGTTCATGAGCCACCACGGCACCGTAGCTAGGGTGCTCGACACCCGGACTGGGAGCAAAGCCGGTGTGCATGAAGTAGTTGCCACGCGTGTGATCGGCTTCGCGAGTACTCATCGATCGCACGATCGACAGGTTATGCATTTGCTTGGCAAGCCGTGGCAGATGCTCGGAAATCTGCATGTCGCCCGTCGTGTTGATCGGCTGGAATGGTCCGCCTGTTGGTGCGCCCGGCTTGAGATCCCACATGTCCATCGTCGAGGCGCCGCCGCCTAACCAGATCAATATCGCCGCTTTGCGATCGCGACTCATCTGTCGCGCCTGGCCACGAAGCGAATTGGTTAACGTCAAAGCCGGCAGCGCCCAGGCAGAGGCTCCCAACAAATGCTTGGCAAAGTGGCGACGGTCCATGAGTTGAGCTCCGGCCAAAACAATGGTGGAACGATCGACGATACGCAATCGCTTCAGTGATTCAATATAAACTCGTTACTATTCGTCAGCACCCATAATACATCTCGCAAGCCTTCTGCCGCCGCTTTCGCCTCACCAGATTCCGGCGGTTGCCTGCGATTTCGACTGCCGGATGGAGCTGCCGTGTTGGCCAGTTCGGTCAAACGAGCCTTGGCCAACTGCTGACCCATCTTGAGCTCCTTCGAGGTCGCTTTGCGCGACAGCGCGGCCGCAAACAACCGATTCACTTTCGCGTCAAAGGAATCATCAGATCGGGCCACAGTCCCCAGCAGCGTCTTGGCATCAAGGTTGCAGACTTTCTTCGACAACTCCCCATTGAACATCATGAGCGTTTGTGGAATCGTCCCGTTAAACGTCGACGACTCGCCTCCTTCGTCATTGCCCAGCGCCCGTGAAAACTGTCGCAGCCAACGCCGCTTTTGCTGAGTCACTTCTTGCAAGTCGGATGGAGACGGAGCGCCCGTTTCCAAGACGGCCATCGTTTCGTACAGCTGTTCGGGCGACAATTGCCGCAAGTAAAAGTGGCTGAATTTGGGCGATTCGCCGAGCGCCGGATCGTCGACTTGATTCGACTTGTTCGTGCGACTGGAAAGCGAATAGGGTTTACTGAGCACAATCCACCGGCTCAGTTGCCTGAGGTCGTACGATTCGTTTTCGAAAGCACGGGCCAACGTGTTCAGCACACCAGGATGTGAGGGCGGATTGTGTGGACCCATGTCGTCGACCGGCGTCGTAAATCCGCATCCCAAGAAATAGCTCCACATGCGATTCACGATCGCTTCCGCCAACAACGGCGATCCACAAACCAGTTCGGCCAATGCTTGGCGGCGATTCACATCGTCTAAGTAGCCACTGCGATTCTTGATCGGCGTGCCGTCGAGAAACGTGGGATAAACGGCCTTCAGGATTCCGTTGCGCTGTTCATAATAAACCTCTGCCTCATCCGGCGTTTTCCCTTCACCACGAAAATCTTGATCGGTCAGCTCGACCGTACGGATGTCGCGAGTTCCACTTTTGAACCGTCGCAGGGCGACCGCCTGACGGAAGAACGAATTGAATTCCCAAAATTGATTCTGCTTCCAGTCATTGAAGGGATGGTTGTGGCATTGAGTGCATTGAACCTGCCGGCCGAGAAATAACTGCGAGGTCTGAGCCGTCGCCAAAGTCGCCTTTTCGGACAGCTTCATGGTTAAGAAATTGACCGCGCCATTGAATTGTTCCGAATCGGGCGAATTAGTGCCTGTTGCTGACAGCAGATCGTTCACCATTTCGTGGTACGGCCGATTTTCGGACAGCGCGCCGCGCAGGTAAGCTTCTAATCCAGCCCGACTCGTCAGCGTGTTATTCTCAAATCCTCCCGTCCGCCCGACGAGTAAGTTGGTCCAGACATCGCACCAGTGACGTACGTATTCGGCTTGGTACTTGGTATCGCTGAGCAGCCGCTCAACCAACTCGATCCGCTTACCACGGTCGCGACTGGCGACAAACCGGCCCGACTCGGAAATGGTCGGGATGCGCCCCAAGAGATCTAGGTAGACACGACGAACCCATTCTCCATCCGTTGCGACCGAAGAAGGCTGAAGATCGTATTCACGCCAGACCGCCGCAAATTGGTCATCGATGGCTGGGACGACTTGGGGCGTCGCCGATTTCTGGGCCGCCACCTGGGAGCAAGAAAATAATGCGATCAGGAACATTGGCAGTCGACGGAAAGAACGTAGCCGCACCATGATCACTCCGGTAACAATGCCAATGTTGTATCGTTTCGAATCAGTGTAGCAAAACGATACACAAAAGGCGGACTGATTCGAAAATCAGTCCGCCTTGAGTTGTGTGTCCGAATGTTGGCTCTCGAAAGGCAAGCGGCTACCGGTTCCGGTCGTTAGCAGCTTGTTTTCTAGGTATTTTGCAATTCCTTGTAACGGGAGTCGACGTTCGAAGGCCTCTCTGTAACCGGCCCCAGTAAAGGTGCCTCTTCTCTGTTCCGGCCCAGCTGCCTCATCAAAATGCAAACGTCGTGCCAATCCCTTCAGAGCAGAGACGGCATGGTGCCATGCTGGGCCCACATTTGATTGGCTCGATTCGCTCCTATTCCAGCAGACGGAACCGGCCGTACTGGCTGGGAAAAGACCGGCGTTAGGCCGGTACTTTGAACTGCACCTGATGCAGATGCTGATAGAGCGAACAGCGAGAAAGCAACTCCTCATGGGTGCCCGTATCGACGACCTGGCCGCTGTCCATGACGAGGATCTCATCGGCCAGGCTGAGCGTTTCCAGACGGTGCGTAATCATGATCGTTGTTCGGTCACGAGTGAACTCCGACAAGGTTTGGCGAATCAGGTGTTCACTCGCCACGTCGACCTGACTGGTCGCTTCATCGAGCAACAGAATGGCCGGGTCTCGCAGGATGGCACGAGCCAGCGCGATGCGTTGCCGCTGCCCACCTGAAAGCCGCTTACCGCCCTGCCCGACTCGAGTCTCATACCCGTCCGACAATTCTCGCGTGATGAACTGATGAGCGTGCGCCTTGGTTGCCGCTGCCTTGACCTGTTCATCGGTTGCTCCGGGACAACCGTAGCGAATGTTGTCAGCCACAGTCTCGTCGAAGAGCATCGCTTGCTGAGTCACTACGCCGATCTGGCGACGGATGTCGCGGCGGCGAAACGCCCGCAAATCGACCCCGTTCCAACAGACGGAACCGGCCGTCGGATCGTAAAACCTGGGCAACAAGTTGAGCAGCGAACTCTTCCCGCAGCCGTTCGGCCCGACGATCGCCAGTGTCCGGCCGGCCGCCAAACGAATCGAAACGTCGTGCAGGACTTCGCAGCCTTCTTGGTAGGAAAAGTGCACGCCGTCAAGCGTTAGATCCTCCAGCGGCAGTAACAGCTCCGCCGGCTGCGGCGGGTCGACCAGCTTCGGACGAATGTCGATGCGACCGAAGACTCGTTCTGCTGCCGCCGCGCCCCGCTGCACTTCGGAATAGACGTCCGATAGCTTTCGAAAGGGATCACTGATGCCCGCCAAGAGCGCAAAGAAAGTCATCAGCGCGCCAAAATTGAGTGGCCGTTCACTCATCTGTAAAAAGCCCAAGTGGGTTTCTTGATTCAGCACGAGATAGCCGCCCGTCAAGATGGCGACCGCCACGGTACACATTCCCATGAATTCGGTGAGCGGCCGATTGAACGAGTTGTAGATCGCCACTTTCATGGCTTTGCGCATGTACTCTTTTGACGTTAGGTGAATGCGACGACGCTCGGATCGCTCGCTCGTAAACGCTTTGACGAGCGTGATCCCGGTCAGCGACTCTTCCAACACCTCAAATAGATCAGCCATGCCGGTCATCGCCCGATGACTGGCCCGTTTCACCGATTTTGCCAGCCGGTTAATCAAATAGACGGCAACCGGGGAAATGATGAGTGACAGCAGCAACAGGCGCCAGCAGATAAAGACAGCGCCCGTCAGGCAGACGACGATTTTTAGTGGCTCGCGAATCGCCCGGCCAAAAACGGTGTTTAGCCCTTTGGCCACTTCTTGCATGTCGTGCGTGAAGTGACTGAGCATTCTCGAGGTGCCCTCTTCCTTAAAGCGAGCCAGCTCGAGCGCAACGGTCGATCGATACAGCTGCTTACGAAGATCAAACGCCACCAGCTGAGAAATACGATGGACGAGCACGACGTTAAAGATCAGGCAGGTCGCTTTCAGCAACGTGCCGATCAGCAGCGCCGCCACCACCAACATTAATGTGGGGTACGGCTCCTGCGGCATGTGTTCATGAATCCAGGGTTGCAAGGCGAGCGACCCGGGCATGATCCAGGTGCCATGGAGTGATTCTTGCTCGGCTTCATAGCGACGACGTACCGACGCCAACTTGACGCTCGCCTCTTTCGCCTGGGGAGAAGCCAAGACCTTGGCTTCCAGCGCTTTGATTTCGGCCTGCAATTCAGCCGAATTCGTTTGCGCCAGCGCTACGTTTTCGTCGACCCATTGTTGCAGCGAACGACCTTTGAGCACGATGTCGACGATGGGGTAGATCGTGCCGAGGTTCGCACCCCAAAACACGGCCACCGCCAATGACGAAGCCATGATGCCCATCACGGTCCAGCGATACCTGGTCGCAATTCGGAATGCTCGACCGAAATCTTTCATCGTTGCCCTAGTCTACGAGTGCCGGTTTCGCACTGGAGCAGCTTGGACTGGCAGCACGATTGAAGAGAAGGCTTGTAGCAAATCGCCCAGACAACGGGCAACAGACAGCGGGCACCAGACAGCAACGCTAGCGGGGCCCCTGGCTGCCTCCACGCCCTAAGCGTTCTGCCAATCGCCAGAGGCTGCGAACCACGGTCATGAACAGAAGTGCCATGACCGGGGCCAACAATGTGAACATGACAAACCGCGACCGGGGCAAGTTGTCGGCGGTTAGCGCCTTGAGCAACTGGTTGCCGGCCGCTGCCATCAGACAGCACACGGTCGTGATGAGCATCAACGACCAGATGCTCAAATGCGACTGCGAAACGTTCGCTTTGGGCAAAAGCAAATCGGGATCAGATTCTGTTTCTCGTTGCGAGCCAAGCTTATTCAATCCAACCTCCACCCAAGACTCGGTCCCCTTCGTAACAGACGACCGCTTGTCCTGGCGCCACCCCAAAACAGGGTTCGGCAAAGGTGAGTGCGAAGCGACCGTCTTCAAATTGCTCCAGCGAAGCGGGTTCTGCTCGACTGTTATAACGAATCTGCGCCATCACATTTCGAGGAACCTTATCAGCATCGACCAACCAATTCGTCCGATTGGCCGTCAGTGTCGACCGAGCCAACTCGTTCTTTGTTCCAATCACGACTTCCTTTGATCCGCTGCGAATTTCAACCACGTATCGCGGCTCACCGAGTGCCACACCGATTCCTTTTCGCTGTCCGATCGTAAAACCCTCGATACCTTCATGCCGTCCGACCTCTTGGCCCTCCGTCGTCACAATCGCACCACTTCGATCATCCGGCTTTCGACTGGCGACCAACCCGGGATGCTCACCCGGGCTGACGAAACAGATCTCCTGGCTGTCTTTCTTGTCAGCCACACGTAAGCCGGCCTCGCCGGCCATCTGCCGAATTTCCTTCTTTTGAAAGCGACCGACTGGCAAGAGCATCCGGGAAAGGTACTCCCGTTGAATTCCAAAGAGCACATAGGACTGGTCTTTTGATTCGTCCAACCCGCGATGCAAACCGACCTCGCCTCCTTCATGCGTCAGTTGAGCGTAATGGCCCGTCGCAACAAACTCGGCACCGACACCATCGGCATACGAAAAGAGCTTGCCAAACTTAATCCAATTGTTACACATCACGCACGGGTTGGGCGTACGACCGATGCTGTACTCTTCCACAAAATAGTCGACGATCCGTTCAAAATCTTGACTCAAATCGAGCGCGTAAAAATCGATTCCCAATCGATGAGAAACAAGCCGCGCATCCTCCGCATCGGAAGCAGTGCAGCATCCTTGCTTGTGAGATTTTGCGGTGACAATCGGCAGCAGCGAATCGCCGTCATCACCCTCGCCACTTCCACAAGCGGTCGCCGTCGCCTCCCCGTGGCGCATGAAAACGCCGATGACTTCGTGGCCTTCTTCCAGTAACAGGTGTGCCGCGGCGCTGCTATCCACACCGCCAGACATTGCCAACACGACGCGAGCCACAGCACCACTTTCTTACGCTAGAGGTTGCAAAATTTTCAATCGATGCTTGCCGATTATACGATCGCTCTGACGGCAAGCCGTGCCCCCAACACCAACGGACGCGTGGAAGACTTTGCCGGTTATACAGGCAGTGGAAGCGGGTGTTTTCGATTCGCTCGTACCGGACAAGGACAAAGTCGTCGCCCAATTCCAATTCGCGAATCCGCAAGAACCCGCACGAAAAGCAAATGCCGGCAAAGGGCGCCCCCCCAAACGAACTGCTTCCTTACAGAATTTTAACAAAAAACCTTATTAGGCATGGCGATTGCGAATGCATGTCCGGCCATTGGTCCCGTTTTCGAGAAGTGCCAAATTGCTGCCATTTTCGGCCAATTGTGACCTACTCTTGCACACAGCCGCTGTGTGAACGGAGAACCAAAGCGGTCTTCCGCATTCCGCCAAATGTCAAAGGGGGAAATTTTAGCGGATTAGAAAAAGAGCGCATTGTCAGCGTTGGATTAAGGGTTAGTATGGCAGTTCCTGAGAAACAGACAGTCGGGGTCTATCCACGATGGGCGGTACGTTCGCCTCCGAAGACTCGGCTGGTTTTTCTGATTGCCTCTTTCAAGTCCAAAACACAGAGTCGACAATTGGGATTCTTAGATTTTTGGAAGCGAATCTAGAGTTACGGGTGAAGTTAGGCGTCTGCTTGGCAGCCATCGTTGCCAAGATTTTTAATAAGAAGTTTTAATTGGTGATCTTTACGTAAAGCACTGGTGTCAAAATCGGCTTGCGATCCCGAATGTGAAAGGAGGGCAATCATATGCTCAAACACCTCGGAAAACTCGTGACTGTCGTATGCGTACTCGCGTTGGGTACTTATGCGTCGGCACAATGCGGATGTCCATCCGCAGACTGCGGCAGTGGCTGCGGTTCAGTCGTCTACAGCAATGGCTGTAACAATGGCGGCGGAATGTTCGGCGGCGGCGGTATCTTCCGCCGTGGCGGCGGATACGTAAGTGGTGGTTACGTTGGTGGTGGCGAAGTCATCAGCGGCGGAAGCTACGATGGTGGTTCCATGGTCAGCAGCGGTTACGCTGGTGGCGGAGCCATTGTTGAAGGTGCAACCGAAGCTTTCGGTGCAACTGCTTCTGTTGGCTGTGGCGTTAGCTATCGCAGCGAACCGTACACGGAAACTCAGTACCGCACGGTAACTCGTTACCGTTCGGAACAGCGTACGCGTTCGTACACTGTTAACAAGCGCGTTCCTCGAGTTGAATCCCGTACCCAAAACTACACAGTGATGGTTCCGGTTCAGAAGACTCGTCAGGAATCGTATACGGTTAACGTTCCGGAAACGCGCTCGCGTACCGAATCGTACACCGTCATGCGAAGCGAACCACGTACTCGTGAAGAGTCGTACTCGGTCATGGTCCCTGAGACCAAGACTCGTACGGAAAACTACACGGTTATGGTTCCTGTGCAAAAGACTCGTGAAGAGCAATACACGGTCATGCGTTCAGAACAACGCACCCGTGAAGAGCAATACACGGTCATGAACACGGAAACTCGTCAACGTGAAGAGAAGTACACGGTCATGAAGACTGAAACGCGTCAGCGTGAGCAGTCCTACACCGAAATGTCGACCGAACAGCGATCTCGTACCGAAAACTACACGGTACAAGTTCCTGAGACGAAGACTCGTACGGTTAACTACACGGTGATGGTTCCTGAGCAACGTAGCCGTACGGAAACGTATACGGTTCAAGTTCCTGAAACGAAGACTCGTACTCGTTCGTACACGGTCCAAGTTCCAGAGCAACGTAGCCGTACCGAATCGTACCAAGTACGCGTTCCTCAAACGACGACTCGTACTGTCAACTACACCGTTAACGTTCCTGAACAGCGCACTCGAACCGAATCTTACTGCGTAAGCGTTCCGGTTCAGTCGCAACAGAGCTACACGGTTAGCGTTCCTGTCCAGACACCGCAAACCTACACGGTCAGCGTGCCTTACACGGAACAAGTTCCTCAAACCTACACGGTAAGTGTTCCTTACACCGAGCAAGTTCCGCAAACCTACACGGTCAGCGTTCCTTACACGGTTCAAGTTCCACAAACCTACACGGTGAACGTTCCTCAGCGTGTTAATCGCACTGGCACTCGCATGGTCACCCAGCGAGTACCTGTAACGCGATACCGCACCGTTTGTCAGCAATCTGGTTCTTACCAGTACGTTGGCGGCGGCAGCAGCTACGGTGGCGGCAGCTACGGCGTTCTCGCCGGTGGTTGTGGCGGCGGTGGTTGTGGAAGCGTTTCATCCTGCGGATCGTCCTGCGGTGGTTGCGCAAGCAGCTGTGGCAGTTGCGGAAGCGGATGTGGAAGCTATGGCAGTGGCATGGGCGGTGGCGTTGCCATCGCTGGTGGCATCGGCGGCGGAAGCTACGTAAGTGGCGGAGCCAGCTGTGGCGTTCAACGCGTTTACGTTCCTTCGAGCCGACAGGTTTCGGTACCTTACACGACCTATACGACACGCTCTGTTCCACAGACGTACACGTATTGCACGACTGTAAACACGCCGCAAACTCGCACTCGAATGGTTTCTCAAACTCGTACCCGTCAAGAGAGCCGTACCCGTATGGTTGCTCAGACTCGTACTCGTCAAGAAACTCGAACGCGAACGGTTAGCGTAACTAAGACTCGTCAAGAGTCGCGAACTCGCATGGTTACGTCTTACCAACAACAACAACGCACTCGTATGGTTACGAGCTACCAACGTCAGCAGAAGACACGTGAAGTGCCTTACACTGTCATGGTTCCTCAAACCAAGACGCGTGAAGTTCAACAAACGACAATGCGTTGCGAAACTCGCACCCGCGAAGTTCCTTACACGGTTATGGTCGCACAGACCAAGACTGCTGAAGAGACTTACACGGTCATGCGAAGCGAACAACGCACTCGTGAGGTTCCTTACACTGCCATGGTTGCACAAACCAAGCAGCGTACGGAGAACTACACCGTCATGAAGAGTGAAACTCGCTCTCGTGAAGTTCCATACACGGTTCAGGTTCCTGTAACCAAGACCCGTATGGTCAACTACACGGTTCAAGTTCCCGAAACGAAAAGCCGCATGGTTCCGTACACGGTCCAGGTTCCTGTAACCAAGACCCGTACTTCCAACTACACGGTTCAAGTTCCGGAAACGAAGACTCGTACGGTTAACTACACCGTTCAGAACGCTGAAACGCGCAGCCGCACCGTGAACTACACGGTTCAAACTCCGCAAACGCGAACTCGAACGGTTAACTACACGGTACAGGTTCCGGAAACGAAGACTCGTGAAGTTCCTTATACGGTCAACGTTCCACAGACTCGTACTCGTACGGTTAACTACACGGTCAACGAGCCGCAAACGCGAACTCGTACGTACAACGTAACCAGGTTCGACATGGTTCCTGAAACGAAGACGCAAAACTACTGCGTCCGCGTTCCATACACGGAACAAGTCCCATACACGGTTACCAAGTACCGATCGGTTCCAGTTGCAGCACCAGCACCAGTCGATCCATGCGGTAACAGCATGGGCGGATCGATGGGTGGCGAAGTCATCATGGATGGCGGAGCTTCCTACGGTGGTTCAATGGGTGGCGAAGTCATCATGGATGGCGGAGCTTCCTACGGCGGTTCGATGGGTGGCGAAGTCATCATGGATGGCGGAGCTTCCTACGGCGGTTCGATGGACGGAGCTGTTATGGGCGGTGAAGTTATCAGTGGTGGTGGCGACTGCGGTTGCAACTAGTCTCTGACGACATCCGTTAAATAATCACACGGGCCAGACTGTTCTTCAGTCTGGCCCGTTTTCTTATGCGCTGACAGACGCAAGACGTGCGACCGACTCGACCCCTTATTACTTTCCGCAGTTTCGTATAATCGCTTCTTAGCGGGCCGGCCCAACACCGACTCTCGCTCAACCAGACAATCAGGGAGTCGACCATGGATCGTGAATGGCAAGAGGGCGCCGCAGGACTACAAAAACGACTGCTCCAGCTACAGGACAGTCTTTGACTTCGCTGCTCAGCAGCAACGGCTGACTCAAATTGAAACAGCCATGGCTGCGGCCAACTTCTGGGACAACCCCGAATCGGCCCAGCAAATCGTTCAAGAACGAAAAACGATCTTGGGCATCGTGGAGCCCGTGTCTGAACTGGCCAGCGGACTCGGCGACTTTGAAGCCATGCTAGAAATGGCCGCAGATGATGAATCATTCGCAGCCGAGCTGCCAACCGAACTCGCCCGGCTGGAAGCGATCGTCGAGTCATTGGAGCTGAAAACGCTTCTCAGCGGACCACACGATGCGTGCGGTGCGATCATGGCCATCAATGCTCGCGACGGGGGTACCGACGCCAACGATTGGGCCGAGATGATCTTGCGCATGTATTCGGCTTGGGCACAAAAGAACGATTACAAAGTCGAACTGCTCGATCGCAACGACAATGAAGAGGCCGGCATTAACAGTGCTTCGATCGTGATCCGCGGGCCTTATGCTTATGGCTATCTCAAGGGAGAAACCGGCATGCACCGCCTGGTTCGCATCAGTCCGTTTAACTCGGAAGGGAAGCGACAAACGAGTTTCGCCGCGGTCGATGTTTCGCCAGAAATCTCCGAATCGGTCGAAGTCGAGGTCGACAAGAGCGAAGTGCGAGAAGACACCTATCGAGCGTCCGGCGCCGGCGGCCAACATGTCAACAAGACCGATAGCGCGGTACGGCTGACCCACCTGCCTACGAACATCGTGGTTCAATGTCAGAATGAAAGAAGCCAACATAAGAACCGGGCGACCGCTTGGAAGATGCTGCGGGCTCAACTGGCACGCGTCGAAGAAATGAAACGCGAGGCGGAACAAGCCGAGAAGTACAAGACCCAAGCCAAGGTAGGTTTCGGATCACAGATCAGAAACTACTTCCAACATCCAGACCAGCGCATCAAGGACGCACGTACCGCCTACCAACAGACGAATTTTCAAGATGTTCTCGATGGCAACATCCAAGGCTTCCTGGACGAGTTCTTACGCTGGCGCGTCAAGTAGCGTGTTGAGTAACTAAACTTTCGCAAATAAAAAACGCAATCACTTCCGTTATCACGGCGTAGCAAATGCCTCTCACCAGTGCCGACCTCCATACGACCCGAACCCTTGGCGACGCACATTTTTCCGCCACCTTGCGCCGGGTCGCAGACCGCTTCCAGCAGCAAATCGAATTCGTCTACTCTGGCGACGGGGTGAAGGGCGAACCTCAGCGACTGGTATTGTTCCAATCGTACGAAGGCGACACCCGCGAGCCCTGGCCAGCGAGCCCTCCACTGCAGGCCTGCCAGACCGATCCGACCATCGGCATTCTCGGCACCGGCATGGCCGGGACGACTCATTGGTCGTTGGCCTTAACCCCGGGTGAGCAAACATTGACCTGGGACATCGCCTGTAGATTCAAGAAAGAGGCCACACGGCTGGGATCGATGTACTCGTTTGAAACCGAATTGACCCCCTGCTCTGACGAAGACGGCTGGGAATTCCCTTTGCCGGCCGGTTATCAGGGCCGGCTGACAGCAAGCTCAGAACCGGCGACACCAACTCACGCTGCCCTTGTCGACGGTCGCATCTCGTTCCGGCCCACCAGCATCTCCGCCCCGCCAGCCACGATACGGTGGCTCTTTCGGCTCGCTCTTATTGGCCCGACTACCGCGGACAAGGCCGAGTAGCCTTGCTCAACAGTTCCGAATCCGTGACAATTTGCGGTTCGGGAATCTATGTAACTACGATGATCGTGGCCCGATCATCATCTGAGCGAGCGAATATCGATGTTCTTGAATCATATTGAAAAACTGAAAACCGAATTCACCGATCAATACGTCGAAGTGGATGCGAGCCTGCCGGAACTCAAACGGTTCAGCGGCCACACCGGCTTTGTCAAAACGGTCAATATGAGCGGCCGGGCCTTGGTCGAATTCATGAACCTGGAAAACAATATCGGCTGGTACGACATCGATGTCGATTTTCTGAAAATCGTGGATGAACCGACACCCGAAGAGGAATCAAAAGCGAAAGCAGCGACTGAGAAACCGGCGGCGAAGAAGCCGGCTGCCAAACCGGCCGCGGGCGGGGCGATGAGCGTCGCCGACATCTTGGCCGCCGCACGAGGCGGTGGCGATGCAGCAGCCACTCCCGCCGCAAAGGCGCCTGCCGCGAAACCAAAAATGTCGGTCGAAGAAATGATGGCAGCCGCGCGTGCCGAAAAATCAGCAGCCCCCGAACCAGCAGCGGCCGCTACGCCAGAACCGGCGGCACCTGAAGCCCCCGCACCGGCCGCCGAATCAGCACCAACGGGCGACTTGCCAACCAGTCCGGCCGACATTGTCGCCTGGTGCCAGCAGCGCGACGGATCCTAGCGAACACTCCGCTAAACAACTTCTAACATCCGCTCCAAGGCGACCAGCGACCACTTGCTGGTTTCGGCGTCGACCTCGATACGGTTGACGGGCGTCCCGGCTGCCAGATTCTCCAGGCTCCAGGCCAAGTGCGCCAGATCGATGCGGTACATCGTGGCGCACATGCATACGACGGGCGAAAGAAAATGGATTTCTTGCTCGGGGTGGTCTTTCTTCAACCGGTTTACAAGATGCAATTCGGTACCGATCGCCCACTTCGTTCCTGGTGGCGAGGCTTCCACCGTCGCCAGAATCTTACCCGTCGAGCCGGACACATCGGCTAAGTCGTTGACTTCCTGCGGGCATTCCGGGTGTACCAGAATCTTGATGCCAGGATGCTGCTCGCGAAACTGATGAACGTGAGCTGCCTGGAACGTTTGATGTACGCTGCAATGCCCTTGCCAGAGCACGACTTTGGATTGCTTCAGTTTCTCTTCGCGGTGACCGCCCATTTCATCAAACGGGCTCCAGACGGGCATCTGCTCATTCGTGATGCCCATCGTCAGCGCCGTATTGCGACCCAGATGTTGGTCAGGAAAGAACAGCACTCGACTTGTTCGCTGAAAAGCCCATTCAAGCACCTGAGCCGCATTGCTGGAGGTGCAGACGATACCACCATGTTTACCGCAGAACGCCTTCAAACTGGCCGCCGAATTGATGTAGGTCACGGGAGTAATGTCCTCGGTGTCTAAGACCTCCCCCATCTCTTCCCAAGCCGATTCGACCTGCTCGATCGCCGCCATGTCGGCCATCGAGCAACCGGCCGCCATGTCGGGCAGAATCACCGTCACTCGATCGCCGTCCCGCTCAGCCAGCGCGGCGGGTCGATTCGCCAAGATGTCGGCCGTCTCGGCCATGAAATGCACTCCGCAGAACACAATCGTTTTGCATTCGTTGTTCTCAGCAGCCAACTGACTCAGTTTCAAACTGTCGCCCCGCAAGTCGGCGAAGTCGATCACTTCGTCTTGCTGATAGTGGTGGCCTAAGATCAGCAACTCGGAACCCAATTGCTGCTTCACTTTTTGAATGCGTTCGGCAAGTGCCTCGTTCTCCAACGACTTGTAGGGCGCCAATTCAAATTTTGGTTCAGGTTGAGTCACCGTCGACATGGATATTTCCTTCGAGAATTAGAAACAGCTTCCGCTCAGAATGTGAAGACCGTCCGGCGCTGCGATTGAATTATAGATCTTGGCGTGTTGAATTCTAGCAAAGATAAATGGCCAGGCCTGCCAAATGCTCAGCCTGCGTCACTGCCCAATTCCCGATCTTCGTCTAGACCGAGCCACTTTTTCTTAATGAGGTCTTGAACCGACAGTTTGAGATCATCCTCTTTTTTTCCTAGTTGACGATTGATTCGATCGACAATCTTCTTGTTTTCATCTGCCAGTTCGCGACGTAGCATCTTTTCCAGCCCAGCGCCCAATTCACGAACTACCGGACCACTCGCCTTGCTCACTCGATGTAGATCAAAGTCCAATAGACGAATCTCTGCCGTCTCGGCCGTCGGTTTGATGATGAGTCCAGGTGGAATGGTCGTCATGTCCAACTTGGTTTCCACAAGGAAGTGGGTGCGGATTTCCACGTCTGCCGTCGCATCACCACTGATGCTGAACAGACGCACGCCACGTTGCCACTCTTGCATTCTTCCGTAGACATCCAATTTGGCAGCCAACATCAGGTCGAATGAGAGTTTTCCAAGCGACGGTTTCTGAATGTCACTCACTTGAGCGCGAAGATACTGATCAGGATCGACCAAGGAAACTCGGTGCATCTTCCAGGTACCATGATTGGCCTCTTTCCATCGCCGCTTTGTTTTGAGTTCCAATCCATCCATCTTCATATGGAGCCCATCCCAAACCTTCTTCGTCCGGCCCCACTTCTTGGTCTCTTCAAACTCTTCCGGCAAAATTTCGACGATCAGGCTCTTCAGCAGCGTCTTGGTTCCGGCCGGTGCTTGCTCGACATCGAACGACTCGACTTCGGTCTGGCTGGGCTGAAGATCAAACATCTGCATCAGCGGCGCAGCAGGCTCATCACCTGCCTCATCGGCCGATGCCCAACCGACGACACCCAGAATGCAAAATAGAAATATCAACATACGATCGAGAACAGCTCAGGAATCGGGCAGCGGCGAGCAACTTCGCGGAAGCTGGTTGCCGGTCTATAGTAAGACCATCGACCAACTTACTAGAATCGCTTGATCCGCGACAACGATCGGTCGATCGTTGTCGCCATTGTGCAGGAAAACAGCCGCGCGCAGTGCCAGCACTCATCATTCGCACACCTTTCATCCAATCTTTTAGCAAACCGACGGCCATGATCGTTCTTATCGATAACTACGATTCGTTTACCTACAACTTGGTTCAGCGACTGGGCGAGTTGGATGGAACGCTCGACATTCGCGTTTTTCGTAATGACCAAACGACCCTTTCCGAAATTGCATCATTGCCAGTCAGCCACCTAATCATTTCGCCCGGGCCGTGCACTCCGAACGAGGCCGGCATCTCGCTCGAATGTGCCCACCACTTTGCCGGCAAGATTCCGCTGCTGGGTGTTTGCTTAGGACATCAATCGATTGGCCAAGCGTTTGGCGGTACGATTGTGCGCGCCAAACGGCTGATGCATGGCAAGACGGATGAGATCGAACATGATGGCCGAGGAATTTTCAGCGGACTGCCCAATCCGATGACGGCCACGCGATACCACAGCTTGTTGATCGATCCGCCAACGCTTTCAGAAGAGTTCGAAGTTTCCGGATGGAGCCAAACTCCTGACGGCGAAAAAGAGATCATGGCCATCCGGCATCGCAGCCTACCGGTGGTCGGCGTTCAGTTTCATCCGGAGAGTTTTCTCTCAACGACCGGACCCCAGTTGCTACAGAACTTCCTGTCGATGAGTGCCCCTTGATGATCGAAATTGACGAAGCACTCAAACTCATCGGCCAACGGGCAAAGCCCAATCCGGCTGTCAGCGTTTCACTCCGCGACGCAACCGGCCTAGTGATCGCCAGCCCGATCGTCAGTGACACGAGCACGCCGCCCTTCGACCGGGCGCTCATGGACGGTTTTGCGGTTCGCTCCAGCGAAATCGTGTCAGCCGAAACCGAGCTGCCCGTGGCGGGCACCATCGCAGCCGGCGAGGCAACGCCACCGCCACTCGACTTGGGTTCATCGGTCAAGATCATGACCGGCGCCACCCTGCCAAGCGGTGCCGACGCCGTGGTGGCACGCGAGCAAACGGAGGAGCTAACGGCTTCCGTGATCGTCCGACAGTTTCCGGTGAAGCCAGAACAAAACCTCATGCGAGCTGGCAGAATCTGTCGTGCGGGAGACGTCGTACTCGAAGCGGGCCATCGCGTCGCGGCCGCCGAACTGGGTGTGTTGGCAGAAACCGGTTATGACTCGGTCCAAGTGACTCCCGCAGCCAGCGTCGCGATCCTGGCAACGGGAAGCGAACTGGTACCAGTTGGCCAACCACTGGCACCTGGCCAAATCCGCAACTCGAATGGACCGATGCTGGCCTCCATGGCACAAGAGCTCGGCTCTGCTGTCACCGATCTTGGCATTGGAGTCGACGATCGTGACGAATTGAAACGGCTGATCGAAATGGGGCTGCAGCAGAATGTGTTGTTGCTCAGCGGAGGCGTCTCGGCAGGCGATTTTGATTTGGTGCCAGAGGTACTGAAGGAATGCGGCGTTTCCCAAGTGTTCCACAAAGTACGACTCAAACCGGGTAAACCGATCTGGTTTGGTGAATCGGCAGCGGGCACTTTGGTTTTCGGGCTGCCTGGGAATCCGGTCAGTAGCCTCGTCTGTTTCCGGCTGTTCGTACAACCGGCCCTGCAGCAAATCGCCGGACAGCGGACCGCCGCTTGGGCTCTGCCTACCGCGGTCATGAAAAACGAGTATCGGCAGACGGGCGACCGCACTACCTATTTCCCTGCCCGAGTGACCAATGGGCAACTCGACAACGAGCACCGAGTGGCCCATTTAGAAGTATTGCCCTGGCTTGGCTCGTCCGATCTTCATACCTTCACACAAGCCAATTGCCTGGCCGTGTTTCCCGCCGATCGATCGGAATTCGAGATTGGCTCGATCGTCGAGTATTTGCCATTCACCGCAACGTAAATGTGGCGGACCTCATGCCTTCGGAACCTGCCGACGAATCTCCGACAAACGGACCCACGAGCGCCAAGGTGCCCAAGTCGTGGCATACGTTCCTGATCGCAGCCACCAGCGGCCTGTTGTTGTGGACCGCCTTTCCACCGGTCGGATGGTGGTGGATGGCCTGGCTCGCACCGGCCGGTTGGGTGTGGCAGATTCGACAACCCCGTTGGGACGGCCGCCACCCCTATCGACAACTTTACCTGGCGGCGCTGCTCCATTGGCTCTTGGTCATCCACTGGATTCGACTACCGCATTGGTCGGCCTACTTTGGCTGGCTGGCACTGGCCGCCTATCTGGCTGCCTACTTACCTCTGTTTGTGGGTTTGAGTCGCCTCGCAGTTCACCGGCTGCGCTGGCCGACGGTGATCGTTGCGCCGGCGATCTGGACCGGTTTGGAACTGATACGCGGCCATTTCCTTACCGGGTTCTCGATGGGGCTCTTAGGTCACACTCAGGCAGAGCAACCCACGCTCATCCAAATCGCCGACGTGGGCGGCGCGTACGCGGTGGCATTCGCCATCATGTGGGTTGCTGCTTGCGTTAGCCGGTTCTTACCAAATCGCTCAGCGCAGACTGTTGAGCGAGACAACGAAACGGCGATACCGGCCGGCTCACGCCAACGAATCGCTGCGGCGGTCGGAATCTTGGCCATGCTGAGTCTTGTTGTTGGTTACGGCAAGTTCCGCTTGTCACAGTCTTGGGTCGACGCCGCGGTCGAGCCGGTCAAGATCGCGCTGATTCAAGGGTCAATCGACACGACTTTTGAAAAAGACAACCGGCTCGAAGCGATGGAGCAATACTTCGAGCTGACGCGTGAGGCATTGCAGGCTCGTCCCGACACCGACCTCGTCGTGTGGCCCGAATCGATGTACGCCCGCTTCTGGTTCGATTTTGTGGAGCCGTTTTCCATCGATGCCGAAGAAGGCATCCGCGAGGAAGAACTCAGATCGTACGCGGCCGAGAATGAGCGGGCCGCGGCCAACTTCGCGAACATGGTAGGACGCCCGGTGTTGGTCGGTTCACCCGGTCGGCGCTATGTCGGCAATCAAGTCGAACGTTTCAATTCGGCGCAGTGGCTCGAACCGGGAGCGGCGGCCAAGTATTACCACAAGATGCATCCGGTGATTTTTGGCGAGTACGTACCGGGGGGCGACTGGTTTCCTTGGCTTTACAAACTCACACCGATGTCGAACGGGCTCACGTGCGGTACGGCGGCCGAGGCATTCCGAATCAGAACAGTCACGCTTTGTCCCAACATCTGCTACGAGAACACGGTGCCCCATTTGATCCGGCGGCAGGTTCGCGATCTGACAGCGGCCGGCGAGAAGCCGGATGCTTTGGTGACGATCACCAACGATGGTTGGTTCTGGGGCTCGAGTCAGCTCGATTTCCATCTCGCCTGTGGCATCATGCGATCGGTCGAATTGAGGCGGCCTCAGTTCATTGCGGCCAATACGGGCTTTTCAGCCGCAATTGACGCTCACGGCCGAGTGCTCGAAAAGGGGCCCAGGCACAGCACAGGTGTCGTTTGGGCCGCAGCGAGGCCGCATGTCGGTCCGACCAGCTTCTACGAATCCTGGGGAGATTTAGGGCCCTTTTTGTGCGTGCTCGTCTGCGTGGCGGCCGCCTGGGCCGGAATCGCAAGATCGGTACAACCGTCATAGTCGCAGCCAGCGGAAAATGACCACGCCCGGCGGGGCGTCAGAAGCTCTGTTTTGAGGGAATTTTTGACACGTTTTTCGGGCTCTACGTATACTGGAGGTTGCTGCCCAGCGATCGGACGTCGTCGCGGTGACACTTTCTGAAGTGTCGAGCTGGGCTCCTTTTCACCCGGAACCATGAAGAGTATTCGCCATGTCGCTAGTTGGCAGGATCTTGATCTTTCTGATCTTTCTTATGAGCCTCGTTTTTATGACCATCACGATGATGGTTTATGCGACGCACACAAACTGGAAAGATGCGGTCACCAATCCACAAAACGGACTCCAAGCGCGCCTAAAGAAGGCCAAGGATGAAGTCGCAACGCTCGAATCGCAACGCGAAAAGACGTTGAATGAACTGGCGCTTGAGCGAGCAGCTCGAGCCGAATCGTTGGCCGTTTTGGAAGTTCGCAGTCGAGAACTTTCCCAGCAACTGGTGAAGGCGGAAGACGAACGACAACGGTTGCGACAAGAGAACGCCGAGAAGATTAAGCTGCTCGAAACCAACCAGAACCAAATGAAGCGGCTCAAGGATGAAGTCGACGCCATGCGTGGAGAAATCCGCACGGCTCGCTTGGACCGCGATGGCCAGTTGACCGAAGCTCGCTCTTTGGCCGACAAGTTGAATCAGAGCGAAGGTGAATTGCGTCGGCTGAAGGAACGCAACAATCAACTGATTGGGGAACTCTCCTCGGCCAAGTTGATCCTTGATCGTAACGGCATGACCGTCGACACACCGGTCGACGACATTCCGCCGAAGGTCGACGGAATCGTAACCGCCGTGCGCAATTCAAACCTGATCGAAGTATCCATGGGAACCGACGAAGGCATTCGTCGCGGACACACACTGGACGTCTATCGGGCAACCGGCGCCTACTTGGGCCGGCTGCAAGTTATCGAAACAAGTTCTGACCGAGCGGTCGGACGCATCGTCCCTGAGTTCCTCCAGGGCGTTATTAGAAAGGGTGATCGTGTCGCCTCCCGACTCCTCTAAGTTCTCGGGCGAAAAGCCCAAGTCTGATGTCTACACCATGATGCTGTTGGTTGCGTTCATCGCGCTGGTGGCGGCCTGCGTAATGCTGTGGCTCGAAGGCAGCAGCTACGGAGCGTGGCCTTGGTGGAAGGTGCCCCGCATTTAGCGGTGCGGCTTGGCTCAAACGCTGGTCTCAAACATTCGCTCCCAGCCAAGTGCGTAGAATTCCCTGCGTTCTGCCAACCCCATCGCCATTCGCACGTGGCCACTACCGGCTCACTCGAGCTGTCGCGATGCGGGCGTTCTGGTGCACGAGGCTCCGTCTTGAAAGCTTGCGACCACACTCACACCGATCGCACTCACGCCGACCGCACGAAGCGCTCCGCTTGTGCCCGCTGTCGAATGTGGAACGCAAACACCATGAGGGCGATGGGCAAGCCAATGTAGGTTGCCAACGAGACGTAATGTTGCGTCAGCACCATATCGCCAAACTCGCCATTGCCCAGCATCCGCGAAAGCACAATCTGTCCGTAGATTTTCGTCAACGTCGCCAAAGCCGTTAGGACGATCGTGATCCCAATGAAGGTGGAGGCCGTGATGTTCCATCGCCAGATTGCTGCGCCGGTCGACAGCTGCCTTAGCGCGAGAAACGCACACGCCCAACCAGACAAAACGAAACCGGTCATCGCCCATCCCGGAAAGGCAAAACCGGGCATCCATGCGACTGCGAGAGCCTGGGCGCCAATCACAAGCGAATCGATGATCGCGTCGGCCAGGCCAATGGCAATAAATCCGATGCACATCCAGAAAATTCGCTGCGTCCACACATAACTGCTGTCCGACTTAGA
>CAYZRS010000069.1:5644-23301 GCA_964480915.1 uncultured Pirellulaceae bacterium | reverse complement strand
CTAGTGATGGGTGAGCAATTCGTTCAGTTTTCGTTGCCGGCGAATGGCTTGAATGCGAAAGACCAGCAGAACCGCTAGCAGGTTTCCGGTCATGGCGGACCAAGCTGCGATCGGGTAGGCCGTTTGAAATCTGATTCCCATCATCAGCATCGCGGCTAAGTAAATTCGCAGGTTCACTGCCGCGAACGTCAGCGCAAAGCTGACTTTCATCAGTTTCCCGTGCGTTTGCTGGTCGAACTGCTGGCTGAGCGGAGTTCCCGCCAGCGTGACCAGCGGCCATAGAATGCCCAAGGTCAAAAATGCCAGTTTGGCAGATCGACCGGACGGTGAAGCGTAGTTTCCCACATGGGAGGCAATCGAGCTGAGCATCACGCAGCAGACGTACGACCAGCCAAGCGTCTTATGCAGCCACAGGTAACGTTGTCGGATACGGCGACTGAGGAGCAGTCCTCCCAAACCGAGCGCCAAAGCGCCTGGAATAACGTGCCCAAATCCTGACCAAGGGATTTCTGTCATCAGGCTGGCGAAAACCGGCGACCGAAAGCTGGGATTAAAAACGCCGGCGAGCGCCACTGCCGCCACGGGAAATGCGAACAGGGTGAGGAGTGCTGTTTGCACTGTTTTCCAACGACTGAGATGGTTCATGGAGAGCGATTTGTTCGAAATGGGCGAATTTACGAATATACGGTTGTCAAAAATGCGATAAACTCTACGATTACCCTGTGTGGCCGGTCCTACCGGACGGTGTTTACCACCTTGATTGATGCCTTTACGGTACCCGAAACGTGACTCCTGACGATATCCAAAGTTCTGATGCTGCGTTGCTCGACGTTCTTCGTCGGGATGGCGGCTTGCGCGTGGCCGAAATCGCCAAACGCATGGGCGTTACAGCGACGGCCGTTCGTCAGCGGCTCAATCGTTTGATGTCTCAGGAGCTTATCCAGCGGATTCATATTCGTGAAACGGCGCCCAGTCGCGGTCGGCCGTCGTTCGTTTACGAGCTGTCAGATAAGGGGCGCAAGCAAACAGGTTCGAATTTTGCTGACCTGGCGATCGCCCTTTGGGACGAGGTTCGCTCGATTAAAGACGCGGAGATTCGCCGTGGGCTGTTGCAGCGTATTTCGGGCCGATTGGCAGGGCTTTACGCGGGTCGCATCACCGGCTCGACGTCGTCGGAAAAGATGGAATCACTGGTCGGTCTGCTGCAGGAGCGCGATATTCCATTCGGCGTCGAATTGAAAAATGAACTGCCCGTACTCAAAGCGTACGGCTGTCCGTATACTGAGCTGGCAGAGAAAGATCGCACCGTGTGCTCGATGGAACGCCTGATGTTTGCCGAGCTGCTGGGCGAGGATTTGCGACTAAGTGGGTGCCGGTTGGACGGCGAGTCTTGCTGCACCTTTGAGCTCTCCTGAACAAATTACCGGATCGAGAAACTCGGAAAGACAACATCATGACCCAACCATGGATTGAAGGTCGATTTGAAGAGAACGTGATTACCACGACGCTTGAGCAGGCCATTAACTGGGGCCGCCAAGCGAGCATCTGGCCGATGACGTTTGGACTGGCTTGCTGTGCCATCGAGATGATGGCCGCTGGCGCCAGTCGTTATGACATGGATCGTTTCGGTGCCGGTGCGTTCCGAGCGACTCCGCGTCAGGCCGACTTGATGATTGTGGCCGGAACCGTGACCTACAAAATGGCCAGTCGGGTTCAACGGCTCTATCACATGATGCCCGACCCCAAGTATGTGATCGCGATGGGCGCCTGCACCGTCGGCGGTGGTCCTTACTTCAAGTGGGGTTACCACGTCGTGAAGGGCGTTGATCTCGTCGTTCCCGTCGATGTTTACGTGCCCGGTTGTCCGCCACGACCAGAAGCGCTGTTGGAAGGTCTGATGCGCATCCAGGACAAGATTCGCGGCCACAAACTGGCCAAGCAAAAAGATTCTTCGGAAGGTTTTGCACAGCGCGGCTTGAAGGTCCAAGACGAACTTCCCGTGCCGCATCACAGCGGTTGGGTGCAGGCTCCTGCCGACCAGGACCCGTTGACCGATCACCAGAAAATCACCGGCTGACGAGCAGCCACAGAACATTGAACGCGAACATGACGGTTGTTGTCATGAACTTCGCAGATTTACGACTTAGGAATAAAAATGACCGACACGCTGAAGATTGTTGATCTCCATGTCTCCGTCGAGGAGACGCCCATCCTTCGTGGTGTGAATTTGGAAATGAAGCGAGGCGAGACGCACGCCATGATGGGCCCGAATGGATCGGGCAAGAGTACGCTAGGATTAGCGATCATGGGGCATCCGGGTTACGAAGTGACGCAAGGTCGCATCGAGCTCAATGGTGAAGACCTCGTGGAAATGGCGGCCGACGAACGGGCTCGCGCTGGCATTTTTCTGGCTTTTCAACGCCCTGTGGCGATCCCAGGTGTGAAGATGGCCGACTTCCTCCGCCATGCGGCCACGAATGTTCGCAATCCAGATCGGAAAGAGGGAGAAGACCTCATTCCGATGCGTGAATTCCGCAAAGAAGTTCGTTCGCGGATGGAGCAGTTGCGCATGGACGAACAGTTCGCTCGCCGTTACGTGAATGATGGTTTCTCCGGCGGTGAGATGAAGCGTGCCGAGATTTTGCAACTGGCAATGTTGCAACCAAAATTTGCCATCCTCGATGAAACCGATAGCGGATTGGACGCGGACGCTGTGCGTTTGGCGAGCCAGAGTATTGCGGAAATCGGTGGCGCCGACATGGGTTTGCTGATCATCACTCACCACGACAAATTGCTAGAACACAACCCGCCACAATTCACGCATGTGATGTTGGGTGGGCGAGTCGTCGAAACGGGCGGTGTCGACTTGGCGAACGAGTTGCACACGGAGGGTTACGATCGCATTCGTGCCTCGCACCCCGACGCAGAAGCCGACAACAAGGCCATGTTGGACAAGGAAGAGCCGCAGAGCGTTTAGTTCGAATCGGCTACCACGGTCCTTCACTGTGGTGAGCGAGGCGAGCTACCCATTCACTTTCAAATCTGATTTTTCAATTTTCGAAATCCATGGGGAATGGAAGTTGGAAATCTCAGATCACTAGGAATTAGAGAATCACGATGGCAACAGACGCATCATCAGTAGCCAAGCCGGTTGACGAAATTGGCGAAATTAACAAGTACAATTTTCGAACCGAATCGAAAGCGGTCTTTAAGGCTCGCAAGGGAATCGACCGGGAGATTGTGGCTCAAATTTCGGAAATGAAGGGCGAGCCCGATTGGATGCGTGATTTTCGGTTGCGCAGTTTCGAAATTTTCGAATCGAAGCCGACGCCCAAGTGGGGCGGCGGGATCGAGCTTGATTTCCAAGATATCTACTACTACCTGAAACCGACCAACGAACAAGGCAAGACCTGGGACGATGTCCCGGAAGAGATTAAAGATACGTTCGAAAAGCTGGGGATTCCAGAAGCCGAACGGAAGTTCTTGGCCGGCGTGAAGGCTCAGTTTGAAAGCGAAGTCGTCTACGGTTCGCTGCAAGAAGACCTCGCGAAAAAGGGTGTGATCTTCACGGATACCGACACTGCGGTTCGCGAGCATCCGGAACTACTACGCGAGTACTTCGGTAATATCATTCCGCCCGAAGACAACAAGTTCGCTGCTTTGAACTCGGCCGTTTGGTCGGGCGGTTCGTTTATCTACATTCCACCCGGGGTGTCGATCGAATTTCCTCTGCAGGCCTATTTCCGCATCAACGCAGAAAATATGGGGCAGTTTGAACGAACGCTGATCATTGTCGACGAAGGGGCTCAGGTTCACTACGTCGAAGGGTGTACGGCCCCGATGTACACAACCGAGAGTTTGCACTCGGCGGTTGTCGAAGTGGTTGTGAAGAAGAATGCCCGCTGCCGTTATACAACGATCCAAAACTGGGCAAATAACATTTACAACTTGGTGACGAAGCGTGCGATGGCTTACCAGGACGCCACGATGGAGTGGGTGGATGGTAACCTCGGCAGCCAGCTGACGATGAAGTATCCGGCCGTCTATATGATGGAACCGGGTGCCCGTGGTGAAATCTTGTCGATCGCGTTTTCATCGAAAGGCCAGCATCAGGATGCCGGCGCAAAGTTGGTTCACTGTGCCCCGAATACGACGGGACAGATTATCTCGAAGTCGATTTCCAAGAACGGTGGACGGAGCAGTTACCGCGGTTTGGTGAAGGTTGAAAAGGGCGCCCACAATGCGAAGTGCAATGTGGTTTGCGACGCGCTGATTCTGGATCCCGAAAGCCGAAGCGATACTTATCCGTACATCGAAATTGCAGAGCAAGATGTTTCGATCGGTCACGAAGCGAGCGTTTCGCGAATCGGCGAGGAGCAGTTGTTCTACTTAATGAGCCGCGGCCTATCCGAGGCAGAAGCGAGCACGATGATCGTGAACGGATTTATCGAGCCGCTGGTGAAAGAGTTGCCGATGGAATACGCGGTCGAAATGAATCGCCTGATCCAATTGCAAATGGAAGGTTCGGTCGGTTAACGCTGCGATCCGAGCCTCGATTCTGCAATCAGGCGCCGCCCGGTATTGCTTAACGGTCGATTACCCAAATCTGAAACTGAATTCTGGAGTATTGCATCTGAAAACAAAAGTCTGAGACCTGCGATATCTGAATTCGAAATTTTCGAATCACTCGTTCGCCCTCTCAGCTCCTTGTTTTCCAAGTTTGCTACTTCTAATCCGAGATCAACAGTAAATATGAATACAGCAGTCGCCTCAACGTTTTCCCAAGAAGCATTCGATACATTTTTGGCCGCTCGCGATGAGCCCGATTGGTTGATCGAACGTCGCAAGCAGGCTTGGGCCGATTTTCAAGCGATGGATTGGCCCGGTCGGCGCGAGGAGGAATGGATCCGCACCGACATTCGCATGTTCAAGTTGGACAAGTATGAAATTCCGGGCGCGTCCGAAGTTGCAACCGATCTGCCACATGCGCTGTTGGCAGAAGGGGTCGAATTGGGCGGCCATTCGAATTCTTGGAACAGCAGCTCGGTCGGTTCCCATTTGGACGAAAAATGGGCCAGCAAGGGCGTCTTTTTTGGCAGCCTCGAGGAAGGTCTGAAAGTTCATGGCGATTTGATTCGCGAACACCTTTTGACGAAGGCCGTCGATCCGTCCGCGGATCGATTTGCCACGCTCCATGCGGCGGCTTGGTCTGGCGGCCACTTTCTCTATGTGCCGAAAGGGGTGGTTGTGAATGAGCCACTGCATGCGATGTCGGCGATGAGTGATGGCGGTGCCGATTTTGGCCACATTTTGGTGATCGTCGAAGACGGTGCGGAAGCGACTTTGATGACGGAAACCGGCAGTCCGGCGTTGGACAGTGACGGCATGCACTGTGGTGCGATCGAAATGTTCGTCGGCGACGGTTCCCATTTGCGTTTTGTGAATCTGCAAGACTGGGGCAGCAAGGTGTGGCACTTCGCTCACCAGAAGGCGCTCGTCGGTCGCGATTCATCGTTGCAATGGACGATTGGCGCTCTGGGCGGCAAGTTGGCGAAGGTCAATCAAACCGTCGAGTTGGTTGGCGAGGGTGCGACATCCCAAGTGAATGGAGTGATGTTCACAGAAGATCGCCAGCACTTGTCGTATCATACGCTCCAGCGTCACTGCGAAGCGCACTGTCGCAGCGACTTCTTGTACAAGGCCGCTCTGCAGGACAAATCGCGCACGGTATGGCGTGGCATGATCAAGGTCGATAAAGACGCTCAGAAAACCGACGGCTACCAACGCAATGACAATTTGCTGATGTCGTCCGATGCGCGTGCTGATTCCATTCCCGGACTTGAGATTGAAGCGGACGACGTTCGCTGCACGCATGGGTCCACCAGCGGTCGCGTTGACGAAGAGCTGATTTTCTACGCTCAGTCGCGCGGGTTTACTCGTCAGGAGGCAATCCGCATGATCGTCACTGGCTTCTTCCAACAAGTCTTTGACCGGATCACGATCGATAGCGTGCGCGACGCGCTCGGCCTTGCGATCGCTCGCCGCGTCCGTGATTACGAATAGAAAACAAACATGCCCAACGAATTCGTAGAAGTTTGCTCGCTGGACGAGATTATCGATCCTGGCAGCAAACTGGCCGAGGTGGATGACCGACTGGTTGTGATCTTTCATGTGAATGGAGAGGTCTCTTGCCTTGACGATATTTGCACGCACGATGGCGGCCCGCTGAGCGACGGTGACATTGAAGGCGGCGCGATCACGTGCCCCAGGCATGGCGCCAAGTTTGACATCAAGTGCGGAAAAGCACTCACGATGCCGGCAACCGAGGATACGAAGGCTCACGAAGCGAAGGTCGAGAACGGCAAGATATTCGTGCGGCTCGGCGAAGCGTAAATCGGCAGGAATTGATTGGTAGCGATAAGGATGGTTTGATGGCGATCTGTGAAGACAAAGTCCGCGAAGAACTGAAAAAGGTCATCGACCCAGAATTGTTCGTCAACATCGTCGACCTAGGACTCATTTATGTCGTCGACCTGAAGCCTCATGAGGCTGGATCGGAAGGCGCAAGTGATGGCGAAGGCGCGGCTGCGGCAGAAGCCTCTGCAGAGCCGGCTGCTCCAGTCGCAGAGCCGGCGACAGATTCCGATCCGCCCGCTGCGACCGACGGGGCCAAACCGCCAGCCGCCAATTCCGACGCGGACTCAGCTGCCGTCGACAAAGTCGACGTGCTGATCGAAATGACCATGACCAGTCCCGCTTGTCCGGCCGGTCCTCAATTGATCGCCAACAGCAAACAGGTGGTGATGGCGATGGAAGAGGTCGCTGCCGTCGAAGTCAAAATCGTGATGGAGCCGCCTTGGACTCCTGATTGCATGACCGATGATGCCCGGGATCAACTGGGGATTTTCTAGCCTAGCATTTGGCTGATCTCTGGCGGCTGATTTTTGGCGGCATAAATTCTGGCGGCTGACTCTGACCGCCCAACTGTCAAAATTCTGCTGCGCGGCGCTGGGTGTGCCGACGATTTGTCGGCTCGACGGAGCCCGCAACAGAGGCCAAAAACCGGCTCGCTGCTGCGCTCTTCTGGTTACTCATCACCCGTTGCTGCCACTTGCGGGCTCTCGATCGACTCGACGAACAATTCCCGGCGCCCCAATTGGCTCATGATCCATCCGGTGACACCAAGTTGTACGATGGGGAAGTCGGGTAAAGTCGCAATGCGAAACAAGAATCGCTGCCAAGCGTAGACCGGTTTAAGGATATCTTTTTGAAAGTGAAAATAGTCATAGATTCCAATGCCGATGATGGCCACGATGGCGATGGTCACAATGCCAAAGCCGAAACGTCGCCAGTCGGATTGCGGGAATAGCTTCGTGATCACAAAAGGCACCGGAAGTAGACAAACGAACCAAAAAGAGTGCAGCGCCAGCAGCGCTGACGACGGTGGCCCACAACCCCAAGGGCCGCAGATGGTGTGCCCCAGTTCGATCCTGTTAAGCTGTAGCCCACCGTAGAGGGCGCCTGCCCAAGCGAGTAGCGGGACGGAAAGTTTAAGGACGTTCATGATGTCACACGGGCTTGGTAGTGATGAAGCGCAGCGAATTTTGGTTTATGAATTTGTAACAGGTGGTGGGTTCTTCACCATCCCCGGCAAGCCGGTCCCTGATGGAAGTCTGCGTCGAGAAGGGTTCGCGATGGTTACGGCAATCGGCCAAGATCTGGCTTCGCTGGCCCCCGACAAATTACGAGTTCTTCATGACGCGCGTCTGCCACCGTTGCCCCTGATTTCTGCCGCTCAACGACTCGACGTCGATTCGCAGGAATCCTTACTTCATTTTCTCGAAGAACCCTCAGATATCGCGATTGTAATAGCGCCTGAGTTTTCTTCTCATTTGGTCGCTGCCTGCGAGCAGGTGCGGGCTTCGACTCGGTTACTGATAAATTGCAGCCAGGCGATGCTAACTTGGGCATCGAGCAAACAGCAAACGGCAACGCGCCTGCATGCATCCGGTATACCCTGCCCCGTTGGATTTCGATTGTGTGCTGAAGAACAATCGTGCCCCAGTGGACTCGATTTTCCACTGGTCGTGAAGCCGGATGACGGCGCCGGCTCGCAAGCCGTTCGTATGATTCATGACCCAACTGAGTGGGAACGTCTGCGGCCACAACCGGGGGAACGCGTCGAGTCGTTTATGCTGGGGCGTCCGGCCAGCGTGGCGGCACTTTGCGGGCCTGACCAGATTCAGTGGCTCTCGCCGTTTTGGCAAGACATGGCTGTGAACGACACGGCGGCCGAGGATCGATTTGCCTACCAGGGAGGCTCAAGGATCGAAGATCCCGTCATGTCTGAACGTGCTTTAAGTTTGGTAGGTCGCCTTGATCCGTTGTTGGAAGGTGCGTGCGGTTATGTTGGCGTCGATCTGGTGTTGGGCGAGGCGGACGATGGGACTGAAGATGTTGTGATCGAATTGAATCCACGCATCACCTCGTCCTACTTGGGGTTGAGCGCCTCGTGTCAGACGAATTTTGCCGAAGAGATGTGGCGGATCGCCACGGGCGAGCGGCGATCGATCGTTTTTGCGGACGAGCCGCGTTCGTTTCGCGTCGATGGAACGTTTTCGACGAGTATGAGTTAGGAATACTTGCGAAGGCAACATTTGGTGGTTGAGGAAAGGCCGTGGTCATGACTTGGTTGGGAATCGATATCGGCGGTGCCAACGTGAAACTATCGGATGGTGCCGAGTACGCTCGGTGTCGTCCGTTTCCGATGTGGCAGCGGCCCAGCGATCTTGCTTCCGAATTGCGGCATGCCATCGCCGAGTCGCCAGTTAGCGACCACCTTGCCGTTACGATGACGGGAGAATTGGCCGATTGCTTTGCGACCAAGACCGAGGGGGTGCAGCACATTCTGGCAGCGGTGGAAGAGGCGTGTGGCGGTCGTCACACACGTGTTTACCTAACCGACGGTCGTTTCGTGACTCCGACCGCCGCCCGTCGCGTTCCTTTGCTGGCCGCGGCCTCCAACTGGCGGGCGCTGGCCGATTTTGCGCGGCGATTCCTGGGCGACTTGGAATCCGAGTCGAGTATGGAAGTGGCTGCTCCCAGCCTATTGATCGACATTGGATCGACGACGACCGATGTCATTCCGATTTCACGCGACGCCGTCTTGGCGGTTGGCAAGACCGATACGCAGCGGATGGTTGCAGGCGAATTGCTCTATTCAGGAGTCGTACGGACGCCGGTGTGTGCCGTGGTGCAATCGGTGCCATATCGGGGGCGTGAGTGTTCGGTCGCTCAGGAGCTGTTCGCAACGATGCGTGATGTTTACTTACTGGTGGGCAAGCTCCCCGAGGCGCCTGCTGATAGCGAAACGGCCGATGGCCGGCCGGCGACGAAGGCGTTTGCCAAGGCTCGACTCGGCCGCGTCCTGTGTGCGGATGAAACAGAGTTTCATCACAAAGACGCAGCGACTTTGGCAGAACACGTGGCTCACGAGCAGGCATCGCGGCTCGTTCAAACGATCGAAAAATTGACCGCCGACTGGACCGCTCGGCCAGCCACGGTGATTTGTAGCGGAACGGGCGAGTTTGTTGCGAGACGAGCTCTCAAGAGGCTATCGTGGGACTCGAATGTGGTGTCGCTCCAATCGGAACTCGGGGCGGCTTCGTCGAGCGCGGCGACGGCTCACGCCCTCGCTGTATTGGCCGGATCGCGAGACGGTTCGTCGCCCTGACGAAGGATGCTGCAGGTACTGAACCAATAGCGCCGGTGCTAAGCCACAGGCCGAATGCTCTTCATCCGAGACTTCCTCATCCGAGAATCGCCGTGTTCCAGCCCGATCCAGCAACAACGCATCGTGTGGCAAAACTGGGCGGCAGTTTGCTCCGCTGGGACGGTTGGCAGAATGCTCTGCGGATTTGGCTGGACGCCCATCCGATCGGTTGCACGATTCTCATTACAGGCGGTGGAGCCGAAGCGGACGAAGTCCGGGCGAGGCAACACGAAGCGGGATTCGGCGACGAAGAAGCTCATTGGTTGGCCGTCGATGCGATGACCCGCAACGCCAATTTGGTTAGCGAACGTTTGGCGATTCCCCTGTTCCGATCTTGGGAAGATTGTGCGGCCGTCCGATTGTCGGTTTTGGACGTCCAACCGTACCTTCGTCGTGCCGACGGTTTGCCGGCCGATTGGACGTTCACGAGCGATTCGATCGCTGCTTGGTTGGCGACCGAATGGCAGCGTCACCTGGCGCAGTCGGTTCAACTTGTCATGTTAAAGAGCCGCGATCCCAAGGAGCCGCGCGATTTGGCGTCGTGGGCGGCCAACGCCTATGTCGATGCGATGTTCCCACGGTTTGCCCATAGCGCGAGCGTCACCTGGGCCAACCTGCGTCGCCCCAACATCCCGGCTGAAGAGTAGAGGTTGGAAGAGCCGGTGATTACCAGCGCCACGACGTCGCTTGGCTGGCGTTGACTTTCTCAACGACGCTGGAGAGCGCTGGCTTGACTTCGATTTGAGACGCGTGATACCAAGAGTCAATTTGGACTCCGCCCGAAGCGGTCACAATAAAGTTACGACCCTGTTTGAGAAAACTGCTGTGTGTTGCCACGGTTTTCGGGGCCGGCCATCGTTCGATCTCGAGTTGTGGGTTCGTGAGTGTCGCTAAATCGAATCCGGCTTGCGTTGCCAGGTCTTCCCGCGTGATCAGAGCAGCAACGATGCTCAGGTCCATTAAATCTCGCAGTTGGCCGAAGGCCGGATCGGCCTGAGCGAGCGATTCATATTGGCTGGTCATGTTGTCGGCCCATTTCTGTGCGATCGGGTCTACTCTTCCCGTTCCGCTCACTTGGCCAGCTTCGGTGACGTATTCGTCTTCGGTCATGGCTTTGACGCCTTTGCCGCGAATTTGCCAACCGAGGCCGTCTTCGGTGCGAGCGACCGACTCGTAGTCGCACGCCAACCACCAGCGTGGCATGACGTTCTTCGATTTGGCCCGGCTTGATTTCATCATCTGTAAGAAGCTGGGCATGCCTGCGATGGGTGCTTCTTCAAGATGCATCGCGTAGCGTTTCATGCGGTAATCACTGGCCGCGAGAACGCGGGCGAAGTGACTGTCTTGAGGGACGCCGGTAATCGTGATTTGTTGTGCTCCCATGACCTGCTCGATTTCCGAGACCATGTTGGGTCGGAACTGGCGTTGTTTGCTTAGATAGCGATTAAGCGCTTGCCGTCCAGCGGCAGTTGGGTCAATGGAACAGGTAATGCCGACGGTACGCGCCGCTTCGACGCTGCGCAAGGCGACGAGCAGGTCGTCCAGTAAGACGATCGGTTGACCGGTCGTCGCGCCGACGAGATCGCCTGAGGTGGATAGCGTCCATGCCTCGGCCGGTCCGCCAATGACGATGTCGTTCCGTTCTGGCACGACGACGACGTATTCGACTCGCAGTAGTCCAGAGAGGCAACGGATTTCGTCTGGCAATTCATGCGTGTGTGTGACGCCCAAACGATGGATTTCTTCCGCGAGGCCTCGCAAGGAGACAAGGCGAAACTCCGTTTTGTCGGCCAGATCCTCAGGAATCTCTTGCAGCTTCTCGCGCAACATCTCCGACGCCGATTTTTGCAATTGAATCGTGGCGGTATCCAAGACTCCATTTGCGTCGATGCTAACGCCACCGATGGTTCGGACGACGAGTTGCGCTGGCGCGGTACGTCCAAACGACAGCAAGCAGCTGGCTGCCAGGGCAGCGAAAAGTAGGGACGAACAGCGGGGATTGCGGAGACTTCGCATGGGGTTGTTGCCTTGTGACGCGTGATGCATTGGGTTTGTGGAATGAGGCCGGTGCGGTGCGATCGGTCGGGACCGCAGGCGCCAGCCGCCCGAAATCCGGTCCGGGAACGGTGTTTCCATCCTCCAGAGTAATTTGGGCCCCTCGGTTTTGCAAGAAATCCAGTCTATGATAGTAGTTACGCGGATTCCGATGGCATTCGAGTGGCTCTTGATGTGTTGCGTTTTGCAACAGTTTAGGCTGCAATTTGACAATCGCGCCGTCGACTGCTTGGTATCCCGAATCCCGGCGCCGTGATGATCTGGATTTCGCGATTCGTGAAAGGGCTGCAGAGATCGAAAACAAGCTTGCGTATTTGGTCGTGCGTGAGGGGCCGAAATGGACCGACGTCTTCCGCCTGATGGAAGGTCGTACGGTGACGATCGGGCGCGCTCCGTCAAACCAAATTGTGATCAAAGACGAACGTTGCAGCCGCTACCATGCCGAAGTCTTTTCGTCGCACGGCAAGTGGACGTTGCGCGATCTTGAGAGTCGCAACGGCACGGAATTGAACAGCGAGTCGATTCGCGGCGATCATGTGCTCGAGCCGGGCGAGGTCTTTCGTATAGCCCACGCCCAACTAGCATTCGTGGAAGACCTTTCGAATGCATTTCCCGATTCTTCGGTGACCGATGTGCAGGCTGCCATTAACAGTGGCGATGAGACGGTCGTAAGTCGAGTCATGGTCGACGAGGATGACGAAGAATCGAACGTGCTTTCGATTCATGAGCCGACAACGATCACTCACCGTCGCAGCAAGACCAAATTCCTGAAGAAGGAAGATGGCCTTGATACCGAAATGGAAGACGAGGAGATCGCCGAAGTCCCGAAAGTGGGACAGGCGGCTCAGAAGCTATGTCAGCTGGCGTTCGAATTGGCGCATCAGACCGATGTGGGACGGGTCGCGGAACTCGCATTGGACGGTCTCTTTCTCGGGACGCACGTTGATGCGGGTGCCGTCTACTTGCTGCCGCGTGATTTTCAAGGCGCCCCGACGGGCGAGAACTTGTCGGTCATTGCCTCACGGACGAAAGACGATGGAAAGTACCACCGCCTTTCCCAATTTTTGGCGACGACTGTGCTGCGAGAAGGCGAGGCGGTCCTTGCTCGAAACGTGGAAGACGACAGCACGCTCGGCGGTCGTGATAGTCAGGGTGAAATTCATGCGACGAGCGTCATGTGTGCCCCGATCCGAAAAGACGGGAAAGTTGCCGGACTGATTCACCTTTACTCGACAAGTGATGAGCGTCGTCCCGATCCAGACGATTTGGAATTCGCGCTGGCAGTCGCGGACAACGTCGCTTTGGCGCTCAAGAATCTCTTCCAACAGCAGGAGCTGACGGAAAATCTGACGCAAACTCAGGACGAAATTGTCGAACTGCGAAAGCGATTAGGAGCGGAAAGCGAAATTGTTGGGTCGAGTCCGCAGATGATGAAAGTGCATCAGCAGATTTTCCAGGCGGCGCCCAGTCGAGCGACCGTCTTGATCCGTGGCGAGAGCGGTGTCGGTAAGGAGTTGGTAGCACGAGCGGTTCACTTCGCCAGCCCGCGCAAGAACGGACCATTTGTTTGCCTCAACTGTGCGGCACTTTCCGAAACGTTGTTGGAAAGCGAATTGTTTGGTCATGAACGAGGCGCGTTTACCGGCGCTACGGAACGGAAAACCGGGAAATTTGAATCGGCTCATAAAGGGACGATCATGCTCGACGAGATCGGCGAGATGAGCGAATCGATTCAAGCGAAGTTCTTACGGGTCCTCGAAGGGCATCCGTTTGAACGTGTGGGCGGTAGCCAAGCGATCAAGGTTGACGTTCGTACCATCGCGGCAACGAATCGTGATTTGGAGCAGGCAGTGACGGAAGGTACGTTTCGTCGCGATCTGTACTTCCGCTTGAATGTGGTCGAAATACTTGTCCCGCCGCTGCGAAAACGGGGACCGAGTGACATCGTCGAGTTGGCTGAGCACTTCTTGCAGAAATACAATCTGGAAACGGGCAAAAAACTGGGCGGGTTTTCGCCGCCCGCTGTTCAGCAGTTGCGGAAATACCGTTGGCCGGGCAATGTTCGCGAACTGAGGAACGTGGTCGAGCGAGCCGTTGTGTTGGCCCGTGGAAATCACGTTGATCTCGAGGATTTGCATCTTTCCAATCTCGCGACGGTCGGCGATTCGGTCGAATTGGCGACAGGCATGTTGCAGCACTATGAGCCGATTACGTTGGCGGAAGGCGAGCGGCGACAAATCCTTGCGGCCTTGAATGCGAACGGTTGGAATAAAAGCCGCACCTCGCAGATCTTGGGGATCGAGCGTTCGACGCTCGATCGCAAAATCAACAGGTATGAGCTGAAGAAGCCTGACAAGAAGGACGACTAGTTCGAGTATGGTTTCCCTCGGCCAGCGGCTGTTGTAATGTTGCCCTGTATCGATTCTCGTAATCGGGGGCACAAAGCATGGATGGTAGCGCTGATCGGCAGCTCGAGGAACGGCCTTGGTTCATCGTCGAGCGTTGGCAAGCGTATCGTGGTGAGCAGCGGGCGAATCTGTTGCGGATGCTGGCGATCCTGGTGTTTTACGGAATTCACCTCTATTCCGCCTATCGTGCCGGAGTGGTCACGGGTGGGTTGCACCGTGCGATTACCAGCGTCGTCATCGCTTGGTCACTGGTGGTGTTGCTTGTCTTTTTCTGTTTGCACCGCAGATATTTTCCGAGTTGGTTGAAGTACGTTTCGACCGTGCTGGATGTGATCCTCTTAAGTTGGATTGCCACCTTAGGAGCTGGTCCCTCCAGCCCGGTGGTCGTTGTCTACTTCGTGATCATCGTGCTGGCCGCCGTCCGGATTCGTTTGCGACTTGTGTGGTGCGCTGCGGCAGCCTGCATCGTTGGCTACCTCTTTGTTGCGGCGACCGCTTGGAATGACTGGTGGGGAAATGGCCAGTTCTTGGTGGGGCAGGAAGAGGTGGCGATGGTGGTTGCCGGTTTAGCAGCGACCGGCGTCATCGTCGGGCAAGTCGTTCGCTGTGCTCGCGAAATGACGATCGACTATGCCAGCCAGGTGGAACGATCGAAGCCGAATGGCAATGAGGTGAGTCCATGACCGACAAACCTCGTCATGCCGTCTGTCCCGATTGCGGCGCGACCATGCAAGATTCGGAGATTGCGAATCCCGTACGATGTTGGCTGTGCGCATACGCAATGACCGGCGCCGACGTAGAGCGAGAAGTTCGGCGGGCACCTTCGCGCTACGAAAAAGTCTATCGTGGACTGAACGTATTGGTGATTGGCTTCTTCGTTATCATGGGCATCGGGCAGCTCGCGTCCGTGTTCCTGATGGACGGTGACGCCGTTGGTCTGATTGCCTATGCGGTGTTTGTGGCGATCGTGGTAGCGATCTCTCAGTTCAAACTGCGGAAGAAGACTCGCCGAGGAGAAACGTATGGCTCGCGCGATCGATTCTTAACGCTGGTGAGCTCGATCGCGATGACGTTTTTGATCGGAGTGTTGATCATTGTGGCGATCATTATCGCGTTGTTTGTCGCTTGTATCACGTTGATGAGTTCCAACTTCCATTAGCCTCATTTCATTCGCTTGCTTGGCGGGGAAAAATCCGTGACCGATCAGCCGCTCGATTTGCGAAGCTATACGTTCCTCGGGACAACGCAGAGTTTGTGCCCCGAGTGTCGCCGCGTTGTGCCGGCTAAGATCGTCAGCCGCGATGGCCGAGTCTATTTTCAAAAACGATGTCCTGAGCATGGCGATCGCGAAGATTTCGTCTGTTCTGACGTGACTCGGTATGACCAAATGGAGTTTGCAGTACCTGCGAAAGTGCCGCGAGAATTCGGTGTGGAACCCGATCGAGGGTGTCCTTTGGACTGTGGGCTGTGTACCGATCATGAACAGCATACGTGTATCGGGCTGGTCGAACTCACCTCGTCGTGTAATTTGTCCTGCCCGATGTGTTATGCCGAAAGTGGCGCTCACGGGCATCATCTGACGCTGGAACAATGCAAAGCGGCGATTGACCGGTTGGTGGAGGTCGAGGGCCGTCCCGAGGTGCTGCAACTGTCGGGTGGTGAGCCGACGATTCATCCACAATTTCGCGAAGTGCTGGCCTATGCGCTCGAGCAACCAATCGATTACGTGATGATCAATACGAATGGAGTCCGATTTGCTCATGATCCCGAATTGGTGCAATTTGTCGCTGATCGACGGGATCGTGTGGAAATCTACTTTCAGTTTGATGGACTGAATGACGGTGTGTACGAGGCGCTTCGCGGTGAGCCGTTATTGAAGATCAAGCGAAAAGCGCTGGCAGCCCTGGAGGCGGCCGATCTGAACGTCATGCTCGTCGCTACGCTCCAACCGGGAGTCAACGATGACCAGTTGGGGCCGTTGGTCGAATTCGCGCTGAAGCAAAACTGCGTTACCGGATTGGGGCTGCAACCAGCCACGTATTCGGGGCGGCATGTGTTGCCGGCCGAACTGGAAGCCCGCATGACCTATCCAGATGTGATCGATCGAATTTGCGAACAGACGGACGGTCTGTTTGCAGCGAACGATTTCCTGCCGCTTCCCTGCGCTCATCCCAATTGCCATAGCGTGGCCTATGCTTACCGCACCGCCGAGGCGGTCGTTCCGTTGACGCGGTTCATCGATGCGAAGAGTAACTTGGGATTACTGGCGAACGGGATTGCGTTCCGCAGAACGGCCGCACGCGACCTGATTCAACGGTATCTGGGCGACCAAGGTTGCTGTGCTGGTGGCAGCTGCGACGGAGCCGAGTCCACCGTCCCGGTCGTTCCTTTAGAGGCGTCTGGTGTGAGCAACGCGTCAGTGGACACGGTGGTTTCACGCCCAGCCGGCATCGAGTCGCATGCGACGTCGACGCATTTGGCCAACGAGTTTTTTGAACGAGCACTGGGACAAGACTTGGGCGCTCGTGACGTGTTTCGGATTACGATCACTTCTTTTCTGGACGCTTACAATTTTGATGTCAGACGCGTGATGAAATGCTGCACGCATCATATTCTGCCCAGCGGCCATGTGATTCCTTTTTGTGCATACAACACACTCTACCGTGACGGCCACGTACCGTTGCCGCCACTGCGACCGAAGGGTTAGTCGATGCAGTTTGCCGGTTGGGCCTATAGCGCGATCATGCTCACCGCGTTGGTAACGTGCTCGCTCTTGCTCCGCCGCTATCAGCGCAATTTGCCTTTGACGGGCCAACAGAAATTCGGCATTGGCATCGGCGCGTTCTGCGGTTCGATGATTGGAGCCAAATTGCCATTCTTGCTCACCGACTGGCAAGGCGTCTGGGGCGGCACCGCTTGGCTGGCTCATGGAAAGACCATCCTATGTGGCATCGTCGGTGGCTATTTCGGTGTCGAAGTGGCGAAAAAGATCGTGGGCGTCACGTCGAAAACGGGCGATACGTTCGCGGTACCGGTGGCGGTGGCGGTGGCGATCGGCCGGATTAGCTGTTTCTTTGGCGGATGCTGCTTTGGCAAACCGACGACGCTACCTTGGGGAATCGTGTTTCCGACCTCTCCCATCGATTCGCATCTTCCTCGTCATCCGACGCAACTGTACGAGGCCGTCTTTCATGCGGTGATGGCTGGTTGCCTGTTTCACTGGCAAAGTCGCGGTGAATTCCGTGGGCAACTGATCAAGCTCTACATCTTGTCCTACCTTGCTTTTCGCTTCGTGACCGAATTCATCCGCCCAGAAATGCCACTGTGGCTCGGGTTGACCGGCTATCAATGGTCGGTCATGGTGCTCGTGCCTCTCTTCCTCTATCTGTGGCATCGCGATGCGGTGCGGATGCGAGGCGAGT
>CAYZRS010000069.1:0-5544 GCA_964480915.1 uncultured Pirellulaceae bacterium | reverse complement strand
CCCCAAAAAAGACAGCCGCGAGCCATCGAGTCGAGCCTTCCTCTGCTCCCCCTGCCCCGCCCGAATTCCAGCACAGGCGAAAGAGGTCGATCGGGCCGGTTGCCAACATACGCCGGCCGACTTGGAAATGGGCCGGACGAGTTTACTCGGCCGCACCATGCCTTGGGTAGAATTTGGCCAGCCAACCAGGCGAGGCTCCGCATTTGAGCGCTGAAACTAGGCCAAGGTTCAGCAGCGTTTGGCGCAAAATTCCGTGAGTTTGCCACCGCCTGGCGCTCACTCCGACCGGGCCCTCAAGCAGAGTTGGCCGAGTGATTCCTTTTAATTTTCGCATCAGCAAAACATCTTCCATGATCGGGGCCGCCGGGAAGCCGCCGACCTCGTGAAACGTCGACGAACGGACGAAAATGGCTTGATCGCCGTAGGCAGTATGGAGTAGGCGGATTCGCGCCGCGTTGCCGATTTCCAACAGCCGATATCTCCAGCCGGCCGCATCGATCGACTGACGCATGCCTCCTGCCAGGCCACCATCGGAAGCGAATTGAGCCACCTGATCGATGGCATCGACGGAGAGCCAATTATCGGCATGCAGGAAGAGCAAGAAGTCGCCAGAGGCCTGCTCAGCACCGATATTCTGCTGGATGCCCCGTCCCGGGCGGCTGTGGACGACGGTCGCACCGGCCTGGGTAGCGAGCTGGAACGTTGTATCTTGGCTGCCGCCATCGCAGACGATCACCTCCAAGGCACCAGCGGCGAGGGCAGAAGCGACGGCCCGTTCGATATTGGCCGCTTCATTGAGAGCCGGAATGACGACCGAGACGGTCACCGGAACCTGGGCGCCGAGCGGGCGGCGGGCGGAACGCGGCTCCTGGGGCGGCGTTTCAATCGGTACATTCGGTGTGGTTTCCACCAAAACGCCTCTTCTCGCCTTTTTGATTCTGAGACGACCATCGCCCATTCGTTTTTGTGTCGGCAGTTAGGTATGATACTCGTGAAATGAAGCTACGCGTAGGACTTATCGGTCTGGGGAAAGCCTGGGAAATGCGCCATCGCCCTGCTCTGCGGGCGTTGGCTGATAAATTTGAAGTTCGCGCGGTCTGCGATGAAGTCGGCATGCGTGCTCAACGAGTCGCTCAGGAATTCGATGCCGAGCCGATTGATGGGTTCCGAACGATGGCCGCACGTCCCGATGTGGACGCCATCTTGCTGCTCTCACCCCAATGGTACGGTCCTCTGCCGATTCTGGCTGCTTGTGACCAGGGCAAAGCGGTCTACTGCGCGGTGGCGATGGATATTAGCCCGGAAGAGGCTCGCACCATTCGGAATCGAGTTCAGCAGGCCGGCGTCGCTTTCATGGCCGAGTTTCCTCGCCGGCAATCGCCAGCAACGCTGCGGCTGAAGGAACTGATCGCGACTCAACTGGGCCCTGTTCAATTGGTGTTTTGCCACCAAAGGCTGGTCGTTGGAGAAGCGACCAATGGCAAGGTCGTGCGAGCCCGTACGGCGTCGCCCATGGTGCGAGAGTTGATCGAATTAGTCGATTGGTGCCGCTACGTCGTCGGGTATGAGCCAACCTCTGTGATCGGCGTCACGCATGGTGGCGTTGCCCGGAAAGATGACTACCGCATGATGAGTCTTGATTTCTCCCCAGGGGAAATTGGCAGTGGGCCGGTCGCGCAGATTAGCTGCGGACGCTACATGCCCGCGAAGTGGCAGGAAGCCGTTTCGTTTCGTAGTCCAGCCGGGTTGCAAGTTGTTTGCGAAAACGGAGTCGCGTTCGTCGATTTGCCGTCGAATTTGGTCTGGTTCGACGCGGCGGGAAGGCATCAGGAGTCATTGGATTCGGAGCGACCTGTCGGTGAACAAATGCTGTCTCAATTTCACCGGGCAGTGACTAGTCTTGTTCGCAAGACCGACGATCTAGAGGATGCCTATCGGGCGCTCGATATCGTTTTGTCAGCGCGCGAAAGTAGTCGCAACGGGCACCGTGTTAATCTGGGGAGTTCTTGAAAACTCAAAATGCCTCATCTGGTCAGTTAAATCATCGGCCAACCGAGGGGCTCGTTTTTTCTTACTCGAGCTTTTTCCAAATTGTTTCTGCAAATCTTGCGGCACCGTGATTCGGTGCCCTCCCTTGACGCGGTGGGCAAGAAAATCGGCGCATGAATCGGGGGTTCGTGAGGATCTCGAATTTCGCACCGGAGAGAAGTGCGACTTGCTGCGTTCAATGGCCAAATATTGGTCAACATAGGCAGCGTCAAAATGGCCCAGCTCGGTTCCGCTCTCGAGGGGGCTAGTTTTCTTACCACCTTTGTCATGCTCATCGATTGGTCTTTCGATGCGGCGTTTACAGCGGTCCATGAAAGAAAACGCAAATTCCCTTGAACGGGATGGTGAAGGAACCTTTCGACGATAAACCGTTGTTGTCGTGCAAAATTTCCTGGGTATCTTCTCGTACGTGCGTCATCCGATCGCATGCCATGCATCTAACTTTTCTACTTGGGAGAAAGCCAGTGAAGACTTTACCACGTTCGCATGCCGCGTTCCTATCAGCAACCAAAATGCGATTCATTCTTGTGCTGGTTGTGATGACCAGCATTACTTCGATTGCCTCGGCGACCATCACGCTCGACTTCATCGACGATTTTCTTAGTCCTTCCGGAGGAACCAATCAGACGGTTCCTGGATCGTACGACGTCGTCAACGGAAATGATCAATCGATTTCGCCGGATGGAATCATTGATTTCACAGTCACTTCCATGACGACCGGACTCGGCGATGATGGCAACAACGTCGAATGGGACGCTACGATGGACGTTAATGGGACCGGACTTCGTTCCTCGATTGACCCGAGCTTCATTGATCCTGGAGGCGTTACGTCCAATGCTGCCGGGCATCGCGTCACGCAAATGATCCAAATTGACTTTGGCCCGGGGATCGAAGTTTTCTCGGAAGGAGTCAAGAGTTTTGGATGGTCGAGCGGCAACACGGCAGGCGTCGTCTGGGAAGTGAGCATTCTCGAGTACTTGGATGTGAATGGTAATCCGTTCTCACCAACTCCCACGATCGACCCTTACGCAACTCACTCAGCCATCAACGGTATGAGCGGAACTGGCACCTGGGTTGCTGACGATCTGGCAGCCGTCACCATGGTTGGTTCTGACCTAACAGCGGCCGGTGCAAATGGACCGTTGAATAGTCTGAATACCGATGGAACACCGGGAACGTCCGGCATCGCCAGCGGTACCTTGTTGGGTGGCGTGAAGTTGACGCACATCATTGAAGATGTGCGAGGGGTGAATAACGGTGATACGGTTTTCACGAATACGATCAACGAACTGAACTTGAACCTCAAAGCGACAGTGCCAGAACCTGGAAATGGAGTGCTGTTAGGTCTCGCCATGTGGGCGCTATTTGGCCTGCGACGTCGGTAAGGTCACGGGATTCTAAGACGCAAAGCATGGAAGGGCGTTAGCAACTCGCTGACGCCCTTTTTTTGCGACGCGGAACGCCGGGCAGCGCATCGCCAACAGGCCGCATGAAGTGCGACAGGATCGGTCATCCGCGCTCTCTTGGCCGCGAGATGCATAGGCGTTTCCAGCCCGTTCTCGCGCGACACGCACCCCCCCCGAAGTGGGTAAGCGTAGGGCCCGTAACGAATTACAACAATTTTCCGACAAACAGCTTGAGGTGGATTATAGCTGCGGTTAGACTTGGGGCACTGGAGAGAAAACGCTCTCTCAAACATTCAAAAAACAGCCTGTTTACAAGGAAACGCTAGTGATGTTGATCCAACCACGTGTAACTTTAAAAGCCGTAGGGAGTTGTGCACGCCATTCAGCGTGAACTGCTTCGTGCGGCTTTTTTCGTTTCATAGGGTTGGCAGACGCCTCAATAAGCAACCGCTAATGATGTCGATTTCCCATACTACAATCCAGCTCTCCAGGCCCAACGCTCTGCCACGCGGCAGGTATCTTGGCCAGCCTTGCTCCACTCCTAGCGGTAGTGTTGTCAGCAAAGCAGCTCCCCGCACTCGCAGGGAACGCACCGCTCCGGCTTTTCGCCGGAATCACCGTACACAAAGTGCAAGTCGATCGCGATTCGCGTTCGTTTCGCACTACCGAAAAGCACCTTCGAGTTCACTAGAACGATCAACCCGATAGAGAATTGCCAGTGATAAAGACCTAAAAATTTGATCCAAGGATTGGGGCCAGCGCAAAATCGTCGAAGCCGTCAGGTGGTAAACGGTTCTGCGGATAAATACACAACGGCAAGTCTCAGCGAGGCAGCCAAGTTTGTGCTGTCTGGTCCTATGCATGGAACGTGTGTGTGCACGGCCATGGAGAGAAAGCAAACCGATTAACAACGATCGTGCGTGATGATGATGCGCACAAGGAGAAGTTTCTAATGAGAACGACAGACATTGATGACGGTACTGATGCACGCGATGCCAGCTTTGAAGAATTGGTGGAACGGCGAGTCAACACCCACGTACGACGTGGCAAAGTCTCCAAGCGTCGAGCTGGCCCCAAGAATTGCAGCGCTGGATCTCCCAGTGGCATTCGTCAGCGGCGCAATAAGCGTTGGGCATGGTGAGCATTGATACCGCTGCTTGACCGCCGCAGGGGCGGTCAAGTCATGGCGGCTGATCGCAAAACAAAACAAATGAATCAACATCTAAGAGGGGTACGGGGCATGAGCGTTTACAAATGGGCAAGAGTTTTTTCTGCAGGAATGCTGCTACTATCAATCGCTGGCGTTTCACAAGCGGCGACGCTGCCAGCAATCGCGAGTGATGTGATTGAAGCGGCTGGACCTGCCGGCAACGCGGACTTTTATGCACAAGGCAACGATGATGGATTCGCGGAATACAGCATCGCTACGTTTCAGTTCACCGCTGCAGATTTCGGTGGTGCTGTTCCTGCATCGGCCGCAGGGCCTGGAACGTTGGATTTAACCGTCAATGACCGCTTCTTCTCCAATCCTGGAGGTTTTGATTTGCTGTACACGCCAGACGATTTGTCTGGTTTGTCGTTGACGTTTGACGCGAGTGGTGGCAATGACCCAGGTGGTGTCGATCCGTCGCAATTTGCGACGGCTCCAGTTGTTGTTGGATCGGGAGTTTACCCGTTTATGGGATCGACCAATGGTGGCGACGTGCTCACATTTGCCGTCGACTTCACGGGAACGAATATCGTCAGCGAAATCACGGCTGGTAGCGAATTTCAGATTCTACTTGTCGCGAATGAACTGGCGACTGCCGCCACATTCTCCGGGGTCGGCAATACATTCGACCCGGGTGACCCCACGCTAACGATTGTCCCAGAACCTTCTGCGATCGCCGGTTTGTTGATTGGTCTCTTCGCTTTAGGGCTCCGTCGCCGATAACGAGTAACAAAGAATACGACGCTGTATATTTTCCAGGTACGTGGCCCTGGCCGGCAAGATCGGCCAGGGCTCGTTTCGTTTTGATCGGGCGACTACCTCGACTGGGGCTTAGCTGGCCATTGCTTGACCAATCGGCGCAGATGCCGGAAGCTGAAC
>CAYZRS010000068.1:0-24541 GCA_964480915.1 uncultured Pirellulaceae bacterium | reverse complement strand
GAGAATCTCATGGTTCGCGCTGGTCGTTCCTCGCGACTAGCTTCAAACCCTCTTGAAGCGCCGATCGAGCTCATCTCGACTAAAAACCAACGTCGTCGGACGGCCGTGCGGGCAATGGTGCCAATCTTGAACCGATTGGCGACGTTCCATGAGCGACGATATTTCATCACGCGTCAGCCGATCGCCCGCTTTGATCGCCGCTTTGCACGAGATCATATGGAGCAGCTCGTCCAGCAGGTCACGCTTCTCCGCTCCGTTCTCTTTCTGCGTTACTAATTCGGCGACGTTGCGTAAAATCTCGGCCGGATCCAGGTTGGAGAGCATTGCCGGGTAAGCGGAAATGACGACCGTTGTGCCAGAGAGTTTCTCAAGCTCAATCCCCAGTTTTCGCAATTCATCACGATTGTCGGACAGCGCCGAAGCCTCTTCTGGCATCAACGTTACCGGCTCGGGCACCAGCAGTCGCTGCATTTCAACCTGACCATCCAACACCTTGCCACGGATCTCTTCGTAAATGATCCGTTCGTGCAGTGCATGCTGGTCGATCACGACGACACCTTCCGGTGTTTCCGTGATGAGGTAGCGATCGTACACCTGCATCGCAGGCGTCCCTTCGACCGAAACGGCAACGGGCGTCACCGAGTCGTCAAGCGGTTCTTCAAGTGGCTTGGGGCCGACCGCTTCGAGCGTCGGGGCAGACGGTAAGGGTGGGATGGCGGGGGTCGTGTTCGACGGCAGGCCGAAGCGACTGGAAGGTAGTGATTCGTTCACTGGAAACTGCAAATCGAAGCTGGCTTGCCGTTCGACCGGAGTTCCCGCGCCCCGCGCATCGCCAGCCGATTTTTGGCTCGCCCAATCGGTAATCGCTTGGCGACGCTCGCGATACGTCGCATCTTGACCGGTCGCACCAGCCGTGGGCGCGGGCGAACTCGCGGGCCCGTTTGCGTCGGGCTTCTCGATCCGTTCTCGAGGCGACAAATCGGATGACAGGAATCGCGATCGTAAGGTCCCCAGTAAATGGCTGTAGATCTTGCCACTCTCCTGAAATCGGACTTCCATTTTCGTCGGATGGACGTTGACGTCGACTTGGTCGGTCGGCATTTCCAGTCGCAAGAAAGTGATCGGATAGCGGCCCGTCATCAGCAACCCGCGATACGCCTCGGTCAGCGCGTGCCCCAGTGCCCGATCGCGGATAAAGCGACCGTTCAAGAACAAATATTGCATGCGACTGTTGCCTCGGTTATGAGCCGGATCAGCGACAAACCCATGCACACGCAAATCGCCCTCTTCCGCTTCCACCCAGATCAGACGGTCGGCCAGTTCTTCGCCGAACAGCGTCGCAATCCGCTGTCGCCAATCATCGGTTCGAGGCAAGTCATAGACGACTCGATCATTGTGTTCGAGCGAAAAGTGAATCTCTTCGTGAGGCAACGCGATGCGGGTGAGCGCTTCGCTAATGTGGCCCATTTCGGTCTGAGTCGTCTTCAGGAACTTGCGGCGTACCGGAGTGTTAAAGAAGAGATTGCGCACCTCGATCGAAGTCCCCACGGGACAAGCACACGGCATGACCTCGCTGGCGTTGCCACCAACGATCTCAAGCTCGGCGCCCGCTTCGGCATCGGCCGTCCGGCTGCGAATTCGAAAATGGCTCACTTCAGCGATCGAAGCCAACGCCTCGCCACGAAAACCGAACGAAGCGACCGAAAACAGATCGTCGGCGCTTGTCAGTTTGCTCGTGGCGTGACTGGTGACAGCCAAGGGCAACTGAGCCGGTTCGATGCCGTGTCCGTCATCGAGGATGCGCATCGAATCGACGCCCCCTTTGGCGATACTCACATCGATTCTCTTCGACCCAGCATCGACCGAATTTTCGACCAATTCCTTAATGACACTGGCCGGTCGTTCGATCACTTCGCCGGCGGCGATTTTGTTAATGAGAGACTGAGACAGTCGAGCTATCGTTGGCATCCGTTCCGATCCTGTCACGCAAGTGAAAAAGCAGAAGAAAGAGGCGGGTGAAAAACTGGGGGCGAATCAACAACCCTCCAGGCGGTACGCATTCTCACCGCACAGGGTTCTCTTGCCAACTCCCATCAGACAAAACGGGGACCGTTGTCCTCGGTCGGCAGGCCGTCGCCTTCCCCCAACCGTCATTCCCCGCGCTATTCGCCATACTCCTTTAACTTGCGGTACAAGGTACGAGCGCCGATTCCCAGAATTTTGGCCGTCTCTTCTCGGTTCCCGCCAGTGAGCTGCAAAGTCTGTTCGATCGCCCAACGCTGAATATCGTCCATCGATTTTCCGACAAGGTGATGCGGCCCGCTGCCGCCCGCTTCAGAGGTTTGGAGTTCATTCGATTCGGCTTCATCGAGAAGATCAAAAGGAAAGTCGTCCATTTCCAGCATCCCATCGGTGTCGACAGCGACCATGCTTTCGACCGCATTGCCCAGCTGCCGAACGTTGCCCGGCCATTCCAAATCGAACAGCTTCTTGCGGACATCACCCGCAATGCCCTTAATCGACTTGCCATGCTTCTTGCTGAACAGCTTTCGGAAATGATCGACGAGCGGCACGATATCTTCGCGGCGATCGCGCAGTGGAGGCAACATGACGGTGACCACCTTCAGACGATGATACAAATCGCGACGAAAGTCGCCCGCTTCAATCAGATCGTCCAGGTCTCGATTCGTCGCCGAGAGGATGCGAACGTTCACGTCGACCGGTTTGTTCTCGCCAATACGAGTGATCTCGCCATTCTCGAGCACGCGCAGCAGTTTGATCTGAGTCGGCATCGGCGTGTCACCGACTTCGTCGAGAAACAACGTACCGCCATGCGCGTATTCAAAACGGCCAACTCGATCGGCCGCCGCATCGGTGAAGGCGCCTCGCACGTGACCAAACAATTCGCTTTCCAGCAAGTGCTCAGAGAGCGCGGCGCAATTGAGTGGTACGAACGGCTTCTTCTTCCGGCGACTGTTTTGATGAATCGCTTGCGCGATCAACTCTTTCCCCGTACCGGTCTCACCCACGATCAAGACACTGGCATCTGTTTCGGCCACACGCTTCACACGTTCGATGACCTTCGCCATCTTGTCGCTGGCGTAGACGATCCCTTCGAAACCAAACTTGTCGTCCAGTCGCTGGCGCAGCGCGGTGTTGGTTTGCTGGAGGGCCACCGCCTCAGCCGCTTTCGCCGTTACGGCCCGCAGCTTGTCAAGATTGAGCGGCTTCTCGAGAAAGTTGAATGCGCCGTGCTGCATCGCCTCGACCGCGCGCGGCACGGACGCGTGGCCGGTCACCATGATGACGTGACAATCGGGCAGCTGTTCTTTGGCACGTGCCAAGATCTCCATGCCATCAATCTCGTTCATCATCAGATCGGTAATGACGATGTCAAAATCGCCCTGCCCGATCGCTTTGGCACCATCCGGTCCCGAAGTGGCCATTTCGCAAGGGTAACCGACCCGGTCAAGCGTTTCCTTCATCGCCATCGCATGACTTTTGTCGTTGTCGACAAGCAGGATACGCGCCGCGGTCGCAGTGGGCCCTGCGATATCGGAATCGGCGTTTGCTTCGTTTTTAGCTGGACTCATGCATTAATTGGACACCTCACGCCCTACCGATGGCAAGGGGGTAAGCGGTCCATCCCGGTTCCGTTCAGTCTGTCGTCTCGCCAGCTGCCGATTCTTCGCTTCCGGTCAAACGAGAGGGCATCGGGAATTCGAGAGTGAACTGAGTACCACGCTCCACCGCGCTCTGCACGTTAATCAATGCGCCGTGTGCCTCGATCCCTTTTTTGGCCATGGGGAGCCCCAGACCCGATCCCCCATCCTTCGTTGTGTAGAACGGCTCAAACATACGAATCGCCGTCTCTTGCTCCATCCCCTTGCCGGTATCAATCAGATCGAGCGCAACCCCGGTTCGCGTCAAACGCGTGCGAGCCGTCAACTGGCCTCCTGTCGGCATCGCTTCGACCGCATTCTTTACGAGGTTGACCAACGCCGCCTCCAAGGTCGGCACATCCAATTGGATCGAAGGTAATTCCGGATCGAGATAGCGGATGATGTCGATGTTTTGCTCGGCCGCTTGCGCTTCATAGAGATTGAGCACTCGGTCGACGTGCTCATTCAAACTGCCAGGCAACATCTTCAGTTGCCTCACTTTGGCAAAATTCAAGAAGTCATCCAGCAAATTCTGTAATCGCAGACACTGCGCTTGGACAATGTCGACTTTCTGTAGCGCACGTCGCTCGGTCGGCGTCGTTGCTTCCCCAAGGTCTTCGGCTAGCAACTGCATGTTCATGCCAATGACCGACAACGGGTTCTTGATTTCGTGCGCAAGTTCACCCGCCAACTGAGCAATGTCGTTGTATTGTTCGCGGAGCCGCTGCGTTAATTCGTTTTCATGAGCCGGGTTGTCAAACATGACTCCAGCTTAGCCAATTCGGACGATGGCTAAGAGGGCCAAGAGATATCCGGCGCTCGAAAACAGGCTTTTTACAGCCTTACAAGGTGACAGCCGGTGATGATTTGCCACGGATCGAACTGGCGGAATGAAGACACCCGTGGAGATTCCGCGACTCCACGATTCCCCAGGGAGCACTTCGTCACTGACGCAGGCCTTCGTGATACCAGGCCCCTTCGTCCGACGAATCCTGGTCATCACCGAACCAGGCCCACAGCGAATCCAAAACGTTCGTCCCATTTGCACCGTGGGACACCATCGGTGACGACCCTGGAATGGACACATCGCCGCCGGATGAAGTCGAGTCGGCGGCCGGGCCTCGCACGGAAACGCTGAAGACGGTTTGGCTGGTCGCGCCGTCACTGTCGGTCACCGTGATCGTGACCGTCCGATCTCGTTTGCCGACCGCCGTCCAAGACCAATCCCAAGTCCCGTCACCATTGTCGACAACGACCCCGATGTTCGCCGAAAGCGTTAGTACATCGGTACCCACGTCAGCGAACGTACCCGAATTCGTCGCCAGCGCACCTCGGAATACCTCCAAAGCATCATTGCTCGCGCCGATGATCGGGGTTGCATTCGATACCACCAATTCAAAATTCACGTCCGTCGGTGCGCCATCGCTATCGGTCGCGGTGATCGTCACGGTGGTGGACTGCTGGGGACCATTTTGAGTGTCCCATGTCCAGTTCCACGTGCCATCCCCATTGTCAACGACCGCTCCCAGCGACGCCGTTAACGAGACCGTGTCATCTCCCGCATCCAACACCATTCCAGCATTCGCGGCCTGACTGCCTTCCGGTACTTCCACGATCGGCGCAGCGACCGTCAAAGTCGGCGCCAGATTCAGGGTGACCAATTGAAAATCGGTTGCCTCGGTTTCGCCCGTCGAATACTGGGCCGTGATCGTAACCGTCTCATCGGCCGGACCGTCGGCTGCCGCCAGAGACCAACTCCACGTGCCGTCGAGATGGTCAACGACGGCGCCGACCGAGGCTGAAAGCGTCACGGTGCCGGCGCCGGGCACGAGATAAATGCCGTCCAACTGAGCGAGCGAACCTTCGTCCACCTCGATACTTGTCTGATTGGCTAAGATATTTCCGACGCGCAATTCGAAGGATTGCATGACCGATGCGCCGTCGTCATCGGTCGCGGTAATGGTCACCGATTGGGCATTCGCAAGCAGTGTCGTGTCGGCCGTCCAAGTCCAAGTGCCATCGGCGTTGTCGACTAAGTCGCCCAGCGATGCCGAAAGAGAGACTTCGTCCGCACCCGGGTCGAAATAGCTGCCTCCATTCGTGGCCAGCGTACCGACAAACGCCAACAGGTCGGCTTCATCGATCGACAATTCCGGATCGATATTGGCCACATGGAGATCAAACATGACGACCGCACTGGCGCCGTCATCATCGGTCGCGGTGATCTCGACCAGTTGCGAATCGCTCGGACCGTCACTCGTATCCCACGACCAATCCCAAGCACCATTCCCCAGATCGATCACTTGTCCGACGCTGGCCGACAGGGTCAATGTATCGAGGCTCGGATCAGTAAACGTTCCGGAATTCGTCGCTGACGCGCCCTCGTCGACGTTAATACTCGCATTCGATGCGGTGATCGTCGGGGCGACATTCGTTACCTCGAGATCGGTCTGAGCGATCGAGAACATGCCGCCCGAATCGGTGACACGGACTGCGATCGTTCGCAGAGGAAAATCATCGTCGAATGCGACTGCGGGCGATTCACCGGTAACGTTAACGTCAAACGTCATCCCGTCATAATCCAAGTCCCATTCGAACAACAGTTCCGAATTCTCATCGTGAGCATCCGAACTTGCACTGGCGTCAAGCACGATCGACGAACCTTCTTGTCCAAGGTAGGGGCCGCCCGCGCTGGCATTCGGCGCGGCGTTGCTGTACGCCGCATACAAGTAAACCGCCCCCCGATCGACCGTCAGACCGTCGACGAGCGGAGCTCCGACGGCCACCACATCATCGCTGACCGAAATCGAGAATCCAAAATTGTCAAAACTCGCAGGCTGATCGTGCTCGAGCCGTTCGACGAAGTTGCCCGTGACGCTATCGAAGAGATAAGCGGCCCCCGCGTCAGGAGACGTTGTATCTTCGCGACTCGAACCGACCGCAATTAAGTTGTGGTTGCTCGACAAAGCACTGCCAAAGAACCCTCCCACCGCCGGAATCGGGCTCGAAATGGTACGCACATGCGTCCCCGCGAGTGCATCGAAGACATGGACAGCACCCGCATCGATGCCCCCCACGTCTTTCCGAGGCGCCCCGACGACGACGACCGAATCATGAATCGTCACAGATTGGCCGAAAAGGTCTTCGGCCACAGGAAACGGATCGACAAGCGTACTGACAAGCGCTGCGGTCGTCAGGTCAAACACGTGAGCAGCACCGCCGTCCGTTGCTTGGGAATCGTCGAAACTGGCGCCAATGACAACGAGGTCTCCGTCGACCGACAGGGCACTCCCGAAACCATCGAAATCCCCGGCAGAAGGATTCGCAATCGTCGCTAGGTAGCTGCCATTCTGTGTATCAAAAACGTAGGCGGCACCCGTATCTTGGGCATTGATGTCACTCCCGGGCGCCCCAACGACGATGTAGTCTCCATGAAGCGCCAACGCAGCGCCGAAATTATCGAGAGCATTCGGCTGCGGATGTTGAAGCGTGTGCATTAACGCACCGCTGGTCGCGTCAAACACGTAGGCCTGCCCTGCATCGATACCACCCGCATCGGAACGAGGCGCCCCGACAACAAGGAATCCATTGTGAAGCGCCACGCTGGCCCCAAAGTTGTCGCCGGCAGCCGGCAGGGGATTCTCAATGGAAGACAAATAGGTGTGAGTCTGCGTGTCGTAGATTTGAACGCTGCCAGAATCCAACGCTCCGCTGTCGTCCAATTTGACACCGACTGCCAACAGCCCCTGGGCCGTCGCAACCGACTGACCGAAAAAATCGTAAGACGAATCGGTTGGAGAAAAGAACGTCTCATGGATGCCACCCGTCGTCGCATCAAAAAAGTAGGCCGCGCCACCATCCTGGATTTGAGTATCGTCCCAGTAGGCGCCTGCGACGATTTCGTCGCCGACGACCTCGACATCCCTGCCAAAGTAATCGAATGCGTCTGGATCCGGATTGGCGATCGTCTGCTCCAACGAACCGGTGATGGCGTTAAATCGGTAGAGACTGCCGGCGTCATTGGCGCCGGTATTGTCTCGGTGAGCGCCAATGACAACCGTTTCGTTATCGAGCGCAACAGCAAATCCGAAGTTGTCGGCCAGCGCCGGTTGTGGATTCAGAAGCGTTTGACTGAGTGCTCCCGTGGCCGCCTCGAATAGGTAAGCGGCGCCGCTGTTGACAGCGCCGCTATTTTCGCTGTGCGCTCCAACCACCAATGACTCGCCGGAAAGATCAATGGCCTGCCCAAAGAACTCAAAATCTTCGGGAGTCGGATTCTCAATCGTTCGTTCATGCATGCCAGTGTCGGCAAAGAACAGCTCAACCGACCCGGCCCCGGTATCGGACAGTGGGACGCCGACCGCAATTCGATTTCCGACCACAGACACGGAGGCGCCGAAGTTGTCCCCAATATTGGCCAAAGGACTGGACAATTCCCAAAGCAATGCGCCCGTTTGCCGATCGAACACGTAGCCGGCCCCGGAATTCATATTCGCGGTGTCGTCCAAAGTTGCCGTAACGACTATGAATTCCCCCTCCACAGCCACGGCGGCTCCGAAGAAATCAAATCCGGAAGGTGTCGGATTGTCGATCGCGTAGCTCAACTCGCCCGTTCCCACGTCGAAAACGTAGGCTCGTCCCGAATCTGGGCCCGTCACATCTGCCAGAGGCACACCGACGACGAGTGTGTTCCCGGAAATCGCCACGGAATCACCGAACCGATCGCCACTCGCAGGAACAGGATTCGGGATCGAACGGAGCAACGAATTCGCCTGCCGGTCGTAGATATGAACCGTGCCCGCATTGTTCTGCCCGGCCAAATCCTCCCCCGGGGCCGAAATCGCCACAAAATCGCCGTCGGCGCTCAGCTTGTAACCCGCCTCGGCTCCGAATTGAGGTGTCTCAATCGGACTTTCCCAAACAGCGGCGAGATCACCAACGGTCAGTAATCGTCGTGTTTCCAACGATTCAAGACGAAGACGAATTTGCCGAACCGATCGGGCCTGTCCTGCCCAATTCCGCGCGCGAGTCATGGCAAGCCAATAATCTAGAAAACGATTGAAAATCGATAAGCTTATCCCCCACAGTAAGTAAGTAACCGAATCGGCTGCCCATTGCAATCTTTTGTTCTTTTTTTGGTGATATCTCCTATTTTTGCGTAGGAGAACGGCGAAAGTTCGCGTGTTTCCCGCCTGTTAATTTAGGCAATCTCGAGATCGACGGTCTAACAGTCATTAGTTTGTTGACACGAGCTTGGGATATATGTAATCTCAGTAAATCTGGCGGGTCCATTTCCCGCCCATCTTCGGCCTTCGAGAAACGCCACTGACGATTTAAACGGAAATAAAGCATGTGCCTACGATTTGGTAGGCGCACGCTTTGTTTCCGTTTTTTTTGTTTGTTCCGCACCCACTCTTTGTTGCGGTCCTATTTTCATTTGTGGAGGAAGAACTTGTGATTAGGAAAATAGCTTTGGCTATCACCGCATTGACGCTCTGCGTCTCTACGGTCAGCGCCGACCTGTTCATGTACGGTGATCTGGTTGGCGACGATGTCATGTACCTCGACATCCAAGAAGACACAAGGATGACGCCGAACATGCTGTTTGGTGCTCCCGATATCTCAGGCAACAAATTGGATTTCGATCCAACGATGTTCACCGCCGGAGCCGATGGCTCGAATCCAAGTCAGATCACTGACGCTCAACTCAATTTCACATTGATGAGCAACGACAATTCGTTTGCGATCGAGCAAGTCATCATCGAAGAGAACGGTGACTTCACGCTAACAGGGCTAGGAAATGCTCAAGCGTTGGCGACCGTCGGTACCGCCGTCAACTTCACCATCCTAGAACTGAACGGGATGCCAGCTGTGGTCCCCGACGGAAGCGCCGTCATGACGTTCACACCTGACGGCTCGGGCGAGTTTAGCCTGGACGACGAAGGTATCAGCACGGCCGAACCATGGGCCGGTGTCCTGAACATCGATATCTCCCAGTTCCTGATCGATAACAACATCGACGGATTCGCCACCAAAATCGAATTCGCAATCGACAACACACTGACAGCGGCAGCCGCTGACGGTGGAGCCGCGTTCATCGCCAAGAAGGACTTTAATGGCGTGACGATCACGATCCCCGAACCAAGTTCTCTCGTCTTGTTCGCCAGCATGCTGGTCGGCCTTGCCGGGTATCGTCGGGTTCGCTGAATCGTCTGAACGATTCGCATCGATCAGATTGTAAGCCCTTCAGAGTAGTCTCTGAAGGGCTTTTTTTATTGGTACATAGCAACATCGCCACCGACTGATGAACGGCGTCATCGACGGTGGGCTGCACAAATCGCGCTGGATGTTGGCGCTGTTGCTTCCTGGTCGGGCTGAACCTGGAACCCTGTAATACAAGACTTGAAACAGGTGGGCGGAAGGTGAGGCCAACGGTTGAATCCTAGCGCTGGCATCGGAACGCAGTAACCGCGCGATTGCTAAGTCGTGCGATGTCCATTGCGACAAAGAGAACCGGCCGCAAGTCGACCAGGGCTCGACCGACCTCCGCTTCCGCAACCATTCGCGGCTGCTTCGATGCACCCTGCCACTCGGCGCGGCCCTACCAGCGGGTGAACGCTTTCTCGGATTTCTCACAACCTGAGGCGATTCGGTTTCTGGCACTGACCAGAAATTGTTTCGAAACTTTTGCACATGCCGTGTGTTATGTAAGTAGCGCAGCGTGCGACTGATTCTCACCAATGGAAGCGAACTCCAGAAAGCCGACATGAACCTTGTTCGGAACACCTTGTTGCCAATCTCATTGGCTGCCGCACTGGCCTGCCAGCTGTCGGCCCAACCGCGTCCCCGGTTCCACCAGATCACCGAGAAGGGCGAACTCGTTTTGGCGCCGGCCGATTCGGCTCCCGCTATCGAAAACGAAGTCACGATCCAAGTCGTTGGTGAGTACCGGGTAATCACGGCGAACGGCATCCCCAATCACAAGACAGGGAAATTCCCGAACCGAGGCAACCCGAATCGTATCAGCGCGCAGAAACATGTTTTTAAGATCCCCGCTCATCCTCAAATGACTGGCAAGATCACGCCGATGCGTGGCAGCTTTGGCGTGGCAATCAACGGAGTCACGTTTGACCCAGGCGCGGGTGAGTTCTTCCAGGGAGCCCCCGGCTGGCAATACGAACCATTGTCCGGTGCCGTCCAACTGGGGATCGACTTTTCACATGCCCATGTGCAACCGACAGGCAAGTACCACTACCACGGCCTGCCAACCGGGTTACTCGATTCGGTAAAGCTCGCAGCGAATGAGCACTCACCCATCATCGGCTGGGCTGCGGACGGATTTCCAATGTATGCGGTCTACGGATACGCCGATCCCCATGACGCCACATCGCACGTGATGAAACTGAGTTCGAGTTATCGTCTAAGGCAAGGCAACCGCCCAGGCGGTGACCAGCCAGACGGTCAATACGACGGCACCTTCGTGGCAGACTATGAGTTCGTGAAAGGCTCAGGCGATCTAGACGAGTGCAACGGTCGCTTCACGGTCACACCCGACTACCCTGAAGGGACGTATGCCTATTTCCTCACCGAAGCGTGGCCCGTCGTACCCCGCAATTATCGCGGCACGCCGTCCGGCGACTTTGCTCATGGCCCTCCCGCCGGAGGCCCCGGGACCGGAGATCGCCGCCGTCGACTTCACCGCGGTGCAGGACCACTCGATCGCCGACATGGCCCACCTCCGAGTGGTAGATCAAATCCTGAGCCTGAAGCTCAATAGCTGCCGCAGCGACCAGCGCAAAGCGGACCGATCGAGCCACTTTGTCGCGGCTGCAATCGGTCAAACACGAGCTCCCTCATTTGCTACGTGGCTCCCCACCGAAATCGCCTTCCCAAATACTGGGCCAAGACCTGGGCCGAGGGGCGGTTCGGTCATGGTGGCTCGCTCATGCCAGATCCTTCGCCGACTGGTCGGCAATGGCATGCGCTACTCCGACTGCCATTTTGCACCGACCTATGCAAACAGCCCTCGCCAAAAGGCGAGGGCTGATCTTCAATACTTCTTGTTCACGTGCTACGCGTCGGCGTTCGCCACGGGATCCTCAAGACCCAGTTGCGACATCGCCTGCTTGCGACTGAGCTTCACACGATCGTGCTCGTCGACATCGATGACGAGCACTTTCATCTCGTCACCAACTTTGCAAATGTCGCCGACGTTATTGACGTAGCCTTCCGACAGTTCGCTGATGTGGCACAGACCGTCCCGTCCAGGCAGGATTTCGACGAACGCACCGAAGTCTTTCACGCTGCTCACCTTGCCGTCGTAAATCTTGCCGATTTCGACCGAGGCGGTGACTTTGTTGACTTCGTTCATCGCAGCGTCGGCCCATTGCTGGTTCGCACTGGCGATGGTGACAGTGCCGTCGTCTTCAACTTCGATGACAGCGCCGGTCGTTTCCTGAATGGCGCGAATCGTCTTGCCACCAGGCCCGATCAACATGCCGATCTTGTCCGGATTGATCTTCGTCTTGAGCATACGAGGAGCATGCGCCGAAGTTTCCGTACGCGGACGAGGGATCGTACCCAGCATGTTGCGAAGGATTTCGATCCGAGCTTCACGGGACTGAGCCAGCGTCGCTTTGATGATCGCTTCACTGATACCGTTGATCTTCAGGTCGAGCTGAATTCCGGTGATACCGTTTTGCGTACCGGCAATCTTGAAATCCATATCGCCGAAGTGATCTTCGTCACCGAGGATGTCGGTCAGCAGCATGTAATCGTCTTCTGATTTGTAAACCAGACCGACGGAGATACCGGCTACCGGATTGGTGATGGTCACACCCGCATCCATGAGCCCCAACGTGGCACCGCAGACCGAAGCCATCGAACTCGAACCGTTCGATTCGGTGATATCGGAGATCACGCGGATCGTGTAGGGGAACTTGTCCGGATCAGGAATGACCGGCTTCACACTTCGTTCCGCCAACGCACCGTGACCAATTTCGCGACGACCAGGGCCACGAATGGGGCGGCATTCGCCAACCGAGAACGGTGGGAAGTTGTAATCCAACATGAACTTCTTCGAATACTCTTCGGAAAGTCCATCGACACGTTGCTCATCACGCGCCGTACCGAGCGTGATCGAGATCAGCGACTGCGTTTCACCACGTTGGAAAATGGCCGATCCATGAGTCCGTGGCAACACGCCGACGTGACATTCGATAGCGCGGAGCGTCTTGCCATCGCGACCGTCAGGCCGTGTTCCGGCCAAGATCAAGTCACGAATCACAATCGCTTCGAGGTCGTGCCATTGCTTTTTGAACTCGTTCGGACAGATAGCGCCGTCGGCGTCCGGGTCAGGAATGAACTCGGCCTTGGCCGCTTCCTTGACCGCACCACAAGCTTCTGCACGAGCTTGCTTCCCGTCGGTCCCCTTGGCTGCCTTGAGCTTGTCGTAATAGCCGGCCGTCAATTTCTCGAGCAACCCCGAATCCTCCGGCGCGACGAATTCGTTCTTGACGACGCCGACCTTTTGATAGAACTCTTCCTGAAGATCGCAAATCTCCTTGATCACTTTGTGGCTTTCCGCGATCGCCGCCAGCATGTCATCTTCCGGCAACTCACGACCAAAACCTTCGATCATCAGAACAGAATCTTTATTCCCGGAAACAATCAGGTCGAGATCGCTCTCTTCCAGGTCTTCGACCGTTGGGAAAGGCAAGAATTCGCCATTGATACGCGCCATGCGTACTGACGAAACAGGACCGTCAAATGGCAGCGGTGAAATGTGACAAGCGGTTGCCGAACCGTTCATTGCCAACACGTCCGCATCGTTCAATCGATCGCTCGACATCACGAAACTCTGACACTGAACTTCGTCATTGAAACCTTTGGGGAACAAAGGACGAATAGGGCGATCCATCAAGCGGGCGGTCAACGTCTCCTTCATCGACGGACGGCCTTCACGCTTCAGAAATCCGCCTGGGAACTTACCAGCCGCCGACGTCCTTTCACGGTAATCGCACATGAGAGGAAAGAAATCGATTCCGGGTCGGGGCGAGCCAGTCGCGACCGCATTCAAAACAACCGTATCGCCGTACTGCACCATGACACAGGCGGAAGCCTGTTTTGCCAACAAGCCCGTCTCGAAGCTGAGCGTGTTATTTCCAATTTTCTTTTCGACTCTGATAATTTCAGGCACTTTCACTTTCCTTTACAAACCGTCACGTCCGACAATAGCGGCACCCGACTTACGTCAGCCGAGTTTTTCAAAGCAAGAGATGAGCGAGCAGGTCCAATATCACGCAGCCTGCGCAATGGAACAAACTCAGCCGACATAGCAAGAAGTTGCTACGAAACATCATCGTAGCACTACGCTTGAACGCAGCATCCATGCCGTCGACTGGCCAAAGGCCGGCCCACACGGCAGCGGGTTACCAACAATGCTCACCAAACAAACAGCGAGCGAATTACTTACGAATTTCCAGAGCTTGGATCGTATCGAGATAACGCTTCGGATCGATCCGTTTCAGATAGTCGAGCAGACTACGACGACGACTAACCAACGTTAAAAGACCACGCCGACTGGAGTAGTCTTTCTTGTGAGTCCGCATGTGCTCGGTCAATCCATTAATCCGAGTCGTCAGAACGGAGATCTGGACTTCCGGAGATCCCGTGTCGTGTTCACTCTTCTTGAACTCTTGAATCAACTCTAGCTTGCGCTCATTCGTGATGGTCATACTTTTACCGTTACCGTACTACTGCTTGCGACCGTCTGCCTGGGGCATCGTGATTTGGTTCCCGGTGCAAAGGCCAGCTCGAAAGCCGGTGGCACCTCTCCCTCAATTACAATCTGCCAGACAAAACTACATACTTGACAAAAACAACGTCTTACCAAGCTCGTAAGTTTAGCAATCCCAGGTTAATTCGCAATGCCGGGCATTCCTGAACCGAGCCGCCGATTCGGCTCTTTGACAGTCAGAGGGCAGTCAGAAGGCAGTCAGAGGGCGATCTAGGAGGGGCGGAAGGCGGTCAAATTGCCCCGCCGCAATCGGTTGATGGCCGTTCTTGGCCCCAAAAGTGACCGAAACATCGCTTTTGTTGGCCTCGCTGCCCAAATCGAGCCCTATCCGGCTGCGATCTGGCCAAGCGGGCAACGGACGACAACAACCTGTCCTATCGACCCAAACTGCCAAAAAACCGTAAAAACGCCACAACTTACCAGCGAGCCCAACGCTCCCCAGTAAGCGAACGGGTCAAATCCGCAGGCAGACCGACTTGGTTTCCAAGTAATTGTCCAGCGCCGCGTGGCCCATTTCTCGTCCCCAGCCCGACTGCTTGTAGCCGCCAAACGGCAACGACGAATCGAAAATGTTGTAGCAGTTGATCCACACGGTGCCGGCCCGCATCGCTTTTGCCAACCGGTGCGCCTTGCCCGTGTCGCTGGTCCAAACGCCGGCCGCCAACCCATAGACCGTATCGTTCGCCCGCGTGACCAATTCATCCGTACTCGAAAAAGGCATCGCGGCCACGACCGGCCCAAAAATCTCCTCCTGGACAACTTGCATCTCTTCGCTGGTATCCACGAGCACCGTCGGATTGACGAAATAGCCAGGCAACTCGGGAACGTCGCCACCACAGATCGCGTTGGCTCCCGCGGTGCGACCGCGATCCAGGAACCCCGTCACTCGTTCAAATTGTTCCTGCGAAACCAGTGGCCCCATCGTGGTGCCGGCATCAAAACCATCACCGATTTTAATCTTCTTGGCTTCCTCGCTGATCCCACTGCAAACCTCGTCGAAGATTTCTTCTTCCACGTAAAGGCGTGAACCGGCACAACAGCACTGACCTTGGTTAAAGAAGATCGCACTCGCTGCACCCGGGATTGCGGTTTTTAAGTCGGCATCTTTCAGGATCACGTTGGGGCTCTTGCCGCCCAGTTCGAGTGTCACCTTCTTCAAGTTGCCCGCCGCCGCGTTGACGATCAACCTGCCCACTTCGGTCGAGCCGGTAAACGCAACTTTGTCGACGCCTTCATGAGCCGCCAACGCCGCGCCGGCAGTTTCGCCAAAACCGGTGATGATATTCACGACACCGTCTGGGATGCCGGCCGCTTGAATGAGCTCCCCTAAACGAATCGCCGAGAGCGGTGTCTGCTCGGCCACTTTAAGCACGACCGTACAACCACAAGCCAAGGCGGGAGCCAGTTTCCAGGCGGCCATCAGCAGCGGAAAGTTCCACGGAATGATCTGCCCCACGACGCCGACCGGTTCGCGCAACGTGTAAGCGTGCCACTGCGCACCGCGTGCGAAGGGCACCGAAATCGGAATCGTGTTGCCTTCCAACTTCGTCGGCCAACCGGCCATGTAGTGGAACATGTCGGCCGCCAGAGGCACGTCGGCGACGCGGGCGATTCCGAACGGCTTGCCGTTGTCGAGCGTTTCCAAATGAGCCAGCTCGTCGTTGTGCTCCGCAATCAAATCGCCCAGCTTCCAAATCAGCTTGCCCCGTTCCGACGTTGTCAGCCGCGACCAGGGCCCCACTTCGAACGCCTGGCGGGCCGCCAGAACGGCTCGATCAATGTCAGCCGCTTCTCCTTCTGCCACATGGGCCACCACTTCTGCAGTCGCCGGATTGATCACTTCAAACGTCTTCCCAGACGCCGCGTCGACCCACTCGCCGTTGATAAGCAACTGCTTGGGCGCTGATAGGAATTTCACGAGCGTTTCCGGCGTCGGTCGAGTGATCGTTGACATCTGCAAACTCCTTGTCGATTCCAGGTGATTCTCTGCGGAACATTCAGATCCTGCTCTGGCAATATATCAGTTGATGGGTGCCTCGGGGGGCCAAACCAACACCACAGCGCCTGCCCATCCCCCCCCGGTAGATTTTTTTTTTGCAACGACCAGCGGCCAATTGCCGGAGGCAAGGCATCTACTTCTTCGACCGCCTTGAAAATCCCAACCAACCCCATGCACAGGAACCCGAAACCATGAACTCACTGGAATTGATGATTGAAGACTTGGAGCGTCGCTGCATGTTAGCGGGCACCGTGACCGTCGAAGTGGTCAACGAACAGTTGCGTCTCGTCGGCGACAACGACTCGAATGAAGTGAGTATCCATTTGAGACTGGATTCCGACGGTGGAGTCATCAGCGGCGGTATATACGGCGTCAATGGCACCGGCATCCAGTACGGCGGCTTGCCGGGCACGGCGGTCGACTTGTCCGACTCGGGGCTCGTGTTCATCGACGACATCAACATCAATCTTCGTAACGGCGACAATCAACTGCTGCTGGAAAGTACGAGTAGCATCCACCCACTGGAACTTGCCGGGGACGTAACGATCCGCACTGGGAATGGCAACGACGGCATCACGCTCAGCGATGTCGTGATCGGCGATGACTTGTCCATTCGGACCAAAAACGGCGATGATACCGTCCTCATGTTTCAAACAGAGACCATCGATCAAACACAGATCGCGACGAGCGGAGGCAATGATGCGGTCTATCTTTTCGAAACCGGCCACGGTGATCGCCTGTCGGTGAATACAAGCCGTGGCGACGACGCGGTCCTGCTCTCGAACAATCAGCTGCAGGTCGCATCGCGAATCTTACTCGGCGGTGGCGATGACGCGTTAGACGCCGCGAACCTCACGCTGCCAAACGGATCGGTGGCACGGGGTAGCGGCGGTTTCGATCGCGGATACGTTTCCAGCGTGACGGGAGGCACGGCCAGCAGTTTTGAGATGACCGGCCCGGCTCAGGGCCTGCAATTTCTCACCTACACCGAAATGTTGGTGAGCTCGTTCAGTACCACCGATGAATTCGTGCTCCACAACTCGATGCACTAAGAACCAAGGAACCTAATAGCCTGACCCGGTTGCCGAAATTTGCTCGATCGGATGCCACGTCGTTTTGACCTCGCAGAAGTCACGAATCAGATACGGGTGCTGGCTCGCTTCGTTTGTCCAGTCGCCATCGTATTGCTTGATGCGTTTCACGTTCGTCGTCGCGTGCTCTTTCAGCATTTTGACGTATTCCGCATCCTTGCCATCGTAAGCGACGGCGTTGATGTCCAGATGCTGAGCAAAATGTTCGCCCAGTTCGGATCGCTTGCCGGTTAAGATGTTCACGACTCCACCCGGCACGTCCGAACAATTCAAGACTTCAGCGAATGTAACCGCCGAGAGTGGGCAAGACTCGGACGCCAGCGCAATACAGGTGTTGCCCGCCGCAATCACAGGAGCCACCAAAGAAACCAACCCCAACAGTGGGCTCGTTTCCGAAGCAACAATGAACACCAAACCGGTCGGCTCCAGCAACGAAAAATTGAAATGGCTCGATGCCACCGGGTTCACGCTGCTAAACAGCTGTTGATACTTGTCGCACCAGCCCGCGTAATAGATCAGCCGATCGATGCTCAGATCGACTTCTTTCTGAGCCGCAGCGGCCGCCATTCCTTGCGTCTGCAGTTCGGCCACGAACTGATCGCGGCGACCATCTAGCATCTCGCCGATGCGATAGAGAATCTGACTGCGATTGTAAGCAGCACGAGCGGCCCAACCGGCCTGCGCGCCGCGTGCGGCGACCACCGCGTTACGTACATCCTTGCGCGACCCGAGGCAAATGTTTCCCAATGATTTCCCTTTGACTTCGGGCGAGTAGTAGCGGCCCGATTCGGTTCGGGGAAACTTCCCGCCGATGTACATCTTGTACGTCTTCAAGATTTCCATGCGGCCGTTTTCTTTTGCCATGATTCGATCTCAAATCTTCCACGAGTTATCAAATTGTCGTTTATCGCTCAGTTGCCCCAAAGGGTCGGGAGTCTTTTTCGGCCGGCAAAATCTTTCACTCGGTAGACCGAACCCCGAAAAAGACTCCCGACCCTTTCAGCGGCGCTAACGGATTGAACTGCTCCCGCCCTTCCCTTGGCAAAAAACATGTCACCCAACTAGGCCAAATCCAAATAGGCATCCAACCCGTGCAGCCCACCTTCGCGACCGAAGCCACTTTCCTTGTAGCCGCCAAACGGTGAGGTCGGATCAAACTTGTTGTAGGTGTTCGCCCACACGACGCCGGCCCGCATCTGCGAGGTCATATTAAAAATCTTCGATCCCTTATCGGTCCAAACTCCGGCCGACAAACCGTACGGCGTGTTGTTCGCTTTCTTGATCACTTCGGCTACGGTGCGAAACGTCTGCACGGCCAACACCGGTCCGAAAATCTCTTCTTGAGCGATCCGATTGGATTGAGCCACCTCGGTAAACAGCGTCGGCCGACAGAAGTAGCCCTTCCCTGGCACACCACATTCCGGCTGGTAAAAACTGGCTCCTTCTTGCTTACCAATTTCGATGTACTTCTCGATCGTTGTCAGCTGGCCTTTCGAGTTGATCGCCCCGACATCGGTGTTCTTATCGAGTGGATCACCGACGATGAGCGTACTCATCCGATGTTTCAGTTTGCGAATCACTTCGTCATGGACCGATTCTTGCACTAATAGCCGGCTGCCCGCACAGCAGACGTGGCCCTGGTTGAAGTAGATGCCATTGACGATCCCTTCCACCGCCTGATCGATCGTGGCATCTTCAAAAACAATGTTGGCCGCTTTGCCGCCCAGTTCCAATGTGCACCGTTTATCGGTGCCGGCTAGCGATTTCTGAATGATCTTGCCGACCTCAGTCGAGCCGGTAAACGCCACCTTGTTCACGTCGTCGTGATTCACGATCGCCGCACCGACGGCACCATGACCTGTGATGATGTTCACGACACCAGGAGGCAGGTCAGCTTCTTGAATGATCTCGGCCAACTTCATCGCGGTGAGCGAAGTCGTCTCGGCCGGTTTCAGCACGACCGTGTTCCCGGTCGCCAGAGCGGGTGCAATTTTCCAAGCCGCCATCAACAGTGGAAAATTCCAGGGGATGACCTGGCCGGCCACACCGAGCGGCTGCGGCTGACGATTAGGAAACGCGTACTCCAGCTTGTCGGCCCAACCGGCGTAGTAAAAGAAATGAGCCGCCGCTAACGGCACGTCTACATCGCGCGATTCGCGAATCGGCTTCCCACCGTCGATCGTTTCTAAAACCGCCAACTCACGGGCCCGTTCCTGAATCATCCGGGCGATGCGGTAGATGTACTTGCCTCGTTCAGCACCCGACATCTTGGACCAGGGCCCGTTGAAGGCGGTTCGAGCCGCTTTGACCGCCTTGTTCACATCGGCCGGCGTCGATTCGGCGAACTTGGTGACGACCTCTTCGGTGGCCGGATTAATGCTCTTAAACGATTTGCCGCCACTCGATTTGACGAATTTCCCACCGATGAACAGATCGTAAGCATCGTTCACCGACGCGTGATCGGTACTCTCGGGAGCCGGCGCAAGGTCCCAGTTCCTCGCCGCTTCCTTCGCTTGATTCGTCTCTTTCGACTTGGTTTCAGCCATGAATTTCCATCCAGTGCGGTTAGCCCCTTTCCGCTGAAAGGCACTCACCATTTCTCAAATATATGAACTCAAATGATCTGTAACGGCGTCTAGTCGATCGAAAAGTAATCGGCACTTTGGTAAGCGCCGGTCTGCTGTTTGACAACCTGCATCAAGACATCGTTGGCCAGAGAACTAGCACCGAAGCGGAACCAGTGATTGTCTAGCCAATCCATCCCCAGCGTCTCTTTGACCATGATCAGGTAATGCAGCGCCAATTTCGATTTTGAAATCCCACCGGCCGGCTTCATACCCACCATCTCGCCCGTCTTAAAATAGTGATCGCGAATCGCTTCCAGCATCACGAGCGTCACCGGCATCGTCGCCGCTGGTTGGATTTTTCCTGTCGAGGTCTTGATAAAGTCGGCCCCGGCCGCGATCGCGATATCACTCGCCCGTCGCACGTTGTCCAGCGTGCCAAGCTCGCCCGTTTCCAAAATGACCTTCAGACGCGATGCGCCACACGCCTCTTTTACCTGAGCAATCTCGTCATAGACATACTCATGATCGCCGGCGTGAAATTTCCCACGGCTGATCACCATGTCGATTTCATCCGCTCCACCATCGACCGCCATCCGCACATCTTCCAGCTTGATCGCCAGCGACGAATTGCCACTCGGAAACGCCGTCGCGACCGAAGCGACTTTGATCCCGCTACCGGCAACCTGCTTATTGGCAAGCGCGACGAAATTCGGATAAACGCACACCGCCGCCACCGTCGGCAACCCGGCCACAGCATCGTGCAGATGTTGAGCCTTGTAACAGAGCTGTCGAACTTTGCCTTCTGTGTCCATGCCTTCGAGCGTGGTCAGATCGATCATGCTGAGCACCATCTTCAGCCCGTCCATCTTGGCAGCTTTTTTGATACTGCGAGTCGTAAAACGACCGGCGCGTTCGACGACGCCAACTTGGTCGACGGTGGGAGAAGTGGTGGGTAGAGCGATCTTGGGCACGGTGGTGTTTCAGTGCAAAGAGAGTGAAGAAAAGGCCGACTCTCCATCCTATTCGCGACCAGCCCGCGGCGCCAACTGTTGAATCGATCTTGTATCCAATATCGGGCTGAAAGTCCGAAGTCGTTTTTCCGAGCGCCTGGCTTATATTGGACGTTGCATGGAGAGTTTTGGTCGTAAACAGGCATGCCCCAAGCGGCTCGCAACAAGCCTTTCGAGATTAACGAGAGTAACTCATGTCGATGCGTATCAGCAGCAATCATAGGCTCGCCATGGACCGGCTAGGAGACCGCCGTTTACTCGCGGTCATGGCGATCGATCTCACTCAGGAATCTGCTTCCTCGGATTACGCCAGTTTTGGGACCGTTGGCGACCATTTCGTATATCGCCAACGGAGCAAAACGCGATTTTAGTACTCCACCGGCACCGGATCGATCGACCGCCACAGGTACCACGTCGCCGCCGTCCGATACGGGCGCCACTTTTTCGCGGCCGATTCGATTTTCTCGATCGGCAGCGGCTTTCCTTTGCGGAGCGTCTGTTCTGCGGCTCGTATCAGACCGATGTCGCCCAGCGGCAAAATGTCGGGGCGGCCGAGCGAAAATATCAAGGCCATTTCGGCGGTCCAACGGCCGATGCCTCGCAGTTCGGTCAAGCGCTTGATCGCTTGTTCGTCGTCCAAATCATCCCAGCTGACTTTCGACAGTGACTTGGCTTCGGCAGCAATGCCCAGGATGTAGCTCGCCTTCATACGCGACAGGCCTGCTTCGCGCAGTTCCTGTTCACTGGCGCGCAGGACGCTTGTCGGTTTGATCCGCTTGACGACTTTCGCAAACCGGCCCCAAACACTGTCGGCCGCTTTGACCGAGATCTGCTGACCGACGATCGAACGGCACAATGTATGAAAGAGGTCGTTTTTGCACGACAACCCTTCGCCCTTGTACTTCTTCACTAACGGACCCAGGTGTTTGTCGCTGCGCAGCGATTTCTCTGCACTGCTCCACCAAGCGACTCGTTCAATGGACATGCGATGAAAACTCTGCGGTGGGAATCAAGGAAAACAAAGTGGGCGAGAGGGTCAGGCACTTTTTTTCGGGCGAGTTTCAACATCGTGCGTTCTTGAAACGTCGAAAAAACAAGCCAGACCCTGGCGGCGCGGTTTCATTGCGCACCACGCGGCCCCCTTTGTAGCAAGTTCGCGTTCCCGTTACGATCAACGGCACTCGAATCCAACGACGCCGAAGAGATTTTCGGCGAATTTCAGAAAGAACGATATGCTCGAATTGGCGGCCAAGATCGGCCCGGCGGCAGAGGCGATCCAATCGAAGTGGAGCCAGCAACCGCGTGTTGGCATTATTCTCGGCTCGGGACTCGGTAATTACGCCAGTCAAGTCACAGAGGAAGCTTCGATCGACTACGGTGAGATTCCGAATTTCCCCAAGTCGACCGTGATGGGACACAAGGGTCGTTTGGTTTGTGGTCAGTGCGCAGGAGTTCCGGTCGTCGTCATGGCCGGTCGCTTCCACCGCTACGAAGGTTACGCCTATCAAGACTTGACGCTGCCCGTTCGCGTCATGAAGCAACTGGGAATTGATACGTTGATCGTTTCCAATGCCAGTGGCGGTGTGAACCCGAAATACGAATCGGGCGATATCATGGTGCTGGATGATCACATCAACTTGATGTTTGGCAGCCCGCTGATCGGTATCAACGACGACAATTTGGGACCGCGCTTCCCCGATTTGTGCCGGCCGTATGACAAGCAGCTGAACGATCGAGCTCTCGAGATCGCCCGGCAAAACAATTTTGTCGCCCACTTGGGCGTCTACGCGGCACTCACCGGGCCGACTTATGAGACTCGTTCCGAATACCGCATGCTGCGAACGTTGGGTGCCGACGTGGCGGGCATGTCAACGGTACCGGAAGTCTTAGTGGCGATCCATGCCGGCTTACGAGTCTTGGCTCTTTCGGTGGTGACGAACGTCTGCAAGCCGGACACGCTGGACAAGACGGAGGGGCAAGAGGTCGTCGATGCGGCAGCGGGAGCCGAGCCGAAGATGACGACGATCGTCAACGGCATCCTGTCAGACATTGCCGGCGGTCAACTCGCATGAGCAATCCGGTTTCTATCATCGCCAAGAAACGTGATGGCGAGCAGCTCTCGCCCGCGGAGATTGCCGAATTCATCGACGGCTACGCAACCGACGCCGTTCCCGACTATCAAATGTCGGCCTTGGCGATGGCAATTTTTCTCAACGGGATGGAGCCAGCCGAAATCGCGTGCCTAACCCGGGCGATGCTGAATTCAGGCACCATCTTACAGTGGCCGGCCGGCGGAGCACCCAAAGTCGACAAGCATTCGACGGGTGGAATCGGCGACAAGGTTTCACTGATCCTGGCGCCGATGCTGGCCTGTTGTGGCATGGAAGTGCCGATGATTTCCGGTCGCGGCTTGGGACCTTCCGGAGGCACACTCGACAAGTTGGAAGCGATTCCCGGTTTTCGCTGCGACCTGCCGTTGGATACGATGCAACAGATTTCGCAGGATGTCGGCTGCGTTATCAATGGCGCGACGGCCGAATTGGCTCCGGCCGACAAGAAGCTGTATGCCCTGCGCGACGTCACTGCCACGGTGCCTTCGATCCCACTGATCACGGGCAGCATCATGAGCAAGAAACTGGCGGAAGGGCTGGATGCGTTGGTGCTGGACGTGAAGTGCGGCAGTGGCGCGTTCATGAAGACTCGCGAACAGGCCACAGCACTGGCCCATTCACTGGTCAACGTCGGCAAGGAAATGAACCTGAAAATCAGCGCCATCCTGACCGACATGAGCCAACCGCTTGGCCGCATGGTCGGGAACACGGTCGAGGTGGACGAGTCGATCGCGGCGCTCGCGGGCGACGGCCCCAAAGACCTGATCGACTGCACTTTGGAATTGTGCGCCGAAACGATGTGCTTGGCCGGCTTAAGCGCAACACGGGACGAAGCCAAAGTCCCGCTGCAAGCTTCGATCGATTCGGGAGCGGCCTTGGAGAAATTCTACGAGATGATTGCGGCGCAAGGCGGCGACGCCAAGGCGCATCGCCCTGTTGCTGACGCCTGCGATGTGAACGCCGAACAGGCCGGCTGCGTGAGCCGAGTCGATGCGGAACAGCTGGGCTGGGCAATCATCGAAATGGGCGGCGGGCGCCGAGTCAAAACCGATCAGCTGGATCATTCGGTCGGCTTCGAGATGCTGGTGCGCGTCGGCGATTCGGTCGCCAAGGGGCAACCGCTGGTGAAGCTGTTTGCTCCAGAAGCGAAACGTGAACCGGCGACCCAGATGATTCGTGACGCGATCGAATTGAGCGACAAGAGGGTGGTCGCGCCCGAGTTGATTTTGGATTCGATTGGGTAGGTGGGGGATTTGGGAGCAGACGTTTCAGATTTCAGATTTCAGATTTCAGATTTCAGATT
>CAYZRS010000067.1:0-25050 GCA_964480915.1 uncultured Pirellulaceae bacterium | reverse complement strand
TCGGTTCGCTCGAAGAGAGTGAATTTGTGCCGGGTACCACGGAGACCGACTATTACTCCTTCAGTGCCGTGGAAGGGCAGTTGGCGACGGTCGAAGTCATCTCTCACGTGATGCGTTCGACCGAAGGGGGCCGCATCGATGATTGGATCGACCCCGCGGTTTACTTGCTCGATGGGACGACATTCTTGCCGCTCGGATATGAATCGTCGCCCGATGCGTTCAACGACGATCAGTTTGAGTCATTGGATGCCATCCTATTCGATGTCGAAATTCCCTACACGGGTGACTTTGTTCTGGAAGTCGGTTCAGGGGCCGGAATGGGATTGGATACTGGCGATTATGAGTTGCTTGTCTATCTTTTTACCCGAACCGAATCGATCTGCGATTTTGACGACAACGCCACCTGCGACGTCGACGACTTGGACTTGCTTCTGGCCGTCGGTCCGATCGATGGAGGCGTCGCGGTCGATCCTGCGAGTGCCTTATTCGATTTGAACGGCGACCTCGTGATCGATTTGGTCGACCGTGACCTGTGGTTGGAAGCGGCCGGAACCGTGAATGGCTTCGATGCCGCCTATTTGCTGGGCGATGCGAATCTCGACGGCGCTGTGAATGGAGCTGACTACATCATTTGGAATAGCAGCAAATTCACGACCGGCACGGCTTGGAGTCGTGGCGACTTCAATGGAGATGGAGTCATCAACGGCGCCGACTTCTTGATTTGGAATGCCAACAAGTTCACCGCCATTGGCGATTCGTTATTGAGCGTGCCGGAACCGACCAGTTCGTGCGCCATTTGGATCGTCGGTCTTGGCTTGTTGCTCAGATCGCGATGCCATGGCTGACAGAAGTCGTTGGCATGATGCGAATCGCCAACATGAAATCGGTTTGTGAAGCTCGGCCTCGGAAACGGGGTCGGGCGTTTTTTTGCATTTTGAGTTGCACGTCACCAGGGACGGCAGGGTCCCATGGGCGCAATCCTTGCGCCCGTTATGGGATTCTGCCGGCGGAATCAACTCGTGGGGCGAGTCAACTCCGCAGTTCGTAGCTCAGGGGATCCGTCCCCTAATACTCGCGGATATTGGTCAGTGGATTCTGGGGTTTCCACTAACCTGCACGCCTCCGGTGGCCGCGGAATGCGTGCTTCGTCTCCGCGCATGACGAACGACGAGCGGACGTGTTGTCCTCGTTCCGAAACGAAAGCACGGATCCTTCCGTACCCTCAAGATTCCAGGACGAGTGTCTGCTTACGAGCACCTTTGGGCCCGGGCATAGTAGAAGTTAGCCTCCTTGTTGCCTCGTTCTGATTCCATTCATTGGTAGAGCGCCTTTCGACACCGGCCGCGCTTCCGTGCACTAACCGGCTTCGAAGGCTTTCTCTGCAATCTGGTCGTAGTTCTCTTGCTTGGCTGCGAAATAGGCATCCCAGCGTTCGACGTCCCATATCTCAATGTGGTCGCGGACTCCGATCAAAACGACTTCATCCTTGAGGCCGGCCTGTTCGAACAAAGTTGGCGGTACGCGAAAACGTCCTTGGCTATCCGCCTCCACTCCTTCGGCCTGTGCAAAAAACAGGCGGCTGAAAGCTCGGACATCCTGTCCGGCTGGTGACGATTCGGATAACCGATCCGCCATCCGTGTGAAGGCTTTCTCTGGGTAGAGCGACAACGATCCGTCGGTGCCTGGTGCCAAGTACAACCCTTGCCCCTCCATTGCGCTGCGAAGCCGTTTGGGCACGGCAATTCGCTGTTTTGCATCCACCGAGCGGCGAAAAGTTCCAGTCAGAAGCATCGTTCACCACTTTTCACCACTCGTCACCACTGAGCACCTAAGATAACCATTTATGTGGCAAGGTCAACACTGCCTAAAGAGCATCGATTTAAGTGATAAAGTGGTTGAAACCCGGGAAAAACGACATTTTCCAGTGGTGGGGGAATTCCTGGCTGGAAGTTTTTTTCTGCCCGTGGGAGTTCGAGAATTAGGGACGAGCATTCGCGTAGAAACGGCACAAATCGCCTATGTGGTAGCCGGCCGGATTGAGGCACCAACTGGTAGTGTTTTCTGGTCGCTTTCGGCAACCATTTCCATTGCTGTGACGTAGGAATAATCTGGCAGTCAGCGCCAGGGAATAATTTTCGCAACCACATTCGAAGCGACGTTGTCACCGGGGCAGCATGTTGCGGATTGCTTGGTTGGGGATGAAGGGTGAACTCTGGCGAGTCCGGCGATGACTTGTTTCGCCTCCGAGAACTGGCTCCTGTATGGCTAACCGCAGAACTTGATTGGCGTCCTGTGACTGAAATTGCAAATCCCTATTCGGCGCCGTCCGTTGCCGACCCACATGTCAGAGAGCCCGATTCGTTGGTATCGACCGGCGTCGCCAAATCGTTCATGAAATGGGGTGCGATCTGCTATGTGAGTGCGGTTCCCAGCTTTTGGGCCGGGCTGATGACTGGCAGTACGTTCGCTCATGTCAGCGCCATGGTGTTAGGGATTCTCTGTTTCGTCGTCGCCTACACCTATGCCGACGTCACGTACATCCGACATGTCATTTCGCAGAACCGTCGCTTGCGCACGGCACTCAGGATTGGTTATGGAACGCGGCTTGTTATCTCGATCATCGTGCCGGTCGGACTCATGGTCGATCTTTGGTTTGGGATCCTCAGTATTGGGATTGTGAGCCACTTTACCGGCCCGATCATGCAAATGAGAGCTGACTCGGTCGCCGATCCTGCGCAAGTTTTTCCGGCCGTTTTCGCGACGACGTTGATCCAGGGCGTCTTGGTCAATATTGTGCTGGCCGGTTACATGGCCGCCGTCTACGCCGTCCTTTCGTTGTGGGACGGCAAGTCGCCGACCGCCGCCCGCTGATCTTCAGCTATCGGCGTCTGCCGGTGATCGTTAAAGTGAAGGCCGTTCGTCGAGCCGACATGAGGCGTGACGATTTTTGCGATGGAGCCCTGACATTGAAGAGCCGAGAGTGATGACCAACGCGGCCGATTACGACTACGAACTGCCCAAGGAGTTGATCGCTCAGTTTCCCGTAGAGAGCCGCGCGGATGCTCGCCTAATGGTCGTTGACCGCAAGGCGGGCACGGTCGATCACGCTCATGTTCGCGATTTGCCCGATTATCTGAATCGGGGCGATGCGATCGTCTTCAATAATTCGAAGGTCATTCCGGCCGCTCTGTCCGGCTATCGCACGAAGACTCGGGGACGTTGGCAAGGACTGTTTCTCGATTCCGATGAGAACGGCCTGTGGCGGATGTTGTGTCGGACGCGCGGCAAAATGGAAGAGGGGGAAACGGTGATGCTCACCGATCGCGAGGCGCGAGACCACTCGTTGCTGACGCTTGTGAGCAAGTTGGACGGTGGACAATGGGTTGCGAAGCCGGCGGGTGAAGGCACGGCGTTTGATCTGCTGAGCGAAATTGGCCGCATGCCGTTGCCTCATTACATCCGTGGTGGCCAAATGGTGACGGCCGATTTCGATTCTTATCAGACCGTCTACGCGCGGAAGCCCGGTTCGGTGGCCGCTCCGACCGCCGGCCTCCATTTTACGAAACCGCTATTGGAGAAACTGAAGAAGAAGTTTGGGTTGCATCAAGTCACACTCCATGTCGGCATGGGGACGTTTCGGCCGATCGGGACAGAGAACCTTGAAGAACACACGATGCACAGTGAGTGGGGCGAACTGGACGAGGAAACGGCGGTCGCTCTGCAAGCAACTCGGGAAGAAGGGAATCGTATCGTCGCCGTCGGGACGACTTCGGTTCGCGTTTTGGAAACGGTCGCGTTGTCAGGCAGTTTCTCGCCCTGGACGGGAGAAACGAATCTCTTCATTCGACCTCCTTTCCGCTTCGAAGGGGTCGACGCGCTGATGACGAATTTCCACCTGCCGCGTTCGACGCTGCTGGTGCTGGTGCGCACTTTTGGCGGAGATGAGCTCATTCGCTATGCATACAAAGTGGCCGTCGAAGAGCAGTACCGCTTCTACAGCTACGGCGATGCGATGCTGATTCTCTGACATCGTCGCTCCTCCTGTGACGGAGCCCAGTCGGCAGGATCAACCTGGGAAAGTCGCTCCGTCGGTTCAGGGGCTGCCTCCGCCGCTTGATGGAGGGCTTGTCGGCCGGTCGCTGTACTGGTTGATGGCGAAGGACGCCGTATAATCGTCGATCGAGGCGGCCCTTGAGGGTCGTGAAGCTGAAATCAGGGGAGAAACGGATGTCGACAGTGCAAGCCGAACGCGTACTTGTTGTGCCCACGGAAGAGTTTCACAAGATCGGTTATTTTCAGGGCTTTAGTCCGACCGTCGAACCGTATCTCAGCGGATTGTTGGATGGCAAGTTCATTAGCTACCGTCCACGCGGTGAAATGGAAGAGGACCCTTCTTTCAAGCAACTGATTCCCTACGTCGTTTTCGAACATACCGATGCGGCGGGCGAAGTCAGCGTCTTTCAATACACACGCGGCAAAGGGCAGGGTGAGGCACGGCTGCGTAGCAAGATGAGCGTCGGCATCGGCGGTCACATTTCGACGTTGGACCATCGCGACGACTATACGGAAACCTACGAAGAGGGCATGCGTCGCGAACTGGATGAAGAGGTCATTATTGAGACCGAATACGTACAAACGGTCGCCGGCATGATCAACGACGACGAAACGGAAGTCGGTAAAGTCCACCTGGGTGTTGTGCACGTGTTTCGCGTCGCTGAACCGAATGTGAAGCCGCGCGAAGAAGACATCTTGGACGCCGGTTTCCTGCCGGTTGTCGAATTGATGTCGAAACTTGACCGCATGGAAAGCTGGTCCAGTATCTGCCTGCAAGCGTTATACGGATAGCATTTCGCTGTTGGGAATGCTGCCTGGTTTCAAGCGTCGTGGGCCGACACCTAAGGCCCGAGACGAAGCACGCCGCCGACCGGACTAACGGGCCGCTTCACCTCTAGCGCACTTCACGCTGGGGAACCTGTGCCAACTTCGGTCATGGTCCGTGAGTGACAGGTATTTTAAGCGCTTCTTGGATACGATGAGGCACCGCCGATAAACCGAAGAAGCCACAGTATCATCATGCCGCAGGCGATTTCCTGGCCGAATGGTTGGCAAAAAGGCAGGACGGCAGGGCATGTGGGCGGATGAGACGTCCTCGGAGCCGGCGTCTCTTCTCAACGATGCCTTCATTTTGAAACGGCCTTCGAGTCGTCCCGTTTGGCGTTACAATTTAGAGTCTCTGGACGATCCCTCGCGCTAACAAAAACGGAAACTGATTTGGTCGATATCGTTTACCTCGACAATCACTCGACCACGCAGGTTGATCCGCGGGTGGCAGATGAGGTGCTGCGTGCGATGACGGAGAACTACGGGAATGCGGGCAGCACCAGCCACCGGATGGGATGGGCGGCTCGCGATGCGGTCGAGGAAGCACGCGAAACGATCGCTGCTGCGATCGGAGCCAGTGATCGCGAAATTGTGTTTACGAGCGGTGCGACCGAAAGCAATAATCTGGCGCTGCGGGGAATCCTGGAGCGGAATCGACGCAAGGGCAATCACGTTGTTACCGTTGCGACGGAACACAAGGCAGTGCTCGACCCGCTGGCTCGGTTAGCTCGCGGTGGGACCGAGGTCACTTATCTGCAGCCTCGGCAGCAGGGACAAGCAGACGCCGGGTGGATTGAACCGCAGCAGGTCGCCGATGCGATCCGTGACGATACGGTGCTTGTGTCGGTCATGTTGGCCAACAATGAAATTGGTGTGCTGCTGCCGCTCGCAGAGATTGCGGGAATCTGCAAGGAGCGCGGCGTCTTCCTCCACACCGATGCGACGCAGGCAGTCGGGCGGATTCCGGTCGACGTGACAAAGCTGGATGTTGATCTGATGAGTTTTTCGGCTCACAAGGTCTACGGTCCGAAAGGCGTCGGAGCTCTCTTTGTCAGGAAACGGTCGCCTCATGTACGATTGACGCCACAGATTGACGGCGGTGGCCAAGAGAATGGGCTGCGGAGTGGTACCTTGAACGTACCGGGCATTGTCGGGTTTGGCGCCGCCATGCGGTTCGCCTGCGACGAATTGGAAATGGAAGCCAAACGGCAAGGCGACTTGCGCGACGAACTCTATCGCAGGCTGATGGAGAATGTCGACGATGCTGAGCTCAACGGTCCGATCCTAACCGACCCGGCGATTCGATTGTCGAATAATTTGAATATCAGTTTTGCAGGTGTCGATGGTGAGGCCTTGATGTTGGGCATGAAGCGGATTGCCGTGTCGAGTGGCAGTGCCTGTACTTCGGCCAATCCTGAGCCCAGCCACGTTTTGCGAGCGCTCGGATTGAGCGAAGACCTCACACGTAGTAGTCTGCGTTTCGGCTTGGGAAAATTCAACACACCCGAGCATATCGATATCGCCGTTGAGTTGGTGACGGAGACTGTGGGCCGTTTAAGGAAACTCGGCAACACGGCTTAACGGTCCATGCCAATTTTGGCATCGAACTGAAAATGGGAGCATTTCATGATCGTGGTCAACACAGATTCAGTTGCTGGGTTTCATATCCAGCAAGTCAAAGGCATCGTGCAGGGGAACACCGTGCGCGCCAAACATGCGGGGCGCGACATCGCAGCGTCCTTTAAGAACTTGGTCGGTGGAGAATTGCGAGGCTACACGGAACTGTTGACCGAATCCCGGCGGCAGGCGCTTGAACGAATGCTGGCTCAAGCGAATCAGTTGGGTGCCAACGCCGTTCTGAATGTGCGATTCACGACCTCTGCGGTGACTGCCGGTGCAGCAGAAATGTATGCCTACGGAACGGCCGTGGTCCTCGTACCGACGAATCAAGCTCAAGCACCGATGCAGTAGCTTTGACTCTTTGCAGACAACATTGCCCGCTACCAAGGTCACGTTATGCCGCAACTAATTTTCTTTTTGATTCTGATTTCACTGGGATTCTTTATCGGTGGCTGGTCCGAACGGCGCCACTATCGGCGACTCGAAGCGCGTGAACAGGCAACACGCGGATTCGTGGCGACTCAGGTTAAGTCCTTTCTGCAGCCAAGCCCGCAAGGCAAACCGCCGCTGTTAATCGTCAGCGAGGTCGTGATTGCTAGTGACTACTTTAAGACATTCGCTGCCGGGCTGAGAAATCTGTTTGGAGGCGAAGTGAAAAGCTTCGAGCGTATGCTTGATCGGGCTCGCCGCGAGGCTCACCTCCGGTTGGTCGAGCAGGCACAAAGCCATGGTTACAATGCGATCTGCAACTTGCGCATGAACACAGCGAGTGTTGGAGGCATGAGTCGCAAAGCGAATGCGATGGCGTCGATCATCGCCTGGGCGACCGCGTATGACACCAGCATTGCGGCTCCGACAGCTAGGCCCAACGTGCCGCCACTACCCCGTGACCCGGGGCTTCGAGCGTAATCATGGCGAAGTGGGAAGAGGCTTATCGATCGGATGAAGAACCGGATGAGCCGTCACCGAAGTTCGATCCGAGTGCCGACCCGGCGATCGAAAATGAGCCCCACTTGCGCGGCGGAGACTTCCAAAGCGATCCGTCTGAAGCTCACGCTGGAAAAGAATTGGATCCGCTCGGGGCGACCCCATCGATAGAAGATCGGCTCGAGGCTTCGGTTTGGGATGAGCCGGCCATTGCATCTGGGTTGGGCGTCGCGCCCGCCGCAGGCGACCTGACGTACGATCGTTGGTTGACGCAGGGTGAAGAGGAGACTTCGCCGAATCGGAGCTGGTGGATTTGCCTGATCGTTGCGGCGATTTCCGGTCCGGCGGCCGTTCTGGGGACATTCTTCACTCAGTCGACCAATTCGATTCCACCGGTCATGATGATCTGTCTCGTCGGGCCCTTGGTCGAAGAAGTGATGAAAGCGGCGTCTATTTTGTGGGTCGTGGAAAAGCGGCCATTCTTCTTTAAGACGCCGGCTCAGATCGTCGTTTGCGGTATCATGTCAGGGTTGGTTTTTGCGGCGATTGAAAACCTGCTGTACCTCAACGTCTACATTCCCAATCCAACGCCCGGCTTGGCCACTTGGCGTTGGACCGTCTGCGTCGCGCTGCATACCGGTTGTACCTGTATCTCCGCATTTGGACTGCGAAAAGTTTGGCAACGAACGATGGCCGAACGGACTCGCCCCAATATTGCGATCGCGTCGACCTACATCATCGCTGCAGTATTAACGCACGCGATCTACAATACGGCGGCGACATTGTTTTCGGGGCTGGCCGAATTTTAAGGTCTAGATGACGTAACGCTCAAAAGGGATCGAGGGCCGGGGGTGGAGCTGATGGCCCATCCCTTGTCTCTGTTGCCTGATACATAGGGGAGACGACTGTTGGCGGTTCTATTGATTCGAGGCGGACTGATTACCTTTGCGTGCTTGCTGCTGGCGACGTCGGCGGTGCGCGCCGATACGGGCTCGGCGGCCCGACCAAGCCGGCCGAATATCGTTTTTTTCTTCACCGATGATCATGCACCGCATGCGATTGGCGCTTACGACGGTTGGCTCAAAGAAGTGAATCCGACGCCGCATATTGACCAGCTGGCGCGCGAAGGGATGCTGTTTCGCAATAGCTTTTGTACGAATTCGATTTGCGGGCCGAGCCGTGCTGTCATCATTACGGGCAAACACAGCCATAAGAACGGGTTCATGAACAACGGGAACCGCTTTGACGGATCTCAGCAGACGTTTCCGAAGCTCATGCAGAAAGCCGGTTATGAAACGGCCATGTTTGGGAAATGGCATCTGAAATCGGAACCGCAAGGCTTCGATGCCTGGCAAGTCCTGATCGGTCAGGGGCAGTATTACAATCCGGATTTGAAGTCGCCTGAAGGAAAGCAGCGGATCGATGGGCACTGCACCGACGTCGTGACAGATCTTGCGATCGAGTGGCTTCACAAGCAACGCTCGGCCGACAAGCCGTTCGTGTTGATGTGTCAGCATAAGGCGCCCCATCGTTGCTGGATGCCTGCCGAACGCCATCTCAATTTGTACGACGACATCGAGATACCGGAACCGGCCACGCTATTTGATCGATGGGAAGACAATGCCTCGCCAGCGCGCTGGCAGGAGATGGAAATCGATCGTCAATTGCATCTGAACTTCGACCTGTTTCATGGCCTGTCGGTCGATTTTGATGGCCAGCAGGCGAAAGGGGTCGACGGGTCGGCCTATCGGAACATGAAACGCATGAACGCCGCGCAATTGGCCGCCTGGAAGGACGCGTACGGGCCGAAAGACGAAGCGCTGCGAAAAGCCAATTTGTCTGGCAAAGAACTGGTTCGCTGGAAATATCAGCGGTATGCCAAAAACTACCTCCGCTGCGTAAAAGGGGTCGACGAAAATCTCAAGAAGCTCCAAGGCACACTCGACGAACTAGGATTGAGCGACAACACGGTATTTGTGTACTCGTCGGATCAAGGATTCTATATCGGCGATCATGGTTGGTACGACAAACGCTGGATGTACGAAGAATCGTTGAAAATGCCGCTGATCATCAAGTGGCCTGGCGTGACCAAACCCGGTTCGGTCAATGAGTCGTTCGTGCAGAATCTCGACTATGCCGAGACTTTTTTGGAAATGGCGGGCGCCCCAGTCCCAGAAGATATGCAAGGCCGATCGCTTGTTCCGCTTTTGAAAGATAAGCGGCCTGACGATTGGAGGAAGAGTATTTACTACCACTACTATGAATTTCCCAGCGTGCACATGGTGCCCAAGCACAACGGCATTCGAACCGAGCGCTACAAGCTGATCAATTTTTACGAGTTCGGCGAGTTTGAATTCTACGATCTAGACAACGATCCGGACGAGCTGACGAACGAATACAACAACCCCAAGTACGCTGATCAGGTTGCTGAACTCAAAGCACAATTGGAAGAGCTCCGCGTTCAATGCGAAGATGAGACGGTGACACCCGCGAAACCGGCAGAGTGGCAGCAGAAATTTCGCCAAGATCGATTTGTCGTCGAGGAGTCGATGTAGTCGATTTCGCCTGCGGACCGGACGGACACGATGTCCTGGACAGGCTCACGACATATCACGCAGACTGATCCTCGTCGGCAAGGCTGACCAGCGAATCGCCCGTCATGGCGGACGGCTTTTCCAATCCCATGAGTGCCAGGATCGTCGGCGCAATGTCGGCCAGGCGACCGCCGGTTTTCAGTTTTTTTCCAATCACTGCTTCGTCCACCACGATCAAGGGGACTTGGAAAGTGGTATGTGCGGTGTGTGGTCCTCCCGAAGTGGGATCGATCATCTGTTCGCAATTGCCGTGGTCGGCTGTGACGATGAGTGAGCCCCCTTTCGCCAGCGTTGCCTCGACAACACGTCCCACGCAGGCGTCCACTTTTTCCACGGCGTCGATGGCCGCCTTGAGCACTCCCGTGTGTCCAACCATGTCTCCATTGGCATAGTTGACAATGATCAGTTCCGAACGGCCCGATTCGATTTCGTCGAGGACTCGCTCGGTGATCCCTTCCGCTGACATTTCGGGTTTTTGATCGTACGTTGAGACATCTCGAGGTGATTCGGCCATCGATCGTTCTTCGCCGGAAAATGGATCATCCCGATAGTCGTTGAAGAAGAACGTTACGTGCGGGTACTTTTCCGTTTCGGCGCAGCGAAACTGATTCAGTCCGAGTCCGCTGATGTAGTCGCCCAGGATGGAGGGCATCCGGTCCTGTTTTTCGAAAATCACTTCGACCGGCAGGCCGGATTCGTAGCCGCACATGGTGGCGAAGTAGAGGTTTTCGATTTTTGGTCCGCGATCAAAGCCGCCACCTTGAATCGTTGCCCACTCCTTGTCGGGCAACACAAACGCCTTCGTGATCTCGCGGGGGCGGTCCCCTCGATAGTTGAAAAAGATGACGGCGTCGCCCTCTTTGACCAGACAGTCGGGACGGGCGTCAATCGAAGTTGCCGTGATGAATTCGTCGCCGGTACGGCTCGGCTCGATCGGATCGTCGTAGTACGACTGAATCGCTTCGGCCGCGGAATTTGCCTTGCGCTCGGAGCCTTGGGTCAGCAACTTGTAAGCCTGCTCCACCCGTTCCCAGCGGAAGTCGCGATCCATGGCGTAAAATCGCCCGATCACGCTGGCGACTTTTCCAATGCCAACTTCCTTCAGCTTATCGACAACTTGGCTCACGAACGCCAAGCCGCCTGTCGGCGAGGTGTCACGCCCGTCGGTGATCGCGTGGACGGCCAGTTTGTCGACATCGTTTCGTTTGGCTAAATCAATGATCGCTAACGCATGATTGAGGTCGCTGTGAACTCGACCATCGGACATCAAACCCAACACATGGAGCGTGCCGCCGCTATTTTTTACGTGTTGGACCGCGCCGGTCACGACCGGGTTGGAAAAGAAAGACTCGTCACGGATTGCACGTGTGATGCGCATCACTTCCTGGTCGACGATTCGCCCCGCGCCGATGTTTTGGTGGCCGACTTCGCTGTTGCCCATGACGCCTGCGGGTAGACCGACGTCTTCGCCCGAAGTGTGGATCAGGACGTGCGGATACTTTTCCGAAAGCGCGTCATCCACCGGAGTGCTTGCCAAATGGATCGCGTTGGCATGGTCCCATTCGCTGTGTGGGTTTTTTCCCCAGCCATCACGGACGATCAAGACGACGGGCTTCTTGCGCACTTCTGTCACGGGTCAATACTCGTTGGTAAAAGAGAGGGGAGGCGATTCTGAAGCCACCAATCCTAGCGAACGACCCATCGGCCAACAATTGCACCAAACCGGTCTGGCGCGAGCTTCCACCGTCTCGAACTCCAGGTGTCGCGAATTCAAGACAGTTAGCGATAGCGTTCTTGAGGCTCGCACATCGCTTGAACATGATGTCTGCGGCGACTAACAAGACCCATTCGCATCGATGAGGTTATAATTTTCGAATCCAGAATGTGTGAGTGGCGTGAAGCAACTGTAGGCGTCGAATCGATCTTGCCCGCCACCGCCGCTTGCCGATCCGAAGCCGGTCGTCTCGGACCATTGCAGGAAGTCATTGCCACCCGCCGTGACGATGTGGACCATTCCCAGATCCGAGGATTCGGTCGTGATCTCGTCGGCTCCACCGCCGGTGGAAACGTCGACGGAACCTGTCGAGCTATCGACCACGGCGACCTGGTCATGGCCGGCACCGGTCGAGATGTCAGCTTGCCCTGCGATCGTTGCGTTCAGCAGCTCGACCGAATCGTTGCCCCCGGCGGCCGATACGGAAACATCGGGGCCGTACTTGGTAGCGCTATCGACCATGGAAAACGAGTCATCGCCAGCGCCTAACGCAATGTGAGTATCGGGTAACGCCGTTCCCACAATGCCAATCGTGTCGTGATTGCCTCCTCCGCTGATCGTTGCATTGCCCGTTATCGTGCTGGTGGCCAAATTCAACTGATCGTCGCCTCCGCCCAACACCGCGACCAATCCGACCGCATCGAGGTCTTCGATGCCAATGGTGTCATCGCCACCGCCCGCCTGGATTTGGAAGGCTCCTTCCCAGCCTAGGAAATCGTTGTCCGCGACCGCCAGATGGTCGATCGAAATCTGATCGTCACCGCCGCCACCGATCATTTTGAAGTCACCGATCGTGCGTACGTGTTCGATGACGAGTTCGTCATTTCCGTTGCCACCGTTGACCAGAGAATTGTGGGTTGGGTAATCCAATTGGAAAAGGCGTACGTAATCGTCACCGCTGCCGCCGTTGACCTTCACCTGCTCCATCCCGGCAATATTGGAATCGGCTAGGCCCCAAAGTTCGAAACGATCGTCGCCACCACGTAGATTTACGATGATGTTTCGCGAAACGACGGCGGTATCGACTTCGTTGATGATGGTGCCATCAAACGTTGAGAACATCACGGCTCCATTCATGCCCAGTGTCATGATGAAGTCGTTGTCCTCACCGTCACCGTTGACGATCAGGTCGCCGCTGCCGTTGACGAACGTTGTCACCGTGCCGGCCAGCAGTTGGCGAGCTTCTAGAAGTTCGATGTCAAACGTGATATGGGCCTGACAAGACATGGCTGGTTTACTCCGAGTGAACGTATGCTGCCGATCACGCTCTGGGGGCGGCAGCGAGAGGGGTTGGACCACGGACGCTTGGTCGGGATTATGGCCGTTCGGTAAGGCGATTGCGGCTCCTTGGGAGCAACATCACGCATAGCAAAAGGCAAGCCGCCAGCTTCGGTTCCGGTACGGCAACGGCATCAAATGCTGTGGCAAACTTGTTGGCATTCCAGAGAATGAAATCTTGCCCATCGGTGTTCCCGTCACCGTTGAAGTCTCCCGTTAACCAGTCGGTTCCTGAGGTGAACTTGTTAGCGTTCCATATGATGAAATCGGATCCGTTGACGGTGCCATCGCCGTTCGCGTCGCCAGCCAATGCTCGGTAATTTAACAGCGAAACACCGTCGTCGTCATAATTCAGGATGCGAAACAGACCGTCATCGATATGGTGTCGCTGTTGTCCGAGTGTGACGAAATCGGCGACGAGCGATTGCCCGTCGTAAACGAACGTGTCAAAGGAACCCTGAGTGACAGTCGCTGCGATGAGAAGAAACTCGTCGACCATGCCGGCTGTGTCAGGATCGTTATACGTCCCTCCGGATTGGTTGACTTGGATACGCAACGTTCCGTTTAGGTCGGCCACTTGATCGACATCGAGTTGATCGAAACTTGTTCCCGGCGTGGTACCGTCGATGCCTAGCTCCAACGTGCCGAACGCTTGCGTGAACCCATTCACGCTTGCGAAAGCGGTGTCGCTGCCGACATAGAATGTGCCGCGGTTGACGATTTCTAGGCCGGCGTGCGCCCCGTCATTCATTCGCAAGTGAGAGCCCAGCAAAACGATCAGTTGACCGGCTCCTTGGACGTTGGCTGGGGCGTGAATCACGTTGGGCGTCGCGTTCGTCCCAGCGTCGAGAAAGAACTGCGAATTGGCCGACACCGTCGTGTTACCCGTAAAGTCGATTCGCGACTCGGACCCGCTTCTGCCAAAGGTCGTCGTGGTGCCTGCGAGCTCGACGTCAGCGCCTGTCAAATGAACGCTAAATGGCGCTGCCGGCGCGGTGCCGATCAGGTCGAGCTGTTGGTCGAATCGGTAGCCGTTGGTCGGATTAGAAAAGGAAACATTCAGTTGACCGGTGGCACCGATGATCGTGTGATGATCAATGCCGTTCGCATCATCTAAGTCGAGTGAGGCCACGTTAAGAGTGAGCGGTTGTGCAATGATCAGTCGGTCGCTGGCAATGCCCAGCCCGTCCAAATCAAAGACGCCCTGAGGCATGTTGACGATCGTCGCGTCAGTGACCGTCGTCGTATCGCTGTTGAGATCGACTTCTCCCTGTCCTGTGAATGTGCCGCCGTCTAGGAGGGTCGTGGAACCTCGGAAGTCGAGCGTTGCTCCAGAAAATACTGTGACGTCGCTATCGGACGTTAGTTGGGTGGAGGCGTTGATGCGTGACGCTCCATCCCCTAACACAGTGACGGTTCTTGAGAGGATGATTTCGGCACCGGAGAGCGTCGGGACGGTACCGTTCGTGTTGTTCATGCGTAAGGAGCTGTCCAGTTCCCATTGATTGGCCGTGTTGCGAACATCGACATGCCCCGAATTGATTCGTAGGTTCATGCTGACGCGTTCTGCTAAACCGGCTTGGTCAACGCGATCAACATCAATATTCAGGCTGGCATCTTCATTGACAATCGTGATCCCCGACAGGACTTGATTGAGACTCTCTCCATCCCAGTTGAAATTTCCGCTTCCCGTGCCGATATCAAGGTCCGCGTTAACGATCAAATTGGTGTCGTATTCGTTGTCGTAACTGCCTGGGTGAACGAAAGTTGTCGGCCGATTGATTTGTAGCGTTGTCCCGTCGCCAATGTTGACGTCGGCGCCTGCCAGCACGGTCGTCGGTACGTCGATGACGGCGGTGCCGCTCTGGATGTTTACGATGTTGTCAAAGGTGGCCGATGTGCCGGAGAGCGTGGCCGCACCACTGCCGCCGTGGAAGTCTAGTTGAGTGCCGGCAGTACTGGCCAGCTGCCAGTTGTCGTTGATGCGAATTTCGCCGTCTTGCTGAATGCTAATCGTCCCGTCAAACAACGCCCCCGTGTTGGGCAGGTCGATGATGAGCGTCGAGTTGGCGTCGGCGCGGAGCATCCCGTTTTCGCTCGATCCATCCAAATCGATCCGTTCCGTGCCCGTTCGGCCGATGGTCAGCGTGCCACCATTGGTCGCTCTCAAAGTTCCATTGTTCGAGAAGTTGACATCTCCATTGAGTTCGACCGTGCCGTCGCCGAAGATCGTGCTCTCTTCGAGTTCTAGCAGTCCGTCGATCTGGACTCGTGCTCCTTGACGCAAAATAAGCGTTGCGTTGTCGACGAGTTCGAGGCTGTCGGTATCGAAATCATTAAGAACGGGACTTTGCCATACCGTCAGGCTCGAACCGGATCCATCGATGAGCGTCGAACCATCCTGCGTCAGGCTCGATTGCACCGTCAGAGCAAAATTGTTCGTGCCATTGCCCGTATTGACGTCCCCATTCGAGGCGATGGTCAATTGACCGATCGTCACGTTGCCTGAGTTCAGTGTGGGTGAGCCTTGCGTCGACGGTACGGTCACGATGGCTTCGTCCGTGTTGTCGTCTGGCACCTGATTGGGCGTGCCCGCCCAGTTCAGCACGTTGCTCCAATCCGTACTGACGTTGCTGAGCTCCCACAAAAACACGTCGGCTTGCGAGACGGCAAGACAGCCTTGTAACCAAACGATAACGGCTGCAGTGAAACAGGTGCGTGTGAGACGGTTCATTGTCATGTCCTTTTGCAATGGAGCAAAGTTGAATGCGGCGTCTGGAAACGATGGCTCTAATTCCAGAAGCGAATTTCGCGATGGGCGACTCACGCGAAATTCATAAAAAACGGCGAAGAGCCCGAAAGAGGCTCGATTCGCCGATTCAAGTGAGCGCTAAGAGAGTTGGAATCGCCACGATTTGACGATTCGAATTCGAGCTCCGCTACCGATTTCCGGTGTATGGACTCAAACGCACCCGCTGCGGAGGCTGAAAACAAAGCAAGCCGCGACGAGCATCAACCATGCGGCCGGTTCTGGTACCGCAGACGTGAAGTCGGAGGTGGTGAACTTATTGCCATTCCAAAGAATGAAGTCCTGACCATCCACAACGCCGTCGGCATTAAAGTCGCCACTCGTCCAGGCCGCTGTGCTGCTAAATTTGTTGCCATTCCAGGCAATGAAATCCTGCCCGTCGACGACTCCGTCGAGCGTTGCGTCGCCTCGTAGATACGATTGTCCCGGACCAAGATTCACGTTGCCTCCCATCCGCAACCACTCTTCCAAGTCGTCACCGTTCACAAGGTTGTCGCCGTTGAGATCGAATTCGGCCGGGTCATTGTTACCGGCAATCGCTGCGACTAGGGCATCGACGTCACTTGCGGCAACCATTCCATCATGGTCAAAATCACCGCCCGGGAGGAGCCGCACGTTGTCGATGCCCAGTTGAGCCGCAATCGCACTGCCGTCGGGTGAGGGACCACCTGGGTCGAAACGGATCATCACGCGGAGCACATCTTGGATCAGATCGACATAGGGGATCGCACCGGCGACCTGCGCCATTTCCGATTCGAAGAGGAAAAACTCATACGTATCCCAATCGCTACCGGTCGGCACAATGTGCGCTGCGGCCGAAGCCCAACGCAACGCAGGATCGGTTGGGCCGAACAGGACGACTCGCATGTCCAACGGGGACATCGAGAAGTTGGCCATATCGACGGCAATCCGTTGGATGCCCGCGGCGGCATAGTCACCCGTCCACTCACTGGCGTTGTTCAGAGTTGCCAGTTTGGAGCCAGGTCCGTTTGCTCCGTTCGAAGTCAGCAGCAGGTAGGCGTCGTCGGAGCCCTGCGGGCCGCCGGTGGGGATTCGCGTCGGACTGGCTCCGCCCGCCCAGCCATCCAAGGTGCCATCTTCGAAGTCGCTGGTGTGAAAAAGGTCTGCTGACCAAGTCATTGGAACTGGCAGAACCAGGAACAGGATGAACAGCACGCGGTAAATCGTCGTCATCAGAGTTTCTCCCAAGCGAATTCGTGAACCGTGGACGAATGGCCGACGGCTCGAATTGATTTAGAGCCGTCGGCGACAATTCGCATTCCCTTTACAGCAACCGTTCAACGGCTTCGTAACTTGAAGACGAGGAACGAGAGACCCAGCAAAGCGAGCGATGCGTGCCCCGGTTCGGGCACGACGGTCAATCGGTAGATCATGCCCGTTGGCATGCCTGACGGGTTGAGTCCGCTGACCGCGAGTGTGCTCTTGGTCGCGACGTAAACCTCGCCGTTTTCGTCTAATCCAAAGGCCTGAATGAACTCGCCAATCGGGTTGCCGCCCAAGACGTCGAGGACCGATAGATCGAATTGGCCAGGCGCCACCTCTTCCAGACCGAGTAGCGTACCATCGGGGTTGGCGAATCCGATGCTCCAGTCACCAAAGATGTACTTTCCATCCAATTCTGGGAAATCATCGCCGCGGTAGACGACTCCGCCCGTGACCGAAAGCCCAACTTCGGTGAGCCCCAGCGTCTCGCCCGGGTGTTGGTACTGCGCGATCGGGTCGACAAGAGGCACCGCGGGATCGGTGGGCACGGTGTCATCAAAATCGAAAGTGCCTTCTTTTATTCGCCAACCATAGTTGCCGCCAGACTCGATGAGATTGACCTCTTCAACGGCACCTTGCCCGACGTCGGCAACAAACAGACGGCCCGTTCCGCCCGGCCCGTCATCGAATGAGGCGCGCCATGGATTGCGTAATCCGTAGGCGTAGATTTCTTCCCGAACGCCTGCTTCACCGACGAACGGATTGTCGGCCGGGATACCGTACTGTCCACCGGGGCCGTTGTTGCCCAGCGGGTCGATCCGGAGCACATTGCCAAGCAGGTTGGAACGATCCTGTGAATTACCGATGCCTCCTGACGGATCATTGGGGCCGCCACCGGTGTGCCCGGGTTCGTTGTCGCCGCCGCCACCTCCGTCACCGGTGGTGATGTACAGCATGTTGTCCGGACCGAAACCAACGAACCCCGCGTTGTGGTTGAACTGCGGTTGATCGAAGCTCATCAAAATACGTTCCGAGCTTGGATCGGCAAGATTCGCGCCCAGCATTCCGACCGAGTATTCTGCAATCACGCTTTGGTGATTCACTGGATTGACCGGATCGTCCGGGTTGCCGTTCGGTTGGGGGGCGCTGTAGTAGACGTAGAACTTGTCATTGCCCGGCAAATTTGCCTGACCAAAATTCGGGTGGAACGTTAAACCGAGAAGTCCCCGTTCATCAAAACCGGATCGTTCTGGCACGAGCCGTGATTCGATATCCAGAAACGGCGTTTTTTGCAGGACACCATTTTGGATGATATGGACGGTTCCTCGTTGATCGGTGACAAAAAGTCGGTTGGAACCGTCGCCCGCATTGCCGATGCCAACCGGGGCCACAATCTGATTCGAGGACAAAGGGACCAGGGCGACCTGCGGGAATCCGGCGAAGGCGGCCGTTGCCCCGCAGAGCAGCGTGATGACCGACGTCACCACACACGAAATTCGGGTCGGAATCATGAGTTCTATCCTTCGTGCGAACGGGAATGGTGAAAGGAGAAACGGTCGCCTTTCCTAATGCTCAATGTCGCACGGGTGTCTCAAGATTGCGGAAAAGTCGAATCTTTCGCCGTTCCGCCCAGCCGGTGTTCCGGTACGATTCGTGGCTGGCAGACGCTGCCAGGAAGGCGGCTGGGGAAAGCGTCGGGTTGGTCGCTGTTTCGGAAGAGAACGATAGCGCAACGCGAATGGGCTGTGCCGCGTTCCAAAAGTGAAAAACCCCGGTTAAACTGACTTTCCCCAATCAGCCGATTGCTATAATGTAGAGAGTGGTCTTGGGGACCGTCCTTTGGACAGACCCGTTGGAAAGAGACCAACGTTAAGCCGAATAACGAACTTGCCGTGGAGAGATACCGGAATGCCGATTGCATTAACTGAACGTGCTGCTCAGGAAGTCAAAAAGATCATTTCCGATCAAAAGCTGGAAGACGGCACGGTCCTCCGTGTTGGTGTTCGCGGTGGCGGTTGCAGTGGTTTTACCTACGCACTGGGCTTTGACACCGACTACGACGAAACAAAAGATGCGTCCTATGATTGCCACGGTGTGTCAGTCGTGGTGGACCGCAAAAGTGCCCTCTACCTTGACGGGACGACGGTCGATTATTTCGACGGACTTGAAAAGCGAGGTTTCACTTTCGAAAACCCGAACGCTGTTAAGTCGTGTGGCTGCGGAAGTTCGTTCCAAGCTTAGGGCCAGGAAGGGCCAGGATCGGCCAAATTCAAACGAAAAGGACCGGCGTCTTGTCGGTCCTTTTTTTATGGGCTTGTTTGAATGGCCATCGACGGCCTGGCGTCCGACGAGTCGCTACTCCTTCAGACGCCAACGAGTTCGTTTTTTCCCGAACGGTCCCGGAAGCGATAGCCGACGCCACGGACCGTTTCGATGACAGATGAATTGCCAGCCAGTTTCTTGCGTAGTGACCGAATGTGCACGTCGATCGTACGTTCGAGCACGATGGTGTTTTCACCGAGTGCCGAATCGATCAATTGATCGCGCGTGAAAGCTCGACCTGGTTGGCGAATCATCGTCTCCAACAAACGGAACTCACTAGGCGTGAGGTCGAGCTCAACATCATCAATCGAAACTCGGTGACGCCGTAAGTCGACCGTGATGCCTTGGCAAGAGACCATTTCGCTATGGTCCGAAGTAGTCGCTTCGCGGCGACGAAGCAGCGCTTTGATACGTTCGAGCAGTACCTTCACGCTGAATGGCTTCGTGACGTAATCGTCGGCGCCCACCGAAAAACCGATGACCTCATCGGCCTCTTCCGACTTGGCAGTCAGCATGAGAACCAACAGGTTAGCCGTTTCGGCGTTGCTGCGAATGCGGCGACAGACTTCCATGCCATCCATGACGGGTAACATCAAGTCCAAAATGACAACGTCCGGGGTAAGAGATTCGGCCAACCGTAATCCTTCTGCGCCATCTCGAGCGACCGTCACTTCGTAGCCAGCTTGTCCAATGTTGTAGGCGACGATTTCTGCCAGCGAATGATCGTCTTCGACGATGAGGATACGTTTACGATCCATGACTATGATTCCATTTACGTTGGGGCCACTGGTGGCGACTGCCTCACCGTCGCCAGCTGCAAGTATGGTAATAATACGAAGTTAAGATGATATGAAGGAGTCGTGATTTGGCCTAAATGGCGGTTTCTACGTAATTCGCCGTCGTTTCGGCCGCCGGAATGCGGACCTCGAATGTCGACCCGTTGCCCGGTTCACTTTCGATGGAAACCGAACCGCCGAGCATTTGGGCCAGGTGTTTCACGATGGAAAGCCCCAGGCCAGTCCCGCCCAGTTCACGGGACCGAGCTTTGTCGACTCGGTAAAACCGTTCGAAAATTCGAGCATGGTCTTCCGGCGGTATGCCGATTCCGTTGTCCTCGACCTGGATGGCGACTTCGTCGTTTTCGAGTCGCCAACGCACCGCGATTTCGCCCCCTTTGGGTGTGTATTTAATCGCATTGGTCAGTAAGTTGTCCAAGATCTGTTGGATCGCTTCTTCGTCGGCGACGACTTGGGCAGGGGGCGACGGTTCAACAGCGAGCACGATCTGTTTCGACCGGGCGGTGTCGGCATGGCCGGCCAGGCAGCGTTCGACGAGGCCGCCAATCTGCAGGGAGGTGATATCGTAGCGAGCCTTGCCCGATTCGATGCGTGCCAGTTGCAGCATGTCTTGAATCAATTCGGCCAACCGCATCGCCTGCTCTTCAATTTGCTTGAGGAAATGAACCCCATCCTCGTCCTTGATCATGCCGCCGTCTCGCAGCGTTTCCGAATAGGCCATGATCGCGCTCAGAGGTGTCTTTAACTCGTGCGATACGTTGGCCACGAATTCTTGGCGGAGCGTTTCCAGTCGGCGCAGCTCGGTGACATCATGCATGACGACCACCGCGCCCGGGCATGGATCGCCAGGTAAGCGTGCTCCATTCACCGCCAACAGAATATTGCCAGCACTATGTTCCAGTTCCAATTGACGGACGACGTTGCCCGATTCGGTCGCCAAGGTATCGGTGGCAACTTGTTGCAACATCTGATGTTGAACGGTGCCGGAAAGCGATTGCCCCTGCACACGATCGGGTTGAAAGCCGAGCAGGTTGCCCGCCGCCTGATTGGCGAAGAGGAACCGCTGCTCGTCATCAACCGCGATGACGCCTTCGACCATGCCGCCAAGCACGGCTCGCATGCGATTGACGATCTCCTGCAACTGAGTTTCACGAGCTTCAATTTCTGCGCTCATTCGGTTGAAGCTTTTGGCGAGCGTCCCCAATTCATCGCGACCGCTGCGGACGTCGACGCGATGGTTGTAGCTGCCGGCCGCCATCGCGTTGACGGCGGTGGTCAAGGTTTGCACAGGGCGCAGCGCTCGTCCGACGATCAAGTAGGTGAGGACGAGCCCTGCCAGGCTCACCAAAGCTGCGACCGCGTATAGCGCCTTTTCGATTTGGGAAACCTCTTCTTCGACTTCCGACAGCGGAACGGCGACGCGGATCAGTCCCAGCGGTTCGTTCGAGTCATTGTCGATGCGGGCAGCGTGATACAGCATCGGAAGTTGCAACGTTGGGCTGAATCGTTGCGAGTTGCCGGTCCCATGGGCCGCCGCACCGGCGAGTTCCGTACGATCTTTGTGGTTCCCCATCGAGGCGGCATCTTCGTCCGAATCGGCAATCACCGTGCCGCCCATCGAGACGACCGTCAGTCGCATATTCATGCGCGTCGCGAGGTCGGCGATTTGTTCTTGGACGATCGCTTGGTGTTCAGAATCGGTCGCGAAATCGTGGCTGAACGTGTCACGAAAGAGAGACTGCAGAACGGCAGACGCATCGCGCAGCCGTTGTTCCTGCTGGCTGAAGGTTTGGTCCTCTTGCCAGCGCGTAACGACGACCATGAACGCCAAAACCGTTGCCAGTTGAAGCGCCGCAAAAATGACAAAAAACTTCCAAAAGATGCGTGGCGACATACGTTCGTACAAGGAGCCAACAAAATGCCAAGTCGATGCCTTCATTGTAGCCAAAGCGACGCATTCGCACACAGCTGCCGCGGTATGCCTCTATAGAAGCCGATTCGGTTACGGTACGCTATTACGCTGATTCGGGCTGGGTAGATTCGACCGTTGGTTTTGTGAAGGAAATGGGAAACAAGTGGCTGAAGAAAAAATACGAATTGTCGGTATCGGCGACGACGGCATGGACGGCCTGATGGAAGCGGCCAGGGTTGCTATCGAAAACGCAGCGGTGTTGGTCGGAACGGGACGCTGCCTCGCCATGGTGCCGGAGGGGGCGGCGAAGCGGGTCGAAACCGGTGGCGATCTTGATGAGATCGTCTCCGCTCTGCGTGCGAATGAGGGCCAGTCGATCGTGATCGTAACGAGTGGTGATCCATTGTTTTACGGACTGGCTCGCTATCTGTGTGACGCCTTTGGCAAAGAACGATTCGAAGTCGTACCGCACGTCAGTTCCATGCAGCTGGCCTTTGCTCGAGTGAAGGAGCCTTGGGAGGAAGCTTATCTGGCGAACTTGGCTTCGGTCGATTTGCCACGGGTCGTCCGTAAAGTGCGTTCCTCCGAGAAGGCCGGACTCTTTACGACCGAAGAGACGACACCGGCCCGGCTTGCGCAAGAGCTGTTACGACACGGCATCGATTATTTTACCGCCTACGTTTGCGAGAATTTGGGTTCTCCGAATGAGCGCGTGACGCAGGGGGAGCTTGCCGATTTGGCCGCAGAGACGTTTGCCCCTTTAAACGTTGTCATTCTGATTCGTAAACCGAATGTGCCCGATCGGCCCGCAGCGATGGCCGGACTGCAGCTGTTTGGAAACCCGGATGAGGTCTTTCTGCAATCTCAGCCGAAACGGGGCCTTCTGACGCCGATGGAAGTGCGAATCATCGCTCTCTCCTTGCTGGATCTGGGGACAAGTAGCATCGTGTGGGATGTGGGAGCGGGCAGCGGTAGTGTGTCGATCGAAGCGGCTCGCTTGGCTTACGAGGGGACCGTATTTGCGATCGAAATGGAACCGCAAGACCATCAGTTGATTGTTGAAAATGCAGAACGTTTCGGCGTGCGCAACGTTCAGCCGACGTTGGGCCAGGCACCCGACGTGTGGGCCGATCTTCCCGACCCCGACGCCGTGTTTATCGGCGGTGCAGGTCGCGCGGTGGCCACGATTGCCGAGCAAGCATGGTCGCGATTGCGCGCAGGCGGAAGGTTGGTGGTGAATGTTAATAGTATCGACAATCTCAATGGAGTTCTCGGGAAACTCAAGCCCGTTTCCGCCGACGTCGCGGTTCGCATGATCAACATTGCGGAAGCAACGACTCAGCTGGAAGCTTTGCGTTTCGAGTCAAAAAATCCATCCTTCCTCATTAGTGTGAAAAGGCAATCATGACAGCCGACTATCCCAAACTTGACGTGATCGCTGTGGGGGCTCACCCCGACGATGTGGAAATCGCTTGCGGTGGCACGTTGGCCAAACTGGTTCGGCAAGGCTATCAGGTCGGAATTATTGATCTTACGGATGGCGAGCCGACGCCGGGTTGCCCCGATCCTCAAGTACGGCTCGCAGAAGCAAAGGCGGCGGCTGAGGCGTTGGGAGTCCCTGTTCGCCGTACGCTCGAATTGCCGAACCGAAAGCTGTTTGATTCCTTCGAGGCACGCGTTGCCTTGGCAACCGAGTTCCGGCGGTATCGGCCGCGAATTGTGATTGGCTTCGGCGACAAAACGCCGATGGCATCTCCCGATCACTGGCAGGCGATGCAGATTACCGATGGCGCCATCTTTTATAGCCGCCTGACGAAATGGGATGATCAGTTTGACGGCACGATGCCTCATCGTATTGATGCACAACTCTACTTTCATTTGTCTTGGGAGCCCGTCGTTTCCAATCGAGGCCTCAGTCATTTTGTCATCGACATTAGCGACACGATAGAGTCAAAGATGGCCAGCATTCGTTGCTACAAGACGCAGTTTCCGCCGGAAAAAGATCACGTTCTGAAACGTGTTAGAGCAGCGGCCGCACAGGTCGGTAGTGGATTCGACTATGAGGCAGGTGAGTTGTTTTTCTCGCCGCGATCGATAGGTACGAGTGATCTCGTTCACTTGGTGTTATCGACGTAAGCGTGAAGAATTTGACTCGTTCGGACGACATTGTCATTGTTTTGACAGTATTTTTGGGGACAAAAACCTGCAATTGACAGATATGTGAGAATGGGCAGTTTGACGACGGTTATGGATCCGCTAAGATTGGTTCCCGGTTAGCAGGTGACGGTCATCTATTTCGCGGCGTTCTTGTCGCGGGTCGAGTCTGGTCTTCTGGCGTGTACGAAGGACCGTGCATTTCACTCTCTGGCCATTCGTTGTCACAAAGTGGGACTGCTGTCTTGATTGCGTGGCGCTAAAATTTAATTTGTTTTTGAGTGAGGATGGCTGCTATGCCACAAGGTGAAATTAGGAAACTGACGGACAAAGGATTTGGATTCATTCGCGGAGACAAGGGCGATATCTTCTTCCATCATTCGGCTGTCGAAGGCATCACCTTCGAAGCGCTCCAAGAGGGGCAGGTCGTCGAATATGAAGAAGGCGACGGCCCCAAGGGTCCACGAGCCGAAAAAGTCAAGGTCGTTTCCTAGACGACTTGTCGCAATTGAAAACACCAACGAGCCGCCCACTAGAATTTCGGTGGGCGGCTGTTCTATGCGCATTGGCGCTACAACAAACAACAATATCCAATGCTCATTGTTCGAACATCTTGCTGCGCGCCTGTTTGACGATCGCGAGGACCGCCGGATGTTGGACGCGTTTTTCTACCGAGATCGCGTAGAACCGATCGACGACTTCTTCTAGCCGTCCGACCAACTGCATGCCGTATTGTTTCTTCACTTCTTTCTCGATCG
>CAYZRS010000066.1:0-25136 GCA_964480915.1 uncultured Pirellulaceae bacterium | reverse complement strand
TATTTTGGTTTTGAGAGAAAAGACTCCCGACCCCTTCCCTGGTGCCAACCTCGTAAGGACTGTCGCCGGACAAAAAATCGCCACTGCAATCACGCATATGCCGACTGCCGAATCGCGCGAGCTAAATCTTCTTAACCGGCAGTTGTTGGCCTCCCTGGTGATGGACCGTGTTGATGATCTTTCCGTTATCGTCGCGTTCAAATTTCAGTTGAGCGTTGACGTCGACCCAGGAGAGTTCGTTGTCAGAAACGGGGGTCACTTCCAGGAACTGCTGTCCGGTCAGTTTGGCCATCAACTTGCCGTCCTCCAATTTGATTTGCAGTGTTCCCAGCGGGCCGTAGTCATACTTGCCGACGAAGCTTTGGCGGATCTCGTCAGAGATTTCGGCTGCCGGTTGCGCGTCGCCCAAACGGGGCGCTTTTCGGCTTGCTCCGTTTTGGTGCAACACGGCGTGCGTGATCTTTCCTGAATCGTCGCTGATGAATTCGAGTTCGGCGTCGACGACGCGGGCGAAGAGGACGTTTTCGCTCTTAGGAAAAACTTCGATGGGGCCTTGGCCGGTCAATTGGGCGTAGCATTGATCCTCTTTCAGGCTGATCGTGATGATGCCGCCGCCCAGGTCGTAGCGTCCTTCGAGTAACTTCAGTTTTGCCACATCGACTTTGTCGTCGACCGATTTCATCTGGCGCGCCTCCATGTGTTCCCACAAACAGAGGTCTCGTAAGAATCGACTGGTTTCGTCGGGACTGAGTTGTGGGCTGGCTGGCGCCGAATTGGTCAGGGCAATGATGTTGACGTTTTGGTCAGGGTAGCGGCTGAGGTGAGAAAGAAAGCCGTCTAATCCGCCGTTGTGCCAGATCGTGCTCAGCCCTTGCTGTTCGGCGATGATCCAACCAAAGCCGTAATTCGATTCGGTGTCTGAGGTGACCTTGCCTGGGGTGAAGGCTTGCTTTAGAGATTCGGCGTTGAGGACTTTGCCGCCAAACAGCGCTTCATTCCAGCGCACGAGGTCGTTCGCGGTCGAGTAGATGGCGCCGGCTCCGGCGGCCCACGACATGTGCCAAGGCTTGGCGTTTTGAAACTTGTCGTTGAGGTAGCTGTAACCTTTCGATTCGTTTGTGTATTCGGCCTCATGGTCGTAGACACCTGATCGAGTCATGCCGATGGGCGTGAAGAACTCGTCGGTGAGGAATTCGCGATACGATTTTCCGGAAACAAGTTCGACAATACGTCCCAACAATAGATATCCCGAATTGGAATACTCGTATCGTTCGCCCGGTTTGAAATCGTATTCGTACTTGGCGATATCTTTGATCAGTTCGGGGATTTGGACTTCTTGCAAAACACCCAGCGCGAAACCCGGTTCGGATGTGTAGCTGTGGATCCCCGACGTGTGATTGAGCAGGTGCCGAATTGTGACGATGTCGCCCTGTGGAAAGTCGGGGAAATGATCGGCCAGTTGATCATCGACCGACAGCTGGCCCGCTTCTTGCAGTTTCAGAATGGCGGCCGCTGTGAATTGTTTCGTGACCGACCCAATCCGAAAGAGGGTGTCTCCGTCGGCCTTTTTCTTGTTCTTGATATCTGCATAGCCAAAGGAGCGTTCCAAGATCGGCTTGCCCTCTTGGGTCACGACGAGCACGAGCGCGGCCGAATCTGCGGTGATCTGGTCGAGCCTGTGATCAACCAGTGTGGCCAAAGCTGGTAGGGGAATCGAATCGTCGGCCCCTTTCTCGATCAGCCGTTCAACCAGGTCCTCGTAGCGGCCGATCTTGGCTGCGTGTAGTGCCGTCATGCCGGCGGCTGTTTGCGCGTTGATATCGAGGCCGCTGTCGAGCGCTTTCTGGACGGCATTCCAGTTTCCCGTTTGTGCCGCACGAACGAGTTTTTTGACAGCGCCGCTTGAGCCGTCGTTCGATTTTTGCGCCGACACGCTGGCCACTGTGAGCAAGCAGAATACGAAAGTCAGGCGTAAGGATTCTCGTAGCAAGGTCATCGAGAGTCTCCGTGATTCGATTTGAAGTCGCAGTTGGCCGTCAAATGGTCAACAATAGACCGAATGAGAGTGATTCGTTCCTGAGCACAGAATATTGGAAACGGGCCGATGGGAAAACTGTACGACGAAGTGACTCCCGAACTTTGTGAATGGATTGCGAAGCAGCGATTGTTCTTCGTTGCGACTGCCCCATTAGCTGCGGACGGCCACATTAACTGTTCACCGAAGGGCATTGATAGCTTTCGCGTCATTAACTCGCGGTCTGTCGGCTTCCTTGACCTGACAGGAAGCGGGGCCGAAACGATTGCTCATCTTCGTGAGAACGGCCGGATCACCATCATGTTCTGTGCGTTCGAGGGGCCGCCGCTCATTCTTCGGCTCTATGGGACCGGCCGATTTGTGACTCCTTCATCTCCAGATTGGGAAGCACATCAAGCGTTGTTTCCTCACCATGAAGGCGTTCGCAGTATCGTACTGGTCGACCTGACGCGCATTGGTGACTCGTGCGGTTTTGGAGTACCCAAATATGAATATCAAGAAGAACGAACCGTCTTCGAGAGTTGGGCTCGTAAGAAAGGTCAGGCCGGCGTGCAGGCCTACCAGCAGCAGAAGAATTTGAGGAGCATTGATGGGCTGCCGGCGCTCGATCCTAGCGACGCCAATGGTTGACCGTCGCTGGGGCTGGTTGCAAGAACTGAGTTGCAGAGGAAGGATGGAAAACAGGATTCGATTGCGCTGGCGGGCAGGCCGAAGGGTTGGTCCCCCGGTTTCGTTCGGCGCTGGGTGGTAAACTTTACCAAGGCGCCCACAATCCACCGCCAGACTGCGAACCCAACACAAACGTCACCGTCTTTAGAGTCAGCCGTTCTGATTCGGTTCGTCGCGAAGAAAATCCGCCTGAGGAATCCCCAGCAGCTCGATGAAACTCACGACTTCGCAATCTGCGGCCGTTCAGTACGTCAGCGATCTTGCTAAAGCGCGAGACGCAACGAACCAGCAATCGATTCATGAGGCATTGGCACAGGCATCGTTACCGGGCTCTCTCTTTGAATCGACTGCTCGTACTTTGCGCGAAGAAGCTCGAGTCGAGTTAAATTTCCATCCGGATCGCAAAGCGGCGTCCGGTCTCATCGTCGCCGCTTCGCTGCTGGCGGAAGGTGTTTATCGAAGCCAATTCGAGACGCAAATTTCGAACGGAAGTTGTACGGCTCAGCCTGGTGGGTACCGATACGATTGGGAAAGTCGGATGTTCGGTTGCGCTTATGATCGATCGACGCACAAAGAACGTCCCAAGTATGGCGCGCTGAACCTATTCAATCAGGCGGGCGGTGCGGCGCCGCGATTCGGTTCGTGCTACTTGTGTTTGCGTCCTGCGGTTTCGCAGCGGACGACTTTTAGCTATGGGGATAGCGTGACGAATCCAGATGAAATGGGGACCCTTCAACATTTCCATTGGATCTGGTCGGCAATCGTGCGCGACGTGCGGGCGGAAGGAAACGTATTGGGGCAGGCCGGTACCACGCTGCCAACTTTACTAGCGAAGTTGCAGACGTCGCTGGGTCCTTTCGCTCGGTCCCGTTTTGCTGGCGAGCCAAGTCGGAACCTGGACGATTATGTCGAGGCTCAGGTGCATGGTGACATCCGGTTGGATCGAGATGTCGAGCAGATGGTTGTGGATCCTTGCTTTGTCGGTTCGGAAGTTGGTCAGATGTTGGTCGAGGCGGCCAAGAAGTATGGGTTTCCGCTTTACTACCATCGAGGCCTTGCCGTGGCTGTCGATACGATTCCCGATGATTTTCGCGGCGAGGCGGTTGCTCGACTGGCAAAACGCATCGCGACCGGCGCGACGATTACCGCCAAGGATGTGGGTGCAGCGGCCTTGTCGTTACACGATTCGCCGGAGCTGTGGCAGGAATGGGCCAGTCATGAAGAGACGTTGCAGCAGATCAAACAGCTGTGGCACGTCATCGTGCAATTTGGTCAGGCGGGTGGTTTGTTTGCGACATAGCTTGTGCAGGCGGCGGCTTGGACGCTGGTGACCGCGATATCGTGCTGCTGAGCGATCTGACGGCAGGCCTCGTATTCGGGCGAGAAACGTCGTTCGCCGTGAGGGAGCGTGGCGATTTTTCCATGAACTGGGCCCCATTCCGTTTCGACGACGGTCGCTTCGCGTGGCAGCGTCGACCGGTCGGCCGTTTGCCGGCGAATGCCGAGCGTGCTCGTTTCCTGGAAGACGATCGCTTCAAGCGCCTGACGCGACGGGGCCTCGCATAGGATCGTTAGTTTCGTCGCGGGTCGATTCTTCTTCATGTGGATGGCAGTGGTGTAGACGTCGAGTGCTCCGGCTGCCAACAAGCGCTCGGTGCAATGGCCAATCACTTCGCCCGTCGTGTCGTCCAAATTGGTTTCTAGGACGAGGATTTGATCGCCGGTTTCCGGTGTGGCAGCGGTGCCGATCAGGACTCGCAGGATATTGCCGTGCGATTCGAAATCTTTGTCGCCCGCCCCGTAACCGATCGCATCGATGGTCATGGCGGGAACCGGCCCAAATTCGGTGCAGAGTGTTTTGAGGATGGCGGCTCCCGTCGGAGTCGTCAGTTCAGCCGGTACCTCGGATGCGGCGAGCGGAATGCCTTTGAGAAGTTCGGCCGTGGCCGGTGCGGGCACACTCGTCTTGCCATGAGCGATCATGATGGTGCCGGTGCCGGTTGGGACGGGCGAGCAGACAAAGCGGTCGACTTTCAAATGGGTCCAGCCGATGGCCGCTCCGACAATGTCCGCGATGGAATCGACGGCTCCGACTTCGTGGAAGTGGACTTTGCGAATTGTCGTCCCGTGCACGTGGGCCTCGGCTTCCCCCAGTCGAGTGAAGATGCGAATCGCCAAATCTTGCTCGTCTGCAGCAAGTGTGCTCGCGGTGATCATCTCGGTGATGTGATGCAGATGGCGGTGCGCATGTTCGGGCTCGTGCCGGACATGGACTTTGCTCGCGCGAAAACCTTTTCGATGCACCTCTTCGACTTCCAAGCGGCAACTGGGTAGTCCAAGGGAATCGATACCTTTTTGCAGTTTTTCGAGTGGGACACCCAGATCGACCAGTGCGCCGAGCGTCATGTCGCCGCTGATGCCGCTAGCACAATCGAAGTAAGCGAGTTTCATAGTGCGCCTGCTGATTCCAAAAAAACTGCGGTCTCGCCCCGATCTGAGCGTTTGGATTGACTGCGAACGGGTCGATTGCCTACAAGAACTCAGCTCATTCTACTCAAGGACGGGCTTTAGGCTAACCAGATAGAAACCAGACAGAGATCACAAACTTGCTTCTTTAACGTTCACTGATTGATGAAACTCCATGATGCGCTCCCCTCTGGACTCCAAGGTCCGGCGAAACAACTTTCATATTCCTCAACCGATGAGGGTCCTGTTTATCACCAACGCGGCGCATTTGGGTGCCGCTTTGGCCGAATCGCTGGCCGCCGATCAGAGTACGGTCGTCATTTTGGAACGAGCTGTTGGTGCCGCTGCCGGTTTGGCGCGACTTCGTGACGATGCGTTCGACGTCGTGTTGCTGTCTCATGACGAGTCGTTGAATGCACTTCAAACTTTGGATGCGATCCGGGCAGGCACTTCGGTGATGCAGCCAGTGATCGTACTAGGCCAATCGAACGCGGCTCAAATGGAGCCGTATTGTCTGGAAGCACATGCCGACAGCTATATGTGTCTGGCCGAAGCGACGACCCGCACCTTGATCTGGCGAATGGCTCAAGCGATCGAACGGCGTCAATTGAGATTGGACAATGAACGGCTCCAGCAGGCGAGAAACCAGCAGCAGGCGCAAGACAAACAGGAGGCCGATCGCTTGTTGGAACAGCAGCGTGAATTGGTCGACTTGACCAAACGTGGTGCCGCCGGTGGCCTGGGCGGCTGGGACCCACCGATGAAACTGCTCACCCACTATCGCGAACTGCTGAAGACATCGGTCGTCATGGGATGGGGGCACGTTGGCGACGATGTGACCCGTTTCACTCAAATTCTGATGTCGGCCGGAATCAGTGAAAGTCATTTCATGGCGCTGCACGTCCAAGCGGTCGAATCGACAGTGGCCGAATTGGGTTCTCGCGGTGCCAAGCATGTGATGAATCGAGCCGACCTGCTGGCGCTGGAAGTGCTGCTGCGGCTTTGTGAGCGATATCGCAGTGGGATTTTGGACAGTCTTGGTCCCGATTCCATGCGATTTAGTGCCTAGCTGTTTTGGCAGCGCCCAAAATACTTGAATTGGCCCGAATCTTCGGGTTTGGGCGATATTGCGCCATGGCCTCGGACGGTCGCTTCGGAAATAATATCGTGACAGCTGAGGCAGGATGAATCGGCTGATTCACGCCGATCGAGTTGGTAAAGGGATTTTGAAAATGATGCTCATCAAAAAGTCGTTCATGCGTCGTGTGACCGGATGCTTTGTCTTGCTGCCGTGCCTCATGGTATTTGGCTGGTTGGGTTGGCCGACGGCCAGCGTTTATGGGCAGGCTGTCGAGTCCGAAACCGATGCGGCCACGTCCACTGACGTGGATGAGATCGATCTGGAGGTCCCGGAGGAAGAATCGAGTCCTGCGATCGATTTGCTGGATAAGGCGACTCAGAAAAAACTGTTTGCAAAACGGATGAGTGATCTGAATGAAGTCGTCGAGATGTGTGAGGAGGCGATCGAGGACGGCTTGCCGGCTCAAAGCGAAGCGTATGCCAAAGAACTGATGGCAGGTACGTTGTTCGAAAAAGCGAACCAAGTTCTGGCGCCCGTGCTACAAGGCAAGTTGGATCGCAGTTGGCGTCAGCGGCGCCGGATGGCGATGGAGTCACTGACGAAAGCGGCCGAAATTCAACCCGAGCATGGTGACGTGCAGCTATTGATTGCTCAGCTGGCCGATCTGCCCGATGGCGATAAAGAGGCCGGTATGGTTGCGGCGGAAAATGCGGTCAAGCTGATGTGGGATAACCCGGCTCGTCGCTGCGAAGCGCTGCTGACACGGGCTTCCTTTCGCGAAACGCCAGCAGAGCAGCTGGGAGATATTGAAGCGGCCGTGGCGGCCAACGATACCAACGACGAAGCGCTGCGCGAACGGGCTCAGATCTACCTAGACATGGATCGAATCGACGATGCCATCGCCGATTTGAGCCGGATCATCGAGTTGGACGAATCGGATACCGATACTCGAGAACTGGTTGTGCAGCTACTAACCGCAACAGAAAAATATGACGAAGCGATTGCGTTCGTCGATGAATTCATCGAACAGGATAAGACGTCAGCACGTGGGTACATACTCCGTTCGAGCATCCTGTTGGACCAAGGAGAAACAGAAAAAGCACTCGCCGATATCGAGAAGGCCATTGAAGTAGAACCGAACAGCACCATCGGTCTTCTGTTGCGAGCGCAAGTCTACGCCAATGACGAAAATTTCGAAGAAGCCTACGCTGATTTGGAACGAGTTTTGGAGCTGGAGCCGGGTGACCCACAGGCGCTGTTATTACGCAGTTCGGTTGCTCAAATCGAAGGCAATTTCGAAGCGGCGATCCGTGATCTCAATCGACTACTTCGTCGCAACCCGGACAACTTGGAGCTGCGGTTGCAAATTGCGGCGACCTATCTGATGGATAAGCGGCCATCGCGAGCGATCGATATCTACACTCGGATCATTCGGGAGGATGAAACGGAGTGGCAGGCGCTACGCGGACGGGCCGATGCTTATTTGGGCGTTGGTAAGCATCAAGAAGCGATCAAAGACTACGAACAAGCGCTTCCCCATTCCGAAGACGATGCGGGCATCTTGAACAATTACGCGTGGGTGTTGGCGACTTCCACTGATGATGCGGTTCGCGATGGCGGCAAGGCGATCGAACTTGCCGAGCGGGCCTGCGAAGTGACCAATTACGAAGCGGCCCATATCCTTAGCACGCTGGCCGCCGCACATGCCGAATCGGGTGACTTCGAAAAGGCGCTGGAATGGTCACAGAAAGCGGTTGATTTGGGTGCCGAGAATGAGATCGACGACCAGCTGAAGCAAGAATTGGCGTCTTATAAAGCGAAGAAGCCATGGCGTGAGATGCAAAAACAAGAAGACCGCATTCCCGAACCCGAAGTCAGCGAAGACGATCTGGAATTGAGCGATGCCGACAAGCCGTTGGAAAGCGCCAAAATTCCTAGCGACCCTTAGACCCGCCTCGATCGGCAAGCAGAGTCACTCACTCAAACACCCGTTGCAGAAGAAAGAAACGATGGACGTTCAGCAACCTGAAGATCTGGCCGCCAAAAAATGCCTCCCTTGCGAAGGTGGTGTGGAACCGTGCCCCATCAATGTGGCTGAAAATCAACTCGCCAAACTGGACGGTTGGTATTTGACCCATGACGGGCAACGCATTCGCAAAGATTGGACCGTGAAGAATTTCATGGCCGGGATGGCCTTCTTCGGCAAGATCGCCGAAATCGCAGAAGAAGATGGTCACCATCCCGATTTGCACATTGAAGGTTATCGCAACGTTTCGATCGAGATGTGGACTCACGCGATTGGCGGACTGTCAGAGAACGACTTTATTCTGGCCGCCAAGATCGATCAGGTGCCGGTCGAATTGAATTCGTAGTTGGCGCGCTTTTCGATGTGGCCGTGGAAAGGGTCGGGAGTCTTTTTCGGTCATACGGACTGCCTTGGGGTGACATGAGCTGTCCGAAAAAGACTCCCGACCCTTTGCGCTCGGATTATGAATTCTCGGCTTCGGACCACGCCAGCAGGTCCTCTTTGCCCTTCCGGTGACAAAAGTCGCCGAACGATTCGTCGGCCGTGCGGCTCTCTTTAAAATAGCGAAAGACCTGCGTGAGTTCGCTCACGACCTCTTCTTCGGGAACGAGGTCTTTGTAGATGAAGTTGAGCCGGTTCCCCAACTGAGTCCCGCCGAGCAGAACGGTATATTTCCCCTTGGCTTTGCCGACGAGCCCGATGTCCGGGTTGTACGGCCGAGCGCACCCATTCGGGCAGCCGGTCATGCGTAGATTGAACTGTTCGGTTGAAAGACCCAGTTTTTCGATTTCGACTTCTAGTTGATCGACCATGCCGGGTAGTGCTCGTTCGGCCTCGGTGATCGACAGTCCGCATGTTGGCCACGCAACACAAGCCATCGACCAACGTCGCGTGTTGGATATTTCATGGGAAAGGGGCACATGGTACTTCTGGAGTGTCTCTTCAATCGCCGTTTTGTCTTTCTCTTCAACGTCGGTGAAAATGAGGCTTTGATGGGCGGTCAGGCGAATGCCCGGTTTGATCGTCTTGCAGATGTCTCGCAGGGCGGCTTTCAGTTGAAGGTCGTCTCCGTCTCGCAGACGCCCGTTTTCGATGTTCAGTCCGTAGAACCACTTTCCATCACCCTGCTCTTCCCAACCCATGTGATCTTCTTGTTTCGTCACATCGGCCGGGTTCGGTTCGGGTAGGCTCTGTCCGTAATACTCTTCGACTTTGGCTTTGAATTTCTCGATACCCCAATCGGCGATCAGGTATTTGAGCCGCGCGACTTTCCGATCGGTGCGATTGCCAAAATCGCGTTGGACTTTCACGACCGCGACCGCCACGTCGAGCGCCTGTTCGGGCGTCACGAAGCACATCCGTTTGGCGACGGCAGGGAATGTCTTTTTTGCACTGGGCGTGTTGCCAAAGCCACCGCCGACCAGGATGTTGTAGCCTTTGACGTCGTCTCCTTCGGTGATGGCGAGGAAGCCCAGGTCGTGCGTGTACAGGTCGATGCAATTGTCTTCTGGCAGTGCGACGCCGATCTTGAATTTGCGCGGCAGGTAGGCGGTGCCGTAGATCGGTTCGATCTCGTGACCGTCGACGCCGCCACCGACGAGCTGTTTCTCTTCGCTGCCTTCTTCTCGCAGCCAGATTTCGTGGTAGGCGGTGGTGCGAGGTGCCAATAGTTCGGCCAAATCATCGGCCAGTTTTTGCATCGTCGTGTGAATGTTGTTGGCGTAAGGAGCCGGGCAGCACATCACGTTTCGATTGACATCGCCACAGGCGCCCAGTGTGCTAACCTGCACTTCGTTGATGCGGGCGATCGTTTCCTTCAGCTTATTCTTGCGAATGCCGTGCAGCTGTAACGCTTGTCGCGTGGTGATGCGGAGCGTGTTGTTGCCCAATTCGTCGCAGAGATCCAATTGAGCCAGCAGTTGATCGCTGGTGAGCTTGCCACCGGGGATTTTGCTGCGGACCATGAACATGAACGCTTTGCCTTTCCCTGCCGCTTTTGCGGCTGCCCGCGCATCGCGATCGTCCTGCTGGTACGTGCCATGGTGTTTCAGCAGTTGCACACTCCCTTTGCCGAAGAAGTCGTTTTCGTCCAAAAGTTCTGCGGGAATGTCCCCTTTCAGATATTGGCTCTCAACCTTAAATACTTCGACAGGACTTGGTTTGGCAGCAGAGGGGGTTGCTGGTTTTTCGGTAGGGCTCATTGCGATCCGCTGGCGACTAGGGAGGGGGCTGTTCAATCGATCACGATTCTTGCTATTTGCCGGGTTGCGTCAAGGTAAACAGCCCATGTTTACCAATCGGTCAGACGAGGGTTGGCTCGAAGGATGCCCGATTCTCGAGGTGGTCTCTTGCTCGGGGATGCGTTAGGCTGCTTTCAGGTGGATTGGAGCAGTTTGATGGAATTGGATGAGGCGCCTGGCGCGGGATCAAAGTTGGCAGTGCTACTAGCCACCTGCGGCGGCGTGGGCTTTTCGCCGATCGCACCTGGGACCTTGGGCGCCGCCCTAGGGATTCCGCTGGCGATCGGATTGGCGACGCTGGCACCGGCGGTGCAGCTTGTCTTGGTCGCCGTTATTTTCTTGGTAGGTATCCCGATCTGCGACGTGGCGGCCAAAGCCTTAGGGAAAGAAGATCCCAGCGAGGTGATTTGGGACGAACTGGCGACGATCCCAATCACGTTCTTGTTTGTGCCCTTGGCCAGCATGAAGTTGTGGTGGATTTTGTTGGCCGGATTCGCACTCCATCGATTCTTCGACATTCGCAAGATTTCGCCGGCGAAAGAGATGGAAAGCCTGCACGGCGGCATGGGGATCATGCTGGACGATTTGGTCGCCGGAGCCTACTCGTGCGCGGCACTCCATTTTCTGATGTACTTGGTTGCTTCATTCGGCGCTTCGGCCGCCTAACCGTTGGCCCGGTTTACCCAGGTCGATTCGATCGTCAAGATAGTCGCATGAATGCGAAACTCTTGGATGGAAAAGCGCTCGCGAAAGAGATCCGAGCCGAGATTGCGGTCGACGCGGCGGCCTTCACTGAAAAACACAATATGCGCGCCACCTTGGCAGCCGTTTTGGTCGGCGAGGATCCGGCCAGCCAGGTCTATGTGCGTAACAAAGAGCGGGCCTGCGCCAAAGCGGGTATCGAAAGCAGGCTGGTGCGCTTGCCCAGCTCGACTGGCCAGTCCGAGTTAATGCAAGTCGTGAGCGATTTGAACAACGATCCCGACGTGAATGGAATCCTCGTTCAATTGCCTCTTCCGGATGGTTTAGATTCGACTGAGGTGCTTGACGCGATCCGCCCCGAAAAAGATGTGGACGCCTTTCATCCAGAGAATGTTGGCCTGTTGCTGCAAGGTCGACCACGCTTCTTGCCCTGCACGCCGCACGGCATCCAGCAGATGTTGCAGAGAACGGGAATCGAGACGGCCGGTAAGCACGTGGTGGTCATCGGTCGCAGTGACATCGTCGGGAAGCCGATGGCGGCGATGCTCGTGCAGCGCGGTTCCGCCTTAGGCGCTGCCGCCGCCAATGCTACGGTGACTTTGTGTCACAGTCGTACGGTCGATTTACCTTCAATCACCAAGCAGGCCGATATCTTGATTGCTGCGATCGGCATGCCCAATTTTGTAACCGCCGACATGGTGAAGCCGGGCGCGGCGGTCGTTGATGTGGGAATCAATCGTGTTGAGGAGCGGTTGGTCGGTGACGTCGATTTCGACGAGGTCTGCAAAGTCGCCGGCGCAATTACGCCAGTCCCGGGTGGCGTCGGTCCGCTGACAGTGACGATGCTGTTGCGGAATACACTGTTGGCGGCCGAACTGCAGGTTGCAAACGGTCCATCCGCATAAATTGTGGACCGTTGCCAACCCTCTTCTTGAGTTTGGTTTCCTCCCGTCGTCTCGTTCCCGTCAAGTCGCCGAGTCTGTCCCCAGACTCGGGCGGTCGCAGACCGCACCTGCCGAAGTCGTGCTTTCAAGGCAAGATCGTTTGGCGCTTTTGAGAACTGGCAAGTCCGATTGCTGCGGGCCGGTTACGTTGCTTCCAACCCAGAGGGTCAGGTACATGTTTTCGGTCGAAATCGAATGTGGTGGCAACGCTAACTGGCCGAAAAATGTACCAGACCCTATTCCTGCGTTGTGTTGCTAGGAATGCCCGTCAGAATCGTTTTCAACTTCTTTGCCGAACCGCTTCATACATCAGAATCGCGGCCGCGTTGGAAACGTTCAGGCTGTCCACTTGGCCTTTCATCGGCAAACAAATGCCGGGGAATTGTGAGTCGAGCCAGAATGGCGAGACGCCTCTCGCTTCGTTACCCAGAATGATGGCGGTCGGTCCGGTGAGTGTCGATTGGCAAAAATCGTTCGCGTTTTTTTGACGGGCTACCAACGGTTGGATGTCTTGGCGGGTCAGCCATGAGACGATCTCTTCATTGTCCTTCGACAGGACGGGCACGCGAAAGATGGCGCCCAAGCTGGCGCGGATGGCGTTGGGGTTGTAGGTATCGGTAAGCGGTTCGGCCAAGATGACGGCGGTGACACCGGCAGCGTCGGCAGTTCGCAGGACGGCGCCAATGTTGCCCGGCTTTTCGATCGATTCCAAGACGATGATGAGCGGCGATTCGACCTGGGGAATCGCGTCCCAATCGGCATGTTGCTGACGAGCCACCGCCAAGATGCCATCCTGGCGGTCACCAAAGGTCAGTTTTTCCCAGACCGGTTTGCTGATCGAAGTGAGCCGGATAGACGCATGGCGCATGGATGCGAGCAATCGTTGCTGCCCGTCGCTGCGGCACAGATCGTCGCAGAAGAACGCCTCGACCACGTCCGCATTCCCTGCGACCGCTTGACCAATCTCGCGAAGTCCATCGATAGCAAACCGTTGCTGTTTGTCACGGCCACTGCGCTGGCGCAGTTTGATCACATCCTTGATGCGTTGATTTTGCGGGCTTTGAATTTCGGCAGTCATGTGTGTTGGTTTACCTAGGGCCAGCGAGCAGCGGCTCCTGCCGAAAGTTTGCGGCCTGCTGAGGTTGCGATTTGCATCTTGGCCGAACTGCCTCCCGCTTGGCAACTGCCAAAAATTGTATCGGATAGACAGGCTTGCAGTTCGGCCGGTCCGAAGCCGGGCGAGTGGCATGTGAGCAGGATGAACTGTCGGCGCCCTTCGGTCAACTTGCCGATCGAACGGAGCAGCGGCATGAGGTCACGTTGCACTTTCCAAACTTCGCCCTTGGGTCCATGTCCGTAACTGGGCGGGTCCAGGATGACCGCATCGTACTTGTTGTCACGTTTCAATTCACGTTCGACAAACTTGGTTGCATCTTCGGCGATCCAACGGATCGGCGCGTCGGCGAGTCCCGAAAGTTCGGCATTGCGTCGTGCCCACTGTACGACGTTCTTGGCCGCGTCGACGTGAACGACTTCGGCGCCGGCGGCCGCTGCGGCTAGCGTGCTGCCTCCGGTGTAGCCAAACAGATTCAAGATTTTTGGTTGGTTGGCGGCGGTGATTCGTTTGGTGATCCACTGCCAGTTTTCCGCTTGTTCGGCAAACAAACCCAGGTGGCCGAACTTGGTCGGCTTGAGTGACAGCCGCGATTGGTTCCAGGCGACGTGCCAGTCGTCCGGCGCGAACGACTTGGGTTGCCAATGGCCTTCCTCGGCTGCTCGGATAAATTTCCCTTCGGCCTGTTTCCAGATCTCGGGGCGAGATTGGGACTTCCCATCGGCTGCCGGACAGGGCCGATCGACGATGCGGCCGGCGATTTGTTCCAGTTTGCGTCCGTCGCCAAAGTCGAGCAGTTCGTATTGATCGGGTGAGAACATCGGTTCGTTTTACGTAAGAAGATGAGAAACTGTCCACGGCCACATCGGCAGCGAATGGCCGCATGCGAATGCAATGGGGCGGAAACCGTTGGACGTGGCGGTCGCTATGGCAATTATGGGGAAGAGTTAGGACAATAGAAGCGGGCGGTGAAGCGGGTGGTCGCAGTTCGCCGGTTGAGCCGTGTTGAGGTGGGTTCCGGCTCATTTGGGTTTATGAAGATTGGGAGTTGAGCGTTTGGTTCGATCGTCTCTACAGCTTGTCTTGTCATGCGTCTTGCTTTTGCTCTGGGCCGGGTTGGGCGGCAATTCGCAGGCTCAGTCGCCCGATGTCGCCGCAGCGCCTTCGGTCGATGAGTTGGTGTCACAGTTAGATGGGGACAAATTCTCTTTGCGAAAACGGGCCCGGTTAGCCCTGATCGACTTAGGGCGAGAAGCGGTTCCGGCCGTCGAACGGGCGATCCTGGCTGACGCCAGCAGTTTGGAAGTGCGGATGTTGGGGCTCGACGTCCTCGACGCGTTGGTCGCCGATGAGAATCGACCGACGTCCGCAGCGGCGATGGATGCGTTAGGTCGGATTGCCGAATCGAAAGCGGCGAACGGCCCGTCGCGCGCAGCTCGGCGGATGCTTTTGGTCCACGCCAGAAACGTTGCCGATCAAGCTTGGAAGGAACTACTCTCACTTGGTGCTACGGCGCCCGACAATGGACTCAGCGTGCGCATCGCCTTCGAACCGGCGATGATCGACCGAGTTGGAATTGCTATCGGAGACGGCTGGTCTGGAAAGGCGGCCGATCTTCATCGGCTCCGGTTGGTACCGAGCCTGAAACGGATCGTCCTTGTGGGCCCGCAGGTGACCGATGAGTATCTAAAGCACGTCGCTGAGGTTGCCGGGTTGCATTCAGTATCGATCGATTCGGCAAAGATTACGGTGGATGGCATCGCCATGCTGGCCAAGTTGCCACTCCTTAGTGAACTGACCATCCGCGAGACACCGCTTGCCAGCCAGGGCGACAAGCTAACGGACGCGATGAAGAAATTGAATGCGTCGCAGATTCGGTTGATCAAGACGGGGCTGGATCGCGATGCGTTGAATCGCTTGGTGCAAGCGATTCCACCGACCAAATCAAAATTGCATTTCGGGGCGTTTCTTGGTGTCGGTCCGGAACAACAACAAGGTGTCGGTGGCTGCAAATTAGGACAGGTATCGGTCGACACGGCTGCCGAGCGCGCCGGTTTGAAAATCGGCGACATCATTGTGAGCTACAAAGGAAAGCCGATTGACAATTTCGAACAATTGCGGGATACGATCGGTCACGATAGCCCAGGCGATGTGGTGAAAATCGAAATCAAACGCCCTAAGGTGAAACCGGTCTGGTTGCCAGATTTTGACCTGCAGCCACACCGCCGCCCTCGGCCTGAAAAAGACGAAGGTAAAAAGCCGGATGAGGATCAATTTGATGTTTTGATCAAAGAGGTCACTCTGGGCGAGAACAAACTAATTCAATGAAACGCCCGTAGGCTGCAAATCCCTTGAAAATTAAACACTCCATTTTGGCGGGACTTTTGGTCGCGTCCGCCTTTGTCACTGTCGCGTCGATTGGCGCTTGCCAAAGACCGCGGGCGACGGTCGCCAATCCGGTTGCTGGCGAACAGTCCAATTCCGACAACCCGGCCCCAGCGCGAACGAACCAGGCTCGAACGAGGCCGGCAAAAGTCACCAACCCGTTAGATGCTGATCGAGCTTTTGCCATGCTGAAGCGGATCTGTGAAATTGGTCCACGGGTTTCCGGTACTGCCGGGATGGCCCGGCAGCAAGAGATTTTGGTGGCTTACTTCACCGAAATGGGCGGCCAGGTTGCCCTGCAAGAATTTACGGTCACGCATCCTAAGACGGGCAAAGATGCGACGCTGAAGAATTTGATCGTCACGTGGTATCCTGATCGAACCGAGCGAGTGCTCTTGTGTGCTCACTACGACACGCGTCCGTTTCCCGATCGCGACCCGCGGATGTCGAATCGACGGAAGCCATTCCTGGGTGCGAACGATGGCGCAAGCGGCGTCGCGCTACTAGCCGAATTGGCGCATCACATTCGCGATCTGGAATCGCCACTGGGCGTTGACTTCGTGTTGTTCGATGCAGAAGAGCTGGTCTACAACGATCGGCGTGATCCTTACTTCCTCGGTTCGGAGTACTTTGCCAAGCAGTACGTGAATGATCCGCCCGATCACAAGTATCGTTATGCGGTGTTGGTCGACATGGTTGGCGACAAGCAACTGCAAATTTTCCAAGAGAAGCACAGTCTGTCGTGGCCCGATTCCAGGCCTTTGGTACGTGATCTGTGGGCCACTGCCAAGCGGTTGGGTGTTCGTGAATTCGTTCCCCGCAGCCGTTATGAAGTTCGCGACGATCACCTGGCGTTGCACAATATCGCCGGCATTCCCTCCTGTGACATCATCGATTTTGACTATCCTCGGGCACCTGGCAGTTCGGGATCGTACTGGCACACGACCATGGATACGCCCGATAAATGTTCCGGGGAATCGCTGGCGAAGGTGGGCTGGGTGATACTCGAGTGGTTCAAGGGGTTACAATAGCGGCCATGGACCCACTTCATTTGTGCATCGCGATTCTTCCTTTGGCAATCTACTTGCTTGCCATTGCTTTCGTTAATTTCCGCGGTCGTCCGGTTGTTGTGAGCGGATACCGTGACGGGATGCTGCTTGGCTTGGGCGTGTTGGGCTTGGCAATCGCCGGTCCCTTGGAACTATTCCTGCCCGAATCGGCCGCATTTCGAATCGGTTGGTACGTATGGCCTCTGTTGGTCGTCTTGTACCTATTGCTCGTCCTGTTGACGGTGTTGATGTCACGGCCGCGGTTGGTCGTTTACAACTTGGACAGCGACGAACTAAGACCTTTGCTATCCGAAGTGGTCCGATCGATGGATCCGCAATCGCGATGGGCGGGCGACAGTTTGGCGATGCCCACCAAAGGCTTGCAGCTTTACATTGAGCGCAACCCCAACATGCGGACGGTCGAACTGGTCGGTTCGGCCACCGACCAGGATCTTCAGTCGTGGGCTCAGTTGGAAAAGAACCTGAAACGGGTCGTTAAGCAGGACCAGCCGGCGAACCATTCGGCACGAGTCGCCCGTTCGGGTGCGGCTCCGCAATTGATGCTTGTTTCCGCGATCATGATGCTGATCATTTTTACGATTTCTATCGTGAGAGACCATCAAGCCATCTTGGCCGGGCTGCAAGAGATGTTGCGACTCTAAGCAGCAGAGGTGGCTTGTGCTCGACGTGCTAAATCGCGCTCGTCAGAGCCGATCGGCGGCCATTACCATGCGGGGTGCGGCTGCTGGCGAGCGGCTGAGAATTCGAGCGGCCGAACGAACGGTTCGTTGGGCTTTGTCTCGATAGCTGTCGTCGCCGGTCGCTTTCGCCAAATAGATCAGATTCTCCGCGGCGACCGCACTTCCCGAAGGGCGAGCGCCTTCGTGGAACAATTTTCCGCGGACGATCAGTTGTTCATGATCGGCCGAAGTAAAGAAGAAGCCACCTTGCTGCTCGTCCCAGAAAAGTTCCAACTGCTTTTCAGTGATTTGTTGCGCCATCTGGAGCCATTCTTTTTCCCCGGTCGCCTCGTGGAGTGCAATGAGTCCGTTGGCCAAGAATGCATAGTCGTCTAGATAGGCATTGAGGCTCGCTTTTCCGGCGGTGAAAGTGCGCATTAGCCGCCCTTCGATCCAAAGATTGTCCATCACGAAGTGTGCCGCTGTGGCGGCTCGCTCGATGTAGGCGGGCCGCTTCAGTTCTCTTCCGGCATCGGCCATGCCGCGGATCATCAGTCCGTTCCAGCTGGTGAGGATTTTGGTGTCGGTCATCGGTGGGACCCTTTGCGACCGGGCGTGGAGGAGTTGAATGCGGAGTGGATCCAGGCGGGCACGCAGTTCGGTCAGGCTCAGGCCGGCTCGCTGGGCGACCTCGGGCCATGGGACATCAATCTGTGGGACATAAAACTCGTCTTCAAAATTTGGTGTGCCCGGTGCATAGATCGCAGCCAGCCAGGCAGCTTCTTTCTCACCGAGGATTTGGCTCCACTCTTCTTTCTTCCAGCGAAAGAACTTTCCCTCTTCGCCCTCTGAATCGGCATCCATCGCAGCGTAGAAAGCGCCCGATTCGTCTGTCATGTCACGCTCGATGAACGTCATCATCTCCTCGACAACGCGCCGGTATTCGACGTTGCCGGTCAGTGTGGCCAGGCGAGCATAGATCGAAGCCAGCTGTCCGTTGTCGTAGAGCATTTTTTCGAAGTGGGGGATCGCCCAATAGCGATCGACGCTGTAGCGATGGAAACCACCACCCAGATGATCTAGCAAACCGCCCATCGCCATGCGGTCGGCGGTCTTGGTCAGCATTTTCAAAGCAGCCGCATTGCCGCCTCGGTCGGCCTGATCGAGTAGAAAAGCCAACGTCGATGATTGGGGGAACTTAGGAATGCGCGGATTGCCGGCCGCGTAGCCGAAGCCGCCGTAGGTCTCGTCGAAGGTGTTTGTCAGATCGTCGAGAAGTTCTTTCGCCAGATTGGCTGGCACGGTTGTCGGAACTTCTAGGCTGTTCATTTCCTCGGCGATCAGTTTTGCAACTTGCTCCGCCGTTCTTTCAATGCCGTCGGCGTTGGATTGCCAAGTCGAGACGACTCGTTGACCCACTGTGAGGAAGCCGGGGCTGCCTGGTCGGTCGCCATCGCGAGCAGGAAAGTAGGTGCCGCCAAAGAACGGTTTGGCATCGGGTGTCAGGAAGACGGAGAGTGGCCATCCGCCACGACGGGTCATGATTTGCACCGCCAGCATGTAGATGGCGTCGACATCGGGTCGTTCTTCACGATCGACTTTGACGCAGATGAAATGGTCGTTCATGAACCGAGCCACCTCGGCATCTTCGAACGATTCGTGTTCCATCACATGACACCAGTGACAACTGGAGTAGCCGATGGAAAGGAAAATCAGCTTGTTTTGCTGTTTGGCGAGTTGTAGCGCCTCTTGCCCCCAAGGGTGCCAATCGACCGGATTGCGGGCGTGCTGAAGGAGGTAAGGGCTCGTTTCCTTGGCCAGTCGGTTGGCGGGCCTCAGTTTGGTCTCGAGTCCGTGCTGGGGTTCGTGGGTGTCCGACTTTTGCGCGTTGGTGGGCTCGACAGTAACCGCCTGAACGATCAGGACGAGCAGCAGGCAGGCCAGCGAGGTCGCGGAGCGGTTCAAGAGAGCGGCTCGGGCTTGGCGACCGGCTTGGTTTTTTGATGGGGGCGGAGGGTTTCGGTCTGGTCACCGCTGGCCGCGTGAAAATTCCTGACCGTATCCTCAACACCGGCCGCCGTATCGGCCATTGCGGAAATGGCCTGATCGGCTTCATCAGCGGTCAAATTGTCGTAGAGGGCCCGAAGAGTCACGGTTCCCACGGTCAGGAGCTCACCCGCCTTGAGCACGCTCTGCTGGATCCTTTGATTGCCGACAAAGGTGCCGTTGAGCGACCCGCAGTCGCGGACATACAGCAGGTCATCTTCTTCGAAAACCTCGCAGTGAGAGCGGCTGACGAGCGCGTGAGGCAAGCAAACATCGCATTCCTGGGCTCTGCCCAACGTCATGGGCAGTCGATCGAGGTCAATCTCTGCAGGACCGTCGGCTCCGCCGATTATCAAGAGTTTGGCTTTGATCATGATAGGTACTCTGTTCCCATGAAACGTAAGACGCTGACACGCAGAAAACGGGACACAGGAGGGACACGAGGGCTTTGCCGGAAGTTCGGAGGCCTTCAGGTCCCGCATAATTTACAGTTTTCATGGGCAGGTCGGCAAGGATGGCCTTCACACCACTTGTGTACGCAGCAACCAGCGAATAAGTTGGGAGATTCTGTTAAGTTGGGACGCGTCAAAGACTTACACGAAGCGTCGCAGGTGGGCCACCCGTTTCCCTGCCCTTGCAAGGAACGGCGTGAAAAATATAATTCGGAAGCTTTGTTGGCGCTTCATTGCGTCAAGCTGCGGGTGTAGCTCAGTTGGCAGAGCACAACGTTGCCAACGTTGTTGTCGTCGGTTCGAATCCGATCACCCGCTCTTTCCCACCTGCGTGTCTTCAAGTCTTTGACGTTCTCAACGGCGGCCTTTCGGTCGCTGTAAGTGTTTAATGGCGGCCGAACGTAGTTTGAGAAGCACAACAGCTTCGCGTTAATGGGCACTTTTTTCTGATCACTTTCTATTGTCACGAGTAATCGCATGACCACTTCCGAAGTCGACAACGACGTCCTCGAAAATGATGTCGAGCCGCTTAAGTTGGAAATCAAAGTTGATGAGCCAAGTTCTTGTCAGCGCCACGTCACCGTCTCCATCTCTCGCGAAGACATTGATCGTTACCTCGACACGGCTGTCGGCGAATTTATGCAAGAGGCTTCGGTTCCCGGATTTCGTCCAGGTCGCGCACCCAAGAAGCTTGTTTCGAGCCATTTCAAGAACGAGCTCAACGACAAGATGAAAGGGACGTTGCTGCTTGATGCAATGACGCAGGTGAGTGAAGAACAAGATTTTTCCGCGATCAGCGAACCCTCGTTCGACTTCGAAGCGGTAGAAATTCCGGACGAAGGGCCGCTGACTTTCGAATTTGATATCGAAGTGCGTCCCGAGTTCGAAATGCCAAAGTGGAAAGGGTTGAAGATCGAAAAGCCGGCGATGGACATCGGCAAAAAAGAGATCGACGGTCACATGGCGAAGTTGCTCTCTCGCCATTCGGCACTTGAGCCCGTTGCAGAGAAGGCGACGGAAGATGATTACGCGGTTGTGAATATGACATTCACACACGACGGCAAAAAGATCAGCACGCTCAATGAAGAGACGATCAAGATTCGCAAGACGCTCAGTTTCCGCGATGGGAATTTGGAAGGCTTCGACAAATTGATTGTCGGTGCCAAAGCTGGCGACAAGAAAGAATCCAAAGTCGTGGTGAGCCAAGATGCGGAAACCGAAGCGGTTCGCGGACAGGAGGTCGATGTCAAAGTTGAGCTGCTCGATGTGAAGCGGATGACGCTTCCTGAACTTGACGAACAGATGCTGAAGCAGATTGGCGATTTCGAAAGCGAAGGCGATCTGCGTGACGCGGTGAAGAGCGAGCTTGAGCGACAGCTGAATTATCGCCAGCACCAACGCATCCGTCAGCAAATTACTGACTTGCTGACCGAATCGGCTTCTTGGGACCTGCCGCCCGATTTGCTTAAACGACAAGCGAGTCGTGAATTGGAGCGATCGGTGATGGAACTCCGTTCCAGCGGTTTCTCGGACGAGCAAATCATGGCTCACGTGAATACGCTACGGCAAAATAGCGCGAAAACGACCGCGACGGCCCTGAAGGAGCACTTCATTCTTGAGCGGATTGCCGAGGAGGAAGATATCGAAGCTAGCGATGGTGACTACGATGCAGAACTGCAAATGATGGCACTGCAAAGTGGTGATAGCCCTCGTAGCGTCCGGTCGAGAATCGAGAAACGGGGCCTCATGGACGCCCTGCGAAACCAAATTGTCGAGCGGAAAGTGATCGATTTAATCACGGAAAACGCGACGATTAAGGAAATTCCTCATAAGCAGACGGAAGAGTCCACTTCCGCTGTCGACTTCGCCATCGGTGGCAAGGCGGCGTCGGAGATTCCCGACGCGGAGCATGGTGGCGAAGAACGTGAGTTGCCTAAGGCAGTCGATCACACGTAAAGTTTAGGCAGCAGGCAGAAGTGCACGGGTCCCTGTGAGGGTCCGAGTTGGCTTGCTACGTAAAATCGCGCAGGGATGCGATTCCACCAAGCGGCCTCACGGAGTTAGGGTGCTGGGCCGGAAGCCAATTAGCAATCTTGATGCAAAGCAACTGACAGAAGGATCGGGTCTGATCATGAGTCTTCTTCCCGGGCAAATTACAGCTCAGGCATATGCCGACTACCAACGCCAGCGTCAGATGACGCTGGGCGACTTGCTGCTTGAAAACCGTATCGTGTTCTTGCAAGGCGAGATCTACGACGGAAACGCCAATGAATTGGTGATGAAGCTGCTTTACCTCCAAAGTGATAACCGTCGCAAAGACATTCACTTCTACATTAACTCGCCTGGCGGTAGCGTGACGGCGACGTTAGCGATCTACGACACGATGAATATCATCAGCTGTCCTGTTGCGACTTATTGTGTCGGCTTGGCCGCCAGTGGTGGTGCGGTCTTGCTGGCGGGTGGTGCACCCAAGAAACGGTTCGCTCTTCCCAACTCGAAAGTCATGATCCACCAGCCACACGGCGGTGTCGGTGGGCAGGTGAGCGATATCGAGATTCAAGCTCAAGAAATCTTGAAGACTCGGGACGCCCTGAACCGCGTGCTGGCCGGACACACCGGTCAAAGCGTGGAACAAATCGCGAAAGATACCGATCGCGACTTTTACATGAACGCTCAGCAAGCGGTTGAGTACGGAATCGTCGATGAAATTCTGACTTCACCACCGAATGAAGAAGACGAAGAGTAACGAACCGCTCGGCCATTAAGCAGAACATCCCACCAAGGACGCAGGAGTTACCTGTCCCATGCCATTTGTCCCCTACGTAGTTGAAAAGAGCGGTCGCGAAGAACGCGTCTTTGACATTTACAGCCGCCTCCTGAAGGACCGAATTGTTTTTCTCGGTTCTCAAGTGAACGACGAAGTTGCCAATTCGATCGTCGCTCAGATGCTGTTCTTGCAATCGGAAGACCCGAAAGCAGACATCCAGCTGTACATCAATTCGCCTGGCGGTAGCGTGAGTGCCGGACTGGGCATTTATGACACCATGCAGTTCATTACCTGCGATGTGGCGACTTACTGTATCGGGCAAGCTGCCTCGATGGGTGCGGTCTTACTGGCTGCAGGGGCTGCCGGGAAGCGGCACGCGCTTCCGAACGCACGCGTCATGATTCATCAGCCGCTCGCCGGCATGCAAGGGACGGCGGAGGACATCATGATCCACGCCACGGAATTCAAAAAGGTGAAACAGCGGCTCAACGAAATCTTGCTCCACCATACCGGTGGCAACGATCTCGAAAAAATGGAAGCGGACACGAATCGTGACAATTTCATGACGGCTGCAGAAGCGGCAGAATATAAATTGATCGACCAAGTCATCGCCAAAATGGATGCTTAATCGGTCGCCAGAAAATACAAGCAAGGAAGCTTCGGTTGCCTCTCTTCCCGCACTTGGGTAACCGGTTAGGTGCTACAACATTCGTTAAATACAGCATGATGCGTTAGTTCAGCAGCAATGTTTGGTTCTTGGATAAGAGCCAGCCGCTGATTGCGCCCGGACAGGATGTCTCATCTGCGCGAGGAAACCATGGACGGTTACCGTTCGTTGATCATATTGTGGCTGACTTTAGCCGCAATTGCCGGCTGCCATTACCGCGACCCTTCCGTCGATCTACTGGAGGGCGAGCTGCGGTATATGGAAGATCAGGTCTACATGCTGGAAAACGAACTGCATAAACGCTGTTCGCAATTGGACACCTGTCGCCAAGAGTGTCAGTGCGACCAATGCCAGCCTAGCCAATCGAATCAGCCGGCGAATCTGGCTCCGCTGCCAGCCAGCTCTGCCCCGGCGGCGAACCCCAACAACGTTTACGAGACGGTCGAAGAGCCCGTTCCGGCCGCGCCCGATCCGACCGAGGTCATTAGCGAAGATCCGGTTTCGGAATACGAACTTGTCGAACCGATGCCAGTTTATGAATCGATGCCGTCGGCCGAAATGCCGACCATCACCGATGAGGCACCTTCCAGTTCGGATCAAGAACCAACTCGCGCCGTCGATGAGCCAGTCCCTGCTCAGCCCGATTTCGAATCGGTGCCCACGCCGTCCGAATACGAGGTTTTGGAACCGACAATCGAAATTCCAGACGACGCTGGTAGCGATTCGCGACAAGCACCGCCGTCCGTCGATTTCTCTGACCCACCGCCGGGCGAACTGCCCGAAGGTAGACGGCCCGTGCTTCAGGATGCGGGTGATGATGCTGAATCGAGTGACGGTTCAGGAACGACAGCACCTCTCGATTTCAGCTTCGGCACGATCCACGAAGGAACGTCGCAAGTGACTCACGTCGCCGTCGATGCCAACGTGACGCATATTGTGGCTCAAGCGGAACTGGTCACTGACCGTGGCTTTGATGATGAAATCACCGATGCCGATGTACTGGTCGTGATTGAACCGAGGAACAAGGATGGCCAGTATGTCGAATTGACCGGGCCGGTCTCGGTCGTCGTGCTGGATGGCAAGCAAGAAGGCTCCGCCGCCAGGTTGGCCCGTTGGGACTACGACGCCAGCAGCGCTCGTCGAGCGATCCGAGAATCGGCGCTCGGTCGTGGAATTCACCTCGAACTGCGTTGGCCCGCAGATGCGCCCGACAGTGATGATCTCCATCTCTTCGTCCGCTACGAAACGATCGAAGACCGCAAACTGGAAACCGACGTTCGCTTGCTATCCAATCCCAATCGAGAGACGAAGCAAGGTTGGCAGGCCGTTCACCGATCAAGCCAAGCGCCGACTTCTACGGTGCGGAACAACGGTTGGAACTCGACCAAGAGCCAAATCGAAGAGAAGCGTTCGGCGCTGTTAAGTGGTTTCAAGCTGCGACCGTTGAACGAACTGAAAACGGAATCGAGCGTGGAATCGTCCGTGGCAATCGAGCCGCAACCGATGGAGCCAACCGTTCGCCAGACCAGTTCTGCGGCCGACGAATCGTGGGAAACCAAGATTCCGGCGGAACCGATTTCGAAACCAGAATGGTCGCCGTATCGCTGAGCGAATTAAAACGTAGCACGGCGTCCGAGTCCGTGCTGTCGAATCGGCTATCAATCCCCCCCCCTTTGGCCTGATGTGCCTGCGCATTGCGCTGCTCGCACGCCTCTGTCATTTGATTTGCCGTAAGGGCGTCACAACATTGAGGTGCGGTACCGCGCAATTGTTGTATCATTTGACAGTGTCATCGCCATCTAACAAGTTCTAG
>CAYZRS010000065.1:0-25466 GCA_964480915.1 uncultured Pirellulaceae bacterium | reverse complement strand
GTCTTTGACCGCCCGAGTCTGGGGACAGACTCGGCTACGTGACGGGGTTGTTTGGACCGTTCAGGGAAAAAAACTATGGCTCGGGTAGAAATGAAAACGCCTGATGGGGCAGTACGGCCGGCTCGGCCTTGCGGTGGTGGTATGAGCCGCCGGACGGCGATGACGGTTGGTTCGTTGGGGATCGCCGGGGTCGCGGCGGCGGCCACTTTGGTGCGCAGGTCGATCAATCAGAGCTCGGTATTTGTCGCTCGGAATCAAGCGTATGACGGACCGTTGGAACAGACGATTCGAGACGGGCTGATCTCTTGCGGTTTGGATAGCAACACGCTGCAAGGCAAACGAGTCCTCCTGAAACCGAATCTCGTCGAACCGACGCGAGCCATCCCACACATGACGACTCATCCGGCCGTGATCGTGGCGGCGGCGAATGTGTTTCGGAATTGGGGAGCGACCGTAACGGTTGGCGAAGCGCCAGGGCATGTGCGCGATACCGAAATGGCACTGATCGAATCGGGTGTGGGAGCCGCCTTGGCCGACGCGGGAGTCACGTTTGCCGACATGAACTACGAAGAGGTGCAGCGGCTTCCAAACCGTGGCCGGTTCTCGAAGCTGAAACACATCTACTTTCCCCGCTCGGTGGTGGAGGCCGACTTGGTCGTCACGATGCCGAAAATGAAAACGCATCATTGGGTCGGACTGACTGGGTGTATGAAAAACTTGTACGGTACACTGCCCGGAATCAAATATGGTTGGCCGAAGAATGTTTTGCACCACAACGGGATCCCTCAGACAGTTGCCGATATCAATTGCACACTGCGTCGCACGATCGCCATCGTCGACGGGATCGATTGCATGGAAGGCGATGGGCCGATTCTAGGCTCGTGCAAAAAGATGGGGCTGATTGTCACCGGGACTTGTTTGCCGTCGGTCGACGCGACCCTGGCTCGGATCATGGCACTCGATCCATCGAAAATCGAATACCTCAAACTTGTGCGGCATCGACTGGGGCCGATCCGCGAATGTCGCATCGAGCAGCGAGGCGAATCGTGGCAGAGTGTCTACTCGCCGTTTGAAGTGCTCGATCAGCCACACTTGAAACAGATGCAGGCTGTTGTGAATGTCACGTGACGGTTTGGGTCCGCAGATTGCTACGGAAACCAATTCTCGCGAATGTGCGACCATGCGTACGTCGGAATGGGGAGCTCTTCAAGCTCACTAAAAAATAAGTCGACCCAAGAAACGGCAGGTCAACCTAGCGCCTCTGCCACCACTTCACCGCCATCGACGATGCTCATCGGGCGACCGATAGCGCTCATGTTCTCGTGGTCGCCGTCGATGTCCAGCGTCGTGCAGACGGTGCGGAACAAGTCGGGGATGGTGACCGGCCGGTCGGCCACATCGGTCCCTTTCGAATTCACGCTGCCGATGACTTGGCCGCCTTGGATGCCGCCTCCGCCGAGCACGACATTGAACGCTTTTGGGAAGTGATCTCGGCCAGCGCGTGGATTAATGCGCGGTGTACGACCGAATTCGCCCATCCACAGCACGAGGGTATCGTCCAACATGCCTCGTTGCTTGAGGTCACGGATCAGCTGAGCGTAGGGTTGATCGAGCTTCCCGCAGAGGTTGCCGACCTTGTTAAAATTGTCATCATGCGTGTCCCAGTTCCCCAGCGTCACCTCGACGAAGGTGACTCCTCTTTCGACCAGTCGCCTGGCCAAGAGGCAACCGGCGCCGAATTCGGTATTGCCATACGCCTCACGGACGCTTTGTGGTTCTTGGCTGATATCGAACGTTGAGATGTCTTGGCTCAACATCATTTTCGTCGCGCGGTCGTAAAGCTTTTGATGGTCTTTCGCTTCTTGGCTGGCTCCTCGTGTTTGGAATCGTTTGTCCATCGACTGCAGCAACTGCAAACGGCGTTCGAAACGAGCCTCGTCGGTGGTCGCGGCGATGTTGTCGGGCGGTTGGCGAGCGTCCTTCAGGACATAGGGATTGAAATCGACGCCCAGTAAGCCTCCTCCTCCCAAGTTCTTGGACCGGCCGATGCGGACAAAGTTCGGCAACTCGGCTGCCGCGTCGCCCATTTGATGAGCCACATGAGCCCCCAACGCCGGGTGCTGGACGGTCGGGTTGGGCAGGTAACCGGTGTGCATGAAATAGGAAGCACGAGGGTGGCTGCCCTCCTTGCTGGTCATGGAACGAATAACGCACAGGTCGTCCATGACTTTCGCGACGTTTGGCAGGTGGTGAGCAATCTGGATGCCGGGTACGGACGTCTTGATCGCTTGGGTCTCGCCACCGTTTTCGTGACCCGCCAAAGGTGAGAAGGTTTCGAATTGACTGGGGCCGCCTTGCATCCAAAGCACGATGCAGGCCTTTCCTTTCTTGCGTAGGTCGGGTGCTTGAGCCGCGACGAGATCGGTCCAGTTGACCGTGCCCGCAGCCAGTCCGGCGGCGGGGATCATCCGTAAAAATTCACGTCGCGAGCGAACGTGTTGCTGTTGCAGTGTGACGTTGGTTTGGCGTACGAGCATGATTCAAAGTTCTGATAGGAGCCAGGTAAGTGTCCACAAATGGACGAGCCGTGTCGCGTCGCCGCCCTAACCGCGATGCATGAACTCGCTGCAATTCACCAGTGACCAAATGAGGTCGTGGAACCCGGCGGTTCGATTTTCGGAGCTTGCGACATAGTTCAGCGCGGTTTTTATCTCTGGCTTCGAAGGCCTGCGTGACAAACATCGAAGGTAGAGATATTCGACCAGTTTTCGATCGTCATCCAGGTCGCGGATGGCGGAGCCGATCCCGCCAGGTTTGCGGCTTTGTAGTTGTCGATCGATGATCTTGGAATTCATCATCAGCAGCGCTTGCGGCACGCTGCCATCAATGTCGGCTTGCGGAACGCTTGGATCGAAGCCGAAATGAGCCGCGAAAATCAGGCGGGCTCCTTTTTGCAGGAACTTGCGCTGTTCTCGGGAAAGTGGCCGCTGGCCTCCGAAAAGCTGCGTGACCGAATTGAAGAGTTGGTCGGACCGGAGTCGGATCGGATGGTTCCGGGTCGGGCCCCAACTGCCATCGTCGACGCGGCTTTCGCTGGGCGATTGATAGACGTCTGTGGCGGTGATGGTCTGAATCAGCCACTTGAGATCGTGGTCGTTCGCAACAAATTGATCGGCGAGAAACTCGAAAGCCTCTTCCTGTTCGCAATCGCGTTCCGGACCGATGTCGTCGACCGTGCTGTAAAAACCCGACCCATTGAGATCGGTCCAGATACGATTCACAAGCGATTTGGCAAACCACTCGCTCTCCGTAATCCATTGGGCCAACTGATTGCGGCGCGACAGGTCGTCGGTGCCCAGTTCCAATTGTTCGTCGTTGAGGAAGAACTTCGGCGTCATCAACGTGCCCTTCGCTTTGGGATCGTCCAAGTCGGGCATGTAGTGTTCGGCTGCACCGTAGTGCATGTTGGCCTTCGGTTTGCGGCGGCGAGACTTATTGACCGAGGTGACGACGAAGCTCCGTTTGTCTCCATTCCGTACGGGGCGCAGGGCGGTGCGAGGGAAGAACGCGGCCAATTCGTGAAATTGGTCACGGGTCCAACTGTCGGTGAAGTGATCATGACACTGGGCGCACTGAATCTGGACTCCCAGAAAGATGCGTGAAATTTCGGACACGGTCTCTTCCGGGCGGCCCGCTTGAGCAGTGATCAATCCGGTCTCGCCTCGTTCTTGAACGTCGCCGGTCGCCGTGATGAACGAGGAGGCCAACGCGTCCCAAGGTTTGTCCTGGTTTAGTGACTCGGCCAGGTATTTGGTCAACGTTGGGGCGGCACGGAGCGCTCGGTCTTCCGAGCGGCGGTACATGATGACGTCGCACCAGTACTGCCCCCAGTTCTGTCCATAGCGAGGATCGGCCAGCAATTCCGCGACCAGGCTGGTTCGCTTATTGCTCTGCTTGTCGTCGAGAAAGTCGCGCACGGTTTTGGCAGTCGGTGGAAGTCCGACCGTGTCGAAGTAGGCGCGGCGCAGGAACGTGGCATCGTCGACGTGGCGACGCTGCGGTACATCGAGCAGTCGATTCAGCTTGCGGGCCGCTTCGCCGGGCGACAGTGCGGGAAGCGATGGCCGCGATTGGCGGCTGCTTGGATTGACAGCGCTGTCGGCGTCGCCTTCGGCCCCCTGGACTCGGCCCTGCGTGGCCAGCAAGCAGGCGATTGCCAACAGTGCACCTTGGCGACCGATGCGGCGTAGCGTGGAAGGGACGAGCTGCGGATGCATGGTGGCCTCAATGAAAGGAACTCGTGACGAATCAAAGTTTACCCTGCCGTCAGCAGGTGAGCCTCGTTATTCCTATTTTTGCAAACCCCGCGTGTCGGTCCAAGTTTCGGGCCGATTGGAGAAAACGTGCCAGAAAAACCGGCGATTTGTAGCAGAAATCGTCGTCGTCGGCAGCGGGTCGGTGAAAGCAGAGCGGCCGGAAGTGGCGTCAGATGCCCGCTTCGGCCTTTGACGGTTCGACCGGTTCGATTCGTTGACCTTGTTCATCGACCGGGTCTCCGTTATCGACGACTAGGTAACCGGCCCAGAAGAATGGGTGCTTCGCTTTGAACGGATCGGCTTTGGACGAGTGCGAAATGCGGGGCTCACGCCGCGGGTCGACCTCTTGTTCGCGAACGACTTGCACGCTGCGTTGCCATGCTTCGGCCAGCGGCGCGTGCGGCGCCTCTTGGAGAAACTCTCGCATTAGATCGTAGCTCGTTTGACCGCCGGTGCGCCAACGAGAAATGAGCACGGTGCGCGTCCCACTGGCCATCATTCCGGTAACGGCGGCAAACAGATCGTCTCCGTCAGCTCGCTGCTTGGATTGCTTCAAACCGGACTCGGCCGCCGAATGAAAGCCAGGGAGGAGGACCTGCTCGGGAGCCCCCCACGGCAGTCGGAGCCAGCGTCCGAGTGAATTGTCACCTTTGGCCGCTTCGACTTTGGCAGGCACCCATCGTAAAGGGCCCGCGCTGGCATCTCCCACATCATCGAGCACCAATAAACGGTCCCAAGCCGTTCTCAGTAAACCGGTCGGTACGGGCAGTCGATCTGGTAGAGCATCGATGCCGTCGACCACCGTTTGAATCTGTTCAAATTCTTCCCGCGCTGTCTCTGGATCGTCGCGGGGGAACATCTGCCCCAGCAAAGCGACCGTTCGTTCGTGTCGCGGTTTATTGCGACTGGACGTCACTGCCAGCGACATGGTCGGCGCGTAGCGGATCGACATTCGTGAAATGAGCGGAAACTGCTCGTCATCGTCTTCGACCAACAATGCTTCGAAGGGCAGGTACCACAGGAAGCTATCGGGAACGATGATGATCTCTTCAAACCGATTCCAGAAACCGAGTTGCGCTTCATCGAATAATTGTCGAGTCAATTTGGTCGAGATCGCTTCCCAATCGGTTTGCTCTAGTTGTTTGATTGTCAGTGTGCTGTTGTCGGCATGCATTCCGATGGATCGTAGGAGCGCTACCACGTTTTTGCGGACGTTGCGTGGGTTGGCGATGGTCCAACTGGCCTCTTTCTGCCGAGAGATCATGGTCGCCAGAATACCGCGTGGTGAACTGGTGAAGGCCAGCATGACTTGCTTGTCGGTCAGGCCATCCTGCAGCTCTTTCATGGCCAGCTGTGGTGGGAAGACGTGGGGACAATATTTGCGTTGCAGTGCCAGCGTGCCCAGGATCTCTTCTTGCTTCTTGGCAGCACTTGCCATCTCTTTTGCCGCGGCGGTTAGCGTCTTGGCTTGCTCTTCATCGGTTTCGACCGGTTGCTCACGCATCGTCGTCAGCGCCGCGTCGACGGTTTCGGACAACTGCTCGAATTGTGGGTACTGCAGCGCAAACTGACCGCGCAGTTCTTGTTCGGCGTCCGTCAAACGATCGGTATCCGCCGCCATGAGCCAGCGGAGCGACATCATGCGGCCACCGAGTGGCAAGTAGCGGGCGAACCGTCGTCGTCGGATCGATTCGGAAATCTCGACCACCGATTCCATCTCACGCCGTTCAATCGCCGCTTCCAGCCAGTTGTAGTAGCCGCCCAAATCGGGTGATAGCGAGAACGCCATCGTTTCGAGTGGTCGCATCTCCCAGTCGCTGGGCTGGGGATCGCGGAGCAGCTTGCTGTACAGATTTGTTGCAATCCGAGCCGTCATGACGTCACTGTTGGCTTGGAATAGTCGATTCGCCATGTTGATTTGAAAACGCCACGGCGAGCAAACACGTTGACGTTGCAAGGCCGCATTCAGCAGCTTACCGCCGGCCGACGAATTTCCGTTCTGGAAATTGGCCAGTGCCGCCACATAGTCGAGGTCGGCCGAAAGTTGAACGGCCGTTCCTAGCCGGCGACCGCCCGATTTCCGCGCTCGATCGACCATCCCGATCGCCGCTTTCGATTCACCTGCGGCCGCCAAATTCTCTGCCGCCAAACGCGACATGACCGCCGACATGAATCGGAAACGTCGCCGCGTCGCCCAGGCGCCGGCGGCGCCCAGCTGTGGGATGGGGGCGTGGATACCGGCCGCCAATCGCAATCCGGTCAAGCGGGCCAGGCTCTCTTCGGCGAGCGAAGTTTGTTCGTAATAACCGGCGCTGAGACTCGCTTCGAGATAGAACGATTCGGCTGCCTGCGCGTCGCCCGCTTGCTCGGCGATATTGCCGAGCCCGAACAAGGCGATCGCGGTCAGCGGATGATCGTACTGGCCGGCCAAAGTGACGGCACGCCGCAACAAAGGTAACGCTTCGTCAAACTTATCGACACCGGTTAGGGCGAGCCCTTTTTGCACATCGATCCAGGCTTGGGCCCAATGATTCACGGGACCAATGCGGCCTTCCATTGCCACGACCAATCGCGACGATAGCGGATCGATGCGACAGACGGGCCCCAGGATCTGCCTTCGTCGCAGCAAGGCCAACGACGTGCAGCGGATGATCTCGGGCACATCGATCAGTCGCAGTTCGGGCGGCGCAAATACGCCGCCTTGTTGCGCGACTTGTTCCAGGTTCGGATTGCCCGTCATGACTTGGAACGATCGAGCAAGCTGCGCTGGTCGAACATTTCGATTCGAAGGGCCCCAGGTGGGCGGATTTGCCAGGACTCGATTCGTGACCGTCAGATTGGGTTCGAACTGAACTCGTCGCATCCAATCGGAATTGGCGATAAAGACCAGCAGAGCGTCGTTGTAAGACTTCAGCGCCTGGTCCAGGTTGCCTTGGAAGTAGAGGCATTCGCCGATCATCGTGTGATAGCAGATCGAATCTGCATAACGGCCATTGATGGTGATCATACGACCAGCCGCCGCATTTCGAAAACCGTCTCGCGCCCGATCAAAGTTACCGTCACGCAAAAGGTTGAAGGCCGAATAGTAGGCAGGGATCGGTCGGCTGGCCCCCAACTCGCCTTGAGCCATTGCCGGAGCGGTGGACAGGCCTATGCAGCAACAGGTCCAAATCGCGAACCGCTGTAGCCAGGTGCGTGACGATGGACCGCCGGCGTTGCTGGAGCGGGCTGCATTCGAGTTGATTGTCGGATTGCACACGGCGTCATTCTTGTTGAGGGCGACCAAATTGCATCATAGCCAGATTGCTGAGCACACGGCCATTTCTACCGTTTTTTGAGCCGCAAGATGGCAATGCTATCGGGTCACTTGGTCGATTTTTGTCCGTTTTTCAAATCGATGTGAAGCTGAGCCGACTTTGCCGACGATAACGATCGTGACAACTTTACGTGCGCCTGTTGGCCGGTGCGTTTGATTCGGATCAAACCGCGGCAACAAGACTTTTCAGGAGATCGTTTCGATGCAACGAGCAAACTCAACCGGCACCTTAAAGCTTGGTGGAATGGCTCTTTTGCTTGCATCGGCAACGATGGCGTGCACAGGCTGTCAAGTCGATGTGGGCGGGCAGACGCTGCCGAGTGCCTATTACATCAATGACGACGTTCAGTATTTCCCTGCGGGCCCTGAATTCAAACTGTCCAACGAAGCAGAGGCGATGCGTAGTTACTCGGAAGATGAAAACGCGACCGAGAAGTAATCGGCTACGGATCGGCGGTGATCGATTGCTGGTCGCCCGTTTCCTCTTCCTCGCTTGGATTCAACACCGGCTGTTCTAATTCGTCTCGAGCATCGACGTTGGAGGCGACGGCCAATTCCGACTTGGCCTGAGCGACCAATTCTTGTGCCCAAGGTTCGTCTTCGTAGAGGCTGATGATCGCCGCGCGGATTCGATCGGCCGCAGCCTGATCCTCCGCATCCAATCGACGAGCGTGAGCTAACCGTTTTTCAATGCGACTCCGATAGTTGTCGGCGTTTTGTTGCTGTTGCGATTCGATTCGATTCAGCCGTTCGCGGGCCAGCTTGAGGCACTGCAGCTCGATTCCCGACTGGCGTTCGACCTCATTGGAAAACAGATCGATCAACGCTCGGTATTGCTGAGCGGCCGCGAGGGCGTTGGACTCTTCCAATTTCATTGCCGCGAGCAGCTTGTCTTCCAAGGGAGAGCGATCCTTTTCCGATCGCGTGCCCCGCTTCAGTCGCGATTCCAGGCGGCGGACGCTCATCATTTCATCTAAGTCGCCGCTGAGTGTCTTCATGAGGAGCGTGCGATCGTCTTTCGGGAAGCGAATGATGAACTTGTTGACGTTATCGCGCTGGTCGAGCAACTTGAGTTCGTCGTCGCTTTCGACCGCGGCGCTGATTTGAGTAAACAGTTCGTCGGCAGTAGGCGGTTTCAGCGCATTGGTCACGAAGATGGCGATCCCTGCCATGCTGGCCAAGAGGATGCCCCACGTCAGCAAGAAAGATTGCCACGATTCATCCGATTCGGAACGATCCTCAAAAGGTTGTTCATCGACTTCGACATACTTGCGAACTTTCTGCTTGGGCTCGACCGGCGAGGCGTCGCGGCGCATTGCTTCGGCTACTGCGTCTTGTGTTTCCAGATCAGAAAGGGCCCGTTCATCGAGCTCGTCGTTGGGGCTGATGGTCTGTTTGAGTGATAATTCGTCCTCTTGATCCGAAACTGGCAAGCCGACTGAAAGCTCGTCGATGTCGCCAATTTCGGTTGGAAACATCAACACGTTGCTTTGCTGTAGCAAGTCGTTCAACCACTTCGACAGGGCGAGTGCGGTGGGGATGCGATTCCGGGGTTCTTTGTCCAGCAGCCGATGAACGATCTTTTCCAACTCGACCGGCGTGTCGGTGTTCAAGGTGCCCAGCCGTTCAGGATCTTCGAAGCGAAGTTTTTGCAAAACCTCGGCGACCGTCTTGCCGCGGAAGGGGGGCCGACCCGTGAGGAGTGCGTACATGACTGCGCCCAGGCTGTAGAGATCACAGCGTGGGGTCGGGTGAGCTCCCTCGGCTTGTTCCGGCGCCATGTAGTCGACCGTCCCGAGGACACCGCCGACCGTAACGTTCGTATCACCGAACAACTTGGCGATGCCGAAATCGGAGAGCTTGACTCGTCCCAATTGATCGAGAAGTAGATTGGCCGGCTTGATGTCTCGATGAATGATGCCGTGGTCGTGGGCTTGTTTTAGCGCACCGCAGACATCGGCACAGATTTGGCACACTTCTCGCCATTCGAACCGGCGGCCGTTGGCCAATTCATCTTGCAGGCTATTGCCACGGATTAATTCCATCGCGTAGAAGAGGATGCCACCGTCTTCGCCATAACCGTAGAGTGTGACGATGAACGGATGTCGCAGTTGTTCTAGGGAGCGGATTTCGGCGGTGAAGCGTTCCCGGAATCCGTCGTGGGCGGCGTAGAAAGGCGCCAGTACCTTGACGGCGACCTCTTCGCCCGAGTCTCGGTTGACACCCCGATAGACGGTCCCCATGCCCCCTTTGCCGAGCACTTCTTTTAAGTCGTAGGGTCCGAGTTCTTGCAGTTCCATTGTTAACCAAAAGTGAAGGGTGTCGCACTTCTTCTAGCTTACCTCAAGTTGGCACGTTTCGTGAGGATTGCGAGCGGGCAGCTCGTCTGGCTGGCGATGGGTAAAAAAAGAGGCCGGACACTGGGGTCCGGCCTCGATTGCAATTTCGATTGATTGGCTTTACTCAGGCACTAGTGTGCCTGGGTAGAGTTACGCACATCCACAGCTGGGTTCGCAAGGAGCAGCACATCCGCCACTGCAAGCTGGAGCTGCACATCCGCAGCTTGGCTCACAAGACGATCCGCATCCGCATCCGCCACCGCATCGGAACATGCCGCGAACTCGGCCCATCATGCCTCGCAGACGACCACCGCAGCATCGGCTTCGGCCACAGCCGCTGTTGCAGCCACAGCCATTGTCGCAACCACCACAGCTGCTTCCGCAAGCTGGAGCAGCGTTGCAACCGCCACATGCTGGAGCAGCAACGGCGCCGCAACCGCAATCCGAAGCAGCTGCACCGCAACCACCACAATCGCTGTTACCACAGCCACATGCACCAGCTGCTGCACCACCGCAACCAGCTGCTGCACCGCCGCAACCGTTAGCAGCACCACCGCAACCAGAAGCTGCAGGCGCTTCGATGGTCTTTGGAACCATCTTGGTCACGCAAACTGTGTAAGGAACTTGTTCCGTGTAAGGAACGCTTACGCAGTAGCTTTGCGACTTCTGCTCTGATACGCACTGGTACGTCGTAACGTTTCGCGTGACCGTTTTGGTCTGCGGAACGTAGATCGTGCTGCAAACTTCGCGCTGGCGAGTTTGGCAAGACCATGAAGTCTTGCAAACCATGCGAGTCTTCGTTTGGCAAGTCCAAGTCGTTACACAGTAAGTGTAAGGAACTTTTTCGCAAACAACTCGTCGAGTCGTGTAGCAAACTTGCTTGGTGCGACATTCTGGAACCCATACGCGACGGCAAACCGTCTTTGGGCAACAGGTTGTGCAACCACAATTGTCGCGACCACGAACCATGACGGTGCTCGTGCGAGTTTCGTAGTGTCCACCTCGAACATTAACCGATCGAGTGTGTTGTTCACGAACAACTCGGTAACGATTACGGTAGCCGGTTCGCTGTTGCTTGACCGGTACTCGAACAGTGTAGTTCTGAGCTACCTGAGTCTTCACAGGAACGCGGACTGTGTAGTTAACCATTCGCTTCTGCTGTTGAGCGACGTTAACTGTAACCGTTTGTTGAACCTGCTTGGTGACAGGCACTCGCTTCGTCACGTTGTACGTGCGTTGGCGAGTTTCTTGACGATACTTAGTAACAGTGCGCATGCGCTGTTCCTGTACCTGTGTCGGAACCATTACCGTCCGAGTCGTGGTGCCACAACCACCACAATCTGAGGCAACGGCTTCTCCACATCCTCCGCATTGAGCAGAGAGACTTCCTGCTGCCAGCAGAATTGCAACTGCGGGCAACGAGTAGAGAGCTTTGCGTAACATCCAAAATCTCCTAATTACTGGGCAAACATGCTTAAGCACTTGGTGCTTGCTTTCCTCAAAATCCATTTCGCTGCACGGGCAGCGGCGTTTATCGTGAACGGGCGAGCTGCGAGCGCTCGCCCGGCTAATCCGTCTCACTTAAAGGTCAAAGCCCAAATGTCAGATTGGTTAATCTGGGTCTTGTGCGTTGACCTTTCAGTCCTCAAAAGATTTGTCGGTCAGAGTTGAGGCTGACGATCAGTGGAACTTGGGAATTTGGGGGATGTGCGTAAGGGTTGTTGGGCGTGGACCGGTTGCGTGGGCAAACCGAGTGAAATGCCCGGTTTGGCCAATCGCTGGGCGATTCGTGGGGTGAACCGGTCTTGGATTGAGAGCGAATGTGATCGTTTTGATGACATTTGGGCGCTCGGCCGCACTTGCGGAATGGGGCTTAAAGGATCGCCAGATGGCCTAAACCACCAATGAATAGGCGGTTTTTGCCAGCCGCCAGCCGCTGGCCACGATAGCGCCGAATGTTTGGTATCTCACATGCAATAACAACCTGCGGGCGACTCGGCCTTTCCGATCGCCATGGATCGCTTTCGGAGGAAACTCGCAATGAACCGCTACACCACGACACTACTCGCGACCCTGTGCACTTTGGCGATGGTCGCCACTTCCCTGGCTCATCCACGACTCGATGCGTTGCTCGTCAGTCACAACAATGAACGTGCGCAGCTCAAACGAGAACGGGACTACACGATCAAACAGATTCGCAAGGACCATCTGGTTCGCGTGAACGAATTCAAATGCGCCGAACGGGCAGCACGACGACTGTGCGAACCGGCCCGCTCGGACGCGCTCGATCAAATCCGTTGCGATCGTCGCGACGAACTAAAGTTGTACCGCCAGACGCTGGCCGATGTCCGTCGTTCGTACAATTTGGCCATCCGGCAAGCCAAGTCGCGCTACGATGTGGCGTGTGCAGAAGTCCGGACGACGTTCCGAGTCGATTACTTACCTTGTGGTTGCCCTGTCAACGACTGTAGTTGCCGACGACAACCTGTCGCTCCCGCCGTCTGTACGATTCCGATTCCCAGTCCACCGGCGATTCACACTTACCGTGTGATGGTACCGGAACTGTATCGAGTCCAGACTGTTCGTGAAGTGGTTGGCCCGCGGCCGGAAGTGTGCACGGCGCCGGTGAGACCGGCCGGTTTGACCATTACTGTGGGAGATTCGCCGCGCGACCATTCGCATCGACCGATGCAGTCACTTTTGCGAGCCTTTTTGGCGACTCAGTAGTTGTCGGTTCACAAGAATTCGACGCCCTTTGCGGAAGCGAGAACAAGCCTGCCGGTGGCAGGCTTGTTTTTTTGATTTCTCAGATCGGGCAAGACTAAGACTTCAGCAGTTGGTGCAGATGAAAGTGGTAGGGCCCTAGTTGGCCACCGTAGTTACCGGCTCCGATGGCGACGACGCCCTTTCCGGCGGCCGCTTGCACGCACTCTTTCATCGCCGACCCGACAACGGTCTGATTGGCACCGTCAATGACGATCTCTAAAGCGCAGTTGGCATCCGGATGCAGTTGCGATTCGACTCGTCCCCGCAGCGTAGGGCAATACGCCTCGGCGGTGGAAGCCCGCAGTCCTTGGTATTGCGATCCGACTTTGCTGCCGCTGCGGGCGACTCCGCCTGGAAACGGAGTGATCACTTCGGGCATCTCGGCAATCGCTTCGATCGCTCGGCGGACGGCCGCATAGGTTTGCACCCCATCTTCGCCTTGGACGATGATGTTGCCTCCAGCCACACCATTTTCCACCCCGCAAGTATCTTCGACGACGAACTCACCTTCCATCACCGGGATGCGCCAGTAGCGCTGCGAGCCGATGACTTTACTTTTTTGAAATCCATCACCAAAGAAGCGGACGAAGTTGCCCAGATCGAGTCGTTTTTCGGCGTTGGCCAAACCGTCGTAGACGGCAGTGGAAGCGGCCGTCATCAGGCATTGACCGACTCGATTCGTAATCGCTTTCCCAACCGCCTCGCTGGAAAATCCAAAACCCATCACGGCGGCGCCTGGACGGCCATCGGGCGTTTGTTCGGCCGCCAGATGCCCTTCGACCGCGATCTCTAAGTCGCAACCGAGGACCGAAGTGCCGTAGCCGGTGACTGCGCGCAGCGCTGCGTCGAGCCAGTATTCGTCGTGAGCCGTTATGACAAGCCGCGTGTAGCGCATGCCAAACCCTTCTGCGAAGGTCTCCATGATTTCGGTCGAGCCGAGTTTCATAACGGGCTACTGTCCGGGGTGCGAGTGTGGGCGTGTTTCAGGCTGCGAGCGAACATGGATTCTGTCGCCAACCTGTCTGCTGTCAAGGTTGGTGAAGCAGCAATCGTGTTGCCGCGACGACGTGGCACTGCCAAGATCACGGCGGGCGTGCATAATGCGGCTGCTGATCTTATCGATTTCGTGACTCGACTTGTTACCTTCACCGCTCCGCATGGCCGACTCAGCACACAAAACTGCCTCTTCGATCGCCGTCATTGGTGGTGGTATCGCCGGACTGAGCGCCGCATGGCAGGCGATCCGAGCGAATCCCGGGCGTCGCGTCGTGATCTTTGAGGCGGCGGATCAGATGGGGGGCGTGCTGCAGACCATCGAGATGGATGGGTTTCTTGTGGAACGGAGCGCAGACAGCTTCTTGGTGACCGAGCCATTGCCTCAGCTGTACGACCTGGTCGTGGAGTTGGGATTGCTTGATGAATTGATCGAAACCAATACCGAACATCGCCAAGCCTTGATTGTCCGGGGTGACCGATTGATTCCTGTTCCGCACGGTTTTCAACTCATGGCGGCAACCGATTGGCGTGCTTTGCTTGCCTCCCCTGCCCTGCCCTGGGCGGCCCGTTTGCGGGCGGCGTTCGAACCGTGGGTTCGGCGGCGAGTCGCCGGGCCAGAAGAATCGGTGACGCAGTTCATTGCTCGTCGGATTGGGAAAGAGGCGTTTGAATATTTGGCGCAGCCGCTCGTCGCCGGGATTTACTCGGCCGACCCTGACTTGTTGAGTGCCCCGGCGGCGATCAAGCAGTACGTCGACTTCGAGCAGAAATATGGCAGCGTGACTCGCGGCCTGTTGGCGACCGGGTCTCGCCAGTCGACCGCATCGGGTGCTCGCTACGGAAAATTCAGAACGTTTCGCCGTGGTATGGGGACGTTGGTTGGCGCCTTGGAAAAGCAGTTGGCCGCGGCCGGTGTCTCCATGCTTGCGAACACTCGGGTGAGCGCATTAAGCAGGGCGGGCGAATCCTGGTCAGTTGCGACGGAGTCGACTGGGGGCACTGCGACCGAATCTTTTGAGGCGGTTGTCGTTGCCTGTTCGGCTGCCGCAGCGGCCCGCTTGCTGGCGAACGTGGATCAAGAATTATCACGTGCACTGGGTGCGATCCCCTACACGAAAGTGGCTGTCGTTTCGGCCGCCGTCAGCCATGATTCGTTGGCGAACCGGCTCTCTGCGTTCGGCGTTGTGGTGCCGCGGCGGGAGCAGAGACCGATCATCGCGGCCAGTTTTTCTAGCATCAAGTTTGCGGGGCGGGCTCCGGAAGGGCACGAATTGGTGCGCTTGTTCTTGGGTGGGGCGCTGCAACCGGAAGTGGCCGAGTTGCCAGCCGACGAGTTGGCCGTGATCGCTCAGTCGGAGTTGCGGCGACTCTTGCAATTGAAATCGGCTGCCCGGGTGTTGGACGTCGCCGTGTGGCATGACGCCAGCCCTCAGTACAACCTAAAACACTTGGGGCGTGTGGAGACGATTCGCAGCCGGCTCGACGGCCTGCGCGGCCTCGCCTTGGCCGGCAGCGCTTATGAGGGAGTCGGTCTCCCGCAGTGTGTTCGCAGTGGTCGCCAAGCCGCTTCGCAGTTGGAATAGAAAAAGGCCGCCACGAAATTCGCGGCGGCCTGAAACCGTGTCTCTTTTCGGTACGCGACTAGTTCGCGGCGAATTTCAATTCGGTATCGCCCTTGCGCTGGGCCATCAGTTGGACGTACTCGACATCCGTCGGCGACAGTCGATGCATCGGAACGGTGCTGTAATGCCCGTTCTCTTTCAGCAGTCGCACGAAATCGGCGCCAATCGTGTCCAATTGACCGACCGTTTTGTAGTTTCCGGTGTTGTCGGTCCAAGTTCGCATACCGATCGGTTCGTTGGCAGGTGCCGTTTCCGTGGCGCCAAACAGATCGTCCAAATCGTCCTCGCCGGCCGGTTCTTCGGTGTCGCCTTCCGGGAATAAATCGTCGGCATCATCCATCGGGTCGGCCGCCGGTTCCTCGCCAAACATATCGTCATCGGCTGGTTCTTCGCCAAACATGTTATCCGTATCGTCCGCCGCCGGTTCTTCTGCGAAGAGGTCGTCGGACGTCTCATCGGCGGCCGGCTCACTGCCCCCAAACATATCGTCGTCCGCCGGTTCCGCCGCGGGCTCTTCGGCCGGTTCGTCCATGAAGTCGCCACCCAGGTCGTCGTCCGCTTCAAATTCAGGCGTCGCTTCGACAGGCGCCGGATCGACCGGTGCTTGAACTTCGGCTGGCTGCGGCATCTCGGTTCGCGTCCCACTTCCTTCCATGGTTCGCGTCCCACTTCCTTCCATGATTCGCGTCCCACTTCCTTCCATCATGGGTGTCGATTCTTCGACCACCACGCCATTGTCGTAGCTGCCATCTTCGACGACCGTGTAGTTGCCGTCGTCAACGATCGTGCCGTCGCTATAGCCGCTGTCCTCGACGATCATGCCGCCATCGACGTAACCAGAATCTTCCATGATGACCGACGTGCCATCTTCAACGACGACCCCATCACTCACGTAAGAAGAAACGTAGCCGTCGTCGGTGGGCGCCGAGACGTAGCTGTCGCCACCGCAGCAAGAGCTGCAGCCCGAACTTTCTACAACCGGTTCGGAATAGGCATAGTCTTGATAGCCCGCATCGGAGACCACTTCGTAACCGGTGTCATACGTGGGATACGAATCGTAAACGACTTCCTCCGCATAGCCTGGGGTGTATCCTTCCGAAACGATGGTCTCGTTGGCGTAGCTGTAGGAAGGCGAACTGTAGACAGGTGCGGAACTGTAAACGGGTGCAGAGCTGTACGAGCTGCAATTGCTGGCGTAGCTCATGGGCGCCGAATAGCAGGGCGCGGCGCAGCTGGTCGCCGGTCGGCACGTCGGTCGGCAGCTGGCGATCGATCGGATCTTGCCCATCAGGTGCCGAAGCGGTCGTCGATGGCAGTGACCGGCCATCGTTGGTTGCAGCGTGATCAGAAGGATTGCGGACCAAACGAATACGCGGTGAAAGATTTGTCGTGTCGACCGACTCATCGAGTTTTCTCCCAGCTTGTGGCTACCAGTCGAGCGAACTCAGATCTGGTCTATGTTCCTATTGGCTCTCTTTTGCCCTTCTCTATAAGGCTGACAGAGCTTCGAATCTTCCATGCTAACTGCCCGAAAAACCGTTATCAATGCCCTAGGTTTCCTGTTTCCCGGGGATTGCCTAATTGCACAGGAGGGTCGGGAGTCGATTGTTGGTAGCCAGCCATCCTTGAGCGGCCGAATCGGACCTGCCGTGCCGGTTTCACCCTGTTGGACGGGGCTTGGATTCGCCGAGGCGTAGCAGAAAGCTACTGTGGATCCTTTGATTCCGAAAATCTTCCGGAATCGTCTGCTGGGTGATTTCCCGAGCTGAACAGCCGACGATTTCGTCGCTCAGTTTGAAGCGGCGGAAGTTGTTTGAGAAGTAGATCGATCCTGTGGGCGACATATGCGGTATCAGCAGATTCAGCAGCTGGGCATGGTCTCGTTGGACTTCCCAGTCATTCTCGAGGCTCTTGCTATTCGAAAACGTGGGCGCATCGACCACGGCCAGGTCGAATTGTTCCTCGGTCGGAAGTGATCTCAGGAACTGCATCGCGTCCGATTTAACGAATTGATGATGGCTGTCCATCAAATCGTTTTCTTCCAGATTTCGCAGCGCCCAATCGAGATAGGTGTTCGACAAATCGACGGTCGTCGTTGCTTTGGCGCCGCCGGCTGCGGCGTAGACGGTGAACGAGCCGGTGTAGGCGAACAGATTGAGCACTCGTTTGCCTGTCGCATGCTCGCGTACCATTTGCCGCGTGTTGCGATGATCGAGGAACAGTCCGGTGTCCAAGTAGTCGACCAGGTTGACCAGGAATTTCAGGTCGCGTTCACCGACCAAAATTTCGTGCCCGGTCGAGGCCAAGCGTTCGTATTGATTCGTCCCGCGTTGCCTTTCCCGAGTTTTGAAAATCGTTTTTTCCAGATCGACGCCCAACGCTTCGGCGGCCGTTTTTCTCATCAATTCCAGCCAGGCATTGTGTTGTGCGACGGTCCGTTCATGGGGGCGAGCGAACTCGGCCATGTGCAACCAATCTTCATAGCGATCGACGACGAGCGGCACGTCGGGCACGTCTCGTTCATACAGCCGGTAACAGGTGATGCCTCGACCGGGCCACCGCCGCAGGTGGCGGGCGCGCTTCATCAGTCGATTGCGAAAATCTTCGGCCTGGCGTGCGGCTCCTTCATCCAGTCCACCGAAGGCAGGGCCTCGCTGCAGGGTCGCTCGGTTCGGCGCCGTGGCCGGCTCGGCCGCTGCTGTTTCCGCCGGCGGAGCGGCTGCTCGCTGCTTGGATGGCCGCGGGCCAAAGAACTGGTAGTACTGGCACTCGATACGACCGTTGTAAAGTTTGCGTCGTCGGTCGGCCTTTTGTCCGACGATTTTTTCAAATTCGGGATAAGCGGTCAGTAGGTAGTGTGACCAGGTTGGCAATCGGCGCAGCACGTCGGGGATGGAACGATAGAGTTGATGCAGCTCCTGCGCTTCGTCCCGACCGAGCCGTTGGCCGTAGGGTGGATTCGTGATGAGGCAACCGTACTCGCGACTGCTGCTAGTTTCAGCAAATTCGAGCTGTTGAAAATGAATCTCTGCCGCGACGCCCGCCTTTTCGGCATGGATGCGAGCGTTTCCTAATGCTCGGCGATCGTTGTCGGTCCCCAGCAGCGGCTGCGGCAGATGGGGCAGCTCTTGAGCGACCGCTTCTTCGCGCGCAGCTTGCCACAGCGCCGGCGCGACGGCGTTCCATGCTTCGGCGGCAAAAGTGCGGTTCTTCCCTGGCGCGATCTTGCGTCCGATCATGGCCGCTTCGATGGGAATCGTGCCGGTACCGCAGAACGGATCGATCAACGGGAACTCGGACCGCCAACCGGAAATGAGCACGAGCGCCGCCGCCATCGTTTCTCGCAGCGGTGCGGCTCCCATCCCTTGCCGATAGCCCCGTTTGTGCAGGCCAACACCTGTCGTGTCGAGCGCCACGCTCACCTGATTCCGAATCACGCTGACTTCGATCGGATAGGAGGTGCCTGTTTCCGGAAGTTCGGCGGCGCCATGCGCCTCGCGCAGTTGTTCGACGATCGCCTTCTTCGCGACACCTTGATTGGCAGGCACGCTGGCTAATTGTGATTTTTGGGATTTGCCCCGTACTGGAAAACTGCCGTCGGCCGGAATCCACTCGTGCCAGGGAATCGCTTTGATGCCGTCAAAGTAATCATCAAAATCGGTGGCACGGAACGAGCTCATCCGAATCAGAACCCGTTCGGCGACTCGCAGATTCAGATTCAACCGGCAGATGGCGGCCGCATCGGCTTGGACCAACAATCGCCCTGGCTGGAGGACTTCGTGTTCGTAACCGAGCGCTTTCAGCTCGTACCCAACGACCTTCTCGAGGCCAAAGGCGCAGGTCAGGAGCAGATCGAGCTGTGAGTCGGGAAGCGGCATGGGACCATCGATGATAGCAGAGAGACTCCTTGGTCGGGGGAGATTCCTGCGAGGATGGTTGGGCGGAGTGTCCGAGTTTCCCGAACGCGTGACAAACTCGGGACGCGACAAACTCACCCTGTACCTAGACTCTCTGAATCGGCCCCGACCCGTCCGCTCGGCACCGCTCGACGAGCCGGCATCTTCGAAACGATGGGGGCGAAGCCGGGGCACGCAGGATGGACGCCTGGCCTCGACGGCGCTTCCCAACTGGAAGCCTACTGCGGCGGAGCCAGTCTCGGTTTGGTAACTCGTTAGACGCTGGCAGTGACGTCAATGCTCGCGTTCGGATGTCAAAATATTCGGATTACTCAAAGTTTGCCGGCGGCCGCGTCGATGTCATCTCTGCCGAAGGTTTTGTAGACCGACCGCGCTTTTCGTAGTGCGGTCATTCTTCAAAGCCGGCCCCGGGGGGGGATGAGGTCACTAGTGACGTGCTGGTGGCCAGATGATGACACTGTCCCTCCGGCTTGTTCCGGACAAGACGAACCGAATGGTTCAGAAACGTCCCCGATGGATCGGCAAGTTCAAAACAAACTAGTTTGGCTCTTAATCGGGCTCGCAGCCTTCACAGGGTGCGCTCCGATGCAGCCGTACTATCTGAACGAGTCGGGGGACATGTCTCATTATCTCGATGTGGCAACCGACATCGAGTATCCCGATGTCGATGAGCCGTATCTCGAGGACGTCGAGCATACTCGGGCCCCCTTCACGATCACCAAGGCCGACATTGAATCGGTTTGGGATCTAACGCTGGAAGACGCGATCTCGATCACATTGCAAAATAGCAAAGTGATTCGTTCATTCGGCCAGGTGCGATCGTTTGGCCAAGTGTTGGGTGGTCCGCCGGAACGATTGGGCGTGTCGCCCGCCAGCGTCGCCACGATTTACGATGTGGCCATTCAAGAGACGGGTCAGAATGGCGTCGAACAATTGCTATCGAACTTCGATGCAATTTTCAATTCGACCGCCACTTGGGATAGCACCGACCGGGCTCAAAATGGCAACACGGTGAACGCGGTCGATTTCCAACAAGATTCGGTCAACCTGACGAACGAAATTTCCAAGCGAGCCGCCAACGGTTCTCAGTTATTCTTCCGCAACGTGAATACCTACACCGGTGCGAATAATACAACAACGAACACGATTACAAACCCACTCGTTCCCAGCGATTGGCTAACCACGTTGGAAGCAGAGATTCGTCAGCCGTTGCTGCGAGCACGCGGGGCTCAAGTGAACCGAGTGCCGATCGTGCTGGCCAGGATTCGGACCGACATTGCACTCGCCGACTTCGAGGGTTCGATTGGCGAGCTGGTGAATACGGTCGAACAGGCGTACTGGGAACTCTACTTCTCGTACCGCAACCTCGAAGCATCCAAAACGGGTCGCGACAGTGCGTTGGGCATCTGGAAGAAAATCTATGCTCGCTATCAATCGGGCGACACAGGTGGTGAAGCGGAGCGGGAAGCTCAGGCCAAGGAACAGTATTTCTTCTTCCGCGGTCGCGTCGAAGAGGCGTGGCTCAACCTGCTGAAGGCAGAAAACCACATCCGCTACTTGATGGGCCTCGCTGCGACCGATGGCCGGTTGATTCGACCGCTGGATGAGCCGACGACGGCCCGGATTTCCTTCGATTGGGACTCGATTCACAGCGAAGCACTCGATCGTCACTTAGAATTGCGTCGCCAACGATGGCAAGTCAAACAGCGTGAACTCGAACTGATCGCTGCTCGAAATCAACTCTTGCCACAATTCGATGCGGTCGCCTTGTACCGCTGGTTGGGTGCCGGTGATGAGTTTGCGAGTTCATCAGCGGTGGCACCGATCGAGCTTAACGAAGGAGCGTTGGATGCACTCCTAAGTGGGAATCGCCAGGAATTCCGCATTGGCTTCGAATTCGAAGTGCCACTCGGTTTCCGCCGCGAGCTGGCTCAAGTCCGCAACCAACAATTGGGCCTCGTCCGAGAACGAGCCCGCCTGGAAGACATGGAATTGGAAAAATCGCATCAGCTCACCGATGCGATCCAAGAATTGGAAGCACAGAACGTGCTCCTGCAAACCAACTTCAACCGTTACAACGCAGCCGACCAAGGCGTCGCGGCAGTCGAAGAGGCGTTTCAGGTCGGCACCGTGGCGTTGGATTTGCTGCTCGATTCGCAACGACGTCGAGCCGATGCCGAGGTCGCCTACTACCAGTCGCTGGTCAATTACAACTTGGCGATCACTCGGGTTCACCTGCGTAAGGGATCACTGCTCGATTACAACGGCGTGATGTTGGCCGAGGGACCATGGCCACAGAAAGCCTACTTCGATGCACAGAACCGTGCCCGACAACGGGACGCCAGCTGGGAATTGGACTACGGCTTCAGCCGACCACGTGTCGTGAGCCGTGGGACGGGTGAAGAAGCCGGCATTCGACCTGCCTCGGGACAGTCAGTGACTCAGCGTGAATCCTACCCACCAGCTTACGACGACGGTGACAACGGCGACGATCGGGAATTCGGTTTCGATGATGAACAGGATGGCGATCGTCCGACGCCGGCGGAAGCGAATGATCCATTCCGAGACGATCCTCAGTCGGGCGATGAGTATGAGCGAGTCCCGGCTGGCGAACCGTTGGATGTTTTGCCCGACGGAGACGAGCCCAGCCTAGATTTGGAACTCGACTACGACTCACCCGGTATGCCGACGATGCCGGAGGAACCAGAACTGGAGGCGAAGCGGCCGGCTCGCACGATCAAATTGATCCCCGATTCCAAACCACGGCAAAACGTACGAACTCGTCGCCGTCCAGCGAAAGAAGTCAGTCGCGCCTCGCACGACACCGAGCTGGATATTCTGTGGAACGACTGAGGCAGGAACGGTGCCGGTTGTCATTTGTGTGAATCGGTTTGCGAGCCGATCCTCTGCTTTCTGTCTGGGGTACGGTTTTCGGTTCCACCGAACAGGGGCAGGTTGGTTGTGTAGACAGCTCTTGGTTCTTATTCTGCGCATCGTTGTTCCTCATTCGTTCGGAGTGGGTCAGGTCGATGTTTTCGGCCGCACTGCGAACGTCGTGGCCAATCTGACGGCCCGAAAAATCGACCAGACCCTGGCCGGCAGAAGCTGATGCTGGGTGCCACGTGGCGATGAAACGTGTAGATTGGCCGTATGGAAAAGCAGCTTTTCTTCACATTCGACGGCATCGATGGCACCGGCAAATCGACGCAGAGCCAGATGTTCTGTGATTGGCTTAGCGAGCTGGGCTACGACGTGGTGACCTGTCGTGATCCGGGTACGACCGGGCTGGGAAATCGGCTCCGCGAAATCGTCCTGCACGGCGAAGAGCTGCACATTGGGACTCGAGCCGAAACGCTGATCTACATGGCGGCGCGGGCTCAGATGATCGTCGAGACGATTCGTCCAGCGCTCGCTGCGGGGAAGGTCGTCGTTTCCGATCGTTACCTCTTGGCGACCGCCGCCTACCAAGGTCACGGTCTCGGACTGCCGGCCCATGAAATTTGGGACGTCGGCAAATTCGCCACCGAAGGGCTCTTGCCGACGCAGACCTTCCTGTTTGATCTCGACGTGCAGGTGGCGGCCGAGCGGTTACCGGCCACCAAAGATCGGTTGGAAAAACGGGGTGCCGAATACTTCGAAAAAGTGCGGCAAGGCTTCCTTTCCGAAGCGGCCAAATTCCCCGATCGCGTCAGCGTCATCGATGCGGGCCGGTCGATAGAAGAGGTCCATGCGGCCGTGCGAAACGCGGCCGAACCGATCGTCGCTGATCAGGCACAGCGGCTGAGGGGAAATTAGCCGATGGCTTGGCAAGGAATTTTGGGGCACGATCGAGTGGTCGAGCAATTTCGCACGAGCCTTACCGCGGGCCGGATGGGCAGCACGTTCTTATTCGTCGGCCCGGCAGGGATTGGTAAGCGGACATTTGCCTTCAAGTTGGCGCAGAGCATGCTGTGCCAACGGCGGAGGGAAGCGTTGCTCGATCCGTGCGGCGAGTGTGGTCCCTGTCAGCAAGTGCTCGCCAAGAGCCATCCTGATTTAGAGTTGATTCAAAAACCGGCCGGCAAGAGTGTCATCCCGGTCGATTTGTTGATTGGCGAAAAGAAGCATCGGATGCGCGAAGGACTGTGTGCTCGTATTGCGATGAAGCCGACGGAAGGTGGCCGCCGGATCGCGATCATCGATGACGCCGATCATCTGAATCAGGAAGGAGCAAATTGCCTCCTGAAGACGCTGGAAGAGCCGCCGCCTCGATCGGTGCTCATTCTGATTGGAACCAGCCCGCAGCGGCAGCTGCCGACGATCCGTTCACGTTGCCAAATCGTTGCCTTTCAACCTTTGGCCGATGACCTGCTGTTGCAACTGATCGAGCAAACCGAATTGGCCAGCTCGCCCGACCATGCCCAGACGCTGGTCGCCTTGGCCGGTGGCAGTCTGGTGCGGGCCGCGGAACTGAGCGACCCGTCGTACGCCGAATTTCGCACGCAGCTTTATCGTACTCTCGGCAATTCGACTTGGATGGCTTCCGAGTTGGCCAAATCGGTTTCCGAATTCGTCGACGAAGCGGGCAAGGAAGCGAGCGCCAAGCGGGTACGTTTGCGGTTAGTCATCGAGATGGTCACCGACTTTTATCGCCAGGTCCTGCGGGCCTATGTCGGCTCGGACGCGTCGTGCGAACGGGAACTGGCCGCTTCGGCTGCGGGGCTGGCCCAGCGCTGGCCGCAGGGAGTTGAAGCGATCGGCATTTGTCTCGACCGCTGCCTGGCCGCTCGGCAGGACGTCGATCGCAATGTGAACCAAGCGACAAATATTGAGGCTTGGTTGGATGATGTTTCGCAGCAGCAACGGGCCAGCGCCAGCCGGTAATCGGTAGCACATATCCGCAGACGTTGTCCTGGGCCGTCCCTGCCCCTTGGCCCGCTATTCGGTCCCGAACAGCGTCACTAACAACTTCCTCGCCGTGCCGTGATTTCGGTGCTCGCACAGGTAGATGCCTTGCCAAGTTCCCAATGCTAAATGTCCATTGGTGACTGGCAACGAGAGTGAACTTCCTAGCAGAGAATTCTTGACATGGGCCGGCATGTCATCGGGGCCCTCCATGGTGTGGGTATAGGGTAATCCCTCGGGAGCGATGTGATTCAATGCCGTTTCCATGTCGACGCGGACGTCTGGGTCGGCATTTTCATTGAGCGTAAGCGAGGCCGACGTGTGTTGGATAAAAACGTGCATGAGACCGGTACGAACTCGGCTCAAATCGATCGTGTTTTGGGTCACATTCGACGTGATCAGGTGGCAGCCACGCGGTACGGGAGGCAGCTTGATGGCGTATTGAGCCCAGATGGGGGCCGCGGTTGGGGAGGTGTTGTTCATGTTGTGGCGAGCTCCGGATGTCGTTGGATGAGGGCGGTTGCGGCCAGACTTGGCAAACTGTGCAGGTTGGCGAATGAAATCGGCCCCGATTATCGTGGCGGACAGCTTGCCGGGTTTATGGTTGTGGCATCAATTGGCAAGGTTCCACAATTCGAATTGCCTTTTTTGACCTTATCAAAATCAATTTGTTGACTTTAATTCCCTGAAGCAAATAATACAGGACTTGAAGGCAGCAGCTTCGCTGTCAACAGTGGTACGAACTCGCCTCTTGAAGGTCCAATCGGTACGCAGTGTCCCGCACAACGGGCGCTCGGCAGGAACCCACCCGCCACGGAATATGGCAAAGCCTGCTCGCGAAGACGTTTGGAAAAAATCGAACAGATTCAGGCGAAGAACGTACGCAACAGCATCAAGATGATCAGCGGTCACAACGGTTTGTAACAGTGAATAAGTGAGGTACCGAGACATGCAGTCTCAGAGCGTAAACAACGTTTTTGAAGCAATTTTGAAATATGGTCACGATGAAGATTTCGTGCCAGCCAGTTCGGAAGAATTCCAACCAACCGATGCTCCCGCCGGTTCGGACGACAAGATCGCAGAATTGCGTCGTCGCGTCGAATTGGGAATGCCGCTGTGGCACAACTCGGATCGAGTTGACTACAAAGGCTTGACCGGCGCCATCCGTCCTCGCGAGTAGGCTGGCGGCGATCACGGAAAGAGAACAGGGTGCTGCCTAGCAGTGCCCTTTTTTCGTGCGCCTTGGTGATCGTGGGAGAGTGCCAAGTGAGTCGCTGTTGAGTGGCTGTTGAGTCGCTAATCAACGCTAG
>CAYZRS010000064.1:0-25986 GCA_964480915.1 uncultured Pirellulaceae bacterium | reverse complement strand
CGTAAATCGGGTCGAGTTGCCCACCATCACCTGAAAAATCCATCTTCCACGGGCCAAATCCGGTACCGCCATTGTCACCTGCGTCCCAGCCATCGGCGTAAGCAACGTCCGATGCATCGTCGTAAGCGATTTGGGAAGCCTGGGCGGCACTCGCAACGATTGCCAAAATCATCGCGGCTGTCTTGCATGCACTCGTTGTCATTGATTCAAACCTTTCGTGTCATCTTCTAGTGGAAAAATGGTGTGCAGCGGAGATTCAGAACCATTCAAAGCCATCCAAAGCGGTCGAATCCGTTGCTTATGAATCAACTGCTTTGCCTGCTGAGTTTCCACTCGGTTTTTGTCCGTTTCGCGAACCAGCCAGGTCAAAGCTTTGCGACAGCACGTTGTCTTAGGCTGGCCAGGAAGTGAAGATGAACGGGAAGCCGCATTTTTTGGGGCGCTCTTGGACGGTCGTTGCCGATGCAGCCGCCAACGAGAACAGATGACATCCGTGTGACCAGTCTTTGCCGATGCCCTCTCAGATTGACGTTTTTCTGCAATAGCTGAACGGATTGAGGACATTGGAGGTTTGTGGACCAAATTCTCATAAGGCGCTTTTCCATGGCACGATTCAAGACACTCGGTACTCATCTCTCCAATTGCCCAGCTTGGCCCCGACGCCAGAAGAAACGCAAACCATCGACCTACCGTCGCCGCACCTTTGCGGAAGCGCTCGAACCACGCCTCGTCCTGACCTCCTTTCTGGTGACATCGGGTGCGGACGCGGGCAGCGGTTCGTTGCGCGACGCGGTGGAACAGGCGAATGCCAACCCTGGTCCGGACTTGATCCAATTTGATGCATCGATTCCCGACCTGGCCATCGAACTCACCAGCCACGAAATCACCATCACCGATTCGCTGATCCTTGATGCTGCCAGCCTTCCCGAACGGCTAGAGATCAACACAGCTGGCGCTGACGCGACGCCCGGCGTAAACGATGGCAATGGCATCCGGGCATTCCAGATCAACGATGGCCACGCGAGCTCGAGTCTTGTCGAGTTCCACAACATTCGCTTCGTCGGCGGTGACGTTAGCGGATCGGGCGGAGCGATTCTTTCGGAAGAGTCATTGCAGCTGCACAATGTCGATTTCGAGGACAACCATGCGGCAGTTGCTGGCGGAGCGCTGCACCAAATCACGGGCGTCGGTGGCGATTTTCAGTTGCAGGATTCGCTCGTCACCGGAAACTGGTCCAACAAGGGAGGCGGGGTCTATTTGCAAAGTTATGGCAACAGCACGGGGATCGTTTCGGGCACCGATTTTGACGCGAATCACGCGGAGCAAAACGGCGGTGCACTCCACGCCTACACCGCCGGTGATGCGCAGTTGGAGATTCGCGGCGTGAACGCGACCAACAGCGTTGCCAACCATCGCGGCGGCGGGATGTATCTGAAGACGACGGGTGGATCGACGATCGTGGACCTTCCGACGGTCACTTTCAACAGTGCGGGCGAAGCGGGCGGAGGGATCTACAGTGATACGACGCTGGGCGGTTCGTTCGAACTACGACGAGTGTTCTTTTTTTCCAATTCGGCCGATGACGAAGGGGGCGGCTGGTTTGGAAAATCGGCCCATGATTCACAAACGATCGTCGATAATGGCTCGTTCTTTGCGAATGATGCTGGAGGCCGAGGGGGAGCCATATCGGTGGTGGACGAATCTGGAGCCTTCACCGACATCCATAACATTGCCCTTGAAGGGAACGATGCGGACAACCATGGCGGCGGCCTTTCGTCCGTCGTCCGGGACAACGGACAATTTCTCTTAAGAGAATCGATCGTTAGCAACAATAGGTCGGGTGGATCGGGCGGTGGTGTGTTTCTGCATAGCGAAACGGGCGGCGTGAGTGACATCGATGGGGGAGTCTTGCTTAACAACGACGGTATTCGTGGCGGTGGAGTGTTCGCCAATGCCGAACAGTCTGGCATCGCACGCGTGTCGAATATCATGGTCAATTACAACGGCGCTTTTGCCGGTGGAGGCGGCATGTACGCTTTCGGTAGCACGGGCGGCACGGTCCGTTTCGAAGGCGTCATCACCTCACAAAACGAAACGTTGGAGGAAATCGGTGGCGGGATCGCCGCGCGAGTCATCCAAGATGGGCACGTCGACATCCTCGACGCATCGGTCGATAACAATCAGGCCCGTTTCGGCGGTGGCATTGCATTGTTTATGAACCAAGGGGCCATCAATCTAGAATCGGCCAGCGTCACGAACAATTCGGCGGACGGGTCTGGCGGTGGCATTTCGGTTCAGGCCTTCGGCGAAGCGGTCGCTTCGATTTCGAACATTACAGCCTCTGGCAATAGCGCATCATCCAGTGGCGGTGGAATCTGGGCCGTGACTTCAACCGGGTCGATCGACATCGTCAACAGTACCGTTTCGGGCAACACTGCGTTCAATCATGGTGGTGGAATCTATACGGCCCCCAGTCCACAGAACCCGAATAGCGTCGCGCTGAAACACCTGACGATCGTCAACAATTCGGCTCGCGGCAGCGCTCAAACGATAGGACAAGGTGGAGGCCTGGCCGGTTCGAGCTTCAGTCAACCGATCCTTACTCATTCCATCATCGCCAACAACCTAGTGCTGGGCGTTCCGGGCGATGTGGCGGGCAATTTCATCGCCGACTACAACCTGGTGAAGACTCTTGAAACGGCCACGTTGACGGGACCCGGCAACTTGATCGGAGCCGATCCGCAACTGTTGCCGTTGGCCGACAATGGTGGTCCCACCCTGACGCACTCCATGGCGATGACCAGTCCGGCGCTCGATTCGGGCGACCCGGCCTTCACCGGGCCGCCGCAGTTTGATCAGCGTGGAGCGCCGTTCGCTCGCGTGTCGTCAGGGCGCATCGATCGTGGCGCGCTGGAGCTGGCACGTGCCGTCGACGGCGACTTTGACAACGATGGGGACTATGACCTAACGGACATCGACGCGCTGGTCGCGGAGATCTTGGCCGGCACGCACGGCTTGCAATTCGACCTCACACTGGACGGCCTTGTCGACCTCGCCGATCGAGATGCTTGGCTGGAGGAAGCTGGCGAAATCAACTTGGGAACAGGACGAGCCTATTTGCTGGGAGACGCCAATCTCGACGGCATCGTGGACGGCACCGATTTCCTCATCTGGAATCAGAACAAGTTTTCGTCCGTGGCGCTGTGGAGCGGAGCCGATTTTGATGCGAATGGAATTACCGACGGCCAGGATTTCCTGCTGTGGAATTCGAACAAGTTCACTGCCGCCGTTCCAGCGCTCACCGGACCATCGAAAGATGCATCCAGCGAAACTCATCCTTTCTACCGCGACCATTTGGCAACGATTGTCGACGCCGTCTGGTCTGCCAGCATCGACGAGACCAGCAACGACGACTCGTTTTTGCGCTGAACACGATCAGTGACCACTCGGCGCTCTGTTCGAAAATCACTCTGAGGCAGGCCGGGACATCGACTGCAGCTTCCAATAGGACAGGCTACGCCACAGCCATTCGAGCGGTCCAAAACGGAAACGGGCCAGCCACCAATTGGAGAAGGCGATTTGGCAAAGCAAGATCACTGCAACGATACCAATTTGTTGCACTCGAGAAACGGTTCCAAATCGCCCCCAGCCATGACCGTAAAAAATCAATGTGCAGATCACGCTTTGCGATAGATAGTTGGTAAACGCCATTTGCCCCGTCTTGGCGAGAATAGACGTCAGCCGATTCAGCCGGGTTGATTGGCAGGCGAGCATGATCACCCCAACGTAGCCGAAGGCGACAGCAATACTGCCCCAATAATTGAACTGGGCTCCTTGAAAGAAAGAATAATGAATGTCCCAATCGACTGCGTTATTCTTCGAAACGCCCCAGGCAACGATTGGTAGACCGCAACCAAGCCCGAACACCGTCATCGTCCGGTAGAACGACTTGCTGCGACGGGCGCTAAACACATCCGTCTTGAAGAGCGCCATCCCCATCAGCATCAGTCCGCCGGTTCGCCAGAAAAAGAAGAAGCCGAACAGGAACGTGTGAAACATCCACGCCATAGGAACTCGATGGGAGAGTTGCTCGCGCCAGCTGCCACGGTAGGCTGCGACCTCTTTTTCGATGGCCGGTCCATCCGGCATCCAGTCACCACGGAACTCGGCCATTTGAGCCTCATCCCAGTAGGGCATGGACAGCCCCGAAGCGAGCGAAAGGACGGAGCTAACGGTCAGCATCAACAACGACACGACGATGAGTGTCCGAGGGCGCCAACGCTTGGCCCAGAATACGATGAAAGCAGACAGCGAATAGACAACCAAGATATCGCCGTACCAAATTCCATAGGCATGGATGAGCCCAAACATCAGCAACCAGCCCGTTCGCCGATAGTGAAATGCGGTGCAAGGAAGACCTTGCTGCTCCCGCCGAGTTTGCATCACGACAATGCCCGCCCCAAACAACATCGAGAACAGCGCCATAAACTTCATGTCGCAGAGGAGATGGCTCAAGTACCAGACGACGTAATGGAGTCCCGACAGATCGCCATACGCGTGCGGGTTGGAATAACTCGATCCGATCATCGAGTACGATTGAATGTTCATCACCAAGATGCCCAGTACCGCAAAGCCACGGAGCACATCGATCGAGACCATTCGTTGAGCACCGGCGACAGGCGACACATCGGGGGCAATAGCTGGTGGGTGATGCATGATGTTTGCTATTCGTGATTGATGGTCCGATATTGTGTTTTCTCGACACATTATTCACCCATCGGCAGACTGGCTTCACCCAACTGGCCAGCCGAGTTTCGCATTACCTCATCTGGAACCGCTTGCGGAACATGACCAGGACAGCGAAGAAGGAAGGAAACGCGGGCAGGCAAAGCAAGAGCCAACGTGGCAATGTCGCTCGGAACGTTCGCGCCTCGAGAATGTTGACGAGGCGAAAAGGACTTGCCAACGTGATCGGAGAGGCGTTCATATCAAAAGCTTCCCAACAGGCAATGCCCACCCATAGCATCGTTCCCAGCAAGAAGAGCCAGCGTGTCGGACCGTAGTCAATGCGCGTCCGTTGCGTGCGCAAGAAGAGCATGGTTGCCAGGGGAATGAGAACCGAAGGGAGCAACAGCACGACGAGCGCCGGGGTCGTGAATGAAATATTATCCATCTATGGCACTTCGGTCCTATCGACTCAGTCTTTGAGGCATAGAGGCTGTCGTTGACAAATTCGAGAACAGGGTGTCCAAGCAGCCTCGCCAGTGCGTCGGTGACGCTACTTTCGCAACTAGAAAGCCAACTATAAGCTTAAGCGGAACTGCCCGCGACGGCTGGCCCGTATAATTAGATCACGCGGACGCCGTGCTCGGAAGCGACCACCATGGGCCACGAAGAGCTTACCTAGAATTCCGGCCGTCTGTTAATGCGGGGCGAATTTGCTGGCCATGAGAATCTGATGCAACTAGCCGATTGGAATTTCAATGAGTTCATTTGAATTTTGTTTGGTAGCGGCGCTGCTGATTGCCATGGTCGCTTTTCCGATCGCCGCCGGTCTCACCCGATGGAAGACTCGCCACCATGGGCGCCAGGAAGAGGAATCGTGATCAAATCCATTCTTGTTGGCCTTGGCGACTTGGCGTATTCCCAATCGGCCACCGACCACGCCGTTGATTTGGCGAAACGCTGTCGAGCTAGGCTCACCGCCGTGACGCTGGTCGATCCAGGATCCATGTCGGCCGGCACCTTTCCCATCGGCGCCGGTGGCATCGCTAAAGAACTACGGGAACATCGACTCGAATTGACCGAAGAGGTGCTCGATCAGGCGGTCGAGTACTTTTCCAAGACGGCAACAGCGGCCCATCTCTGTTTTGATGTGCAACGCGAGGAAGGGAAGGCGTTTGAGAAAATCATCGAATGCTCGCGCTACCATGATTTGCTCGTCTGTGGTCTGAGAAACCTGTTCACGCATGGCGTGATGGACGAGCCCCCCTCGGAACTGGTCCGTTTAGTCGAAGAAGGCGCCCGCCCTCTAATCGCGGTCGAAGACCAATACCGCGAAATGAAGCGGACCTTAATCGCCTACAGCGGTTCGATCGAATCGTCCATTGCGATGAAGCGGTATGTGCAAATGAACTTATGGCCTGATGCTCTGCTACGGATCGTCACTTTCGATTCGAACGAATCGCAGGGAAAACGGCGTCTGGAACAGGCGGCCAACTACTGCCGCGCCCACGGCATCGAAGCGGAAATCGATTTGGTGAACCAATCGGCCAAAGATGGCCTGCTCCCCTACGCCGCTGGACTCGATGCCGACTTGATCATTATGGGCAACAGCCGGAAGGGTTTTCTGATGCGACAGATCTTTGGCGAAGTGGTGCTCAACGTGGTAGCGAACTCGAATCGCTCGCTGTTTTTGTCGCAGTGAACACCGGCGGCAAGCATCAGCCGAGAGAAACAAAAAAGGGTGGCTGAGGGGACTCGAACCCCCGACTTCCGGAATCACAATCCGGCGCTCTAACCAACTGAGCTACAACCACCATGGATGACCTGGCCGCCCGATGGATCGGGACCGACAAGCCGAACGGAATAGTGTACGTAGGCCCAATTCAATGGTCAACGCCGTACCGTTCCTCGTTGGAAAGCCCGAGGAACTGAGTCCGCGAAGATCGGCCGATTCGGCCTAATGGCGCACCGGATCGCCCAGGGCTCCCGGCGCTCCCAAACGAGGCAAGGCCGCTTTTAGCTCCTGCCAGGCCTCCTGCGACACCGAAGTCTCGTTGAGATTCAGGTGTTCGAGCTGCTTGAGCTTGACGATTGTTGGCACTGCCTCATCGCCGACTTTGGCTCCCGTCAACCAAAGTGACCTAAGGTTTTGCAGCGTGGCCAACGATGCGATCCCCACATCGGTCACCTCCGTATGCGATAGATCGAGTTCCTCCAATCCCACGAATGTGCTCAGTTTGTCGCAACTGAGGTCGGTGATCCGGGTCCGTTCCAGTGACAACCGCTTCAGCTTTGGGGCGGCGGGTAATGACTTGACTCCGTCGTCAGTGATTCGGCAGGCGGTCAGATCGAGCCATTCCAAATCGTCCAGACCGACCAGCCGACGGAGGCCGCGGTCGGTGATGTTGGTATGACCCAGGCACAGAGCGCGGACCCGACTTGTAGCGGACGATGATTTCCGCAGCGAGGCCAGGTCGCGGTCGTCGACTTTGAGGTATTCGTGGTAACCGAAATCCAAACGGGCCGGCGGCGTTCCCGATCGCTCTGCGAGTGAATGAGCTCGGCGCGGTGTACGATAGAGGTCGCCCAGGTATTCGATAAAGGCTGACCGATAGACGGCCGAACCGGTGGTCGGTAGGTCGGCGTCATGTGCGGCGCGGAGCGGCTTGTGATCGTCCATCAGAAAGTGAGCCAGCCCGGCCGCTTGACTGTAGAGCTTGCGTATTTCCGGATGATTCTGCAATTGGCTTTTCGTCATCTCCGACAACTTGGCGATCGGGATGTAATACTGCTCGTTCAAAGCGCGGTATCGCGCGTATTGCAACCGACGAGACTCAACTCCGCCCAACTCGTAGTAACCAGCACCGGGTCGGGTCGATTCCATGTAGAGCGCGACCGCTTCGACGGCCCAAAAACCGCTCGCTTCACCAACGCCCGGATCGGCTTTCAAGATTTCTTGAAATAGCTGGTGCGTCAATTCGTGTCGCCAAGTATCGGTCCGCAGCGGCGTATCCATATAGAAATACGAAGTGCTGGCCACGTCTCGATACATACCGGTCGACAAGGCGACGTTCGGCTCGGCCTGTTTTAGCCGCCGCAAGTATTCCGCGCGATCGGCAAACAACACCACTTTGTGGTGTCGTCGATTGGTGGGTAACTGAGCCCCATCAATCACCCGCCGCAACGTTTCGGGACTCAGCCATAAAGAGGCAAACAGCTGCCGCCACACGCTGTAAGTTTCTTCCAACACCTGCGCCGCATCGGTCGCAGCCCGAGCGCTGTGGTTCGTGACGATCAGGAAATGGTCCGTTTTGACTCGCCAGTACGATCCGGCCAGCCAACCATATTCTTTGTGTCGCGATCTGGCCGGCCGAGCGACTCCTTCGCGGCGACTGGAATAGCCAGCCGCGACGACTCGCTTCGCTTCCGGTTGAGTCGGATCGACGAAGGCCGCTTCGTGGGCGAGCTGATACGTTTCGGTGACATTTGGGAGTTCGCGATTTGCATCGACGTGCAGCCAAAGCTGATCGGCGAATTTGCGTCGCGCGACTTGCAACTGACGACGCAATTCTTGCTTTTTGATCTGAGCCAAGGCGTCGACCGATTGGCTCAAAACGGGCGGCAAGTAAATCCGCTGTTTGCCCCGTACCGGACTGCTGACCAACGCCCGGACCATTTCCGCAGCCCGCGGCTCCCCTGCTTCGATGCAGGCATCGGCCAGATCTTCTAAAGCCCGCTGATAGGCGGCGCGACTTTCGGCGATCGGAGTGAGCTCGACCGCGCTGGCTTCATCCGCCTCCGCCTGCCAAACCCCAGTGGTCGCGCCGGCCAACGCCAGCAACACCATCCAGCGTTGAAATTTGAGGAAACGCATGATTCGCACTCGGGCAGACGAAACGGAGCATGGCACACCACGAACCATGGCAGCGTCACCAAGACAGGGCGCGAAGTCGGCCTTCACGTATCGCTGCCCCGGACGCGGGCCGTGATACCTGTATATCAATTGTCGACAATATTCCGGAGGTCTCTTCGAAAACAGGCCAGAATCGGCAACCGCTGGGATGGATGCTATCAACGCCAATGCGCTCACACCACGAAAAAGCGACGGGCAAAACCCGCCGCTTCTCTTCGGTCAATACTTCGGTGAATCGACGGACATCAATCGGCGAAGGCCGCATCGAATTGCACGTTGCTGGGTGCGAAATCGAGTTGTTTGACGAAATTGCACGCTTCTCGAGCGCCGAATTCGCGCTCCATGCCACAGTCTTCCCATTCGACCGAAAGCGGCCCTTGATAGCCGACGACGTTCAGTGCCCGGATGATCTCTTCGAAATTCACGCCGCCGCGACCGGGTGAACGAAAGTCCCAACCGCGCCGTGGATCCCCGAAGTTTTGGTGACTGGCCAAGATGCCGCTTTTCCCATTGAGCGTCGTGATTGCATCCTTGATGTGGACGTGATAGATGCGATCTGGAAAGGCGCGAATGAATTCGACCGGATCGATGCCCTGCCAGAGCAGATGGCTGGGATCAAAATTAAAGCCGAATTCTTCTCGATGATCGAGCGCCTTCAGCGCTCGCTCCGCCGTATAGATATCAAAGGCGATCTCGGTCGGATGGACTTCCAGTGCAAAACGAACACCACACTCACCAAACACATCCAAGATCGGATTGAAGCGATCGGCAAACTGCTGAAAGCCGGCTTCGATCATCGATTCAGGGACGGGCGGGAACGAATAGTTCAGATGCCAGATACTGCTGCCGGTAAAACCATTGACGACTTCTACATCGAACGCCTGAGCTGCGCGCGCCGTGTTCTTTAACTCTTCCGCGGCCCGTTGGTTAACACCAGCCGGGTCGCCGTCACCCCACACATAGTCGGGTACGATCGCCTGATGACGTTCGTCGATGTTGTCACAGACCGCTTGGCCGACCAAGTGAGCGCTAATCGCGTGGCACTGCAGATCGTGGCTCGCCAGCATCTCTCGTTTTCGGCTGCAATATCCATCGTCGGCAATCGCCTTGTCGACTTCGAAATGGTCGCCCCAACAGGCCAATTCGACACCGTGGTATCCGAAATCGGCCACCATGCGGCTGAGGTCGTCAATCGAAAGATCGGCCCATTGGCCAGTAAAGAGTGTGACTGGACGAGACATGACTATTCCCTACAAAGGTGCGAACTGAATTGGACAGCCGGCCATTTTCGCGGCGTTTCCGACCTTAAGCAAGCGGACTACAGAGACTGGGGCCTAGAATAGAATCATGACGAACCACAGCCAAATCACCCCCCCATTCTCGGGCCGCTTTTTTGATCGCCACATGCGCGGGGTGTCGGCACTGGTGCTGGTGATTTTCCTGAGCGTCAACTGCTGCGCAGAACGCGTCGAGCTAGAAGTCATCTTGCCTGCCGGCACTGCACCGACAGCGGCTCACGATTGGATGCGTTCGCTGCAAACAGCCAACATCGATCGACTCAGATTGCGACACGATTCGAAAATCGGACAACCGTCGATCGAGTCGTCTCGGGAGGCGGGTGGCGAGGTATTCCAAGTGCGGGCGATCGTGATCAAAAATCGATTGACCGTTCCTGGCGCTCAATTTTCCCGATTCGAAATCAAACAGCTGAACGATTGGCTGGCCGATGTGGCCAATCATGCCGCGGGTGATCGTGACGTCCACGCCTTCGGAATGACGGCCGAACAGTTGCTTTATGTGCACAAGAGTCTGAAACGGCCCATCGAACGATCGACGTTGGGACTGTCCATGCAACGATTTGTCGAAGCGGTCCGTTTCGATCTGGACATTCCACTGAAGTCGCCGACCCGGTTGCCGGCAGAAGAAGTTCTGGACGAACTGTCGGGGCTGACCCGTGGTACCGCCTTGGCCGCCGCGCTTCGCCCTGCCGGTCTGGTACTGGTCCCCACCAGGACCGGAACCCATGCCACCGATGTGGCCTTGGAAATCCGGCGAGTCCAAGATGCCGACGAGACCTGGCCGGTCGGTTGGCCGACCGAGGTTCGTATTCACAAACTGGCGCCGAAGATGCTCGACTTCTTAGAGGTAGAGATTAACGACACCCCACTCGCTGAAGCGCTCACGGCACTGCAAGGACGACTGGAAATCCCATTCCTGTTCGATCACAACGGGATGGCGCGCCACGACATCGACCCGGCAACTTCAGCCGTCTCTTTCCCGCTGCGGAAGACATTTTACAAGAAGATCGTCACCAATCTCTTGTTTCAAGCCAAACTCAAAAGTGAACTTCGCGTCGATGAGGCCGGCAATCCGCTCCTTTGGATTGAGCCCATCAAACGGTAAGTCGCCTGGACGATACAGCGGCCAGGCGGTGGTTTAGATCAGCTCGTCCAATTCGTTGACGAGCGACTCGAAATGCTGCAGCGCCGTTTTTACCGGCTGCGGTTTTTCCATGTCGACACCCGCATCGCGCAGTAGATCCAGCGGAAACTTCGAGCAGCCACCTTTCAGGAAATTGAGGTAGTCATTCAGCTCGGTCGGACCGCCCGACAACACGCGACGGCTGAGCGCAATCGCGGCCGACAAGCCGGTGGCATACTTGTAGACGTAGAAAGCACGGTAGAAGTGAGGAATCCGCATCCCTTCTAGTTCGAGACATTCGTCGATCGTGAAATCGGGGCCGAAGTAATCCTTCAGCAGCCCGCCATACGTCTCTTTGAGCGCCGCTACGGTGAGCGGTTCCCCCTGTTCGACTCGTGCGTGAATCAACTTCTCGAACTCGGCGAACATCGTTTGCCGAATGATCGTTCCCCGAATGGCGTCAATGTCACGGTTGATGAGGTAGACGCGTTCCTTTTTGTCTTTCGCCTGTTCCATCAGATGGTGGCTAAGCAACTGTTCGTTGAACGTACTGGCCACTTCAGCAACGAAGATCGTGTAGTTGTAGTATTCAAACGGTTGGTGCTTGGCCGAATAGTGCGAGTGCATCGAATGACCTGCCTCATGGGCCAGCGTGAACATGTCATCCAGCACTTCCGGCTTGTAGTTCATCAAGATGTAGGGGTCGCCCTTAAAGGAACCGCAGCTGAAGGCACCGCTCTGCTTGCCGCGGTTCGGGTACCGGTCACACCAACGACCATTCAGCCCGGCACTCAACGTTTGACAATATTCGTCACCCAGCGGCGCCAAGGAATCAATCACCAACTTCACCGCCTGCTTCCAGGTCCGTTTCGAACTCAAACCGGACAAAATCGGCACATAGGTGTCGTAGTGATGAATCTCTTTCAGTTTCATCTTGCGGCGCCGCAGATCGTAGTAGCGGTAGAGCGCCGGCAAGTGATGGCGTACCTCTTTGATGAGGTTGTCGTAAACCGACCGTGGAACCCGGTCAGGAAACAGCGCCGCGTCCAGTGCGCTGTTATGACCTCGGACTCGAGCGTAGTAAACGTCTTTTTGCACCGCACCGGCCAAGGTGGCTGACAGGGTATTTTCGTGAGCGGCAAACTGATCGTAGAACTGGTGGAATGCTTTCTGACGGACCGATCGGCGCGGCGAGTAGAGGAATTGAGACAAGGTCGAATTGGTCAATTCAACCATTTCTCCTTTCTCATTCTTGAGCGACCCGAACTTCATGTCTGAATCGAGCAGTTGCCGGAACGTTTTGCCGGCCGTCGATGCCATCTCGGACTGCATCGCGATGAGTTCCTCTTCACGCTTCGTCAGCGTGTGGGGCTTGTAGCGCACGATGCGCTCGATCAGCAGCCGAAAGTGGGCCAATTCTTGCGAGGCCAGAAATTTCTTCATCTTCGTGGCGGGAATCGCCAGTAGTTCTGGCCGGATGAAACTGGCCGATTCGCTCGCTTTCGCAGCCACACTTTGAAAGCGGCCCAACATTCTCTGATAGTCGCTGTTCGATTGATCTTCGCTTGTCTTGAGAAACGCGTAGATTCCCAGCCGTTCGGCCAACAGATCTAACTTCGAATCAAATTTCAAACAGTCGGCCACCGACTTCGGACTGGCGCTCAGCTGACCGCGGAATTTGTCGTACTTTTTAACGTCACGCTGAAGTTTCTTGAAAGCTGTTTCCCAAGCGTCATCGGTCGGAAAAAGGCTGGCAAGATCCCAAGTGTCGCTTGCTTTCACTCGACTGCGTTCCGGTATCCGGTTCAAAATCATCCCTCCTGGGGTCACTGAGCACGGCAAAAGCCGGCCCTTTTTGAAACTTTTGATTTGCCCATCTTCACATCGGCCGTAAATGGTCCATTCAGGCAATTCGATTTACTACTTTGCCCGAACCACGCACGTAGAATAACTGCAGTCCGGGGCCGATAATTCTCCGTGAAATCTTCACGTTAGGGGTGTTGAGGGCCAAAATGCCGGGTTAAGTTCTAACTCGACCTTCAATTAATAAAAACACAATCGACGCAAATCATTACATAGCATGAGTTTAATAGCAATTCAGTACCGTCTCGTTCCGGAAGCTCCCGTCCTCGTCGCGGCGAACCGCGAAGAGAACTACGAGCGTTTGACCGGGTCCCCTTCGATCCAATCGGGGAAACCACGCATCCTCTGCGCGAATGACGAAGATTCCAGTGGAACGTGGCTAGGCGTGAATCAAAACGGTCTTTTCGTCGCGGTGACGCCCCGGCGAAAGGTCATTCCAGCCTTCATTTCCCGCTCACGTGGCCTGCTTGTCAAAGATATGCTCCGTACTGGGTCGGCTCGCGAAGCGGTCGATTTGTGCCTGGAAGAGGTCATGGCCAACAAGTACACGGGGGCTAATTTCGTGGCGGCCGACGCCGAAGGCGGCTGGGTCGTGCACGCGGGTGACGACATCAACGCAGTCGAGTTGGAAGAGGGTCTGAATATCGTTTCCGATCGCGACTTGAACGATCCGCGTGATGAACGCGTCCAAATGGCCAAGCGACTGCTGACACTGCAAACGCTCGATTCACCAGTGAAGTTCCTGGCCATCGCCAGCAAGGTCTTTGCCCGTGCTCCTTCGCCACCGGGCCGACCAAGCATGGTCATGCGTGACAAAGAGAGCGGTACCGTTTGTTCGACGCTCATCTCGCTTGGCCAGAAGCCGCGTGATGCGATTTATCAGTACGCCAAAAGCGCACCCGATGAAAGCAAGTACGAAGACTTCTCGCCCATGTTGCGAGACATCTTAAGCCGCGGACTGCGAGAAGCAAAAGCGGCGAAAGCGAACGCTTAACGGTTGCTACAAAATCAATCAGCCTCCTCAATTTTGAGGAGGCTTTTTTTGTATTTGTTTGTAGTTAGGCCGAGAGAATTTTCAGCTTCTTACGTCGTACCCGCTTCTTGATGCCGGGCTTCGAAGTCAACTCGTACAGCCATGCGTTGCCCTTCTTGCCAACTTGATTGGCGACTTCCATATGGCGGAAGCAATAGGCAATCCGCTGAGCGACCCAACGATCAACGCCGATTGCCTCGGCCAGTTGTCCGGTGTGAAAAGGGGATGGCAAACTCTTGGGCAAAAGTCGACAGAAATCCTTGGGGCCGTCGAAGGTGTACGTTTCGTGAATCGCAACCAACTTACGATCTTGCACCACATGATCTCGCTTGCGCCAACGGCGGCGGCGACCATGCCCCGGGTATCGGTACTCCTCAATGTCAATCAGCGGCACTTCCAGCGACAGATTGCGATGCGGAAAAACGCGGGTGAAGTAAACAAGCTCATCAAACAGATCCCACAATTTCCCCCGCTTGGGACTCAAACGGCGCTCGACCTCTTTGCCCTCTTTGCTTTTCAGTTTGACCAATTGCCGCCGCACAATGATCGGTTTGACGACGAGTACCGGGTGCTTCTTTACAAGCTTGCCAATTTTGTCACGAATGGACGAGAGCGATGCTTGCTGAATTTCGATCAACTGACCATCGCGCACGACATCAATTCGATACTTGCCAAACGGGACTTCGATCTCTGAAGTCTCGTCAGCGTATTCATCTTTTAATTGTCGATGGAGCGTCGATTCCATGGTTCTTCCGGCGAAGTAGGTACCACGATCGGTTATCGGCGCTTTGGCAGGAAGAACTCAAGCGAACTTGCTAGCTCCGTTGCGGTCGGTCCTCTGCCTGGTCTTGGCTGGGCAAAAAACGGACAAGGGCAACGATCGAAATGGCCGAAGGCCGCTTCATCGGGGCGAGGATCCCAGCGGGACTAAGCGTCGCTGAGCCCCAAGTCGTCCGTCGTCAATAAGGAGCGCAACGAATAACCGGCCTCAGCAAAGGCTTCCGATCCACCTGCCAACCGATCGATAATGGCCAACACGCCTTCGATCTTCAAGCCGAATTCCTCGCACTGTTTGATCGCCCGAATGGAACTCCCACCGGTCGTGACCACATCCTCCACAATGACGACTCGGTCACCGGCGGCAACGGGCCCTTCGATTTGATTCCCTTTGCCATGCCCTTTGGCTTCCTTGCGCACGAAAAATCCACGCAAGTCGCGATCCTCGTGACCCGCTTGAGCCAAAATGGCGGCGGTGATCGGTACGGCCCCGACCGCCATGCCTCCCACAGCATCGGGCCAGGCGTCGCCGATCAGATCGAGCATACCGGCGGCGATGAGTTTCGAACCGTGCGAGTCGAGCGTCACCCGACGACAGTCCAAATAGTAGTTGGCGGTCTTTCCAGACGCCAACGTGAATTGGCCAAACTCCAGCGCTTTACTGCGCACAACTTCTATCAACTGGTCTCGGTCGAACAACGGGAACTCCTCACGCGATAGTTTTCTCGAAGCGAACTCTCGGCAGGCGTCAGGCTATGCCTCGGACGCGGGCGAGAGTTGATTGACCTGCAAATCTATCTCGTAACTCAGTGTCGAGGTAACCCCCGAACCGCGAAAACGCCCGTCGACCGGCGTTGCCAGGCTCGGCAATACGGAAGCCGCCACCGCGACATGCCGATCCGAGACGCCCAGCCCGTGCGTCGGATCGAAGCCTCGCCAACCGGCACCCGGAATGTAAACTTCGCACCAAGCATGCAGCTCTCGACGATGCTGTTCTTCGTCCCCTTCTTGGTAGCCGCTGACAAAACGAGCCGCCAGTCCGACCGAACGGCACGCGTCGATGTACAACCAAGCCAGGTCGCGACAGGAACCGCTCTGTCGCTCGAACGTTTGTTCTGGCGGCCAAGGCTCGCCTTCATCACGATGAATCGTGCGCCAATCGTCGTAGATCTTGTTGCACAGCGACATCAAGAATTTGGGCAGCTTGCGCCCGGAACTGCGCAGCAGATCGGCCGCCAACTCGCGCACCGGATCGGTTCGTTTCGGAATCGCGGCACGCTGACGCGCCGAAACCAGCAACGGTTGCAGTTCGCGTCCATACCGCACCGGGAGTTCGCCATTGACGTCGTTGAGTAGAAAATCGAACGGATTTCGGCGATGCACATCGACGACCACCTTCGTTTCGACCTGCAGTTGTTCTGTCAATCCGCCGAACCAAGCGCTGGTGATCGTGTTGCCTTCGGCATCCAAGAAGGCCGAGACTCCCTGCGGCTGAGGCGACAACTGCAAATCGAACTCGACGAGCGTTTGTGCTCCATCGGTCCGTGGTTGGAGACGGACCAAGTGCGGTTCAAGAAAGACTTCACGGGAAAACGTGTACACCGTCGAATGCCTGACTTGAAATCTCATCACGCTAAGTCCCTTCGCGGGCAGTTACCGGCACAGAAGCAGGCGGCAATTTTTTTAGGAGAGAATCAAATTGATCGATCGATAAGCTGCGAACGGAGTTCCGCAAGTTATCCTGCCACCAATTCGACATCTCTAGCAAATCACCTTTCTGGTACTGCTCGGCAGTTATCGTAAACGTATTCTTTGCGCACATCGCCACATCGAGCGGATAGTCGACATCGGCGGCACTAATCCTGGTCGAATCAAATGCCAAGGCGCCCACTTTGGCGGCATAGCGCATCGAATCGTCGAACTTCAGTGTACGGTCGAGTACCGGCTTACCGTAACCAGAGGCCCCAATGATATGGTAGGGCGTCTCCTCCCCGATCTCGACCCAGTTGCCTTCCGGGTAAACCAGGTAAAGGTGATGCTCATCGTCGCCAGGCATTTGGCCACCGACGAGCGCGTGCGTATTGAACTGAAAACCGGAAGTTGCCAACGCCTGCTTATCTTCGATGGCGACTCGGCGGATTTGATCGCCGAACAAATTGACCATTTTGAACATGCGGCTCAGCGGCTGTTCGAGTTCTGAAATCGCTTCTTCGAAATAGGCAACCGCCTTATCGCGAACGGAACGCAAACCGGATGCCATCACGAACATGGCCCAGTCTTCATCGCCATAGGTCCTGATCTTCTTGGCGGTAATGCACTCACTGCCGGTGGTGACACGGCTGTCGGCGAATGCGACCAAGCCATCCTTGACTTTGATACCCAAACAAAACGTCATTCCGAATACACTCCCTTAGGTCGGCGACTATTGAACGCTGATACTCTGCACCTTGTAGTTTGCCATCGGTTGCTTCGCAAAAAAAGTGGCGTGCACGGCATCGCCGACAAGATTCAGTTGCTTCTGTAAGCGGTCGATAAATTCATGTAACCCGCCCGCGACGATCTCATCGCCACGAACATAGGCCAACTGGGAACGCAACTGGCCCATTCGCTGTTCGGCCAAATTATGAAAATCGCCAGAAGGCGTATTCGAAATGGCATGCAGTGACTCATCCCCTCGCGTCAGGCAATGCAAAATGGCTCGCGGAAACTCCCGATCAAGCACCAGGAAGCGAACGACATTGGACGGATTGATCCCACCGTGTCGCTGCCGGTACATCTCCAGAGCGCTGGCTGATCTCAACAAGGAAAACCACTGCACATCATCGTACACGGTACCCACATCTTCGGGATCGGGAAGCAAGATGAAGTACTTCACGTCGACGATCCGCGAGGTCTTGTCGGCTCGCTCGATCATCGTTCCCAACTGCAGAAAATGCCATGCTTCACCATGAGTCATCGTCGCATCGGCCACGCCTAAAAATTGCTGACCGAGCAAATTCACTTGGTGAAAAAATTCGTGCGGCGAGTCGAGCACCGAAGCTAACCCACCACTATCCTCAACCATCAAATAGAACTTGTTGAGATGCTCCCACATCTCGCCCGAAATGATCTCACGTACACTCCGCGCATTGTGCCTGGCCATCTTGAGACAGCTGACAATTGAATTCGGATTGTCTTCATCAAACGTCAAGAAATCGATGACCGACTCGCGCGAGTACTCCGACTTTCCTTGGAGGAATTGCTGATCATCGCCCGAAGTCACGATCAGGGGCCACCATTGCTCCTGGGCACGCCCGGGCATGTCGAGGCTGAGGTTGAGGTTCACCGAGATGAATCGAGCCACATTCTCGGCTCGTTCAATGTAGCGCCCCATCCAATAAATCGATTCGGCAACTCGACTAAGCATGATTCGTTACCACTACGGCACCACCCAAGTATCTTTGCTACCGCCACCCTGCGAAGAATTAACCACCAGCGATCCCTTATTCAATGCGACGCGTGTTAACCCACCCGGCAAGACGTATACCTCACGGCCGTAGACGATGAACGGCCGCAAATCGACATGGCGACCTTGCATCGAATCGCCCGCGATGGTCGGTACCCGAGACAAATTGACGATCGGCTGAGCGATGTAGTTTCGCGGATCGTGTTTAATCCGGTCCGCCAATTCGGCAAGCTCCGATTTGGTTGCCTCGGGACCAATCACCAACCCATAGCCGCCCGACTCATTCACCGGTTTCGTGACCATCGTCGCTAAGTTCTGCAGCACATGCTGCCGCTGCTTCGCATCGACACAAACGAACGTCGGAACGTTGGGGACAATCGGCTCTTCACCCAAATAGAAGCGGATGATCTCAGGCACATACGCGTAGACCATCTTGTCGTCAGCGATCCCGGTACCAGGCGCGTTCGCCAAGGCAACCGTGCCATTGCGATAAGCCTCCATGATGCCCGGAACACCAACGAGTGAATCTTCGCGAAACGCGTGCGGATCGAGGAAATCGTCATCGATGCGACGGTAGAGCACATCGACCCGCTCAAACCCTTTCGTCGTCCGCACGTAAACGACGCCGTCCGATACCTCGAGATCACGACCTTCGACTAAGTCGATGCCCATTTGCTGAGCCAAAAACGAATGTTCGAAATAGGCCGAGTTGTAACTGCCGGGCGATAGGAGCGCAACTTTCGGGCGGCTCGTCTGATCGTTCATCGTGTACTGCAGCGCTTCCAGCAGCCGACTCGGATAATCATCGACCGGCATCACCGACGCCGACTGAAAGAGTCGGGGGAAAGTCTGCTTCATCAACTGACGATTCTGCAACACATACGAAACACCGGAGGGACAGCGCAAATTGTCTTCAAGGACACACAACTGACCCTGGTCATCTCGGACAAGATCGGTGCCCGTGATATGGCACCAGATCCCTTTCGGCGGTTTGAGCCCAACGCATTGAGGACGAAATGACTTTGCCGTTTGAATCACATCGGTCGGAATGGCCGATTCACGCAAGATGCGTTGCTCGCCATAGATATCGGCCACGAAATGATTCAGGGCAACGATCCGCTGCTGCAGACCACTTTCGACCCAAGCCCATTCTTGGCTGCTGACGATGCGCGGAATGATGTCGAACGGAAAGATCCGCTCACTGCCCTTCCCGTCCTTATAGACATTGAACGTGATGCCCATTTGCAGCATCGAACGATCGGCCGTTTGCTGACGATGACGCAATTCGTTCATCGGCAAAGAATGGAACCGCTCCCAAAGCGTCGCACACTCGGGCCGTGGCCGGCCATCGGCCGTAAACATCTCGTCGTAATGGGGACCGACGTCGTAACCATCGAACAAATTGCCTTCGGTCTTGGCTGCCTGATCGGAGGTTTCGGATGGCTTGATGGACAAGAACGGCTCACTTGCGAGGAGAATTCCGCACGGACCTTGCCGACGGGAAAGATCCGACAAGAGACAGCATCGTCTCTCTTTCCGAGTGATCTGTCAAATACGCAAGACAGCAACGACTTACCAACACAGCGAATATCGTGGCCCTCACGTGCCGGGCCGAAGTTACGGCACCATCGTGATGCGACTGCCCGGCGCAAGAATAACAGCCAAGTCACTGGCCTCGGAATCGCTCACACTAATACACCCGCGAGTATCAGACGCCTCGACCTCCGCACCATAGGCGTGAATCCCCAGACCGGCTGTTCCCGGCATAGCCGATGACTGTAATTCAATCCAACGATTGCCGTAAGGATTCTTAACATCGCCCGCCGCAATTTGCTCACCGGTCCGATAATCAACATATGGACGCGGACCTTCCACGCGGACCACTTCGAGCGATGTCACCTGAGCAGGCAGGTCGCGACCGATGGCACAACTGAACCGACCCGCGTAATACTGGCCGAGGAACAGGGTAATCTCGCGTGCCGAAAGGCTAATCTCGGCGCGGAATGGACCCTGGACCACTTTGAGTTGAGTGCCCGGCGCAAGTGGGGCCGTCGGCACTAACCCATTCACACGCGACAAGAACTCGGGGCTCAGCCCATAACGGGCGGCAACGGTGTTGAGGCTCTCGCCAGCAGCAACGACATGCGCCGCCTGCAATTGAAAATCGTGGGAATAGATCGCGGAACCGGCCAGTTGATCCAAAAGCGAAATCATCCGACCTCGATCCGAAGCCGGTAGGTTGGGGTCGCGATAGTATTTGGATAGTGACAACAGAGCACTCGCATATTGACCCGAAGCAATACTCTCGTCCGCCGCAACCATGGTCTCTTCGAAAGGCGAAGTCATCCGCGACGCAAGTGGCGGCAAAACACCGTCTGCCACATAACCGGCCGACGGCATGTTCACCGAGGCGAGCGCGTTTTGCGATGCTCCGGGTACGGCCTGAAGTTGCTGCACCGCTTGGTCGGTCGCCGAACGGACCGACTCGAAGACCGGAGCTGCGACTTCGCTGGCTCGCTCTAGCACATCGGTCGCCATGTCATTCGCTGTTGCCGCTGCCTGACGACGAAATTCGGCCAGTGACGTTGTCTGAGTCCCGTCGTTGACCGGCCCGTTCATGGATTGGGACAGAGCGTCTGAGGCCGTGCTATTCAAATCGGCGACAGGCGAACGGACCGATTCGAGCGGCGTCGGCTGAAGTTCTGGCAAACTAATTTCGGGGCGTGAGTTGTCCATTTCTGAAAAATCGAGCTGCGGTGTTGTCGTCTGCGAGTTATTCCACACACCACCTTCATTGGAAAATCGATTCGGGATCGGTTTATTCAACACGACGTGAGCGCCGTAGCCCACTCCCAATAAGGTGGCGACGACCACTATTGTCTTGATCGTGTTCATACACTGCACTCCGCTGGCAAATGACTTATTACGAGTCGGTATCAAACGCGGCGGGATCGTAGGAAATGCCGCGGGAAGTTGCCAGAGCAAAGTCCCACAAAGGGCGACAGCCTGCGGGGACGCTAGCGTGCGTCAGGTGCGTCATTTTTGAGTTTGGCTCGAATGCGTTCCAATCGCTGGCGCAACTCGGCTTCGAACCCCCGATCGACCGGTTCGTAGTAGCAACGCTCGACGCCTAAGTAGTCCTGAGCAGCAATCCCCTCCGGAGCGTTGTGGGAATACTGATAATCTTCGCCGTGCCCCAGCGCTGCTGCGCCGGAATAGTGCTTGTCACGCAGGTGGCGTGGTACTGGCACAATCGCACCGTCGCGCACGTCGGTTCTCGCGGCGCCGATGGCTCGCGTCGCGGCATTCGATTTCGGCGCGCAGGCCAGATAGGTCACCGTTTGCGACAGAGCAAATTCGCATTCGGGCAGGCCGACGAATTCACACGCCTGCATGCATGATATCGACAACGTCAATGCGTGCGGATCGGCATTGCCCACATCCTCGCTCGCCAGGATCACCAGACGTCGGGCCAAGAAACGAACGTCCTCGCCTCCTTCGAGCATCTTGGCCAGCCAATAGACCGCGGCGTCGGGATCGCTGCCTCGGATGCTCTTAATGAGTGCACTTGCCAGATCGTAGTGCGCATCGCCGGTCGCGTCGTAGTCGATCGCACGCTTCTGAATCGATTCGGCCAGGAGCTCCGGCGTGATGCGAACGGGTCGGTCGGTGCACGAGAGGACGGCCACCTCGAGCGCATTGAGCGCCCGTCTCGCATCGCCATCGGTCAGTCGCGCCAAGGTGACCAAGGCGTGCGGTTCGACTTCTGTCGGCGTATCCCCCAAGCCGCGAACTTTATCAGCGAGCGCCCGTGCCAGCAGGCCCTCAACTTCTGATTCGGTGAGCGGCTCGAATTGAAACACTTGGCTGCGACTGATCAGCGCTCGATTGACAGCGAAAAATGGGTTGGAAGTCGTGGCGCCGACCAGCGAGACGACGCCATCTTCGACGTCGTGCAAGAGCACATCTTGTTGCGATTTACTAAAGCGATGAATCTCGTCGACAAACAGCAGCGTGCGTGCTCCTTCTGCGGCCAAGTCGTCCCTGGCTGCTTCGAGGACCTGCCGAAGATCTTTGACACCGCTTGTGACGGCGCTTAGTTGGCAAAACTTGGCTCGAGACGCTTGGGCCAACAGCCGCGCCAAAGTGGTCTTTCCGGTCCCCGGCGGACCATAAAAAATTACCGAGCCCAAACGATCGGCCTCCAGCAGCCTCCGCAACAACTTCCCTTCGCCTAAGAACTGTTGCTGGCCGGCAAATTCCTGCAAGCTTGCCGGGCGCATGCGGGCTGCCAAAGGCTTGGCACGAGCTAAGTTTTGCTGTTCGCTGACTTCGAATAAATTCATGAGGGCAGTATCGTGACCCGACACGGCGTCAACAAGCGTCTACGAAGAGGGGAAACCGAACAGAATAAAAAAGCGACGGCCGCTGGCGGTTTGAGTGAGATTACGAACAGATTGAATTGCAAGTGTCCCGCCTGCCGATACTAATAGTTGACTCAAGATTCGCGATTTCCATGATCTCCGACTGGGCAAATTGGATGATTATGCAGAACTGCCGGCATCTTAGCGGACCCGAGAAACCGACGTTTCTCTCGACAAATACCCCTATTGGGGATGTTTCGATCGCTTGATCTGGCAGCGCAAACACTGGACGGAGCACGTCGGTTGTGTTATAAAATCCAGTTGGCGAAGAAGCTAAAGGGGAAACGTTACTGGGCCATCGTTTTTCCGTGACCAAACCGGTGGTGTAGCGGTTTGGCCGTTTTCATTTTCTCATAAAATTTGTCTACCTACGGAGGACGGAATGTTGATGCGGCTCAAGAACCAAAAGGCTTCTAGCGGTTTTACGCTAGTTGAACTTCTTGTTGTGATTGCGATTATCGCAATTCTCGTTGCCCTTTTATTACCTGCTGTAAACTCGGCTCGCGAAGCGGCTCGCCGAATCCAATGCGTCAACCAAGTCCGCCAAGGCATGTTGGCGGTTCTTAACTTTGAATCGGCTTACGGGGCGCTACCGGCGGCAGCTTGGCTGAACAACACAAAAGAAGCTTCGGGTGTGGCCGCGTGTGATACGGTCGGTACCGATGCATCGTTCGGAATTCAGGCTGCCCAAAACGGCTGCTGGGACATCTTCGGCAAGCAGGGCATCAACTACAGTTGGCTCGTGAGTGTTTTGCCGTTCATGGAAGAACAGGCACTGTACGACTCGTTCGACTTCAATTTTGCAGTTCAGAAGCAACACGAATCTCCAAACTACAACGGTGGCGACACGCCTGCCTCGGTGCAGATCGGTACGCTCGTTTGTCCGAGTTCCGGAACTGCAAATCATGCCAACTATGACGGCACCAGTGCTGCTAATGGATTTGGCGATTCACCAGGCGGTTTCGCGAAAACGAATATTGTTGCCTACACCAGCCCGGTTCACATCGATCACTTTAAGAACCGTCCTGGCGGACTGGGTGGTTACAAGCTTGGTCAGCGGAAAGGGCAAAAGATCGGTAAGATCAAAGATGGCCTTTCGAAGACCTTGGGTATTACCGAAGTACGAACATCAGAACGCGAGTATGATTCGCGTGGTGCTTGGGCATTAGCGTTCCCCGGTGCTTCTGCAGTCGCTTTGGACTGGCACCCCGTAAGTAGTGGCGGTCGTTATATTCCTGACCCGAATTTCGGTCCCGACTCGGCGTTGCCTAACACGCAGAACTACGCGGATGTCGTCATTGGTATCACGACCACCGAACCGTATTTCGAGCAAATCGGCATGCCCGCACGCGGCTGGACACAGAGCGGAACCTTCGTTGGTGCGGCCCCTCGTTCAGTACACACTGGCGGTGTCGTTTGTAGCGGCATGGACGGTAGTGTCGGCTTCATTGACGACACGATTGACTCGATTACGTTCGCTTACCTCGTTGCGGCTAACGATGGTGTTCCTTCGGACATCAGCGAGCTGTTCGGTAACTAACGGTCCGAGTCGTTAATCAACATTCACCGGGTGAGCGCTCGCCGCTCGCCCGGTTTTTTCTTGCGCTGAATTCACCGATTGCGCCGCTGAGGCCTCTCAAAGTCATCTCCCGGCCTTCATACGGTCGAAACATGGGATGGGCGAATCCAAAGAAACGATTCTCACGGCGAGAGTGTGGCCCGTTACCGTTAGGCTGCCCGTTACCGTTAGGCTTCATCCCACTGCGAAGAGATCATGCCTCAAGAGCTTGGCTATTTCGAGGACTCGGCGAGACCTTTAACGAGTTTCGTGTATGTCATTCCAGTGCTGGTCGCCTACGAAGCGGGCGTCTGCTGCTTGGGGCCCACTGCCATGCGGAATGGGGCCGATGTCTGGCTGCGTCATCTTCTCGATCAAACCGGTTTTGGACAGTACTTCCTGCTACCCGTTCTGACTTGCGGCCTGCTACTCGCCTGGCATCACGTTCAACGTGAACGCTGGCAAGTCTCGTCTGACACACTCTTGAAGATGGCCACGGAGACTACCGCCTTCGCCTTGGCCTTGGTTGGTTTTGGCTTTCTTTACATGCGAATCATGCACCAACTTCAGCCAGCGGCCGCTTTTGCTCCCGCGTCGCCTGTCACCGGTGGCGGACTGTCTCAGTCGGTCGGCTACCTGGGTGCCGGGGTTTACGAAGAAGTGTTGTTTCGCTTGCTCGTCATTCCGACGGTTGCTCGAGGCCTGCAAACGGTCGGCGAATCGAAGGCGATCAGCCTTGTCGGCGGTGCGACGATCTCCAGCCTGCTGTTTGCTGCCGCACACTATCAAATTTTTACCGGAGTGGGCGAGCCGTTCGACGTGACCAGTTTCCTCTTCCGCTTCTTCGCTGGAATCGTCTTTGCTTCGATTTTCATCTTTCGCGGCTTCGGTATCGCCGCCGGTTCTCACACGCTCTACGACCTCATCGTCGGCGCGATCTCTGCTTGAACGAATCCTGTTCGACAAACGACACTTGGGACCGAGTCAAGTGACATTTTGGCAAACCGTGCAATCATTCGCGATTTGCAAACTTGGTTTGTTCCGATTTGGCGAAGGAACTATACTTTAGAAATTCACCCATGTTCTTAAGGATCCACACGTGCTTTCTGTTCGCCCTAAAGTCGCCGAATTGCAATTCAGCTTGTATGGAAGAGCGCTCCATCCGGAGCTCTTTGAATCCTGCAAGACGCTAACGGTCGAACGGGGTAAGTACGAAGCGCGGATCGATATCACCACGTCCGGCCATGTCGTCTCGTGGAAGTATGATGACTCACTTTACCTAACCGAAGTGGCTTCCACGGCCAATCATCCGCTGCCTGTTGGCCGACGTCTGTTTCGACGCCGCTTGCAAGGGCAACGGCAACATCAACTCGATTACCGTCGTGGCGTTTCTTACCAAGTCTGTTTTCAGCTGGAACAGACCAAAGCTGATCTGTTCTGGACATTCCAACAAGAACTTGCCAAGAAGAGCTGCGAACAAGGATTGCTACACACGTTCCAGTCGAGCGGTCGCATGGCAATGGGCGCCTTGAGCTACATCTACGCCGAAACGCGAACGACTAGCCTCTCGATTCAGTCGTTTCACACGTTTCCAGATGATCACGCCATCGTCAAAGTCCATTCGGTCATTTCCCTCCCCGAATCGAAAATCGCGTAACGCGAAGCGCTGCACGAGTCGCTGAGTGACGACCTGGCGGACCACGAGAGAAGGTGGCCAGATCGGGGCCGTCTTTTGACGCAGAAGCCTCGGAAGTACCGATTCGAGGCGCAGATCAGGAAAGCGCGTGATGGAAGCCTCGTAGCTCGCCGGTCCAACCCTGGGCCTAG
>CAYZRS010000063.1:0-26029 GCA_964480915.1 uncultured Pirellulaceae bacterium | reverse complement strand
CGACACCCCGAAACCCGCATTAAACTGCATGGTTTCGCAAGGTGTCGCAAAATCAGTAGGCCCGGAGGGACTCGAACCCCCGACAAAGGGATTATGAGTCCCCTGCTCTAACCAACTGAGCTACGGGCCCGTAGATCGGGTCGGAAGCTGCATGTTATCGAAAACCGACACCACTTCCAATTGCCCCTGCTCCAACCCAGAATTTGCTTCACCTGGCGAGAGCCAGCCAACGCGCCTTTCGAAACATGCTCACGCAACTTCACCATCACGATATCGATCGCATAAGCGAGCCTCACACCCGGTCGTTGCACCGATTCGATAAAACGTAAGGCATCGCACCCTGTTTCTTTCGTTGACACTTCGGTCGCATCGAACGACGCACTTTGAGGCCGACGCTTCGGGTTGAAACACCAAACGAATTTTTCGTCCGCATCCACATTACGGACTGTCAATTATTGACTCTGTGGGCAACAAGGACTCGCTTGACCAAGGCCTTGCGATGGCTCATGCGGGTGGCAAGTTGAGCATCCTTGGCTTTGGGCACCTGTTCGCACCAGTCGATCAGCCTTACTCGACGTCTCTGTTCAAAAACCTAACCGTCCACACAGGAGTGGTCAACGTCGCAGCCTATATGAACACACTCCTGCCGATTGTCGAAAGTGGCCGCATCGATCCAAGCGTGATCTTTACCGACACGCTACCGCTTGATGAAGCCGTCAAAGGCTACGAACTGATGGGCAGTCGCGTTGCTGGCACGATTAAGGTCGCACTGACGACACAGTAGTAGCCAGGATTGCGGCCAGCCACGTTGATTCAAAATTACGCACGGCACGCAAACTCCGGCGCATTTATCGTGTAATCCGCTTTGGTTCTGAGGATGGTCATTCATCCACGGTGATTGAGCTAAACTCCGTCCAGCAATCTCTTGAAGGTGCCCACGTTGAATTACTCCCACCATGAAACGTCTCAAAAAGCACGCTGTCCACGCCGAGGTCGGGAACGCTCCTCCATTCGATATCGTCGCGGTTAACGACCAGCTTGTCAGCGGACGAACCGGCAGATCCAATCAAGATATGGAGCTGGCCGTCACGACGATCCGGCGTGTTCATCACGATTTTCATCGTGACGGTAAGATCTTCATTCGTTGGGAACCGGAAGTCCTGAGGGAAGGGCATGCTATCTCCGTATTTGCCTTTCTGGTTCAGATGGTAGACATACGCTTCACCACGGCCGTCTGCCCTCCACATAAGCCGACATGAAAAGCCATTCGTTCCATTGGCTGGACGACCGCCAGTGACACTTTCCGGACCGCCAGACAATCCGGGCAACTTCCCTCCCTTGACCCAGTCAAAATCCGGGCTGAATCGCACGACGTAACTTAGCGTCGCCGCTTCCCGTTTCGCGATCGGGAAGCGCCAGCCAATGCCTCCCTTCTCAGGCCCGATGCCCCCAACGTTATAGTCCACACGAAAACGCTTCTCTCCTTCTCGGGAAACGACGGAAAGGTGCCCCTCCTGGACGCCGTCCTCATACTTGCATTTTGGCCAATCCAGTTTCCAGGCGGCGACAGTACAGGGCCCGATTTTACCAAGCGGTTTGATAGCAACGGTTTCGGCGATGCTACAAACAGGTCTCATCGTGAACATTGCAAAAAAAGCCATCAGCATTAGGTGACGCATGTACCACTCGTTCATGATGTCAAGTTTCTTGGACAACAGCCGTGATCACCGAGCCGGAACGAGCGATCATTCAATCCTTTAAACCACGCGCAAGTCCAGCGTCGCGTGCCCTCAGCATACGCGTGCCGTAATGTAGCCACGCCACCTACCGTTGTGAAGGTGCACTGGCGTTTGTTGAACGCTCGAGATTCTGCAGCCACTCTTGGTAGCGTTTCTTGGAGGGGGCCAATTTAGCACACAGCTTCGCTTGCTGAATGGCCGCCAGCTTGTCGCCCGAGTCGTAGAGATGCCTCGACAATTCGTACCGCCAATCGGCCGAACTCGGTTTCGCCTCTACGGCATCCCGCAAGTGCTGTATCGTGGCCTCGACATCTCCCAGTTCAGACGTCAACTTCGAAATCAGGTAGGGCAAGTCGCCACCGCCATCACTGGTCGGGACCCGTGGCGCCAATTTGGAGACAACGGACTCGATGAGACTCGCTTTGTATTCGATCGGCACTCGATTGCTACTGACAAGCAATGAGCGAACGATCGCCGCTGGTCGCATGACATCCAAGCAGTTCGCAAATTCAGCCGGCGAGAGAGCGGCAGCTGCAAATCGGAAATGCTTGTCGACGGCCGCGCCTGAAAGGCGCAGGCTGTCTGTCATCCATTCCATGGCCCGCTCGCGATTCCCTACCGATAGGGCCAGCCCGGCCGCTTCTAAATGGATCGAGCTGCTCTGCGGACGCCAGCGACACCCTAGTTCTAGTAGCGGCATCAGATGTTCGTGGCGGCCAGATAAGAGAGCCTCTAACACCGCTGTCTGAATCGCATTGCGGCCATCAAACGGATTCAACCGAGCGGCCCGCTTACTGGCCGCCAGTGCGCTTGGCAGGTTGTCCTGAATGGCAGGGTCATTCAAAAGCGTACTCGCTGCTTTTTGATCTTCCTGGAGGCTGACCAGGCGAATAAACAGGTAGTTAAGGCGCGTTGCATTCCAAGCTGTTACACTTGCGGCACCACCGTCGATGATCGATTCGTACAACTGCGTCTGGCTCCGCTCGATCCATAATTGTGACAATAGCTGCTGGCCCGACCAACTGGACGGGTATCGCTGAAGCGACTTTTCAACAGCGCTGATCGAACGGTCAATTTCCGACAACGAGCGCCGCTGTTCGCCCGCTTCCACCGACCGTTTCAGGTACTTCTGCGCCTCTCGTTCCAGTTGCCCGCGGCTATAGAACATGGAAATACAGCCCATCAATCCGACGAGGACAACCGCCCAACCGATTCGATCTTTCCATCTCGCCCCGGCCGTGCCTGTGCTTGTTCGCGCAGCATCCCAGGCAGCTTCGGTTCGCGCTTCTCCGGCAAAAAGGCCACACACGAAGGCCAGCAAACCAAAATTGGCTGCTAAATAGAGTCCGAAATCAAAAAACGCAGCGACCAATTGACTGGTCATGACGCCGATGGCGGCCACGGCGGTCGCTTTGTTTTCTGCGCGCAGCAGCTTGCGAAGCAGCGATCCCAACAACACGAGGAACCCAACCGAAAACACGATTCCGGGGACGCCGCCCACCAAAGCAGCTTCGAGATATTGATTTTCCGAAAACTTGAACCAACGCCCCAACTCGACCGTCTGAAACACACGATTCGCAATCGGATAGTTGCCAATTCCGCATCCGCCGATCCAGACTTCTTTAAGCATCGCCCAATCGTCTTGCCAATGAAGAAAACGAATGCCTTCGAATTCCGCCGACTCGGTCATCGAAAGGATTCGAGCCCCAACCCGTTCGTCCATGCGACACCACCAAACAAACAGCGCCGCCATGGCGAGCATGGCAATCGTACCGACCGAAGGTAGCCGCCCCGTGGTCCGATAAACAACCAAGAAGTAAGCGAGACCGCCCAACGCCAATCCGACGAGTGCTCCTCGCGAGTATGTCAAAAGAACCGCCAGTAGAAACAGTAGCGTCACCATCCCTATTGCCAATGAACCAACATCGAGGTGAATCAAAGCCGCAAGACGTTGTCGCAAGCTGCCATTTCGAACCAACATCAATGCATTCTTCCCAGGCCGTTGGCTAAGCCAACCTAGGAACAGAAAGAAGATGATCAGTAAATAGCCAGCAGCATTGTTCCTGTTAACGTAAGATGCAAATGATCCCCCGCTGGGAGAATCAATCATCCAATAGAGCTTGCCATTCCACGTTAGACGTTGGGCGATACCGAATAGCGCCCAAGCAAAACCGTTGACGACAAACGCTGCCAGGCACCACCAACGTTGGCGGCTGGTTTCAAACACGCCCGCAGCAAACGCCAAAAGGGCCGCCGCAATGATTAGTCGGCCCACGTCTGCCCAAGTTTCGCTTGGCACGAAACTGATACTCGACGCGAGATCGGACGACGTCAACTGGTAAGCACTGGCCGCCTCTTCTCGCAAACGAGTTGCGGCCGGCGCCAAAACCTGACAAACAGTAAGCGGTAGATTCGTTGCCTGAAAAGCCCCAAATCCGGCGGCCAAAATCAAGCACGTGGACAAGGACGGCAGCGCGGGAAGTCTGCCTGACTTCAACCATTCGGACGTCAAGAACAAGGCGACTGACAAGAGCGTCGCGGCGCTCAACCAGAACAGTGAGTACTCGAAAACGCCGCCAAAATTCCAAGGAAGAACGAGCAGGCAGGCGACGAGTAGAACCGCCGCAAGTTTAGACAACTGCCGCATCAGCACGCCATTTCAAGTTGCTAATCGCCAATCGTGGCGGGAAAATCGACCACCGACGGGATCAGAAGTTCGTGACTTCGTCGACTTGCGAACCGTGTACGGACTGGCCATCCGAATTCACCAGATGATCCGTCAAAACGGCGGGAGACTTCCTTTTCTGCTTACTCTTATCCGGTCCGTAGTAGCTGCCGGCTCCGTTGTAGCCATATCCATAGCTGTAGCCCGACTTGTACCCTGGGCCATATCCATAGCCTCGCTCTTTCGACGTGAGGCCATTGACGACCGCTCCCAATAATTTCGCGCCGACTTCGTTGAGAATACTGCGTGCACGCTCGGTAGCAACGCGAACTCTATCTCGCATTCGGATCACCAAAAGGACGCCATCAACACGCGGAGCGATAATCGAAGGGTCCGATACGGCCAGTAACGGTGGCGAGTCGATGATCACGATGTCGTACTGTTGGCGAAGTTGTTCGACGAGTTCGTCAAACGCGCCAGAAGTCAGCAGCTCGGCCGGATTTTTGGGTAAGCTTCCAGCCGAAATGACGTCCAAATCTTTGACCTCTGACTTCTGCACGAGATCGACCCAGTCGGCCTCGTTACGAAGGTAATTCGACAATCCTAAATCCAGACGCGCCCCCATGAGTTTGTGGATGGAAGGACGACGCATATCCGCATCGATCAGAATCACTTTACGATTCGCTTTTGCGAAGGAGGCCGACAGATTCGCCGCCGTTGTTGACTTTCCGTCACCCGGAGAAGCACTTGTCACCTGCAGAACATTCCAACCGGAACTTTGCGTACTGAAGTGAACGGCCGTACGAACACCACGGAATGCTTCGGCGTATCTCGAACCAGAATCGTGTACAACACCGATCATGGGATCAAGGCCGACGAGCGACGGGTCGGTCTTGACCATCTTCTTTTTCTGCAGCGGAATCTGACCAAGCACTGGCGCTTGTAGAACTTGCCTGATCTCTTTCGGATCCTCAAAAATCTGTTCCGTCAAAGAACGAAGCAGTGCCCAAGCCGAGCCAATCATCCCACCAATTAGCAACGAGAATGCCAACACAATCGGAATACTGGGCCACACTTGTTCACCAAGCGAAGCGGTCGCGAGCACTTTCATCGTCTCGCCACCATAGTCTTGAATGATGTTGATTTCTTCCAATCGCGAAACGACCGCATCGAACATGGACTTCGTTCGCTCTTGATCGGCGCGCATCGTCCGATCTCTTGCAATGTACTCATGAACTTCATCGGCCGACTTGCTGGCAATGTCGAAGTCACGATTAAGAGATTGCAGCTGCATGTTGAGAGCCCTCATTCGGGCTTTCAACATGGAATAGTAAGTCTTGATGTAATCGTTCTGTGACTGCAATTCGTCCCGTGTCGCGTCCTGAGAAACGGCCATCCCGTCACTATTCAGCGAACGTCCAATCGAAGCCTCAACCGCTTTCCTCATTTTGCGAATTTTGGCTCGGAGCGAGATGAGTTCTGGGTACCCATCGCCGTACTCCATACTCAACTCACTTTCGCGAGCCATCAATTCCATGTATTCACGAGACAGTTCCAGACCGTAACCTCGCGACGTTTCGCGTTCGATCGTGCCTTCCTGTTCGTCCGTTCCTCTTAACTCCAACATCGCCTCAAGGAATACCGCCTTTGCCTCATTGCCGCCGGCAACGATGGCTTGAGCGACGCCAGTAATCCTCGCTTCCAACATCGATTTCTCGACGAGAATTTCCTTCCGCCTCGTTTCAATCTCGGCCTGGCGTTCTTGAAAGAGGTTCACACCTTCACCACCGCGCCAAAGAAGTGGCGAATTCCGCTGGAACTCTTCGTACTCTTTTTCTTGAGTATGAAGCTGCTGGAGCAATTCGTCTTTGCCACGACTGATCAGGGAGGTGACTTCGCGTCCCAGTTCCGCCGATGACTCTCCTAGATGTGCGTCGTACGCCCCAACGATGGCATCGACGACCTGGCGGCAATCATCGGGCGATTTACTACGATAGCTAATCGCCAACACGCGAGCTTTTTCATCCGGAAGATTGACAGCCAGATTCTCTTGCCAATGCTCGAGCAAGTCATCTGCATCGATTCCGGCAATTGTCTGCAGTTCCGTAAGTTTTCCATCCGTCACGGCGCGATCTAGAATCAGAGGGCTACGCACCACGAGTTTATGAGTTTCGAGTTCATTCTCTAACGTCATCCCCGAGCGGTCTTGCTGGGTCTGTTCATTGAAGACCGGTGTTTGCGACTGCTGAATCATTACCTGCGCGGTGGATTCATAGACCTTGTCGGCCACAACGCAGTAGACGATGCCCGCGATTAACGAAAGCAACGAGCACAGCGTCAACAGCAAGTAATGCCGTTGGATCATCCCAAACAGATCGATGACGACTTCCGAGGAATCGCTACCGCCGTTCTGAGTCTCTTCTATTTGAGCCTGCACCATGTGTCTCCGTTTATTTATCTTCTTGCCGCGTAATGACGGGCCCCGCGTTAAGTATCAGTTTCGTTGCCGACTAATTCTACGCAACGGTAGTAGCTGAAAACTAATCGATGAATTCACCCGAAAGGTCGGTCCATCGAAGCCATTCGATATCACAGTCGTAACGCATGCTGGTGTTAATATCGGAATATCTTGAAAACTCTTCGTCATTTAGTTGACGACAGTTGCTCGACCAACATAATCGGAACTACGCATCAGGTTGATGCTCTTTTCCTCGCGTCTATTCGGCCGGACACGGCGTCCTAATGCCCCACCGCTCGGCCCGAGCGCTTTTCGCAAGTCGCCAGTGTTTCACTGTCCGCCTTTATTGTCAAACAGATCGTACGGCATTCCAAATGAATCGGAATATCTTAGTCACCGGCGCCGCTGGCTTCATTGGAAGTCACTTTGTTGAGCATCTTTTGGCCACAACGGACGACAAGGTCGTCGCACTCGACAACCTAAACTCCAACTACGATCCGGCTCAAAAACGGGCGAATATGGCGAGTTTTTGCGATTCACCGCGGGTCGAATTTCTCCACATGGATTTCTGCGAACCCGAACAGGTCGACGAAGTTTTCAAGTCACACTCGATCGATCGCGTCGTTCACTTGGGCGCGTACGCCGGCGTGAGACAAAGCGTCGCCAACCCACACATCTACTTTGATAACAACGTCAACGGAACGCTCTGTCTGCTCGAAGCGGCGCGACGAAACCCAGTCGACGCGTTTGTTCTCGTCTCCTCGTCGACCGTCTACGGCAAAGAGTCGGTCATCCCCTTCAAGGAAGACACCACTCTTTCAGGTACACCTGCCAGCCCCTATGGGGTTACAAAACGAGCCGCCGAGTTGGCCGGCCTCAATTATTTTGAATTACACAACGTGCCAGTTGTGTGTGTGCGCCCTTTCAGCGTCTATGGCCCTCGACTCCGACCCGATCTCGCTTTGACCATTTTTGCCGACCGCATCTTTTCGGAACAGCCGATTCACGTCTTCGGCGATGGCAGTGCGATCCGCGACTTCACGCACGTATCCGACATCTGCACCGGCTTGCGATCTGCGATGGAGCGATCAGAAGCCAAAGGGCAATGCATCAACCTCGGACACGGCCGCCCCATTTCGGTGATCGAGCTCATTCAACTCATTGAAGCTTCGGCCGGTCTCAAGGCCAACATTCAGTTTGTCGACCCCGTCCAAGCCGACCTCTCCGCAACATTTGCCGATCTCGGAAAAGCGCGCCGATTGCTCGATTACGAGCCACAAGTGAAGGCCGTTGACGGAATCCCGTCATTCGTAGAGTGGTTCAGCCACCAATTACGTACGGCAGATTCGGCAAGCAGTTAGGCAGAGAGACATGGTCGCTGAATACACACTGCTTGTTCTGATCCAGGTCATCCTGCTCACGACACTCTATTACGTCAGCGGAATCCGCCCCACGAATGGACCGTCGGTCTTTTCACCGGTCGCATGGATTCTGATGTTTTACGTGATTACGTTCCTGGTCCCTCAAGCGATACTTCCGTTTCAGGATTACACGCTACTGGCGCCCGGCAACGTCAAATCGGCTTCGCAACTGGGCAGATTGATCATCGGCCAGAGAGTCTGTGTTGCATTCTTGGGCTGCTTTTTAGTCGGCTTCTGCCTCACCGGAAGACGTTCTCCGACGCAGTTTCGACTTCAGCCGTTTTCATCCATCGAATTGACCTTCGTGACAGTAGCCGGACTTATCGGTTTGGCCGCAGTGGCGTTGTTGATCATGCGATTCAATCCAAACATGCCCCGGTCGTCACTCGTAAAGTCCTCAGTCGGTAAAGTGCTTTATGCGATGTCGTTCTGGTTAACACTCGCAACGATCGTTTGGTCTTCACTCCTTTACAAGAAGCGGCGATGGATACTCATCGCTACGATTCTGTTAGTTTTTGGATTCAGCCTATTTTTGCTGGGAGGCCGCGGGCGCGTTGTTTGGCCGATTGCATCGACTTTCGCGTGGCTGTCGATTCGGCGCACATCGAAGATCCGGCCGGTGGCGATTGCCAGCTTTGCGGTCGTGTTCTTGCTCGTGCTGCAAACGCTTGACCCACTGCTATTCTTAGTTCGCGGTGAAAACATCAATCGCGTGGTCGAGCGACTTCAGGTCAACATGAGCGTTCAATCACTCTTCGTCGATCGCAACTTCGAATCGTTTCAGAACGTGGCGGTTATCAGCTCTTACGATCGCGTACGTCCTCAATTGAGGTACATATTCGGTGGTTCGCAGCAAGCTTTCATGACAACGTATTTTCCAGAAATTGCTTCCCGTGGAATCGGGCTACCAGCCAGCCTGCCAGGCGGACTATGGCTAGCGGGCCGCTTCCCAATGGTCGTCATTGGCAGCTTGGCGTTCGGTGTCTTTTTCGGAATCCTCAGTCACGTTTATTCGAAACTTCAGACAGAGTTTGAGGTCACGGTTTACTGCGTTACCATGCCGTGGCTCGGCCTGATTTCCGGCGCTTATCTCGAGATGTATACGAAAGTCGCCGCAGCGATACTGCCAGGACTGATCTTCGCGATCTTCATCCGTTACGCGGTTGGCAATCGCAAGCTTCGGCTTAGTCATTCGTTGCGAATCGATATTCCTCGGTTCACCATTTGGAAATGAGAGTAGATGAGTAGTTTATTACCAGAGACGGAACCATTGACTTCTGCTGCCGTTAAACCGGACAGCAAACCAGTCTGCGTATTTGACGCGTCAGTACACCGACAGAATCGTCGCCGGCGTGAGCAGCTCTTGCGCCCGACTCCCATGATGCTAGTCGTTCTAGACGTGTTGGCGACTGTCGCAGCCACAACGATAAGTACTGTTCTCAACCCCCATATTTCGCTCAATTACGCCAAACCGGGTGTCGTCGGTCATTTGCAGATCATGCTTCCGCTGGTTGTCATCGTTGTCGCTGCGAGCCACGCCTTAGGGCTTCACGATTTCCGTCGGCTGGCCAATCTGAAACGATTGGTCAAGAGCTCGTTGCTCTTAGCTGGTATTTCGATGCTGATGCTGATGGGCTGGACCTATCTGTTTCATTATCAATTGGTCGGCCGCCGGCTCGGCCTTTGCATCATGGGATTACTCTTCGCATTTACGTTGCTGACTCGGATGTTTTGGTGCCGTGTCGTCGCGAATTCCCAGATCATCCGGTGCGTCGTAGGGGATGAACGATCGCTTTTCGAGTTAAATTACTTCATCAAAGAACACGACACGCATTCGCACGTCGAGTTGCCGATCGTGTTCGACCTAAATTCGGGCGAGAGCCTTGTGCAGTTTGTGGATCATCACGCTGTCGACGAGTTGATCGTCGATCCTCGATTTGACTGCGTTTCCGACCGGGCGCTACTCGACCTCTCCATGAAGGGAATTCGCATCACACAGCTTCCCGACTACTTATCTTCGCAGCTTGGAATCGTCGCGATTAAGTACATCGGAGCCCAGTGGTTTTGCTATTCCTTGGAGACGACCCATCCTTTTTATGCGGGCTTCAAACGCACTATCGACGTGATCGGGGCGGCGATCGGGCTCGTTCTCGCGGCACCACTACTCGCCATCGCGGCGGCCCTGATTCGCTTGGAAGGCGATGGCCCAATCTTCTATTCGCAAACAAGAGTTGGAAAGTTCAATCGCCCATTTAAGATCTACAAACTGCGCAGCATGCGCACCGATGCCGAGTCCCAAGGCGCTCAGTGGGCCCGCGTGGCCGACCCCCGCGTAACCTGGGTCGGCCGGATTTTGCGGCGAACGCGGATCGATGAGATTCCACAGTTCTGGAACGTCATTAAGGGCGACATGTCGATCGTGGGACCACGACCAGAACGTCCCGAATTTGTTAGAGAGTTGGAGGAGGATGTTCCGTTTTACCTGCAACGCCACCTTTCGCCTCCCGGCATCACTGGCTGGGCACAGATCAACTTTCCGTACGGCAGCAGTCGAGAAGATGCCGAGCGCAAGTTGATGTATGACCTATACTATCTGCGCTACGCTTCTCTTTCGCTCGATCTTCACATTGGCCTGCGCACCGTTGCCGCCATCATGCAAGGCGCGAGGTAACCGATGCCGACAAAATCGCTCGATTCGAGCGTCGATTCGTCCGGTGTTATTTTGGACTCGTCGCTCGATGGTTCGACATCGCTACTGCGCCCGGAAGTCGTGATGCTGATTGGACGCATTGGTGGTGCTGCGTTAAATCTATTGACCGTAACTGTCGTCGCAAAACTCGCAGGCGTTGAGACTTACGGGGCGTACAGCCTATGTCTGGCGATTGCCGCATTGTCGATTACCGGTTGTTTTACTTGGAATCGACAGGCCTTTGTCCGCAACTTCTATCTGGCAAAATCAGAAGAATCGATGCCGGAACTCGATCGATTCGCGAGTTTTTCATTCTTCGGATCCGCGATCGTTGCTGCCGTCGTCACGTATGTTAGCTCGTTGATTCTTGTGCCTGATTTGTCGCAAATGGCAAGAGCGATGATCCTGCTGCTCGTCGCTGGGAAAGCAGCCTTCGATCTGCAAGTAGAACGTGAACGAATTTCGGAACGCTTTGTTTCCAGCGCCGCACGCGCCTTATCGCGACCAGTTCTTTTTCTGTTGATCCTTTACTTCATACCTTCAAAACACGTAACCCTCCTGTTGGGATCGCTGACACTCGCTTTCGTGCTGCCCAGCATCGCGCCGATGCTTGCGATGGTCCGGTCGGGTTTCAACTCAAAATCGCCTACCAGTTCATTTCCGATGGCGGGGATGCTCTGGATTTGGCTCCCCATGTCATTCAGCTTAGTCCTCGACGTGATCAATCATCAGAGCTCACGCTTTTACCTGAATCATTTCTGGGGCCTGACATCGGTCGGCCACTATTCGATTACGGCCGATCTTATTCGTCAGGGGCTGGTCGCGTTCTTCACCGTGATTGCCAGCCTTCAGATCCAACGGTTACAAAAAGCGGAAGCGGAACAATCGCTGAACAAGCATTCGATTCGTCGTTTTCTGATGCTAACCCTCTACATTTCCTTGGCAATCTGGGGCATTGGCTCTCTACTATCGCCAACATTCTTCGCTTTGGTATTCCCAGATACTCGGGCCACGGTGTCAAATTCGTTTCTCGCCATGATTGTAGGGTGTGGCGTCCTTTCATCACTTAAAATGGCATTTTTCGACGGGCTCCTGGTACTCTTCAATCGTCAGCGCGATGTGCTCGCAGGAAGTGTCATCATGGTCCTCGTGGCACAGGTTGCGAATTTTTTGCTGGTTCCTCGCTGGGGTCTCTCCGGCGCCGCGACTGCCATGCTGATTTCCTATGCGGTCGGAGCGAGCTACGCTCTCTGGAGTGCGCTGGCAGCCAAGCCTCATTTCGAAAAACAACACATTGCTTGAGTCTTCCACTTTCCTTTCCTTCAGTTTCTCCTTTGCACTAAAGCACTTTACAACCATGACTGAATCACAAACCATTCGCAAACTCGCTGACGATCAGGTCGAAACATTCGACAAGGAATATATCCACGGCGAGTTGAAAACGGTCTGGAAGCGTCACTGCGACGAGAGATTTTCTGCGAACGAGTCGTTTACCATCTTAGATGTAGGCGGCGGCAACGGAAAATTCATCGATTCGATGCTGGCAGAGTATCCGAATGCTAAAGGGACGGTGCTAGACAATGCCGAAACACTGCTCGCCAAGAACACGGAACATCCCAACAAGCGTCTCGTTCGCGGCTCAGCTGAGGACATTGAAACACTCTTTCCGGACGAACGTTTCGATCTCATCACCTTTCACTGGGTATTGCACCATTTTGTGATTGGCAATTATCGAGATACGAAAGAAATGGTCGAACGCGTTTTGTCCGCCTGCTCGAATCGGCTTAGTGAGAACGGTCGTGTTTCGGTTTTTGAAAACATGTACGACGGCTGGATGTTTACTGATCTTCCCGGCAGGATCATCTACACCCTTTCGTCAGCCGCATGGCTCGCGCCGATCACAAGACGCTTCGGGGCCAATACGGGCGGAGTCGGGGTATGTTTTCGTTCCTGGAGAGAGTGGGATCGCATGCTGAGCGAATGCGGGCTTGCCAAACTCAGTTACGCAGACGGACAGGTATTTCGCAAGTCAGCAATGCGACGTTATGTTTTGCACATGGGCAACGTTCGCAGCGGCCACTTTTGGTTGGGATCAGGGCGTTAATATCTAGGCGACTTGCAAACCCAAGACGACTTAGCGGCGGCCGAATTCATCCTAAATTAGACGGATAAACCATGCGAGGCAGGGATTTAGAAAGGAAGCTGCGTCCGATCTTGAACTGCCTGACTTGGTGCGCGAGCATCCTTCCGCGAAGGCTGCGTGCCTTCCTATTCGATGCGCTGAGCGGAATCCCTGGCCTGATTGGTGTTGCCCTGCGCTACGCCGTTGCTCGCTCTTTGTTGAAACACTGCGGACGCAACATCTACATCGGGCGCTTTTGCACGATCAAACACTGGGAGAAACTCTCGATCGGCTCGAACTGCAGCTTGCACGAATACTGCTATGTCGATGCGCTTGGTGGTATTGAGTTGGGCACTGACGTCTCCATTGCACACAACAGTTCGCTTGTCAGTTTCGAACATACATTCCATGATCCGGCTCAACCGATTCGTGATCAGCCGCTGGAGCCAGCGCCGATCAAGATCGACAGCGATGTTTGGATCGGCGCGGGTTGCCGAATCCTCAGTGGCGTTCACCTGCGATCTCGAACCATTGTCGCAGCGGGAGCGGTCGTCAACCGATCGATCGATCGCGGCGCCGTCCTGGGTGGTGTTCCAGCGCGCGTCCTCAAGGAGCTTCCGCAGTGAAAGCTATCTTCGTCGGACCGGAAAAAACGGGATCGTCCTGGATCGACCGACTCCTCCGCTGGCGGGGAGATGTAGAACTCCCCGCGGACGTCAAAGAGACCTACTTTTTTGATCGTCACTACGACAAAGGGGTGGCTTGGTTCAAATCGCACTACCGAGCAGAACTGGAGGCGGCCGTCGAAGTGGCTCCGTCTTACTTCAAAGAGCCGTTGGTCCCTGCTCGCATTTACCAACACTTTCCCGACGCTCACATCATCATTACCGTACGTGAGCCGGTCGCGCGCACCTTGTCGATGTACCAACACTTGGTCGCCAACGGCTGGACGACGGCTTCCTTCGCAGACGCCCTGGCCAATGACTCGCGGCTACTGCGTGGATCGATGTACGCCGCAGGAGCCGAACCTTGGATCGAACAATTCGGTCAAGAACAGGTACATTTCTTGCAATTCGAACAGCTGCATCGGTCCCCTCAAGCATTTGCAGATCGGATCGCAGCGATCCTCGACGTTCCACCACAAGTCGTGCCCGAGACCATTTTACGATCGGTCGAGAACGCTCGACGGAGTGGCAGATCGGCGCTGCTTTCCAAAATCTCTCGGCGTGCGATCTACGCCATTCGTAGCATCGGGGGATACCGGTTGATCTCGTGGCTGAAACGAATCGGCTTGGGCCGCTTGATTTGGAAATCGGAATCGAAGGGCTGCACCCTCTCGACGGAAGATCGAGCCCAGCTGAACGAGCTGCTGGCCCCCGACTTGGCACGCTTGCAGGCGGAACACAAAATTCGATTCGAGGCCACAGCACCGACGGATCAAGAACGGCAACTTTCCGAAACCGATATTCAGCTAGGTCACCATGAAACGCCCTGAAACCCTGGTCGTCCTGTGCGGGGACCCACTCGCGGCCGCGAATCGCCGACCTCAGCTGATGCAACAGTTCGTAAACCAAGTACAGCGTTGCATTCTGTTGTGCCCACGCGTCGAAGTGGAATCGATCGAAAAACTACAATCGATGGGTTTTGAATATCAAGAGATCGACTTCGTCAATCAAGGCATCAACCCCGTGCGAGATGCGACTCTTCCATTTCGCATCCGGCAAAAACTGAAACAGCTGGCACCAGACCATCTCTTTGTGTTTCATATGAAGCCCATTTTGTTTGGAGGATTGGCGGCCCGCAGCCTCTCTATCAAACATCGCAATTTCCTTTTTGCCGGTTTGGGAGTCCTATTCGCGGAGGGCGACACCAGGCAGGCGATTCGCCAGCTGGTCGTCCGCGGTCTGAAGCTGGGGCTTGGCGGCGCTCGGAATCTGTTTTTCCAAAACCCCGACGACCTGCAAACATTTCGCAGCCACAACATCGTCACGGATCGCGACCACGCGGTCGTACTCAACGGATCGGGGGTTCCCCTGGACGATTTCGCCTGCGATCCGCCTGCCATTGAGAGCCCGGTTCACTTTACCGTCGTGACGCGCATGCTCCGCTCAAAAGGCATCTTTGATTTTTGCGAGGCTGCGCGCATGATCCACCAGTCTCACCCCAACGCCGCGCAGTTCAATCTTCTTGGCCCCTTGGACCATGGGCCAGATGGATTCCCACTCGAAGAATTACAGCCTTGGATCGACGAAGGCGCCGTGAACTATCTCGGCGTGACGACCGATGTTCGGCCGTTCTTACAGCAGGCGTCGGTCATGGTATTGCCGTCCTACTATATGGAAGGCACACCTCGAGGCCTGTTGGAGGCACTCGCGAGTGGCCGGCCGATTGTCACCACCGATTCTCGAGGTTGCCGAGAAACGGTGATCGAGGGGAAAAACGGCTTCCTCATCCAACCGAAATCACCCCATCAGCTGGCGGAAACGATGCAGCGATTCCTCGATGATCGTGCCTTGATTCGCACGATGGGGGAAGAGAGTCTTAACTTGGCAATCGAGCGTTATGATGTGCGGAAAGTCAACGCGGTGATGCTCGCACAGATGGGAATCGATAAATCCCCGGAGTGACCGAGCTCCGACACCCGATAAAAACGGCAGATAGCAGGCGAAAAATGCCACCGCCGAGTTCCTCTCCACATGGTTCGTGTGTCGAACGTACAATGGGGCATAAGGACCGCAGCCGTGAACTCCACCGGACAATCTTCGAATAACGTACTGGTCACAGGCGGCGCCGGGTTCATCGGCAGCTGCTTTTGTCGATCTTGGTACGATCATCAATCTTCGCCGATCGTGGTGCTCGACAAGCTGACCTACGCGGGCCATCTGAGCTCGCTGAGCGATCTTGCGACTCGCGCCGACTTCCATTTTGAACGAGGCGACGTCGCCGATATTGATTTTGTAAGCGATCTGATGGCTCGCTACCAACCTTCTGCGATCCTGCACTTGGCCGCCGAATCCCACGTGGACCGATCGATAACCGGTCCGGAACCATTCCTGCAGTCAAATGTCGTTGGCACCGTTCGCTTATTAGAGGCGACTCGCGCTTACTGGTCGAAACTGCAAGGCCCTGCACAAGAGGCATTCCGATTCGTCAGTATTTCTACCGACGAAGTGTTTGGTTCACTTGCCGCGACAGGAAAGTTTGACGAGTCATCTCCCTACGCACCGAACTCGCCTTACGCCGCCTCGAAAGCAGCCGCCGACCACTTTGTCCGAGCCTACTATCACACGTATGGCTTGCCGACGATCACGACCAATTCTTCGAACAACTACGGTCCGTTCCAGTTTCCGGAGAAGTTGATTCCGACCATGATTCTGAAAGCCATGCGTTCAGAAAGACTCCCCATCTACGGCGACGGTAAGAATGTGCGCGATTGGATTCATGTGGAAGACCATTGCAGTGCTCTCCGGGCGGTCATCGAAAAGGGCGTTCCGGGAGCAACGTACAACATTGGTGCCAACTGCGAACGTTCCAACTTGGAAGTCGTAACATCAATTTGTCAAATCGTGGATGAGCTATCGGAAAACACCAAGGCACCTTCGACCGACCTCATTGAATTTGTAAAAGATCGACCAGGGCACGATCAACGCTACGCGATCGACAATTCGAAAGCGATCCGCGAACTGGATTGGTCGCCGGTCCATTCCTTCGAATCGGGACTTGCCGCGACCGTCCAGTGGTACGCAGAAAACTCGGAATGGATCCAACAGGTGCTCACCGACCGCCGCTCACTGCCAAGACTAGGAGTCCTCTGATGGGCGATTCATCCATTTGCCGAAAAGGCATTATTCTCGCCGGTGGATCGGGGACACGGCTGCATCCCATTACCCGCGTCGTCAACAAGCATCTGTTGCCGGTCTACGACAAGCCGATGATTTACCATCCACTTTCGACGCTGATGCTGGCCGGCATTCAAGACATTTTGGTCATCACCAACCCGAGTGATGTCGATGATTTCCAGGCGCTCTTGGGTGACGGAGCCGACATCGGCATTCGCATCTCGGTGGTGGCTCAACCCGAGCCTAATGGTCTCGCGACGGCGTTTATCGTCGGTCGCGAATTCATCGGTGATCAAAGCGTGGCACTCTGTTTGGGTGACAACATTTTCTACGGACACGGATTTCATCGAATCCTGACCGACGCCGCCAATGACGTGCAGGGTGCTCGAATTTTCTCCTACCCGGTCAAAGACCCGCAGCGATTCGGCATCGTCGAGCTTGACGATCAGGGACAGGTCGTATCGTTGGAAGAAAAGCCTCAGCATCCAAAATCGCAATTGGCCGTGGTGGGACTCTACTTCTACGACAATCAAGTCGTCGACATTGCTGCTGGCCTGAAGCCGTCTGCTCGCGGCGAACTGGAAATCACTGACGTCAATAAGGCCTACTTAGAACGCCAACAGCTTCAATGCAAACGGCTCGGACGCGGATTCGCCTGGCTCGACACGGGCACTCACCGTTCACTCATGCAGGCCGCCGCATTCATGGAATCGATCGAATCGCGACAAGGTCTCCGCCCAGCATCCATCGAAGAGATCGCGTGGCGGAAAGGCTTTATCAATACCGATCAATTACGCGTGCTGGCTGACCAACAGGCCAATGAATATGGGGAATACCTCAAGGGCGTCTCGCAAGAGTCTGGTTAATTGCGACTTTGACCGGAAAAAATGGCATCGCAAGGCCTACCGAATCGGCCCTTCCAGGGAGTAAACTGGGGACCGCAGGCGAATTCGTCTTCTGATTGGAATTGAAGTCTATCTATCCGAGGTTTCCGTGCCCAAAGTCGCGCTCATTACTGGTATTACTGGTCAAGACGGTTCCTATTTGGCTGAGTTTCTACTCGCCAAAGGTTACGAGGTTCACGGACTAAAACGACGTTCGTCGTCGTTCAACACGTCTCGAATCGATCATATTTATGAAGACCCGCAAGCGTCAGGCAAACGACTTTTCTTGCACTACGGCGACCTCACCGATTCGTCCAATCTGACTCGCCTGATTCGAGAATCGCAGCCGGACGAAGTTTACAACTTGGGCGCTCAGAGCCACGTCGCCGTCTCCTTCGAGTCACCTGAATACACGGCCGACGTCGATGCGCTGGGAACATTGCGATTGCTCGAAGCGATCCGCTTCTTGGGATTGGAAAAGAAGACTCGCTTCTACCAAGCCTCCACCTCCGAACTGTACGGGAAAGTACAAGAGACTCCGCAAACGGAGAAGACGCCGTTTTACCCCCGATCACCTTACGCCGTCGCCAAAATGTACGCGTACTGGATCACGGTGAATTATCGCGAGTCGTATGACATGTACGCCTGCAACGGAATTTTGTTCAATCATGAGTCGCCTCGCCGCGGCGAAACGTTCGTCACAAGAAAAGTGACTCGCGGCATGTGCAACATCGCTCTCGGACTGGACCCTTGCCTCTATATGGGCAACATCGACGCACTGCGTGACTGGGGCCATGCCAAAGACTACGTCGAGTTTCAGTGGATGATGCTGCAACAGGAGACTCCAGACGACTTCGTGATTGCAACAGGCGTACAGTATTCGGTTCGCCAGTTCATCGAAATGTCGGCTGGCGAATTGGGGATTTCGATTCGCTGGGAAGGTGAGGGAACCGGCGAGAAAGGCATCGTGTCGAAGGTCGAAGGCGACCGGGCTCCGAAAGTCAAAGAAGGCGATGTCATCGTACAAATCGATCCTCGCTACTATCGACCGGCGGAAGTCGAAACGCTGCTCGGCAATCCAGCGAAAGCCGCCAAAGAGCTTGGCTGGACGCCAAAGATCGATCTGCCAACCATGATCGCCGAAATGATCGATCATGACTTGGACCATGCGAAGCAGCACGCGCTGTTGAAGTCTGAAGGGTACAGCGTCACCGTTCCTAAGGAGTAAACACCGATGCGATTTTTCCCGCGAGCTTCGTCGCTTTTTTGCGTTAGCATTGGTGTTTGTATCTGGTTGAACACGGCAACTTCGGCAACGGCACAAGAAGCCAACACCGAACACACGCTACGGCTGAGCGAAGGATTCACGCCGGCCCAGACTTCCATCGACGACTTCGCTTGGTTGCATGGCTACTGGGTTGGCGAAGGCCTGGGCGGCCAGTGCGAAGAGATGTGGGGCGCGCCGTTGGGCGGTGCAATGCTTGGCACATTCCGCATGCTCGAGGATGGCCAACTCGTCTTTTCTGAGTTCTTCGTACTGGCCGAAAAAGAAGGCCAAATCTCGATGAAGTTGAAACACTTCAATCCAGATTTCGATGGCTGGGAGAAGAAGGATAAGTATGTCGAATTCAAATTCATTAAGGCCGAAGATAAAGCAGCTTACTTCGATGGCCTGACGTACAAACTTACCGAAGACGGCACGTTAAAAGTGTACGTCTCGATGAAGCAAAAAGATGGCACGCTGGATGAAGGACAGTTCACCTTCACCAAAGCTGGCTAGGCTCTTCTTCGCTGAGAAATCGCTCACGAAGCATGAGGGTGGTGTCGCCTGCTCCCCTGACGCCGCGGTTGGATCAGGAGGTGATCTGGAACGCAGGAAGCCAGGACGACTTCAATGGACCAACGTTGGCTATTCATCGTCGCCTTGTAGCTTGGCGAGTACGGTATAGTCTTCCAAAGTCGACGTATCGCCGACTTCGGTCTTGCCGGCGGCGATGTCTTTGAGCAATCGCCGCATGATTTTTCCGCTGCGAGTCTTGGGCAACGCGCTAGTGAAGCGGATATCGTCCGGCTGAGCCAGCGCTCCGATCTCTTTGCGGACGTGTTGCTTTAGCGCTTCGCGCAACTCGTCCGTTGGCTCAGCCGTTTTCAGCGTCACGAATACAGCCACCGCTTCACCTTTCAGTTCGTGAGGGCGACCGACGGCGGCGGCTTCGGCAACTTCCGGATGACTGACCAAAGCGCTTTCGATTTCGATGGTGCTTAAGCGATGCCCAGACACATTCAGGACATCGTCAATGCGGCCCATGATCCAGTAGTAGCCGTCATCGTCGCAGCGGGCGTTATCGCCGGCCAAATACTTGCCGGGCACTTTGCTCCAATACTGTTCTTTGTACCGATCTTCATCACCCCAAATGCCGCGCAACATGCCGGGCCAAGGGTGAGAAATGACGAGCCAGCCTCCTTGGTTGGCTCCGACCGGCTTGCCACTTTCGTCAACGATTTCCGGGATGATGCCGGGCAACGGTTTCGTGCAGCTGCCCGGTTTCGTCGAAATGGCGCCTGGTAGCGGGCTCATCATGATGCCACCCGTTTCGGTTTGCCACCATGTATCCACAATCGGGCAACGCTCCCCGCCAATTTTTTTGTGGTACCACATCCAGGCTTCTGGATTGATGCCTTCGCCCACGGTTCCCAACAGCCGCAGGCTGGAAAGGTCGTGTTTGTCGACGTGCTCATCGCCCCACTTGATGAAAGCACGAATGGCCGTCGGAGCCGTATAAAAAATCGTGACCTTGTGTTTGGCAACCAATTCCCAAAACCGATCTTCGGCAGGAAAGTTGGGGGCACCTTCGAACATCACGCACGTGGCACCGGCCGCCAGCGGCCCATAGACAATGTAGCTGTGCCCGGTGATCCAACCACAGTCGGCGGTACACCAAAAGACATCATCTTCGCGATGATCGAAGACCCATTCGAACGTCTTCTTGGCGTAAAGATTGTAACCGGCGGTCGTGTGCTTGATCCCTTTCGGCTTACCGGTCGATCCGCTGGTATAGAGGATGAAGAGCGGAGACTCGCTGTCGAGCGGCGTCGCCGCGCACTCGTCCGACACTTGCTCACGCACGTCGTGCCACCAGTGATCCCGCCCAGCTTGCATTTCTACTTCAGCACCGGTCCGTTTATAGACCAAGCACTTTTCCACAGTCGGTGATTTTTTCAGCGCTTCATCGACGATCTCTTTTAGCGGTAGCTGCTTGCCTCGACGCCACGCGGCATCGGCCGTCAATTGGACTTTGGCAGACGCATCGTTATTCCGATCGGCAATCGCCTCGGCTGAGAAGCCGGCAAAGATGACGCTATGGACGGCACCGATCCGCGCACACGCCAACATCGCCATCGCAAGCTCTGGCACCATCGGCATGTAGATCGACACAACATCGCCCGGACCGACCCCCATCTCCTTGAGCATGTTCGCGGTACGACACACTTCCTTGTGCAATTCGGCGTAGGTATAAGTTTTGACCTCGCCCGGTTCGCCCTCCCAAATGATCGCCGTCTTGTCCTTGCGATCGGTGGCCAGGTGGGCATCTAAACAATTGTAAGAGACATTCGTCTTGCCACCGACAAACCACTTGGCGTCCGGTTCGTCCCACTGCAAAACTTCGCTGTAGGGCTCAAACCAATGAAGCTCTTCTTTCGCAAAACCATCCCAGAACGCGAGCGGATCGGCCTTGGCTCGGTCCCACAATTCTTGATAGGCGGCTTGAGACCCGATTCGTGACTTGGACGCAAATTCCTCAGTGGGAGGAAACAGACGTTCCTCATGCATGACCGTGTCGATTCCACTGGACGATTCTGCCGCCATAACTTACTCCCATGTGAAATTTAGCTCGCCGAACAATGTAACGACGAGTCAAAACAGAGTCAACGAAGTCACACCTTGGTCACGTCGACAAGCATTGCCATGGAATTCAATTCACTCACCCATTGGGGTCACGGATTCAAACTCCGTCTGCCGCAGCAGCTTGTCGATTTCTTGCTCGATTCCGTCATTCGGTCCAGAATAAACTCTGCCACGGTTGCCCATTCGATCGTAAAGCATGTAACAGGGCAATTTTCCATCGGGGATGCCGAAGTCTTCGAAGCTTTGAGCTTCTGCACCATTTGCAGAAATCAGATAGGTCAGGCCGACCGCTCGCATCGCCTGCAAAAACTGCACAACGTTCTCGACAGCCGGCTCGTTGTCCAAACTGACGAGGATGACTTGCAAGCCATCTTGGCCATAGATGTCTTGCAGGACTTTCATATGAGCCAGCTGCCGCATCGACGATTGATCCCATAATGCCCAAAAATTCACCAGCACGACGCGACCCGTGTTCTCGAACACCACACGCTCGAAAGCGGTTTTGTCGACCGGACGTAGATCGACGCGTAGATTCGGACGAGGCGCCGAGGGCGGTTGGGGAGGTGCACAGCCGATCAGAACCATGGCCACCATGCCCACGATCGCGATTCGCAACCCGTCCACGATCTTGAATAAGGGTCGGTTAGCTGTCGGCATATTCAGACTTTCAGATTGACGGTCGATTCATCGTGATCATAGGCAAGTTAACGTCGTCAGAGTAGACGTTTACTGGCGTTTCCAACCCGCTTTTGTGATTTGAGTCACTGCACGAATCGCCTCGCGGAAGCCAATTTTAGATTGGCCTTTCGTGCGATCGACGAATTCGATCGGCGTCTCTTTTACAGCGAACTCGACCGCTGCAAAATGGAGCAACGATTCCTCGTAGAATGCGTATCCACTTGCTGCAATGCGTGCCAAATCGAGTCGCTTCAAGGCACTGACGCGATGACAACGAAACGCTCCGCTGCAATCGAGTGGTGAGATCCCCAACCACCACCGTGAATACCCATTGATTAGTCGGCTGCTCAGTCGTCGATACCAGGGCCAATTCGTGATCTTCCCGCCGGCAACATATCGCGACCCAATCACCAAATCGACATCGGAGGTACATTCGTTCAGTAACTGCGGAATGAACCGCGGCGGATGGCTGAAATCGGCATCCATCGTCAATAACCATTCATAGTCGCCATCGATCGCATGACGAAACGCTTCGACAGTCGCCGTACCGAGCCCCATTTTCTGCGGTCGAATCAAGCAAGCCAGCCGCGATTCCCGTTTCATTTCGGCTTCACACCAAGCGCCCGTTCCATCGGGCGAATTGTCATCGACAACGAACACATCGGCATCTGGCCTCTGCTGCCATATCGCCGTCAGCAGCGCCGGCAGATTTTCCCGTTCGTTGTAGGTTGCAACATTGATAAGAAGACGAGACATGCGAACGATCAGACCGTTTTCTCAAGATTGATTCGCGGGTTGCGGTACAGGGTTTCGGCCAGCAGCTCGGGACTCCCTTGTTCGGGCCGATCGAGATGCCACGTTCGATCCCTGGGCAAATGGGCATCGTGAAACGGCCAGCGATCGAACGGCGCTCGGCCGATGGCTTCCGTCAATTTCTGCGAATCCATCGTGACGTCTCCAGCACGAGGCGGCATGGGACCGGCTTCTTTGCGGTCACAGCCCATCAGCAGTTGCGGATCATAGCCGCCCACCCGATTCACAATTTGAGCAATTTGATAAAGGCTCAGACGCTGCGGACCGCCGGCATGAAACAGGCCGGGGAGCGAACGAGTCAACACGTCGTGCAATAGTTGATTGAGACAATCGGTATAGGTCGGAGTTCGCACCTCGTCATAGTAAAGCGTGGCCGGCTTGTTCTGCTGGAAGCGAGATTGAATCCAATCGATCGCGCCGGCGTGGCCACTGAGACTGATCCCCATTGGCAATGAAATGCGCAGCAGCGTCGCTTCGGGTCGTGCCAACTGCACTAGATGCTCGGCAGCCGCCATCGATTGACCGTACACCGTCACCGGATCGGTCGGGTCCGATTCCAAATGGCCGCCCTGGCCGGTGCCTGAGAAAACCAGATCGATCGACTGATGCACAAATCTCACGTCATGATTGGCACAAGCTCTGAGCAATGTTCGTACCGCTTCCAAGTTGGTACGCCAGGCGAGTGAGGGATCGAGTTCACATGACTTCAGCGCGCAATTTCCGGCCGCGTTCAGTACCGAGCGGAACTTGTACTCGTCAAACAGTCGAGCCAACCTGTCGCCATCTTCCGCATCGCAGGCCACAATCCCCTCGCCCTGCACCGGCCAATTACTGGCTTGGCGAATCGCAATCACCTGTCCCGGAAATTGTCGTCGAAAGTAGGTGAACGCGTTGTAGCCGGAAACGCCCGTAATCCCCGTGATGAGCATCGGGAGCGGCGGCGGCGGCAGGTCAAGTGAAAGGTCCATCGACGGATTCTACCCGATGCCGTTTCATTTTTTCATGTTGATACGACTCAAATCGCCAATCAATGCCTACAAATCCAGCTCGAATTAGACCGTTCGAGGGCATGGTTGCACCTATGGACAAACAGAGGAATCTTCTAGACTGGCCCCTTATCACGTTCGTTGAATTAGGCGAGGAGAAGACCTTGAAGCTGCATTTCTTGGGAGCCAACCGACAGGTTACTGGCTCACGCTATTGTCTCGAAACAGGTAGTCAGCGAATCCTTATCGATTGCGGTCTATTCCAAGAACGCGAATTCGAGCACCGAAATTGGGACAAGTGCCCCATCGACGCGGGATCGGTTGACGCGGCAGTGCTGACGCATGCCCACATCGATCACTGCGGACTCCTCCCAAAATTCAGTAAAGAAGGTTTTAAAGGCACGATCTTCTGCACCAAGCCCACCTACGACCTGATGGGTATCATGTTGCGAGACTCGGCCTACATTCAGCAGGAAGACCTCAAGTACAAGCAGAAGCGGCACAAGAAAAAGAATTTGCAGAGCCCCTACCCGTACGAAGCGCTATACGAAATCGAAGACGCAGAACGGACACTGAAACAGTTCAAGGGCGTCGCTTACTACAATGCCGTGCAAATAGCCGACGGAGTCCTAGCGACGTTTCATGACGCGGGCCATATCCTCGGATCGTCGAGCATCGAACTGTCCGTTACCGAAGGCGACAAGACGACTCGCATCATTTTCTCAGGCGACATCGGGCAATGGAACAAACCGATCATTCGCGATCCGGTCGTGCACCCGCACGCCGATTACGTGATCATGGAATCGACTTACGGCGATCGCCTTCACGAAGAGCACGGTGACATCGAAAGCCAGCTGGAAGATGTCATCAATCGAACCGTCGAACGGGGTGGGAAGGTCATCATTCCAACATTTGCCGTCGAACGTGCTCAGGAACTCGTTTACTACCTAGGCCGACTGGTTCACGACAACCGCATCCCGAGCGTCCCGGTCTATCTCGACAGCCCGATGGCGGTCGATGTGACCGATGTTTTTTATCAAAACCGTGAGTTTTTCGACGCGGCAACTTGGGAACAGATCGCCGAAGGCAACTCGCCACTGCGATTCCCGGGGCTGAGGTTATCGAAGAGTGTTAACGAATCGAAAGCGATCAACGCACTCGACGCACCCGCAGTGGTGATGTCGACCTCCGGCATGTGCACGGCTGGCCGGATCAAGCATCACCTGTCGAATAACATCAACGACCCCAAGGCGACGGTGCTGTTCGTTGGATATCAAGGCAAAGGGACGCTCGGTCGATTGATCATGGAAGGGCGGGACAAGGTCCGAATCCACGGCAAAGAACGACGTGTCAAAGCCGAGATCGCTCAAATATTCGGCTTCTCAGGCCACGGCGATCGCGACGACTTGCTGAAGTGGTTCGGTGCTTTTGAAAACAAGCCGAAGCAGGTTTTCCTCACGCATGGTGAAGAGGATTCGGCTTTGAGCCTGGCTGAAGCCATCAAGACTGGGCACGGTGTCGAGGTCACCGTACCTGAATACCAAGCCAGCTTTGATCTGGAAGGCTAACCGGCAGGCTGCGTCGATACAGAGTTCCGCCCAAAGCAGCCGACAACGGTTCGATTTCGGCCAAGTCGCTTTGCCGTCAGTAGATTTTGATCGGCCGAGTTGATCAGTTGGGCCGGTTTTTGGAACGAAGCGTCCATTCCCGAGACGCCGAAAGAAGCCGACACGTGATATTCTTGCGATGCGCCAAAATCAAAAGGCTGGCAGGCTAGCCGATCGCGAATCTCATAAGTCAACGCTTCGGCGGCCCGCTCATCACGACC
>CAYZRS010000062.1:0-26101 GCA_964480915.1 uncultured Pirellulaceae bacterium | reverse complement strand
ATTGCTTGACTCAAGGCACAAAAAATGCCACTACGCTGACTCTTCACCAAATGAAGAATCGACGTACTGGCACTAAGTTTGACTCGGCAATGGAGGTCGGGTGCACTGGCGTTTCCTTAATGCTCGTGATGACGAATCAGCATGGGTGGCGGCCCGTTCCCCTCAGGCGGGGGGCACTCGTGGCAGCAACCGTTAATTAAGTTACCCAGCAGAATTTCGAACACAAGCCCTCAATATGAAGTTTCTAACAATTTTCTGAATCGCCTCTCACGTTGGGTACGCCGCAAAGGAAGGCTGCCGTTGGCGAATTGAACCGAGAAACGCCTGCAAAGCGACCCATTGGTTGACTGTGATGTGATCATGTGTACAGTGTTGTCGTTTAGTAAGCCCCAGGGATCAGATAATGATGGTCAGGCAAAACACCGAGCAAATTACCAGCGATCTGGATTTCATTCTGAGGGAGGACTTCGGTTTCGACCAGTTCTTGCCCGGCCAGCGTGAGGTCATCCAGACGCTGGTCGCTGGCCGGTCGGCCGCGGCGGTATTTCCGACGGGCGGCGGGAAATCGATCTGTTATCAGCTTCCGTCGGTGGTTTTTTCAGGGGTCACGTTGGTGGTCTCGCCATTGATCGCGTTGATGAAGGATCAAATTGATGCTTTGACGCAAAAAGGAATCGCGGCGGTCCGGTTCGATTCGACCCTGACCCAGGACGAATATCGTTCCGCCATGGATCGGCTGCGCTCTCGTGAGCTGCGATTGGTCTACGTTGCACCCGAGCGGTTTAATAACGAGCGGTTTCGTGGATTGTTGGAAGAGCTGCCGATTTCGTTGTTTGCTGTGGACGAGGCACACTGCATTTCTGAATGGGGGCACGCGTTTCGTCCCGACTATCTCAAACTGGCTCGCGCGGCGGTCGATTGCGGCGCCGAACGGACGCTGGCTTTGACGGCCACGGCGACGCCACAAGTTCTGGAAGATATCCGGCGTGAGTTTCGCATTGATCCTGATGCGGCGATCACCACTGGATTTTACCGGCCGAATTTGACGCTCCGCACCACCGCCGTCGGCCGTTCGGAACGAGCCGAAACGTTGGTCGCACGGATCCAAAGTCGTCCGCCGGCGGCGACCATCGTTTACGTGACGTTGCAGAAAACGGCGGTGGAGGTGGCCGACGTGTTGAAGGCGGCCGGTTTGCCGGCTAAACCGTACCATGCCGGCATGAAGCCGGAATTGCGGGCGGAAACGCAGGATTGGTTTTTGAACAGCGATCAGGCCATCATCGTGGCGACGATCGCGTTCGGCATGGGCATCGATAAGTCGGACATTCGGTACGTCTATCATTACAACCTGGCCAAGAGTCTCGAGAGCTACTCGCAGGAAATCGGTCGCGCCGGACGGGACGGTTTGGAATCGATCTGCGAATCGTTAGTCTGCACCGATGATCTGCGTGCCCTTGAGAATTTCGCCTACGGCGACACGCCAACCTACGATTCGCTTTTGTCCTTCTTGCGTGACCTGTTCGCCCAGCCAGAAAAATTTGCGGTCAGCATCTACGATCTACAAAACCGACACGACATCCGTGATCTTGTCTTGAAAACGTTGTTGACCTACTTGGAGCTTGATGGCTACTTGCAGGGCGGTACGCCAATCTACGGCGAATATCGATTCAAACCGCTGGTCTCGTCGGCCGAAATTCTCGACCAATTCGTTGACGAACGCCGCGAGTTTGTGGCCAGCCTGCTAAAGCAATCGCGGCAGGCCAGGACTTGGTTCCATTTGGATATCGATGCGGCGGTGGCGAATTTGAACACCGAACGCAACCGCGTTGTCAAAGCGATGGACTTTTTGGCCGAGCGGGGTTGGCTGGAATTAAAAGCCAGCAAAGTACAGCATTCATTTCGGCAACAGAAACAGCCCAAGGATATCGCAGCATTGGCGGCCGATCTGCACGAACGCTGCTTGGCCCGCCAAGAGCGTGAATTGGCCCGTCTGCAGCAACTGCTCAGTTTAATGGCGTTGGACGGCTGTCAGACGAATGCGCTGGCGGCCCATTTTGGCGAAAATCGCGCTGCCGCTTGTGGGCATTGCAACTGGTGCCTGGAGGAACAGCCGATTGCACTCGAAACGTCGACTGATTCCGCGATCGATGCGGCTGTTTGGCAGCGAGCCATCGAGTTCCGTTCTCAGCATGAGCCAAGCTGTCTTGATGTGCCCACAACGTTTGCACGGTTTCTGTGCGGCGTCCGTTCCCCCAGCCTGTCGAAAGCAAAAATGACAGGCGAACGTCTGTTCGGCCAATTGGCCGAATGCTCGTTTGCGACGGTACTCGCGAAAGCGACGGCGGAAGAATAGCTGGCAAGTGGCGTTGCTAGATGAATGGTCCATCGCTTGGTACGATCGGTCCGACGAATTCAGCCAGCGTACGGGTCGGAGCAAGCGATGAAAACGACGGTCAACTTTTGGGTGTTACTTCGGACCCTGTTCTTGACGGGCGTGTCATTAACGGGAACTGGCACGATCGCCGCTCGAACCCCAATCGTGGCGGAAACTGTCGTCTTTGCAGAGGTCGACGGTCTGGTGGCTGTTGAGGCAGAACACTTTTCTCTGCAAACCGCTGCCGATATTCGAGCCTTTCACCTCACCACGGCCGAAGCAACGCCCGATGTCGTTCCCGACGGCGATCCAACTCACGTGGACGGCGCCAGTGGTGGCGCCTATTTAGAATTGCTGCCCGACACCCGACGAACCCATGCCGACAAGCTAACGCAAGGCGTCAATTTCGCGCCGGCAGCGGGCAAGATGGCGATTCTGCACTACCAAGTCCATTTCAAGACGCCCGGTAGATACTACGTGTGGGTCCGCGCTTTCTCGACCGGTTCGGAAGACAACGGCCTGCACGTTGGGATCGATGGGACATGGCCCGAAAGTGGTCAAAGACTGCAGTGGTGTGATGGCAAGCATCAGTGGTTCTGGGAGAGCAAACAGCGCACGAAGAGTCACCACTGCGGTGAAGCGCACGGAATCTTCCTAGACGTTGAAGAAGCGGGTGAGCACACGATTCAATTCTCGATGCGAGAAGACGGGTTTGAGTTCGACAAATGGCTCATGACGACCGATCGAAATTTCGCTCGACCGCATGGTGCGGGGCCTGCGAGTCGACTTCATCGAGGAACCGTGCCCGAACCGTTCTCAGCAGAAGTCTCACCCCATGCCACCGGCGTTACCAATGTGACGAAGCCGGTCAGTAAGTTGAACCGAATTGAACCTCGTCAGCCGGATGGACAGGGTGGTGTCGAGATCGTCGGCGAGCAGAAGAGATGGCACAAGATCACGCTGCAAATGGATGGGCCTTTCGCTCATGAGCAAGATAACTCGCCCAATCCGTTTACCGACTATCGGATGCAAGTCGAGTTCCAACACGAGGACGGAACTAGCTATCTCGTGCCCGGTCATTTTGCCGCCGATGGAAACGCGGCCGAAAGTTCGGCCGCTTCGGGGACGATGTGGCGAGCTCACTTTGCGCCGGACCGAATTGGTAATTGGTCGTATCGTGTCTCATTCCAACACGGGAAACAGGTTGCCTTGGATGCTGATGTCGACGCCGTTGCGCTAGCGCCGTTCGACGGAGTGGCGGGGAAAGTTCGTGTCGACCCGAGTGACAAATCGGGACGCGACTTGCGCGCCCACGGCAGGCTGCAGTACGTCGGCAAACACTATTTGCAGTTTGCCGGAACGAAACGGTACTTTCTTAAGTTCGGAGCCGACGCGCCGGAAACGCTCTTGGCTTACACCGATTTCGATAACACGATTGCAGGTAAGCCGCAGGCGGTTCCGCTCAAATCATGGCAGCCCCATGTTCAGGATTGGCGGGCAGAAGACCCAACGTGGCAGGGTGGAAAAGGGAAGGGGCTGATCGGTGCGATCAATTACCTCGCCGGTAAGGGCTGTAATGCGTTTTCGTTCCTCACTTACAACGCCGGCGGCGATGGCGACAACGTCTGGCCCTTCATTCATCGCGATGACAAACGGCATTACGATTGCAGCAAGCTGGACCAATGGGCGACCATCTTTGAACATGGCACGACCCAGGGAATGTACTTGCATTTCAAATTGCAAGAAACCGAAATCGATGATCATCGTCGTCAAAACGTCGCTGACGCCAGTGTGCCCGAAGCGCTCGATGGCGGCGAGCTCGGTCCGCAACGAAAGCTCTATCTTCGTGAACTCATTTCGCGATTCGCGCACAACCTCGCTTTGAACTGGAATTTGGGCGAAGAGAATACGCAATCGGTCGAGCAGCAGCGCGCGATGATCGACTACATCGCCCAGATCGATCCGTATCATCATCACATCGTGGTTCACACGTATCCGCAGCAGCAAGACAAAGTCTACAGGCCCTTGCTGGGGAGTAGTTCTCGACTGACAGGTGCCTCGCTCCAAAACAATGGCATTGCCGAAACACACCGTCAGACGGTGGCCTGGGTGCGGGCGTCGGCTGCTGCGGGCAAGCCATGGGTAATTGCGTTCGACGAGTCGGGCAGCGCTGAACATGCTCAATGCCCAGACCTGGGCTATCGCGGTTTCGACGGACACGACTTAAGCGGCAAAATGGCGCACACGCAGCACGAAGTTCGGAAGCAGACGCTGTGGGGAACGCTGATGGCGGGCGGAGCCGGCTGTGAATATTACTTCGGTTACCGATTCGTGGAAAACGATCTGCTGTGCGAGGATTGGCGAAGCCGAGATCAAAGTTGGGATTATGGCCGGATCGCGATCCGTTTCTTTCACGATCACAAGATTCCGTTTTGGGAAATGGAAAACGTCGACCCACTGGTTGGCAATCCAGATCATGGAAATTCCAAGTACTGTTTCGCAAAGCCGAACGATACCTATCTCGTCTATTTGCCGTCGGGCGGTGCGACGAACTTGGACCTAACGGCCGCTACCGGCGAATTCGCCGTCTGGTGGTTCAACCCGCGGACGGGGGGTGAATTGCAGCAAGGGTCCGTGAAGAGACTTGCCGGTGGCAGTGACGTGTCGATTGGAAATTCAGGTGATGACTCTGGACAGGATTGGCTCGCACTGATCCAAAGAGACCCGAGACCTTGACTTGCCGCGTCGTGGGTCGATCTGACCACGCGATACAAAGGTCGAGAACGGTGGAATCGGCGACGAACCGCCACGAAGCAGCACGGAGTGCGTCGCTTTGGTTTCGGTATACTGTGAAGATGAATCATGAGGAGCCAGCATCGAATGGGTCGAACGTCCCCGACGGGCAAATGAAGCAACCTACCGATGAGACGCGAGCCACGGCATACCATGAGGCCGGTCACGCCGTCATGGCGATCCTCCTTGGCCGTCCGATTGAGAAAGTGACGATTGTGCCAGCCAAGATTGCGACCGGCGGTGGTCGGTTGGGAGCATGCAAGATTCAAAAAGGCCGCTCCAAGCCTTCGCAGGATGAATTAGAGGACGATGTTCTGATCCTGCTCGGGGGAATGGTCGCCGAGAGTCACTCGACCGGCCGTTACTCCTTAGCCGGTGCTGGGCAGGACTTACGTATGGTGCAGCGACTGTTGAGCAATCGCGCCGGCACGGAAAAGAAATTGGCGCGAGCGACTCGCCGTGCCTTGGAAAAAACCGAACACCTGCTCTCCGCAGCCGTCGCTGTGGAAGCGATCCAATTGATCGCCGAAGAATTGCTGGAAAGGGAAACGATCAGTGGAAGAGCGGTCCGCCATCTGTTTCAGATGGCAGGGCGTCGCCAGGGCTCATGATCGAGTCGTGGAGATACGGAACGACCCCAAGGGCGCCGTCGAAACGATGACCGAATCGACGCGCTGCGACGCATCCAACTTGGCGACGATGGCGTAACGTAGTCATGAGCCGAAAAACGATTCAGGCACCAATCCTGGCGCCGATTTTGAAATTGGTGTTCGTAATACCGGTTTCAATCGGAAGAATAGCGGTGTTCCGCTTGAAAGCGGGGCGACAAACTTTCTGAAACGTTTTCGGAAAATGGCTTTTAGAATTTGGCTTTTGGAAAATGGACTAGGCAACCATCGAAAAATAGCGTCACCTTTCCACCAACCGTCGGATCATCGCGAGACAGAGAAAAGTCATGGATAGCACTTACCAATTTTGGCGGCCGTCGTTGCTCTCCGTTCTCATTGGCGTCGCTGTGATCGTCATTTGTTGGGTTTATCAGCAGACCGCACCGGTCGATCCAATCAGGCAATCGGGAGTCCTTTCCGATCTCAAGTTGCCCACCCCGTCGTTGTCGCCTGAAGAAGTCGTGAATATCCAAGTTGACGCCTTGCGGGCCAGTTCCCAAGGATTCGGAGCACTCCAATGCTACTGTTTCGCGGCGCCAGCGAATCGCTTGGTCACGGGCCCCATCGAGCGATTCACCCGCATGGTGCGCAAACCACCTTTCGACCTGATCGGAAAGGCGGCGACGTGTAGTGTCGGGACCGCCGATATCCGCGGTGACCTTGCCCGGTCGACAGTGGCCGTCGTTGGAGAAGATCATCAACTTCGGGTCTTCAGTTGGTTGCTGCGAAAACAGCAAGAAGCGCCGTACGAGTCCTGTTGGCTGACCGTTGGGGTGTTTCTTTTGCACGACTCGGCCCAACCAGTGCCCAGCCCCAGCGATGGGGAGATTGAGGCTTAAGTTTTAGGAAAATCGCAGAAAATGGTGCAACTATCTTGCATCTGTCGAGCGGTCGACGGCGTAAACACTACGAGAGCGCTATTATTTACGTCGTCGCACGACCCAGTTGGGGATGGCTTAACGGAGCTGAAATGGAACGCGACGTCGATTGGCAGTCGCAGAATGACGCAGCGCTTTTTTCCGCCTTGCGAGAGCGGAATGAGGAGGCGCTGCGCGAACTCATCGCGCGGTACTCGTCCCAAGTCTACGCGTTATGCCGCCAGATACTCAAGATTCCCACCGACGCCGAAGAAGTGACGGCCGATGTGTTTTCTGAGCTTTGGCAACGAAGTCAGCGTTATGATGCGTCCCGCGCCAGCGGCCGCACCTACATCTTGTTGCTCGCTCGGAGTCGCTCGCTGGACAGGATTCGCGCTGTTCAAAGAGAAAAACGTCGGCTCGAACAAGAGACCCAAGTAGAACAACTGCCAAACCAGCGAATCGATTCCCCCGAACAGACTGTTCATCTGGAGGACCTGACTAGAATAGTTCGAGGGGGATTAGACGAACTTTCTGAATCGCAGCGGAAGGCAATCAAGATGGCATTTTTTGACGGCATGTCGCATCCCGAGATTGCCACCGCGCTAAAAGCGCCGTTGGGAAGCGTCAAATCACACATCCGTCGCGGCCTTATGCGGCTTCGCGACATCGTATCGCTTCCCGAAAGCGGAGGGAAATAGCGATGGACTGTTCCGAAATTCGCGATCGAGTCATCGAAATCGTCAGCGCTCCAGACGCCGCTCCGGCCAGTCTCCAGGAGCTCGCCGATCGCGATCCGGCCATCCAGTCGCATCTCGGCGAGTGCCGCAGTTGTCAAAATGAGTTGACCGGTCTGGTGGAAACTTGGGCGCTCGTCGGGCTCTCCTCGGCTGCCGATTGCCCCGAGGGGCTGGCGGACCGCATCGCATCGAAAGTGTTGAAGGTTGAGCGGTCGTCGGTGAGCGAGGCGAAGCGAGCCGCCAAGATGTCTTGGCAGGGAACGTTTCTTTCCTATGCGGTGGCGGCCAGCATCCTGGCTGCCCTGATCGGCGGACAAGCCTTCTATCTGCAACGACTCGCAGCGATTTCTCGGGCGAGTCGCGATCCGTCGGAAAGTGAGCGAGTTCAGGCGTTGGAGCAGGCCGTCGCGGAACTTGAACGTTTGCAGGCAGAATCACGCGACGCCAAGATTCGATTCGTCTCCTTCCGCCCGGAACGGTCTCCGGCCGGAAATGACACAACGCTGTCGGGGCATGCGGTATGGGATCGCGACCAAGGTGAGCTGCACTTCTTTGGATTCGGGTCGGTCCCTTTAGAGGGGCAAGATCGGTACGCGATTTGGTTCGTGCGGGGGAATGAGTTCCGCTTGGCCAAAACACTGCCTTCGCAACCGGGTGGCGGAACCGTTGCCTGCCGAGTGCTGGCTCCGAGAGGGTTTATCCCCGATTCTCTGTTGATCACCGTGGACCGTGCCGGCGCCACCGTTCCCTCGGCAAAACGGCTCGCTTCCGTGGACCTCTAGCGGCTCACCCGCCCTGAGCCCCGAATTCTGCTCGGTTGGCAAGAGTATTCTCTAATTCAGCCAGCCGCCCATGCCGTCTGCAATTGAGCGAAATTGCAAAATTCTCTGCATCCATCCGGCAAATCGCTCCGTAACCCTCCTCGGGCGAAGACCATTTGACGTCGATCGGATGGAGTCAAGACTTGCAGTGACTGGCGTACCAACGGAATCGTTTTCGGTTGGAGCGTTGCTTCTGGTTTGAGCTCAGCACTCGTATTCTGTCAATTTAGGGAGTAACGAATCAATGTTTTTGAAAAAATCGCGGCCGGTCCTTGCCGTCGCAGCTTGTTGTCTACTGTTGAGTGTCGTCACGCCAACGACGAACGCAGAAGAGCTAGTCGGGCTCGCGGAGTTAGTGGACGGAAGCCAGGCGTTGGCGACCTTTGACAGTTTGGCTCCTGGCGCGCCGTCGATCTTGCCCATCTCTGGGCTGCCTGCCAATCAAGGCCTCGTCAGCATCGATTTCCGCCCACTCACAGGGCAATTGTTTGGGCTTGGTAGCGACAATGCGATTTACACGTTGAATCGTGGTACCGGCGCCGCGTCGATGGTCGGCAGTGGCTTCACCGATCAGCTCAACGGCGGTGCTTTTGGCTTCGATTTTAACCCGCAGATCGACAAAATTCGCATCGTCAGCGATGCCAACCAAAACTATGTCGCCAATCCGGACACGGGCGACGCAAACATTGCCACGACGACCGATGCGGCATTTGCTGTCGGTGACGTGAACGAAGGTATTGATCCAAACGTCGTTCATCACGCTTACGACAACAACATCTTCGGACAGCAGACTCCCAACCCGCCGGGCACGCAACTTCGCGCGATTGATACGGCTTTGGACATCTTGGTGACGCAGGCCAACAACGCGGGCACGTTGGGAACGATTGGCTCGCTGGGCATTGACGCTAACGATGTTGGGGGATTCGACATCGCGACGTCCGGCAATGCGTACGCCGCTTTTTCGAACGGAGTCGGCGCGGTGGATTCGACCCTGTATTCGATCGATCTCAATACGGGCGCTGCAACGTCGTTAGGCACGATTCCCCACACGATCTGGGGTTTGGCTGCAACGCCAGTTCCAGAACCTGCGACCGGCTTGCCCGTCCTCGCTTGCCTGCTGCTGCTGGGGCGACGATTCCGTAGTGCAAGGCGGTAGGCACTGCTGTTCGCCGATTCTAATCCGCATTCACTCGTCACGAGAAACCACATGAAAACGACATTAAGAACTTCACTGCTAATTCTGTTCGCGATGAACAGTGCTGCATTCGCGTCAGATCATTTTGACGCTCCTGCGCTGAAGGGGATGGGCGATCTCGACATCGCCGATCTTTACGCTTTTCAATCGCCCACAAATCCGGATAACTCGGTGCTGATCATGACGGTGAATCCATTCGCCGGTGTCGTCAGCGGCAGCGAGTTTCGTCCCGGTGCAACCTACGACATTCGTATCGACAACACGGGTGACGCGGTCGCCGATTTGACTTATTCGGCCTCTTTCACCGGTATGGGGGATTCGCAATCGCTTAGTCTTTCTTTGAATGGAGCCACGGTTGCCACGGGTGCCGTCGGCGTCGGTGTGTCGGTCGGAGTGGGTGGTGGGATGGTCCAAGCGGGCCTCTTTGACGACCCCTTCTTTTTTGATCTGGCCGGCTTTGAAAATGGATTGATGTTTACTGGGGACGATACGATCGCCGGCTCCAACATCTCTGCCATCATTTTGGAAGTCCCTAGTTCGGAACTGGGTGGTCCCAATATCGGTGTCTGGGCAACGACATCCGTCGCCGGTGCGCAGGTCGACCGAGCCGGTCGCCCTGCGATCAATACGGTCTTGATACCCTCGGATCGCAAAAACGAATTTAATCAAACGTCGCCCGCTGATGACCCGGGCCTGTTTGCCGCCGACGTGCAAGGTTCGATTGAATCGCTCAATGGTGGCGATGTGGCTCATGCCTCTGCCGTTACCAGCATTTTGCTTCCCGATGTGCTGACCTTCGACACAACCAATGCCGCAGGTTTCCTCAATGGTCGACAGTTGGCAGATGACGTGATTGATGCCGAACTGACGTTGCTGACCAACAGCATGACGCCCGTTGGAGACGGAGTCGACGCCAACGATCTTCTCTTTCCGGGAACGTTTCCGTACTTGGCTCCAGCTCACGTGCCGGAACCAAGCGGGCTGGCGCTTGTCGCTTTTGGCTTGCCTTTTCTGACTCGTTTACGACGTCGCCTTGGGCGCAGCTAGTCTCGTCTGGAATGAGAAGAACAAGCATGGCGTTCGTCGCAATCCGAACGCCATGCTCTCGTCTTGCCTCGGTGGCTGTCGGTGCGACCGCGGTCTCAGCCAACTCTGCAGTCTGGAAGTCGAAGAGGGCCAAATGCGAACCAATCCATTGTTCCACCTGCTGCTCTCGTCTGCCGTGTTGTGTGCCTGCGGATGGTTGCACGCCAATGATCCTTACGTGCCAACCGACGACTCGGTGGTGTTGGAAGTTCTCCCCACCAGACTCTTCGGTACCAACGATGAACTGGTGCGGCTGCGAGCGGCATTGACGCGCGAGCCCAACAATCCTCAATCTGCCGCGGCGCTAGCCGCGGTGTACGGCGAGTGGAGTGGCGCCACGGGCGATCCACGCTACATCGGTTACGCCCAAGCGGCATTGAAGCCATGGTGGGACCAACCCAATCCGCCGACCGAGGTGTTGATGGTCCGAGCCAAGCTGCGCGAGAAGAACCACCAATACGACGCCGCTGTGGCCGATCTTGAACGCGTGGTGAAGCGTGAGCCTGAAAATAGTCAGGCTTGGTTGGAACTGGCGAACATCTGTCGCGTGCAGGGAAACTATGAACGGGCCGAGGCTGCCTGCGACCACTTGGATCAGACGGCAGGGAGTCTCTCGGCAACAATTGCCCGGGCCCCTTTGTTGGCTGTGACCGGGCAAGCGGGGCAGGCCTCCCTGGCGCTGGCTCCGATTCCGGACAGCTTGCGAGAACGTTCTGCGAACCTCTATTCCTGGCTGTTAGCGATGCGTGGCGAGTTGGCTCGCATCCAAGGTGACCGGAAAATGGCCGAGTATCATCTCAAGTCGGCTGTGCGTCATGATCCGGCCGACACGTACGCGATCCGCGCCTATGCCGATCTGCTGCTCGACGACGACCGCGCTGAAGCGGTCGCAGATTTAACGGAAGAGCATTGGGCTGATAACGGCGTCTTACTGCGCGCCGCAATCGCCGCCACTCGACTTGGCCGTGCCAGCGCTGCTGGCGAACCCGCTCGGATTCTGGCGGAACGATTCAAGGAGATCCGGTTGCGCGGTGACAAACCGCATGGACGCTTTGCGGCTCGATTCGCCCTGGAGGTCGAGAAGAAACCGCAGCAGGCTTTGGAGATTGCGATGGCCAACTGGCAGGAGCAGAAGGAATATCGCGACGCTCGCATCGCGTTAGACGCCGCGCTTGCCGCGGGGGATGCCACGCCAGCCGAGCCTGTCGTGAGGTTTCTCCAGAAACATGGCACCGAAGATGCCGATTTGGCTTCGCGTGTGAACGCCTGGCGACAATTGAGGGCGGACCAATGATGTACGCGATGTCCACAAATAGACGAGTCCTTACGCAGCTGCACTTCGGTCTGTTGATGTCGTGTGGATGGGTGTCCTTGTTCATTGTCGGCGTGACGCCCGCTGCTGCGCACAAGCCGAGCGACAGCTATCTACGTATCCGTGACATTGCTTCCGGTCCAACACAAACAGCGCAGATTCAATGGGACATCGCCTTACGCGACTTAGAATTTGTCGTTGGATTGGATGCGGATCAGGACGGTCAGATCACGTGGGGCGAACTGCGATCGAAACAGGGGGAAGTCGCCGCCTACGCGCTCGCTCGACTTGAGTTGGCAAGCGGTAGCGAACCGTATCGCGTTCATTTAGTCGATTTGAAGGTGGTGAATCACAGCGATGGCAGCTATGCGGCTCTTGAACTTGCCTGCGAGAGGCAGCTCGAGCTGGCGAGCCTTTCCGTCAGCTACAGCCTGCTGTTCGACGTGGATCCGACGCATCGTGGCCTTGTTCTATTGGAGACGGACGAACACGAAGTCACGTATGTTCTCAGCGGCGATCGGCCGACCGTCGCCATCACCGGTGGTGAAGTGGGGCTGGCGCAGACCTTGCTGCAGTATGTCCGCGAGGGCGTTTGGCACATTTGGATTGGGTTTGACCATATCCTGTTTCTGCTGGCACTCTTGCTGCCGGCCGTTTACTTCTGGATGGAATCTCGCTGGCAGCCTGTCGATGAGTTTCGGCCCGCCTTTCGGTCGGTACTAAAGATCGTCACCGTATTTACGGTTGCTCACTCATTGACGTTGTGGCTTGCCGTCATGGAATACGTCAATCTTCCCAGCCAATGGGTCGAAGCGACAATCGCGGTCTCGATCATCGTCACGGCGTTGAACAACTTATACCCAGTGTTGCGATTACCCGCGTGGTCGCTCGCATTCATCTTCGGTTTGATCCATGGGTTCGGCTTTGCCAACGTGCTGACCGATCTGGGACTTTCTAGCCGGTCGTTGGCGGTGTCATTGTTTGGTTTCAATGTGGGGGTCGAGCTGGGGCAGCTGGCGATCGTCGCCGTCTGCCTGCCGCTCGCATTTCTTCTGCGCAATACGACCTTCTATCGACGCGTTGTCTTCCAATGCGGATCCGTGGCCGTGGCCATTGTGGCCGCCATCTGGACATACGAACGTGTCGCTGGTGTCGAACTACTGGGTTTCTAGTGACCAGCATCGGAAGTGGCGCATGTCGCCAACGGTTCGCAAGCACCTTGGCATCGGTGCCGTTTCGCGAGCGGTGGCACCCCGTCAGATGTCACTTAGAAGCTCAGCCCCGCTCGCTGGCGAACTTGGCATTCAAGGGTGAGAGGCAGAATTGTTGACGAGCAGGGGAAGAACGTATTCGCGGCATGTGCGAAAACATGCAAGAGCCTGGTTTCCAATAATGAGAGCCAATCTTATCGCGACCGGCTGAAGAAGAACCCCAAGAAAGCCAAACAGTCAGCGAAGAAGCCAGTAAAGCGGGCTCAGTGGTGCGCCTTGTGGGACTCTATCCATGAACCATGCAGCGTCTGAGTGGTTTGCCGAAGCCGGTTTCGAATTGGTGGTTTTGCTGTGAAAACACGTTGGCTCATGCTCCTTGGCCTGTTGTCGCTTGGTGCGATCGGCTATTTCTCTACAAAATATGGCAAAGTCGATCTGTCGGGTCAGACGGAGTCGATTGATCAATTTCTGAGCACTTATCACGACTTGAATAGTTTCAACGGGACGGTGCTCGTGGCGCAGGATGGAGCCGTCTTACTTCGCAAGGGCTATGGCGTCAGAAACGTGACAGCTGGAACCTCCCATGATGGCGACAGCATCTTTCGTATCTACTCGACTACGAAGTCGTTTACCTCGACGGTAATTCTGCAATTGGTCGCTGAGGGGCAGCTTGCGCTGTCCGATACGGTCGACAAATTCTATCCGGCGTTGCCGCATGCTGCTGAGATTACCATCGAGCACTTGTTGTCGCACACTTCAGGCCTCTACGAATTCACGCGCGAATCAAATTTTGAGAATAGCGAATCCGAATTGTTGGCGTTGCTGGAAAGCAAACCGCTCGATTTTCCAGCCGGGTCTGCCTGGAGTTATTGCAATTCCGGTTACTGTCTACTCGGGCACATTATCGCGAAAGTCACCGGCAAGTCGTACGAACAAACGGTGTCCGACCGTATCTTCGGGCCGCTGGGTATGAAACATTCGGGGTTTGGATTCGCCTCACTCGAAAACGAGAAGAAAGCGATCGGCTACCAGACGCTGACAAGGGAAGAGCAGATTCCGTCGGTTGAATACACCAATGGGCCATTTGCCGCTGGCGCTATCTACTCGACCGTAGACGACCTTCATCTTTTTCACCAAGGACTGTTGTCGGGCACGTTGCTGCGGAAAGATTTGCTGGAACGAGCCTGGTCGGGGAACGTTCGCAATCAAGCCTATGGGCTTGGTTGGCAACTCGGCTTTCGTCCGTTCCGGCGTCGAGTCGTCTCTCACAGTGGCGGCGCGGCCGGTTTTGTCAGCAATTTTTCGTTTCAACCCGAGAAAGGGCTTTGTGTGATTGTGCTCGACAATCATGAGCGAGCCAACACATCGTTCCTGACAGATCGGATCTACGACATGCTGGACGGGAAAAAGGTGTCGCTGCCGGCGGAAGTCGACTTGCCGCTGGCACATTTGGAACGGCTCGAGGGGTTTTTTCACGTGAGGACACCTGAGAGCGTCATGGTTCGGACCTACATCGAAGACGGGCGGCTCGCGGTCGAATTGGACGGGCGGCCGGAAGGTGTCCTGTTGGCTCAGTCGAAGCATCGATTCTTGCAGCCGGAAACGAACGCGACGGTCAGGTTTCGCTACGATGGCGAAGGGAATTGTGACAGCCTCGAAGTGAAGCATCGCGGGATGACGATGAAGGGGCTGAAGAGTTCTAGTCCGTGGGGGATCCCGGATACGGTTGAATCAGAGCTGGTGTCGATGCTGAGCGAGTTGTCGCCGGGCGAGGAAGCATGGCACGAACACGCTTTTCGTTTGGCTCACTTGTGGGCTTATGAAGAGCAGGAGGATCGGTATCACGACCTGTGTCGCGAAATGCTGAAGAACGTCGGTCCGACCGAATCGCCGAAAATCGCGGAACGGACCGTGAAGACAGCTCTGATCTCGCATCCTCCCCGCGAATTGTTGGACGACGCGACGGCACTCGCGGACCGGGCTTATTCGAAAGTCGATGAGGCGGGTACGTTCGAATGGGGCGGCCCTGTCTCGTGGCGTTCTTATCTCGCACTTGCCAAAGGGGTCGCCGATTTTCGACGTGACGATGTCGAATCGGCGATTGGCATACTAGAATCAGCGACCGCTTTTAGCGTCCATGATGTTCACAACCCGATCGTCCGTGATCTATTCTTGACGATGGCTTACGCTCAAACCGACCAGCGGGAGCGGGCAAGGAAACTGATTCGTCAAACGGATGATGCCATCGAGCGATTGCCGGCGGCTTACGGCGATGGTGCTTGGCACGACCGCATTTTGGTCGAACTCATTCGGCGGGAGGCTGCGGCGACCTTGGAGCTCAGCGGTGACGGGCAGACGCCGTAGGAAAACGTAAGGCTATCGCCGCGTTTGTGGCGTGTGGCTAGGCAGAAGTCCACCGTGAAACGCCATTCGCACGCTTCTTACCGGCGTCCGTTCGATACGGACGTCAATGAAAAACAGAATTGCGATCGATGATTCCGGATTGCGAAAGACGCGCCATTCATGCGTTAATGGAAGATCATGAAGGGGGCCGTGTTCGCGTGATGTTTTTATTGAGAGGAAGGTGAAGTGAAGCGTTCCTTAACCCACGACGCGATTTGTGTGTTGGCAACGGTGGTTGTTTCGATCGCTAGTGTCACATCGGCACAAACGTTTGTTGTTTCTAATGCGGACGACATTGAAACGGCAATGGAGACGGCTCAGCCGGGCTCGACATTGATCATGACCGATGGGGTGTGGAACAATCAGGAGATTGACTTTGCCGGCATCGGCACCGCCAGCAATCCGATCACGCTCCGTCCCCAGACTCCAGGCGGTGTGCTGTTGACGGGTGTTTCTCAGTTGCGAATCTCGGGCGACCACTTGGTTGTGGATGGCCTCCATTTCAAAGATGGGACGATCGAGAATTCCGATCACGTCGTCCAGTTCCGCGGTCCACTGGGCGAAGCGACCAACTCGCGGTTCACGAATTCGGTGATCGAGTCCTACAGCGGGCCCGATTTGAGTGACAAGTACCACTATGTGTCACTCTATGGCCAGCACAATCGCGTCGACAATAATCGTTTTCTCGATCAACGAAATATCGGGCCGCAGGTTGTGGCGTGGCTCGACGAATCGCCCAATCCGGTTTCGGCTTTTCACCGGATTGATTCGAATCACTTCGGGGACCGACCGCAAGGTTGGGACAACGGCTTCGAAGCGATTCGTTTGGGCGATAGCGAAACGAGTACCGTCGATGCACACATTGTCGTCGAGAACAATCTCTTTGAGCGGGTCGATGGCGAGATCGAGATCATCTCTAGCAAATCCAACTTTAATGTCTTCCGCAACAATACGTTTCGACAATCCAAAGGGACGTTGACGCTGCGACACGGGAATGGCAACACGGTCGAAGGCAATTTCTTTCTAGGAGAAGATACGGAAGACTCGGGCGGGATTCGGGTCGTTGGTGAAGACCACAAAATTTTCAACAACTACCTGGCGAATGTGGGAGATGCTGCCGACGCGGCCATTTCCTTCGCCGCTGGCATCCCGAATTCGCAACTCAATGGGTACATGCAGGTAAAGAATGTCGAGGTGGCTCACAACACGATCGTGAACGTCGAGGGGTCGGCGATCACATTCGATTGGGGGATCGGATCGAGTGGCCGGTCGTTGCTGCCGGAGAACTTGACGTTTGCCGGCAATCTCGTTTCGAGTACCGGCACGCCGTTGTTTGAAGGAGCCGAAGGTGTTGGCTACGTGTTTTCGGACAATATCGCCCACGGCACCACGCTGGGCATCAGTTCCCGCCCCGGAGTTTTAGAAATCGACCCACAGCTGATGCAAGGAGCGGATGGGCTCTGGCGGCCTGCCGGCACAAGTCCCGCCATCGACGGGGCCGTCGCCTTGGCATTCTTTACCGATGACATGGACGGTCAGACGCGGATTGGTCTTTTCGACATTGGTGCCGATGAGTTGTCGACAGATCCCATCCTTCGCCAACCGCTCACGACCGACGATGTTGGTGCGTTGTGGTTCAACTACGAGCCACCCGCGCAGTGGCCTTTACCGCCTCAGCTTGCCCCTGGCAATTTTGTCGTCATGGAAGCCGAAGCGTTCGCGACCATTACCGATCCAGACGCGGACGGAAACGTCTGGACAGTGAGCAGTGTGGGGGACGCCTCGGGCGGTGCCGTCATCAAAGCGCCCGATGGAAGTCGCACCAACCTGCCCGGAACGCACGAAACGCTGGCCCTCTATGATGTCATTTTCGAAGAGGAGGGCGACTATACGGCCTATTATTTGGCGCGGGGGTTTGACGGGTCGTCTGACAGCTTTTACACACCGGATCAGTTTGGCATCGATCCCGATGTGACCGAAAACATCTCGAGCAACGGTGCCTTTCGCTGGGAGACAGGCGACGAATTCACGATCAGTGCGTCGCAGGTCGGGCAGCCGCTCGAATTCCGCATCGGACGGCGCGAAGGCGATACTGAGATCGACGTGATTCTTTTCCATGAAAATGGAGGCCTCACGCCGACGCAACTCGAAGCCATCCTCGCCAGTCTCGAAACCAACCCCTGCGACTTCAACGGCGACAACGTTTGCGACGCGTCGGACATCAATTTGCTGATGGCCGAGATCGCGGGCAGCGGCGATTTGGAATTCGATATGGATGGCGACGGTGATGTGGATGTGGCCGACCGAGACGAATGGCTCGCAATTGCCGGTGATCAGAATATCGGAGCGGCCTATTTGGTGGGCGACGCCAATCTAGATGGAACGGTCGATGGTCAGGATTTTCTGGCTTGGAACAACAACAAATTCACGCTCGAGACAGACTGGACCAGCGGCGAATTCACCGGCGACGGCAATGTCAACGGTCAAGATTTCATCGCTTGGAATGCCAATAAGTTTCAGAGTAGCGATGTGACCGCCGTGCCCGAATCGAGTCTGCCACTGGGGCTGATGGTGCTTGTGACGCTAGGTGTCGCCATGCGACGTCGCTAGAACATCAAAGCAGGCCGCTCACTTTTGTCGCGCTCGAATGGTCATCAAAATCAGGAAGATTGCGCAGACGGTTGATGGCTGGCAAGGCTCGGGAACCGTCAAGAGATCGGAAGATGTGAACTTCTGAGCATTCCATGTGACAAAATCCTGCCCATCGACGATTCCGTCTCCGTTAAAGTCGCCGTCATCCCAGGCGAGACTTGCAGTGAACTTGGCGCCGTTCCAAGCCAGGAAATCCTGACCATCGACCGTTCCATCCAAATTGGCGTCGCCGTTCTTGTAGGGCGATGCGAGCCCGTTCTCTGAGGCTGCGATGTTGAGCCACTGGGCCACATCGGCGTTGTCGATCACGTTGTCTGCGTTAAGATCGAATGGTTCGCTGCCGGTCGCAGGAACTCCGGTTGCAACTGGCCCTTCAGCGAGCAAGCTATTCAGATCGTCAATGTCCCAGTCGCCGTCGTTGTCGAAATCACCGGTTGAGGTCATGCCGGCATCGATTGTCCAGCTGACGGCGTTTTCGAGAAGTCGCTGGAAGTTCACGTCGCTACTAAAACTGCTCCTCGAGTGGCCAAGGGCGGTGTAAAAAGCACGGCCACCTCCTGGTAGTTCGCGAAACTGAGCCATCATCCGGGCCTCATCGAAACTGGCACCGCCCGTGACGCCGACTCGCAGCAGTTCGGTGAATCCGGGAGCAAGAAAACCGTTCTCCCAGTAGTAATACTCTTCGGTCTTGTTCCAGGGATTCGGAATGCCGTCCAGCAACGGATGGCCAGGTTGAGAATGCGTCATGTCGTTGTTGTGATTCGACGACGTATGATTCGGGCTTTGCTGCACCGAGGCTCCCGAGACATTCTCCGCGTACCAATCCCACGTCCCGGTTGATCCCCCGTTGGCCGTGCTGTGACGATAGGTGTCAGATGCCGCATGAATGCCGATGTAGCTGCCGCCGTCGGCAATGTATGCCTCGAAGTTGGCTCGTTGCGAAGCGTTCAAGAGGTTGTTACCGGATGTGTTCGAGAAGATGACAACCGAGTACTGCTCCAGATTCGCCAGCGAGCTAAACTCACTCCCGCTATTGTCGCTGACGACGTCAAATTGATTCGTTGCGCCCAACGACTCGAACAGCGAAAGCGATTGGTTTCGTGTCCCGTGATCGAAGCCCGTTGTTTCTGAATAGTGCAGCACCGTCGTTTGGGCGAATGCTGAGCCAGTCAAAGTGGCCCAAAAACAGAATGAAACCAAGCTCAGGTTTTGCATCGTCGACTCCCGGCAATCAAGGTTAAGTACTCATGGACTCGAATGGTTGCGCGGTTCCGTCACGGCGTCATGGGGAATTCCCTTTGCGGCCGTCTTCTAAACGACCTTGGCACGTCACGACTTCGATGTCAATGAAGTGATTTCGACATCCACATGCCTGTTCCCGTCGCTCGAGCACGTGCACAATCGTCGGCAGGGTTTCCCAGAGAACGTTGCGTCGATTTAGAAAATCGTCCCTGCCGGTCGGATTCTTCTCAAAACACGTTTTGCGCCCCAATCGAAGAATCCACACGCCACCATTGCCAATACGATGAATTTTAGAAAATATCCGTTTTGGGCTGCACATCTTGCTCACCAATCCCGCTATCCAAATAGCAACGGACGATAACGACGAAAATGGCCGAAATTACCGAAATTCTGCAGCGGCTCTCTGCCGGAGATCGCTTGGCAAACGAGGAACTGGCAAACCTGGTGTACGACCAGCTAAGGGTCGTTGCGCAGAACCAGTTGGCGGCAGAGGTCAACAAACGGGGGTGGGACGCGACGGAGCTGGTCAATGAAGCCTACATCCGACTGATCGGAAATACCGAAATCGCCTGGCAAGATCGAACCCATTTCTTTGCGACCGCCGCAACGGCGATACGGCGAGTGATCATTGACAATGCACGACAGGCAAAGGCTCAAAAACGGGGCGGCGAAGGAAGCAGGTTGGATATCACTCTGTCGGGATTTGGTCGGGAAGACCTTGGATTCGAAATCGTCGATTTGGCAGAGGCGTTGGAACGCTTGGAATCGCTTTCCGAACGCCAGGCAAAACTGGTCGAACTGCGGTTCTTTGGTGGATTGACGGAAAGCGAAGCCGCGAAGCTACTCGGTGTCTCGCGTCGAACGGTTGCTGGGGATTGGGCAATGGCCAAGGCATGGCTTTATAAGGAGCTAAACGATGAGTGACGCGAGGTCTGTAGAGTGCCCCAGGTTGGCGATGTTTCTCAGCGTCGTGTTGGCCATGGGAGGCCATCATGATCAGACGGCGGCGGCCGAATGGACGAGATTTGGAGGAGCCAACGGTGATTTCACAACGGTGGCCGAGGTTGATGCTCTTACCGCCTCGATTTTCCTGAAGTGGCGTTCGGAGGTCGGCGCCGGTCTGTCGAGTATCATCTGCGACGGAGACAACGTCTATGTTTCCTATTTGACCGACGATGCAAAATCAGAGGGTGTCACGGCTCTTCGAAAAACCGACGGGCAAGTCGTCTGGAAATACGAATGGAGCGTTGAGCAACTGGCAGATCAGGAAGCGTTTGGTGGTAAGCCGCGTGCTCCGCAGGCTACGCCGCTGCTGCACGACGGCCAACTGATCGTCATCGGCTTTACTGGCAAACTTCATTGCCTCGACCAACGAACTGGGCGGCTGCTTTGGAAAAAGGACCTTGTCGACGAATTCGAGGCGGTCCCCGTGCAGTTCGGATTCTCGGCCAGCCCCATCGTCCACGAAGGAGCGTTGATTGTCCTGACTGGCGGAAAAAAAGGAGGCCTCGTGGCCATGGACTTCGAAACGGGTCGCACTCGATGGCATGTTTCGTGCGAAGAAGCCAGCTATGCGACGCCCGTTGTCTTGAAAGTCGACGACTCGAAACAGCTCGTTTTTGTCACTCGCCTTGACGTCATCGGCGTCGATGCCGAATCGGGGGCCGAGTTGTGGCGTTACGAACAGCCGAATCCTGGACAAACGAATGTCCCCACGCCACTGCCTGTGGGCAACCGACTGGTTGTTTCGGGGCAAGGTTTTGATGGGACGCGGGAGTTGATTATCCGTCACGAAGAGAACAAAAAGTGGACGGTCGAGGAGGGCTGGCAGCAGAGTGTGCAATTTTTCTATTGCAACTGGATGCTGGACGGTAATCTGATTCTTGGATGCAATGGCGACATGCTCGTCGCGCTCGATGCGGAAACTGGTGAGCGCCTCGGCCGTTGGCGCGGCTTCCGGGATGCGAATATTGTTCGCATGGGAGATCAGTTTGTCATCGCTGACGGCAATGGCAAAGTGTCGCTCGCTGAACGAACGTCGGTCGGCCTTGAGGTACATTCGAAGTACGACGTGTTCCACGAACGATGCTGGACGCCACCGACCGTCGACGGGAGGTACTTGTGGCATCGGGGCGGCAATCAATTGGTCTGCCTGACGTTCGGTAACGAATCGGCAGGCAAGGAAAAGGCATCCACCGCGATCGAGTCGCTACCCGTCACGAAGAACCTATTGCCGATCAAAGTGGCTGGAGCAAATAACAAAGCGGTCGATTTGGATAGCCGTCCGTCTGACGATTACGTTGACCAGATTGTGGAAAAGTTTCGATCGAGCGGTTCGGAAGCGGCCTGGAGTGAATACCAATCGATTCGAAAGGCGCGTGGTAACGATCTCTCGTTGGAGGACAGGATGGAGTTGGCCGAATTGGCTCAGGAACAAGGACTGGCGGAATTTCGCACACAGATTCTGACGCAGGCGATCGCTGATTTCAAAGATGATGATTCGATCGCCCGACTGAAGGACCTGCTCGCCAAACCAACTCTTGAGCCGTCTATCGAAAAGCACACGAGTGAAAACGGCTTGGTCTATATTGAGCTGGGGGTAAAAAACAGTTCGTTCAAGTTTTTGAACACCGTTGTCCGGGGGCCCAAGCAACATCCGTTCAGCTACGGCATCCCTTTCCCGCCTGGCAAGAAACGAGTTGAAAAGTGGCCGGTGGGAACCAAACTCTATTCGTCGGACCGTGAAGTGCCAGAGGAACTTCTATTCACCGTGAGAGAATCCGATTTTGGCAAGACAATAAAAATTCCCGACGTCGACCGAAAATAACGCGTGGTGGTTCCAGTGGATGGCGATGCTCCCAATTCGGCCAGCAGAGGAAAACGGTCTCCATACCCTCGGCGTGGGATGAACCGAGCGAATGTGACCATTGGCCGCTGGATTGCTCGATCGGGGTGTGAGGGAGCCGCCCGCCGACGAAACACCCTCAGACTTAAACTCAGGATACACCTCAACATTCACCAGCAGCCTATCTGATGACTCCCGAGCAATACCAACAAGTTCAACACGCGTTCCTCCACATTCGCGACCTCGCTTCTCGCGACCAGCATCCCGCGTTACAGGAACTTGACGAACGTCTCCGCCTCGAAGTGGTGGCTCTCCTCGAAAGCGACAGCTCGAACGGGAGTTTTCTCGAACTGGATTCGCGATCTCACCAAGATACCGACGAAACGTCCGCGGAAACGGGCTCTTTCATCGATCACAGTCGGTCGGCACCAGCAACGATCGGGCGTTACCGGTTGCTGCAAAGAATCGGCGAAGGTGGGCAAGGCTCGGTCTACATGGCCGAACAGACCGGTCAGATTCGTCGCAAGGTCGCCATCAAATTGGTCAAGAAAGGGATGGATTCGAAGCAAGTCCTAGCACGCTTCCACGCTGAACAGCAAGCGTTAGCAATGATGGACCATTCGTCCATTGCCAAGGTCTTCGACGCGGGGGTGACCGACGACGGCGCTCCTTACTTTGTCATGGAACTTGTCAAAGGTGTCCCGATTCACACCTTCTGCGAGCAGAGCCACGCTGACTTGAACGATCGACTGGAGTTGTTTCTGCAAGTCTGCGATGCCGTTCACCATGCTCATCGAAAAGGGATCATTCACCGAGACATCAAGCCAACGAATGTTCTCGTGACGATGGGGGAGAGTGATCCGATTGCCAAAGTTATCGATTTTGGCATCGCTAAGGCGCTCGATCAAAAGCTGACCCAGCAAACGCTGTTTACCGAGTATGGTCAGATGATTGGGACGCTGGAGTACATGAGCCCCGAACAGGCCGAGATGTCGGCCGTCGAAATCGATACTCGCAGCGACGTTTATTCACTGGGAGTTCTCTTGTACGAGTTGCTGACGGGAGAACGGCCGATCAGCCGCGAACAGTTACTGAGCAATGGCGTGTTTGAAATTCCCCGCGTGCTCCGCGAGACAGAACCAAAGACGCCAAGTGATCGGATCACGTCCCGACAACAGCAGGCGACGATGGTCGATCGCGATGTGGCCGGATTAAGATCGCTGCCGAGTGGAGAGTTGGACTGGATTGCACTCAAGGCGCTCGCCAAAGATCGCCGCCGGCGTTACGAGTCGGTGCTTGATCTGGCCCGCGACGTGCGTCGATTTCTGGGGGGCGAGCCAGTCGAAGCGCATCCACCTTCGCTGATTTACAGAATGGGAAAAATGCTGCGGCGTCACTACGTCTCGTTCGCGATGGCTGGCGTCCTCGCGGCTGGGGCGATTGTGGGCTTGATGGGGCTGGGCGTGGGGCTGACGCGAGCCAACAAGGCGGCGGCCGTCGCCCGCGATGAGCGAAACGCGGCCATTCAGGCGCGCGAGGGGGCCGATGCGAGTAAACGCGAGCTGGGCGAGAACGTTTACTCGCAGCTCATTCAGTCGGCGTGGACGGCCGCAAATCAACAAAAGGTGGACGCCGGACGCGACTTGTTGCAAAAGTGCCTACCGGAACTAAGAGGCTGGGAATGGCGATTGGTTAACAGCCAGCTTCGTGAAGCGACGGCCTTACCCGACCGCGACGCGTCCATTTCCTCGATACGTGAATTCGATTTACACAGCCAGTCGCAATGCGTCGCCTGCGTCAATCAGGCCGGAACCGTGGAAGTGTGGTGTTACGACTTGGAAAACGAACGCCAGTTCGGAAGGCCGCTCGGTGAGTCGCGGGCAGTTTCCTCCACTGCTTCGGTGACGCCCAGGCGTGTTCCACCGACCGAGAGCCTTCAATTGGCAGACCTGAAGTTTCCAGAACGAGCCAACGTGGCGCGCTGGTCATCGGACGGGCAAGCTCTTTTCGTCGGAACGAGCAGTGGAACGATCTACCAAGTCTCGGTTGGTGAATGGGAAAAACGCGTTAGTGTTCAGCTTGCCGCTGGCGGAGTCTACGACCTGGCGACCAGCCACAAGGGAGATCAGGTCGCTGTTTGCACTGGCAATGGCACCGCCCAGCTTCTGGATTTCGACAAGGGGACAAGATCGTGGAAAAAGCGGGGCAGCTGGAAGATTGAACCTCGCTTATCGGCGATTGCTTTTGCTGCGGACGATGGTCAGATTCTTGCAGCCGGTTTCGATGGAAATGTCTATGTGATCGATCCGGAGAACGACGAATCGACAAAGCGAAACGCCGATCGGCCCGGTATCTATCAAGTGTGCCTGTTGCGAGATGGAAAACTTGCCGCGCTGGCGACGTCTTCGGCCATTGTGATGGATCAGGAAGGGGAACCAGATCGTGTGATCAAGATTGCGGCACGTGCCTCTTCACTGGCAACCGACGGCGATTCGCTTCTGGCGTTGGGCGGTGGGGATGGAAGTTTGCGGATGTGCCACCTCGACACTGTTGGCGAGCCGATCGTCGTCGCCAACTTCGGTTCCGCGATCACCGACATGCATTGGGAACCGCAAAGTGAGCGGTTCCTTGTGAGTTGCTCCGATGGACGAGTCCTTTGGGTCGCTCCGCCCGATTTTGACGATTCGAACCGAAGTCCCATGGCGACTGCGACTTCGGGAAGTGTGTTGGAAAAGCACGGACTGATTGTCGTCTGCGACGGCCGGGGTACGCTTCGTGCGCTCGATCAGTCGACGGGCGCCCTTGTCGCAGAGAGAAAGGTTCACCGTCGCAGCGTTTGGTCGTTATCGATGGATCGCGACCAGACGATCTTGGCCAGCGTCGGTGAAGATCGACAATTGTGCTGCTGGGAGTTGCCCGAATTCAAGCTACGGTTTTCTCAAAAGGTTGCATGGGGAGTCCGCGATGTTTGTGTTGCATCAGATGGCTCCTGGATTGCGTCAGCGCCCGACCCGGACCCAGAAAATTACCCGCGTGAAGGAACGGTGGCAATTCGTGATGCGCAGTCGGGTGCAGCGATCCAGACGCTCAACGGACATGAGAATTGGGTTTTGAAAATGGCGACGACTTCGGACAGCCGTACGCTGATCACCAGTGGCGAATTTGCAAACAGTCGTGTCTGGGATGTCGCAACGGGAAGGCAGCTAGCCAAAGCCGCCTACGGTTCCCGTTCCGCGGGCCCCCAGTTGGTCTTTGATGAAACGCACGACGGCTTTTACCTTGGTCATCGTGACGGTTGGATTACGCACTGGTTGCTCGATGGTACGCCGTTGGGCTCGTGGCCTGCCTTTGGCGATGCGATCTCTGGTCTTCACCTGACCGCAGACGATCGAATTCTGGCAACGTCACGGTCCAGTCCGAACTTGAAAGTCTTTGATTTCCAACGTAACCGCGAACTTGCCACACTCGACTTGGGGCTTGGTTTCATTCTCGGGTTTTACGTTTCCGAACAAGACCGCTCGCTTTCCGCGATCGGCGCAAGTCGCCAAATGCGCATTCTTGAAATGGCGGACAGGGCCCCCGACTTGGCCAGTCCCCGGGAATAGAAAGTTTCAAGGCCGCGAAAAGAGGAATCACACGCCTCTTTCGGCAGGGAGCTCCCGGCAACCAGGCATTGCCCAAATGTCGTCGAGATTGATCGTTAAACGTCGGAATCGATCAACCGATTGCGGATCGATGCGATCGATGAGCCTCATTAGAGCCAGAGATGCGTGACCGCGCTGAGGGCAGCGGCGCCACAAGAATAGCCACCGATGTTTCTGGCGGTGAGAAATCGCTGAAAAACAAGAATTCTAAGTAGCGGAGGAGGGATTCGAACCCCCGACACGCGGATTATGATTCCG
>CAYZRS010000061.1:0-26126 GCA_964480915.1 uncultured Pirellulaceae bacterium | reverse complement strand
GCATGAAAGATCGCTGGCGATCTGTTCGCCTCACACTGGGGTCGCCATAAGTTCAGTCCACCCCGAGTTCCCCAAACGCTAATGCGCGTCGGAGGATTCGTTGGCTCCCAAGACGACCGGCTTGTAACCGCCAGTCGCAGCGTAGTAGATGATGATCAAGATGAAAGCGATCGCCATGATCATCGGCAGCACGGCGGCAACTCGAAGTGATCGTTGGCTGGTCACGGCCAGGGTGTCGTCGAGCGTTGCTCGGCGTTCGTCGGTCATGTCAGCCAGTTTCTTGAACTCACCCACGTTGATCGAATCGTAATTCGCGCCGAAGAAGTTTTTCTTTTCGTAGACGGGCAATTCGGCCACCTTGGCCGGGTCGGTATTGTCGATGTAGGTGACCTTGTTGGCGACAACCGCTTGCGCCAACTCGGACTCGTTCTCCATAACAGCCTGGGTGCTGTAGTGATCTTGGACAGCACCTAGGAATGGAAAGCCGAAGATACCAACAGTCAGAAGGCCCATCGCGGAAACGGTGTTCAGCGTCATCGCGCCCCCTTTGGGGAATTGCTCGGATACGAAACCAAGGACCGTTGGCCAATAGAACGTTTGGCCGATGGCGTACAGGACGAAAGCACCGAAAATCATCCCGCCACTTGTCATTGAAAGAGCATACAACCCGATGATCGAGAAGACGGAACTCAACAGTAACAACTGCGGTGGGTTCATGAACTTGAGCGGTACCCCAGCAAAGAATCGAAGCGTCATCATGATGCCGGCCGAGAGGACGATCGCCCACGCGGCGTATTGGTTGCCCATGATGGGTCGCATGAGACTTTGAATCCAAGCGTCGGTCGCCAATTCGGCCGTCGCGAGGGGGATCATGATGAGACAAAGGATGAAGAACAACAGCTTCCCCTTCGACTTCAGTAGGAATCCGGCGATGGTACCGAGCACAGCTCCAGCGGCCAAACAGATGTAGAGCTTGTTGTCACCCAAATCGATTTTCATCTGACCCGCGAACTCGTAGATCAAAAAACTGGCGGCTAAGAAGATCCCCAGTCCGCCGAACTCTCGCAGCATTTCGCCGTACGAGACACCCGCCTCGACTCGTTCGTCCACGGGAAACCGGCGACACATCAAGAACAACAATCCGTAGAACACCACGGGAATCAGCATCACCCAAAAAATCCACTTGGTGTCGCTCCAGGCCAATCCATCATCGGTGCCGACCAACAAGATGTAGGCGATACCACCGAGCACGATGCCGGCTGGCCAGGAAGCGTGCAGGATGTTCAGCCACTTGCTTTTTTCGCTGCGGTAGATCGACGCACACAGCGGATTGATCACCGCTTCGACGACCCCATGGCCGAGCCCGGCGCAGAAGCAGGCCCACCACATGGTTTGAAAATTTGTCGCTTGAATCGTTAGGACCACCGACGCCGCTTGCAATGCGAACGCAAAGAACATCGAAATTTTGTAGCCAATCTTATCGACCAGCAAACTAAACAAGATCATCGTGACAGCGATCGGCCACAGCGCGGCGCCCGTCAGTACGCCGACTTGCGTCTTGGTAATCTGAAACTCACCGGCCCACATGTCGGGGATCATGACGCGAAACACAAAACCGACACCGGCCGCCGATAATGCCAGAAAGCTGGCCCAAAACAGCTTCTTTTTGTCAGCATCTGTCAACTCAAGCATTACGATCTCCCGGTCTCTTTGCTTTCGTGCGAGTCATTCGCGCGAACTCGATTTGCCATCTCAAGTCGACAATTTTTTGCCAACAGAAAAAGTATAAATCAATTGAAACGGGCCGGGCACCCAGCAAAACAATATTTCCTACGAGTCGCGTCGCGATGTGTCGCCTGCCGGCGACAAGAACCGAGTCGTCCGTAACCGATCTGTCAGCAGATCACCGAACGCCAAGCGGTTCGCTTCAACGCCGATTTTTCTGGTAACGAACCGAGTCACAGCCTGACCGACAAACGGATCAGTTCAGAGAATTCCAAGAACGGGCTGACGCTTGTCACGCCGCCGCTTCTGATTTTTGCTAGCGAGGAGTGCGAAATCATGGCGGCCTTCGCTGCAGCATGAGGCCCAGACCGAGCCTGTTTCGCGACCTTACCAGCGGCAATCGCTTCGCCGCTTGACTCGATGTCGGTGCCAGCACTACTTTCCACGCGAGAAAAACTGACTGGGTTACGTAGTTTGCCAATTCGTGCGCTCGCCGGACTTGGTGCGCGCCGGATCGGTCTGCTGTGTTGACTGTTGTCCGTATCGATCGTTGTTTTTGGAGCCCCTACTATCTTCGGCCGGATTGCCAACCTGATTTGGTTTCTCGTGTGTTGGTTCACACTCGTGGGATTGGTCTGCGCGGTGGTGGGTGGGTTCTACTTCTACGGCCATGTTGATGAGAGCATTCGGACACAAGTCGAAGAGCGACTGGCGCAGCTGTACCCACAGTTTAACGTGAAGGTTGCGGGAGCCAAACTGATCGAGCGCGAAGGGTTCGAAATTCGAGGCGTTTCGCTCGGTACTCAAGGCGCAGCCGAGCCGTTCCTGTTCGTGGATGAAATCCTGGTACGTTGCCGGCCCAGCTTAGAAGACCTGCTGCAAAAGAACCCACGGGTCAAAGAAGTCATTGTCCGGCACGCCAAACTGCAGGCGATTCAAAACGATCAAGGCATTTGGAATTTCGCCGACCTCTTTCAGCTGCGGCAGTCAGAAATGCCGGTCCCTCGCATCACGCTGGAAAACGGTTCGGTTCGCATTCCGGGCCGGGAAGGTGCCAATCTTGATTTCGTCAATCTGAACGCTCAAGTGATGACCGACGGAGGTAACGAAAGCAAACTTCTTGTCGACCTCACTTGTACTGGGAACCACTTGCAACGAGTCGTCGCGCGCTGCCAAATCGATCGCCTCGAACCAAACTGGATCATTCAAGGAAGGGTCGGAGATGCGGCGATTTCACCAAAACTCCAGCGTGCTTTACCGACCCAGTTGGCTCGCCACTTGGCTCCTCTCACTGGACTCGAAGCTCGCACCCATATCGATTTTCAGATCATTCAGGATTCGCAGCAGTATCCACCGCGGCAGTTTCACATCCATGGCCAACTGGCGGAAGGACGTTGGACTCACAAGACGCTCGCATTTCCCATCACGGACCTGACCGGCCGGTTCCAGCTTACTCATGCGAGCCACCTACTGGAGAATGTCAGGGGCCGATACGGTGACGCGACGATTCAGGTTACCGCTCGACGCGACGGCGTCGCCGTCGATAGCCCGATGCAAGTACGGGGAAAAATTACCCGTCTACGCGTCGATCAAGGGATGATCGCGCAGCTGCCAATCGACTGGCAATCCAAGTGGCAAAAGTATCGGCCGCTCGGATTGATCGACACCGATTTTCAATTGGACTTTGTACAAGGCCACTGGGTTCCGCAGGCCGATATCCATTGTCGCGATGTCTCATTCACTTGGGACAAGCACCCCTACCCGATCGACCGTGCCGCAGGCGAAGTCGCTTTTCGCGGCGGCCACTGCACGTTTGAGTTGCATTCCATCAGCGAGAAGCAGCCGGTCCGCTTCTTGGGTGATGTTCACTCGCCGGGTGAAGACTGGACCGGTTGGGTCGAGGCTTTCGTTGACAAACCCATCCCCCTGGATGAGCGAGTCCTGACGGCACTCGGAGATTCGACTCAGACCATCGTGCGTGCCTTCGAACCGCGTGGGGCGATCACGATGTTTGCTCGCACCGAACGCCAGGCCGCGCATCAAGAACCCTATCGCCGCCTGATCGTCGATCTGCATCGCGGTTCGGTACGACACCGAAATTTCCCGTATCCGTTGCAGAACGTGAGCGCCCATATCGAACGTTATGGAAACAACTGGCGATTCACCGACATGGTTGGCGTCAACGACGGCGCGATCCTCAAGTGCGAAGGAGATTGGCAAGCCGAGCCGAATGGAGCCGGCACCTTGAAGCTAAATTTTGCCGGCTCTGACCTGCCACTGGAAGAAGAACTACGTACGGCGCTCAGCCCGACCGCGCAGCACCTATGGGCGCAGCTTCGACCGCAAGGAACCCTTGACAGTGTCCAAGCGACGTTTCGCTACCAACTGCCGAGCCGTGAAACGCAACTCGTCGTGCGAGCTCACAAACTGCCCGAGCAGCAATCGGCGCGTGGCCACAGCCTGACCGTGAATCCGACGGCATTTCCGTATCGCGTGGATAACGTGAGCGGTTCGGTCATCGTTTCCAATGACGAATTGAGAATTGAAAAGTTGCGTGGCACGCACGGCAAAGTGGCGCTAACGACCAGCGGAGTTGCCAAGGTCAGCCGAGATGGCCCCTGGAGCATGACTTTCAGCCCAATTGTCGTCGATCGATTGCGAGTCGATGACGAATTGACGGCCGCCTTGCCGCCTCAGATTCGTAGCATGCTCACGCAAATTCCTTTTACCGGGCCGATTGCGCTGGGTGGCCGAGTCGACTTCGCCGGGAATGCTCGGAACATTTCCGCCACGCGAGCATCGTGGAATTTAGATGTCGACCTGGAGAACGGACGGCTCAATTTTGATGTTCCGCTCGAACACATTTCTGGCGCCGTGCATCTCGACGGCCGAATCGGTGCCAATCAAGGCTATTGCCGCGGCGACCTAAATATCGATTCGCTGATCTGCCAAGGCGTCCAGCTCTCCAACGTCCGTGGGCCTCTGTGGGTCGATCGGAATCGCATCCTGCTGGGCAAGAAGGCCCAACCGGTCCGGCCCGGACTGCCACCGCAACGCCTGACCGCCAAGGTGTTTGGCGGCAATTTAGGCGCGGACGTCGAAATGATGATGAGCCAGGATGGCCAGTTCCACGTCGCCGCTAGTCTGGAAAATGCCCGCGCGGTCGAACTCACCAGGAGAGTTTGCGATGCCACGATGAGCGGACAAGCATGGGCCAATCTTAACCTGACAGGCAATCTGCATGGCTCGCATACTTGGTCCGGCAACGGCACGATGCAGCTGAGAAATACAACTCTGTACAAGCTCCCGGCTGTCCTATCTTTGCTGAGGACGATCAGCACAGGCTCGGCCGATCGAACAGCCTTCACTTCGTGTGACACGGCCTTTCATCTGAAGGGCAAGCATGTCTACTTCGATCAGTTGGACCTGCTCGGGGACGCGTTGACGTTGAAAGGTGTTGGCGAAATGGACAACAACCGCGAACTGAATCTAAATTTTTACACAATGATGGGCCGCGAGGACTCCTACTTCCCTGCCCTCCGCCCGTTGCTCGGCATGGCCAGTCGCCGATTCATGTTGGTGCATGTGGACGGCAACATGAACAACCCCAACATGACACGCGAAGTGCTCCCAGGCCTCAACGATACGCTGCGACAATTGTTCCCAGAGACGGTCAGCCCGTCCGAACCGACTGCAGAAACTCAAATCGCCAGCGAACTGCCAGGCGATTCCAACGTGCAGCAAGCGACGCATACGACGCCAGCCGACGTCAGCCGACGTCAGCTTTAGCGATCGAGGGCTTCGCACCAAATGAGGCCCGCCGGCCGATTCGGTTCGGAACCGTTTGATCCGATGAGTCCCGTTCGCGAGTGACTGTCCGTCGGTTACGATGCCGCAATGCCGAACCCGATGTCCTCACACCGCTCCACGGGCGAAACGAACATGGCCGAACCTCGCGAACTGACCGTCGGCCAATTGACCGAACGGATCAAGGACCGTTTGCAGACCGAATTCTCGTCCGTCTGGGTCGTGGGTGAGATCTCCGACCTGGCGAGGCCGCAATCGGGCCACGTCTACCTCACGCTGAAAGACGACGATTCGCAGATACGCGGCGTCATTTGGCGAGCCACGGCGCAGCGCATTGACTTTCCACTCGATGACGGTTGCGAAGTCTTATGTCGAGGCGACATCGACGTCTATCCGCCTCGCGGCACGTATCAACTGATCATTCGACAAGTCGAGCAGCGTGGTGAAGGAGCGCTGCAAAAGAAACTGAGGGAGTTGCAAAAGCGATTGGCGGCAGAAGGACTTTTCGAGCCCCATCTGAAACAACCGCTGCCCCGTTTCCCCAACCACGTAGCCGTGATTACGAGCCCAACCGGTGCCGCAGTCCGCGACTTTTTGCAAGTCGCCGCAAGGCGATGGCGGGGCCCTGAAATCCTGGTGATGCCGACGCTTGTGCAAGGAGCCGCTGCGGCCCAGGACATTGCCAAGGCGATCGGCCAGGCGAACCGATTGCAGCCGCGTCCCGACGTGATCGTGGTGACGCGCGGCGGCGGGAGCATGGAAGACCTGTGGTGTTTCAACGACGAGGCGGTCGTCCGCGCTATCCACAAGTCGACGATTCCGGTCGTGTCGGCCATCGGTCACGAAATTGATGTCACGCTGGCCGATTTGGTTGCCGACGTGCGAGCTACGACTCCCAGTGAAGCGGCCGAACGTGTTTTTCTGTCCAGCAGCGAAGTCAGCGAAGCGCTCGCCGCGACAGGTCAACGCATGGCCGCGTTGCTGCACCATCGCGTCTCAGCAGCGCGCAGCAACCTATCGGCTATCGCCGACCGTTCGGTCTTTCGCCGTCCGTTCGAGATGACTCAGCGACTCTCACGTCAGGCCGACGAATTGGCTTTACGGTCGATGCGCGCGATACGGAATCAGCTCCAGCGAGAACAATCGGCCGTCGCCGCCGTGGCAGCGCAATTGGAAGCGCTCAGCCCATTGAAAGTCCTCGGCCGAGGATATAGTGTCACGCAAGATCATGTCGGCGAAGTCGTCACGGAAGCGAGCCAGGTAGCGCCCGGTGACGTCGTTACAACGCGGCTCGATCAGGGTAAACTCGTCAGCCAAGTCACCGCAGTCGAAAAGGACTAGTCGCGCACCATCATGGCAAAGAAGAAAGCAAAGTCGGCCAGCGATTCGGTCGATCTCTCGAAGTTTGATTTTGAAGGATCGATGGAGGAACTGGCAAACATCGTCGGCGAATTGGAAGGTGGCCAGCTAGGACTGAGTGGTTCGCTGGAGCGGTATGAACAGGGCGTGCAGTATCTAAAGCACTGTCTCCAACTGTTGGAATCGGCCGAACAAAAGATTTCGCTGCTCACCGGCGTTGATGCCGACGGCAACCCGATCACCGAAGCGTATGACAACGAGGAGATGGACCTGGAAAACAAGGCGAAGTCTCGTGCGAAGCGTCGCACTGCCCGCAAGTCGACGAAGAAACCGAAAACTGACAACGTGGACGATTCGGGAAGTCTGTTCTAGAATACCCCGACGTGAAACACGTTTGGCAATTTGATTTTTCGTTCGCCTTTCGCCCCGTTTGCCGATTCCAATTTTCGCTTTCTTCAGACCTTCTTTCGCTCCTCCTTAGCAATTCGGACTTCGATGGTAGACGACCTAGCAGCGGCACTTCCCGCGTCATCCAAGTCGTACTCGGTCGCCATCAACGAGGCGCTCGTCGGCTATTCCGATTTTGGCGACGGTTGCCCCGAACACCTCACGGCGGCGATCAAGCACAGTCTGCTCGCAGGTGGTAAGCGGTTACGGCCGCTGTTGGTGTTATATGGGGCCCAGGCTTGCGGTTCGAGTTCCAGCAAAGCGATGCCAGCAGCGTGTGCGGTCGAAATGATCCATACCTACTCATTAATCCACGACGACCTACCTGCGATGGACGACGATGACCTCCGTCGAGGCCGCCCCAGTTGCCATGTCGCCTTCGGCGAAGCGACGGCCATCCTGGCTGGTGACGCCTTGCTGACCCGAGCGTTCGAATTACTCGCCACGGAAATTTCGTCTGCCGACGTCGCCCGGCGATGTTGCGCCGAACTTGCCAAAGCTGCCGGGGCCACAAAACTGGTCGGCGGTCAGGCCGACGATTTGCATTCCACCGGGAACACCGATTCGCTGAGTAACGAGGATCGCTTGGCGCTGCTGGAACGGATTCACGCTCGCAAGACGGGCGCCCTGTTGGTCGCCTCGCTTAAGCTGGGCGCTATGGTCGCCGATGCAACTGAGCAGCAGCTAAATTCCCTGACGGAATACGGTCGGAACCTCGGATTGGCGTTTCAAATCACCGACGACTTATTAGACTTACGGGGTGACGAAGCGACGCTGGGGAAGTCGATCGGCAAAGACACCGACCAAGGCAAATTGACGTTTCCGGCCGTGTTGGGTATCGAATCGAGCCGAAATCGAGCCGATTCCCTGATCCAAAATGCGTGTGCTTGCGTAGATAGTTTCGGCAACGCCGGAACCGATTTGCAAGCGATTGCTCGATTCGTACTTGAGCGAGACCGTTAAAAAGACATTTAGAACGACCATACGGGCGACGATGTGAGCGATCGATCATCGAAAGACTGATCACCAAAGCCAAACGCTCCACCGTTGAATTTTCGTAAGACCTGAAGAGGAACTTATCGGATGTCAGAATTGCTCTCAAAGATCGCCTCGCCTGACGACTTGCGCGAGATGTCCTTGAGCGAACTGGATCAAGTGGCTGGCGAAGTACGCGACGTGCTTTGCAATCTCGTCTCTACTAGGTCGGCTCACTTTGCCTCTAACCTGGGAGTCGTCGAATTGTGCATCGCGTTGCACACGGTCTACGACTTCAGCTACGACCGATTGATCTGGGACACTGGGCATCAAGTTTATCCCCACAAGTTGGTAACGGGCCGCTTTCCTCAATTCAATACGATCCGCACAAAAGGCGGATTGATGGGTTACCCGAACCCGAATGAAAGCGTGTTCGATCTATTCATGACGGGACACGCCGGTTGCAGTATCTCGACCGTGATGGGTTTGAAGAGTGGCGACGATCTGATGGGCGAACCGGAACGCCGCGCCGTGGCAGTGATTGGCGATGGCGCGTTCCCTTCAGGCATCGTCTACGAAGCGCTGAATAACCTGGGACCGCTCGACAAGAACGTGCTCGTCATTTTGAACGACAATAAAATGTCGATTTGTCCACGAGTCGGCGGAGTGGCTCAATACCTTGATCGCTTGCGAACCAATCCGTTTTATACCGGCTTCAAAGAAGAGATCGTCAAGCTGTGCAACAAAGTGCCCGTGCTGGGCGACCCGACCGAACGTTTCTTGGCTCAGATGAAAGAAGCGATCAAGGCGGGCGTCCATGGCGGCATGCTGTTTGAAGAATTGGGTCTGCGTTACATCGGCCCGATCGATGGACACAACATTGGCGTCATGCGTAAGTATTTGCGGATGGTTAAGGAATTCAACGAACCGGTCCTGCTGCACGTCGTGACCGAAAAAGGGCATGGTTTCAAACCGGCTGCCGAAGACCCGGCCTTCTTCCACACGCCGCCGACGTTCACGCGAGAAGACGATCGAGCCATCCCGCACGAAAAGAAATCAACGCCGCCCTATACGCAATACGCGCGGGACGCCATTTCCGACGCGATGCGCAGCAATGAGAAGGTGACGGTGCTGACGGCGGCCATGTGTCAGGGGACGAAGATGGAACCGGTCCGGGAAGAGTTCCCGGAACGCTTTTTTGATACGGGCATCTGCGAAGCACACACGGTGGCATTCGCGGCAGGTCAGGCAAAAGCGGGCATGCGGCCGATCGTCAATATCTACAGCACGTTCCTACAGCGCAGCTATGACCACATCTTCCAAGAGGTGGCGCTGCAGAACCTACCGGTCGTCTTTACGATGGACCGAGCTGGCCTGACGGCTCCCGATGGTGCCACGCATCACGGCATGTACGACATCGGTTACCTGCGAATTTTCCCCAACATGGTCGTCATGGCGCCCGGCGACGCATCCGACCTGACGAAGATGCTCCACTTTTCGCTCGAACTCGATCGTCCGTCCGCAATGCGTTATCCGAAAACGACCGCCGTCGTCATTGAGGGTGAGCGTGCCGAAATCGAATTGGGAAAAGCGGAAGTCTTGCGTGAGGGGACCGACGGCACGATCGTCGCCTACGGCATCCTGCTCTCCGATTGCCTCTCGGCAGCCGAACAGCTGGCAAAAGAGGGATTGGATGTGGGCGTCGTCAACGCACGCTTTGCCAAGCCGCTCGACAAAGAATGCCTGCTCGACCTCGTCGCGAATCGATCGTTTGTGATTACGGTGGAAGAAGGAGCGCTCCAAGGAGGTTTCGGCAGCGCCCTGCTGGAACTGGCCAACGAAGAGGGGCTCTCGGCAGCTCACGTGAAACGGCTCGGCATCCCCGACATCTATGTCGAGCACGGCGAGCGAGGCGAATTGCTGGCCGACCTGGGACTCGATACAGTAGGCATCATGCGGGCCTGCCGCGCGGCGGCGGGCAAAGTTTCGAGTCACGAACAAATCGGGTAATTCGATGGGCGAGTCAGCGGCTGGTGGCGGAACTCCGGCCTGGACATCGGCCGATCACCCGGTGCGGGTGATGCTTCTGGCTCAAAAGCACCGCCTGTTGACCGACGAACTGGTCTCGCAGGTGACAGAACTTGTCGAGGCGACGGGCGAGTTGGTCCTGTGTGATCTGGAGGGCGAGGCCGATCTGTCCCAGGTGGAAGCCGATTTCGGCATCGTGCTCGGCGGCGACGGTTCCATGCTCCGAGCGGCGCGGCAGATGGGTGAGCAGCAAGTGCCGGTCCTCGGCATCAACCTGGGCAAACTGGGTTTTCTCGCCGACATTCAGCCAGAAGAAATTGCGGGCGTCTTGCCCGAAGTACTTCAAGGGAACGCTCGCGTCATCAACCATCTGATGTTTCGTTGTGACGTGGTTCGCGACGGCCAGCAACTGATGACCCGGCTCGGGCTCAACGAAACGGCCGTTCTCGGCGGTCCCCCGTTCGCGCTCATGGACGTCGAACTGCACATCGATGAAGAGCACGTGACGACCTACCAATGCGACGGACTCATCGTCAGCACACCGGTCGGATCGACGGCCCATAACCTGTCTGCCGGTGGCCCCATTCTTCGCAAGGACCTGGAAGCCTTTGTGATTTCGGCGGTCAGCCCTCACGCGTTGACCGTTCGTCCGGTCGTGGATACGGCCGATCGTTGTTATGAGCTGCGGGCAACCAATTCGTCCCACGCGCCTCATGTCGTGATCGACGGCGTGGAGATTCATCAGCTAGCGAGCCACGACCGCGTGCTTATTCGGCGAGCCGAACCGATCTTTCAGCTGATCGAAGTCCCTGGCCACGGGTACTACCGCACTCTGCGAGAAAAGCTGGGTTGGGCGGGACGCATGCACAGCAAGCGTGTCGATCCCAGCTCGTAATCACGCCTCCTGCAAATCGGCATTCCCTTTCTCGCCGATTCTAGCGATTCTTTTGAGTTCAGGCCGTCATCGGTGTGCACACCATGCGCGTTAAAGTCGACCGGCCCGAACCACAACAGCGCTGCTCCGTTCAATAAGCATGATGGGAATTCTCTTGATGACTCGCCACTTTCACGTCGCATGGATCGTCCTGGCACTCTTCGTCCTTCTTCCGGTGGATTCCGTCTCGTCCCAGCAACCGACGCCGGCCAACAAGGACGACTTGGCACAGAAGGTCGACAAGATTGCCGAGTCGTTGGGAAACCATTCGTACCGCCTGGCTTACAAGTCGACGCCTGGCGAAGAATTAGAATACAAAGTCGAGCACATGGTGACGGTAAAAACCAAAGTCGACGGTACGACTCAGCGTTCTCAATCACGCAGTGTCTCCGGCAAGAAATGGAATTTCTCCAAGGTGGAACCGAACGCATTGACGTTCACCCATTCGGTCAATTACGTCGACATGTGGCAAGAGACGCAGGGACAAATTCCCGTTCGGTATGACAGCCGAACTGATAAAGAGGTTCCGCCCGAGTATTCGGTCGTTGCCAAGATGATCGGGTCGCCGATCTCGACCGTCACGATCGACGCCGCTGGCAAGGAGATCAACCGTGAGGACGTCGTCAAACAGCATGACATGGGAACAGGCGGCATCGTCTTACCGCTACCCGTCGAAGCGGTGGCGCTGGGCGCCGAATGGTCGGTCCCCGACACGGCTCCGATTCAGCTGGAAGATGGCTCATTCAAGAAGATCAATTACCGTACGGTCTATGAATTAAAAAAAGTCCAAACGGGCATCGCCACCATTTCGATCAAATCGCAGATTCTCACGCCGGGAATCGATGCGCGGATTCACTCCAAAATGATCCAGAAACTGTCGAATGGAATGGCAAAATTTGACATCGACAACGGCCGGCTCCTTTCCAAAACGTTAGAATGGAACGAGAAAGTGGTCGGCTTCAATGGTGCCTCCAGCCAGATGGAATATGTCGCCCGCATGAAGGAAGAATATCAATCGACTCGAGTCGCCAGCGCAAAATGAGCTTGGCAGCAATTGCATGGATAACGTTTCGCTCATCCTTGGACTTTCGAACCTTTTTTCCGGTCTGCTAATCCTGGGCCTCATGTGGCCGCTTTATCAGGGGAGAATCGGTCGGAATTCGCTGTACGGGGTGCGCACCAAGAAGACGCTTTCCAGTGATGAGGTTTGGTACGCCGTCAATAAGTATGCGGCGCAGCGGATGCTGCCCTACGCCGCCATGATCGCGGGAATCGGAGCGGCCGCGTTTTTCCTGCCACTGAAACAGAACCCAGCGCTGGCGATGGTCATCGGATTAGTGCCGCTGGTCGTCTTGATCCCCTGCCTCCAGAGTTGGCGGTATAGCCAACAATTTCAGGTTCCAGCGAAAAAGAAATCGAAACGAAAATAGCCACGGGCCAGTTTGCAATTCAGCGAGCGAGCCAATTCCGACGCCAGTCAATCACCACCCCAATCGCCGCTCAGCTGACTGAAAAGCTATGGCCAAACGCGTCTCCCGCAGCCTGCTCGATCCCCTGTTCATGCCGTGGATCAAATCGTTCTATCGAGCACTCAAGATACCCGCCGCGTTTCCCCCAGAAGGGATCATTGCCGTCGGGCATACGCTGGCGATGATCGCTGCCTTCGGCTTTGCTTGGGCTCCGTTTCATTGGTGGGGCGGCCTGCTTGTCGCCCTGGGTGTGGCCGGAAACCATATCGCCGATTGTATGGATGGGACGCATGCGCGCACGACCGACCAATGCCGTAACGGCGGAGAACTGCTGGACCACTTTGTCGACCCGCTCTCTTTCTCTTACTGGCTCTGCGGGTGGGCCGTTTCGGTCGAGCAATTGGGAATGGGGATGGCGAGCATCATCTGCCTTTACGCGACGGCCGTACTGACAAACATCAAGGCGAAAATGATCGGCGAATTTGCCCTCGCCACATTTGGTCCGACTGAATTCAAATCGTTACTTGTCCTTTACGGACTGATCCAATCGGGGCTCTGCCTGGTCAACGGGCCGACGGCGATGAACAGACACCTGGCATTTTATGCGTTCAGTGCGCTTCTGGTGGCCGGTTTGTTACAGTTGGTGCTGGGACTGATCAAGGCGGTTCGGGAAGTCAACGCCTTCGGGGAGGCGCCCGATACGACCGAGTGGGAGACGACTCGTGGCGAGTAACTTGGAGCACGAGCTGCGACGCCCTGGGGCTTGGTTACTCGTACTCTTCGCTGCTACCGTGGGACTTGCTGGGGCGATGAGCTCATCTCGTACGCACGCACTGCTCTGGCGAACGACACAACTGTCGGCAGCCGCCATGCTCGTCGCGATACCGATCGGAACGTGGCTGGCTTGGACCATGGTCCGTACCGATCTTCCCGCTCGACGACTACTCGGCGGCATCTTATTGTTCACGGTCGCGATGCCACTCTACTTACAAGCGGCAGCTTGGAACGCTGGATTTGGCCAACAGGGCTGGTGGCAACTGTCGCAGAGCGGTCTGGCCAGCGAACCTCTTCTGTTTGGTTTTCGTGGGGCCGCGTTGGTCCACGGGTTGGCGGCTATTCCGTGGACCATCTTTATCGTGGGCGCCGAATTGTGGCTGGCTCGACGTGATCAAGAAGAGGCAGCACTACTGGACGGCTCGCAAGGCCAAGTTGCGTTGACGATTACGGCTCCACGCATGGCGATGGCAGCGCTGGCCGCCATGCTATGGATCGCTGTGACCATTGCCGGTGAAATCACCGTCACCGACCTGTACCAAGTTCGCACGTACGCCGAGGAACTGTACGTCGGCTTCGCGATCGACACGCTCGAGGGCGATTCGACGGTTGGTCCGGCCACGATGGGCGCGTTGCCCGGCATGATCATGCTGGCCGGATTGACACTCGGTCTTTTTTTTGTCGGTTGGCAGCTGTGGTGGCGGGCCGGAACGTTGGAATCACTGAGCGAACCAAGACGAGTACGTCTCGGCCGCTGGCGTTGGCCAATGCTGGCCAGCGTCCTTCTGGTGCTGTTCCTTTTGGTCGACCTACCGCTGCTCAACTTGTTTTACAAATGTGGCGTCACGGTCGAACAAGTGGGAGAGGCTCGAGTGCGAGGTTGGTCATTCGGCAAAGCAATGACGCTGCTAACGACCGCACCGTTTGCCTTTCGTGAAGAGATCGGATGGTCATTGGCGATCTCGCAATTGAGCAGTTTGTTGGCTTTGTCGATGGCGGTGCCGCTCGCCTGGTGGGCACGAGGCCGATCGGCCGTCGGCGTTGCCAGCGAGCACCTCGTTCGGTGGCGAATCGCCACCATTGGTCTGTTGGCAGCAGTGCTGCTGGCGATCCCAGGCCCGCTGCTGGCTTTGGCTGTGATTCGCATTTTTCAAGCAAGCGAATCCGATTGGGTGGGCTGGCTCTATTCCCATTCGATTGCAGCGCCAACGATCGTGCTCACGCTCAAGACCTTGCCGATCGTACTGCTGGTCACTTGGCACGGCTTTGCCAGTATTGCGAGCGAGACGACCGAAGCGGCGAGACTAGCCGGTGCCCGGTTTTGGAACCAGTTATTTTCGATCGGTATTCCGCAGCGCAGCGCGCTGCTGCTCAGTGCCTGGCTGATCGGCGTGATCTTATCGCTGGGAGACGTTACCAGCAGCATTCTCACCGTCCCTCCGGGAGTGACGACAGTCGCGATTCGCATTTTCGGGCTCATGCACTACGGCGTGGAGGACAAGTTGGCCGCGATCTGTCTGGCGATGGTTGCCATAATCGCGATACTTACCGCTCTCGTTGGCCTCTTATGGCGTGGGCAAGACAAAATGAGATAGGGGTGACGGAAATCGGCAACAGGACCTTACAAGATTGGATCGCCCGCTTGGCAACTGTAAATTCACCATTGAGAAACCCTTTCTGCCGCGGACTGATCCTCTGTGTTGGCCTGTGGAGTTCCGCCCAGGGCATGGACGTCGTGACGTTTCGAGAGGGCGAGACGACGAAGCGTATCGAGGGACGTGTTTTGATTTCCGCGGCCGACGGCGGCGTGTTGCTCGAAGGACGTGACGGTTCCATGTGGCCCGTTACGGGCGAGCAAGTGATCAGCCGTGAAGAGAACGAAATGGAGTTCACTCCTTACACGCGCGAAGAACTGAAACTGCGGCTTCGCCGTGAGTTGCCAACCGGCTTCGATTTTTTGGATACGAATCACTACTTAGTCGCTTTCGACACTTCCCGCGTCTACGCGCAGTGGTGTGCTGGCCTCTATGAGCGACTCTATCGGGCCTTTCAGAATTACTGGCGCAAGCGGGGCGTCGAATTGAACGATCCGACGTACCCCCTCGTCGCGGTGATCTTTGAACGTCAAGCCGATTATATGGCGCAGAGTGAAGACGAGCTGGGCGCCGCGGCTTCCGCGGTCGTCGGCTTTTATAGCTTAAAGACGAATCGCATCAACACATTCGACCTCACCGGCACAGAAGCAGTCCGCGGGCATGGACGACCACGAACAGCGACGCTGATCAATCAGGTGCTGTCCCAGCCATCTGCCGAACCGAATGTCGCCACGATCGTGCACGAAGCGACCCACCAACTGGCCTACAACAACGGACTGCAGACTCGCTACGCGGCCAACCCACTTTGGTTGAGCGAAGGATTAGCGGTCTACTTCGAAACGCCCGATTTGAACAGCTCGAAGGGCTGGCGTGGAATCGGAAACATCAACTGGCGACGCCTGGGCCGATTTCAAAACTACCTTCGTAACCGCCCCCACGATTCACTTCCCGATTTGCTGACGGGCGACGCCCGTTTTCGGAATTCAGAACAGGCGCTGGATGCTTACGCCGAATCCTGGGCACTCTGCTACTTCCTACTCAAGAAGCACCAAAAACAATTCGTCGCCTACGTTTCAGAACTGTCGGAACAAAAGATGCTGGAAAAGGTCGCTCCCGAGGACCACATTCGGCTATTCCGCAAACACTTTGGCGATTTGACCAAGCTCGACACAGAATTTGTGCACTACATCAGTCGCCTTCGATAAATCGGCAATCGTGCCGGCAGAGCCTCTGTAACCCTGGCCTCGTGTGGCAGGCAAAGCAATTGGCATAAGCTGCGCCACCCCAACGTATGTGGCGAAAACGCCTCATCAAATCTGCCGTTTTTCGGACTGTCCCAATCAGCACCGGCAAATTGGCGTCCTAGGATTAACTAGCAAACGACACAGCCACCTGATAGAAGCAAAGACGATCCGATGGACTACGAAGCGTTCAAATCCGCCGCGATGGAAGAATTGAAATCGGCTGCCCCTGGCAAACCGGAGCCACAGCAGGCAGCCAAGCCAGCCAAGCCAGAGAGAGCTGAAAAGACCAGTTCTCTGTCGCTCATCTGTGCCATGCTCATCGCCGCGACGATCGGTTTTTACTCGACGCGAATCGACCTCAACAAGTTATCGTCTCAAGCGAGCGGAAAACACGAGGTCATGGATTCGATGTTGGCATTGGTGGGACTGCATCAAGAGAAAGACGGCTCGCAAGAGGCTCATCCGCAGCCCGGCGACGAATAGTCTCAAGCTAACCGACGCGCAATTTTCGTTGCACTCGTTCGATCGCCTCATCGACTGAATACTCGCGATCGGTAACTCGCAGCACCATGCCATCGTTCCGCCAGCCGTTGACTTTCTTTTCGGCAGAAATCACGGTGCTGTGACTCCGGCGACCGAAATGTTCACCAATTTCCGACAAGGCGGCCCGCGTATGCTGCCGTGCCAACCACATTGCCAGTTGGCGAGCCTGTGTGATGTCTCGCGCTTTCGAAGTCGATTTCAGGCTGCGAGCCTCCACGCCAAAGACGTCGCAGACCGCTTTTTCGATGTCGCCCAGGTTCACGCTCCGTGATTCGGCACGGAACAATTCGGAGAGTGCATCGAGCGTCATATCAAAAGTGACTGGCCCGCCGTGACTTTGGTGGTAGACCTCAAGACGATTCAGAGCACCGTGCAGTTTTCGTACGTCGTTTTGCAGACGCTCGGCCACCAAGTTGATCACCGAATCGGGTACGTCGAGTCCTCGCATCGCCGCCCCTTGCTTCAAGATTCGGATGCGGGTCTCCCGATCGGGCGAATCGACACTGAGGACCAAGCCGCCACAAAATCGATTCACGAGATCCGGACCGAGTTTGCCCAGCCGAGCCGGCGAGCGATCGGCAGAGAACGCCAGCTGACGACCTTCTCGCTGCAGCGCTTCAATCGTGTACTGCAATTCGCTGATCGTTGCCGTCTTGCCGGCAAAGAACTGTACATCTTCAATGATGAGCAAGTCGACATCGCGGAAGCGACGTCGGAATCGGGGCATGCCTCGACCGTGTAGGTTCTCCAGGAAGGCGGCCGTGAATTGTTCCGCCGATACATAGAGGCACCGCGGCCGATCCGCCATTTGGCGAAATTCGTTCCAGAGCCCTTCCAACAGATGCGTCTTGCCAACGCCGGTCGGTCCGTACACAAACAATGGCGACATGCGGCCAGGATTCTGGATGATCGATTGCACCGATGTGTAGGCAATCTGGTTTGACGCGCCTGGCACGAACGTTTTTAGACTGGAGAACTTACGCCGTTGGAAACGTTTGGCCGGCTCGGCGGCTGCATCGACAACGTGAGACTCGTCGGCAACCGCTTCGTTCGTCGGCGCGATTGAGGGGGCGGGCGACCGCTTGTCGGTCGAGTTGTTTCCACCGGTCGGTACCGCCTCAATCAGCCGATACTCAATCTTGGCCTCATCGCCCAAGACGTTGCGACAGGCGCTCTCGACCTCTTTACCAAACTTCGTGCGCAACCAATCGCCATAAAACCGATTGGGAATACCAATCTGTACACAACTGCCGACGAGGCCGATTTGGACTTCGGAAAAGTAGAGTTCGTAGCGCTCTTCGCCGACATGCTGGGCAATCTCCAGGCAGACGACTGACACGATGTCCGTATCGCGATTGCTCACAGCTTCCTTTCCGCAAGCGCACACCGGTAGCGGAAAATTCACCGCATACTTTGAGATGGCCACGCTTGAAAATGTCGCGCAGAAGCGCGTTTAATTCCGAATGTAAAGACAATGTGGACTAATGCGTTCGCACGATGGAAGGCGGTAAAACCACCTACTTTCCGCTGCGTCAGTCCCCATTGCACTCCCCAGTATTCAATCAGGAAGGCCGATTTTAGGTGTGACTCGAGTGCTGTCAAACCGTCGTTCGAGGGCTGCTTCACAACTTTTTGAAACCGCCTTCAAGAGCACCATTTTTCCCGAGCAAAACGACTCGATTGAGCTAGAAATAAATTCGGCGCAACCCATGTCAAGAGGTGGAAAAACTGTTCCTCCGATTCCTCCTATGGGAAGATTTGAAAAAATCCCAGCCACTCTGGACGATCAAAAACAGGATCTAAAACTGTTTACAAATTAGGTCACGTTGGTCGTATTCGTAAAAACCGCCTTCCAGATAGAGACTTACGGCCGGACGGTTCGCCGCATCGACCCCCAAACCGACTCGGCGACTACCGCGCTGACGCGCCGCAGCAAAAGCCGTTTGTAATAGTTCACGCCCGATTCCGGCCCTCTGATGAGAATGAACGACACCTAGATATAGTATCTCGACCGCCTCTTCTTCGGCATCGAACCCCAAAATAAGGCAACCGACATCGTTCCCATTTCGGGTCGCAAGCAACCATTTTTGCTCCTCAAAAGTCGATCGTTGAAAGGTCGCCAGCGCGTCCGCAGCATCCATTGCTTGCCGCAGCGCGGGGCAATCTTGCGTCTGTTCGAACGTGCCATCCAGAACATCCAACCAACGTTGTCTAGCCGTTTCCGGCGGTACAGACAACGCAATGGTCGAACTTGGCGCAGGCTCACTCAAACGAGTCGCCACCATGAACGATATGCGTGCAACGGGAGCAAAACCTTGGCGTTTCAATAAGTTATGAAATCGGTCGTCCGTGGGCCGGAGTGCGGTCACGAGGCGGCATTGCTCATGATCGAACCAATCGAGCAAGGCTGCCGTTAATCGTTCCCCAGCTTCCTCGCCATCCGCCGCGAGCAGCGGCCCGGAAAGACTGCCGATCTGCGGCGCCAGCCATCGCCCCGCTATTGCCCCCACCATCGCCTCACCGCGGCGACCGACCAAGCAGTGCCTCATAAGCGGCGAATCATCGCCCGGATCGGCAAGCCAATGCGACACATCCAGCGACCCGGCAATTCGGTGAAGCTGCGGGAGATCGGAGTATCGTGCGGGCGCGACGGCAATTTGGGAAGCAGATGTCATCTCGGCAACTTAACCAATGGCAACAATCAAAGCCAAGGAATATTTCATCGACTCGTCGGTTGGTCGTTGCGATCAAAAATCGAAGCTAATCATCGTGCGGGAAGCACTCGAAAACCCGGACACCGGCAGCTTCCATCTTCAAAATCGCTTGGTGATGCTGTTTCACATGAAGGAATACCGCCTGTTCAGGATCACCGTGGAATTCACGACTATAGACAAACCAAAACCGGGCTCGCTGGTCGTCAAGTGTTGCCAGACCCTCTTCTTCGGCGTGACCCACCAAACTGCGATCAACGAAACGGATCGCGCGAGTCGGGTCGCGAAGATACTCACGCAAGGGAATGTCCATATAACTCGAGCAAACAAACACCGGTGCCGCGTCTTGGTGATCGAGAAACGTGGCAACGCTCTTCATGTCCTCGTTCTGATGCGCGGGCACGTAATGCCGGTTGTAGATCGCAACCCCATAAAACCCCAAAAGCAAAATCGCAACGAGCAGCTTCCTGCGGGCATTCAAATCAGTAATGCCAGCAGCGACCACCAGAGAGTACGGCAGCCAGCAAAACACGACAAAACGGGTGTTGTAGGTGACGCCAAGCAGCGAACAAAGCACGATGACAATTCCGAATGGCACTAAAAGCACGGAGAGCCAAAACAGACGAGCTTCATCCTTCCAAAGCCGGCGTAAACCGAGCAGAAATAGGCTGCCGGCCACGAGTCCGAGCGACGCAACCCATGGCAGCGCTTGCCGCAGCGCGGCCCCACCGGATATCGTGTGAAGTTCCGACCGTGACGGCCCCAACGTGTACCCTGATTCGAACGAAAACAGTGTATAGCCGATCGCGGCAAGACTTGCCGGCCGCGGCGCGCGCAACTCTTTTTGGAATCCCAAATCTTCCGGCAACAATCCGAATAGCGGACCGGCGAGCACGCCAATCGCGATGGCCAATGGTACAAGTCGGCCCAGTGTAAACACCGGCCCTTTGGAAAGTAGAAAGCCAATTCCAATGGCCACCAACAGCACAGCAAAATAGTAGTGCGTGTAGCCGCCCATCGCCCCGACGAGTACAAACGCGCACCGGTCCCAGGGACGGACATCATCACGGAGCAGCCGGCGGCCCAATAGCATGGCCAAAGCGCTCAGCAGCAGGAACAGGCTATAAACCCGTCCCTCCTGGGAATAGTAAACATGAAACGGCGCCACCGCAGCAATGCTCAAGGCGATGATAGCCGTCTCTTCATCGAAGGCTTCCCTCGCCAGCTTCCAAATCACCGGCAATGACAATAATCCAAATAGTAGCGAAAGACGTCGCACGGCGATTTTTCCGCCGTCAATCGATCGCCAACCTTTCAACAGAAGGTGGTACGCGGGGGGAAAGGAATTCGGCGCTCGTAAGATCTCGCCTGACGAAGACTCGGCCATCTGCATTTCCAGGCATTCGTCAATGGACAAGGACTGGCCTGAGAGACCAAAGCTTCGGAGACCTACCGCCAGCACGCACAGCAGGAACCACTTGTTCAATTTCAATGGCATGAAACTAGCCCACGATCGGAGTCGCACATTGCTCGACCAGAGTTTTCGTCAACGGCGCTAACAACTGTGCGAAAGAATCATTGGCTAAGCCGACGGTCTCATTGACATTCAAATTACCTTTGAGAATGTGGGCCGAGTTTATCACGAATACACCAGGCAAACTCGTTTTCATCGGGGGCAGACGCTCCGAATACGAAAGCGTCGGAATCGCCATGACATTGCGTACGCGAGAGATGCGAAACGCAACGACGTCATTTTCTGACAATTCGGGATACATCTCCAAGAACTTCGCAAGAAACTCCGCTCGTACTTCGTCATCGGACTTACGGAATATTTCATCGTCTTGGGTTGCATACTTGGGCAAATATACCAGGGTTTTTCCATCCAGTTGGTCCGCCGCCACAATCGTCGACATCTCAATGACGGCCGTGAAAGGCACCTCATCGGTAATGTTGGTGACGTAGAAACCTCGTAGCGGCTTCTTCAGCACCAACGACGCACAGACAATTCCCAGGTATTCGATTTGCGAATGGAGTTGCGTCTCTTCGGGCGTCATCGAAGGACAGAGTTTCGGCACAACGCTTGAGGCGGTCGTGACGACCACGTGGTCAAACCCCGATGACGATCCGTCGGCAAACAGAATCTGAGGAGTTCCCGAGCTCGCAGATTCAATTTTTTGAATCTGCGTTCCAAGGCAAATCTCGACCCCTTGGGATTTCAGCCTTGCGGATAACACGTCCAAAATCCGCGCATACCCGCCCGGTACGTAGCCGAACATTTCTTTCTTGTGCCCCGACCTTCGTGCTTTGTACATCCGACTGATATGAGCCCAGATGAATGCGGCCGAAGTCCGCTGATAAGCGTTGCCCAACTTGGCGCGCAAAAGCGGCAGCCAAATTTTCTCGAACGTCGCATTCCCCGACCAGCGACGAAGCCAACGTTCCACCGACATACGTTCCATTCGTCGCCAATTGCGAATTTTGGACGCGAGAAAGATCGTGCCTCCGAGTCTCAATTTTTCAATGAATTTCAGGGGAGGGAAATTTAAGAACTCCCACGTGCTCGACATCGAATAGAATCGGCGGTTGCTATAAAAACCTGTTTTGGTTTCTACCCATTGAAGCTCTTCCTCTAGACCGATCTCGTCCAAAAGTGCCCGCAAATGAGAATCGGAAAGCAACGTCACGTGGTAATGTCGATCCCAGGTGATGCCGCCAAGCTGCCAAGCATCAGCCAAGCCACCAAGAGAAGGCCGGGCCTCCAAAATCGTTACTCGTTGTCCGGCCCGCGCCAGTCGGTAGGCCAGAGTCAAACCCATCACGCCACCACCGACAATCGCCCAGTTTTTTGGGTGCGGCTCCGTCTCACATCTTTGACTCAATTCATCTTCCCGATTCTTCGCCGAGCCGCGAGCTTAAGCGTCGCGAAAATATTGGAACCGACCGCCATCTTGCTGGCCCCGTCCTTCTTGTCGTAACGCAGGGACATGGGCGCTTCCGCAAACTCTAAGTCTAATCGGCGCATCTTCAAGAGAATGTCCACCATGCAAGAGAATCCTTCCTCAGAAATAAAATCGTCTTGGTACGTCTCCAAAGCCAACCGCATAGCATTCGCTTTGTAAGCCCGATATCCACAGGTGTAATCGCGAACTCTGGGAATTGGGAACAAGACTCGAAAAATCCCGGCGGCAACAACGGCCGTTAGCCTTCGAAACCATGGCACACCGTGAATTCGCGAAGCTTCTTGGTATCGAGACGCGATCACGACATCGTGGCCATCCAGCACCCTGCGAATCATCTTGGGCATGACGCCAATCGGGTGCGTATTATCACTGTCCATCGTGATGATGATGTCTTCCTCTTCTGCAGAAGCGGTCACGGCTTTCAATCCGGTCCGCAGCGTGGCCGCTAAACCTTGATTGCGAATGTGAGAAACAAGAGTCACCGGCATCGTCGCCCTGGCGGTCCTGACAACTTCGGCCGTCGAGTCACTGCTACCGTCGTCGACCACGGTGACGTGATACCGATACTTGAAGATGCGAAAAGCTTGGTCGATGTCGCTCAACATCGCCGTTAGACCGACCTCTTCATTGAAGGCCGGCAGCAAGATGCGAATCGTAGGACGACTCTGCACCGGCGCACTTACCAAGTTGGAAATTGAAAGATGAGTCACCATATGCCTGGCCTTCGATGAGAGGGCGCACGAACGTTAGCAGCATCACACATTCATGGTGCAATTTGGCTTGATGAGCTGCAGAACGTGCCTGCGGATTAGTTTAGTCCCACAGATTCTGAAGTGGGACTAAATTCTCCGAAAATCGGCAAAGCCTTGATGAATTGTCGCGCCGATCAAACGACGCCCCGGTTTGAGCGAATCCACCCGTTTTCCGACGCACAGAGGCTTGTTATCGGTCACCTCACTGACATCAGTTTGGTGGCAAATTCCCCGATGGTTCCAGCGGCGGCAAGCCGGGCGATTGTGGAAAACCATGGCGTTGCAACAGACCTGCATTTCTCTGCCCTCGCAGAGCATCCTCAAGCGGTCTGGTATCGAGTGACGGAAGTGAGCTTGCCGCGTGCAGCGTGTTCGCCAACGCTTCGCTAAGACCTCGGCCATTCCCCGGACGATTCAGCTCAAACTTGACGTCGTAGCGGCGGAACTGCGAGGCGGCTCGACCTGATAGCGGACTCATGCGCATGAGATCGGTCAACAGCCCCTCTTCCGTTTCGCGAATCAGTGTCGTCCCACCGAACGAAGGTCGTGGCTGCAGGCCAAGCTGCATTCCCAATTGCTGAATCCGTTCCAAGCTGCCGGTTGAACCTTGAAATGCGACCCGCTGCAATGTTTGCTCGCGATCAAAATAGTAAGTGAGGCTCCCGGCCAAATCGCGCGCACTGGTACCACTAATCAGTGGCACTCGCATCCCTTCCCATTGCCCGTCCCAGATCTGCGTCGAGACGCGGTCCCAATTCTGCATCACCCAATCAGGTGTCACATCAAAGCTGACCAATTGACTTAAGTCCAGAGAGGGCGACCCGACGCCCAGAGAACCTGCGGCGCCGTAAGCCGCTTGTGGATTGACAGGAGTCCACGGACCGGCGGCCGTGCCCATCGCAGTTTGCAACGGCATCGAACTAGAGGGTGCGGTTTGTCCCGGCGGTCCAACGGGGACCCAAGGAGTCGCCATCGGGACGCCTGGATTGTTCGCTGGCCCGGCCATGCCGACGTGAGTCGACATGGGTGCTTGGGGCACGTATCGACCAGCCAGGGTTCGATTTCCGGTAGGCGAGTACGATCGCTGGAGCGGCGGCACATTGCCGTTGCCGAAGCGTCGGTTGGGAATGGGCGATGCACTCGGCACTGGCCCGTCAATCGAATCGGTCCACATCGAATCCCACCACTGACGGAGTGGACTTGCCTGAGCGTATCCGTCGATCGTGGCCGGTTGTTCACTGAGGAAATAAGGTACGAAAATGGCAGCCGCGATCACGGCGACAAATAAAACACCTCGTCCAAACATGGCAAACTCGCTGATTCTCGAACTGCGAACGTTTGGCCTCCCTGCCAACAGACCTCTCCATGTTCGGGTATCGACTTGAACCGTAGAATCAGCTGATCGATTCCGAGTCGGCACTTAGAATCTGCTCACACCGATCTCCTTGCCCGATCGGCACACGGCGCCTACTCGTCAGAACTCACTCGCAACAGACCCGACAACTCACGATGACAAACCAAGCCACGATCGAAGATTATGAGTGGCTTGTCGGGCCAGAGGCGAACGAATGGTTGGCTCAGGTGGCTCGATCGCCAGCCACCGCCGCGGCAAATCTCGTCGTCAAACTTCGTCGCGTCCTTTCACCGGCCCAGACTTCGCTGATCTTGCAACAGACCGAGTACCGCCGCCGCGCAAGACATCGCTTTGAACTTGCCGAACGAATGTTCTTCACCGACAAAGGACTGCAACAAGCAACCGACGACAAGATCGCCGCTTATAAGGCGCGGGAAACGGCCAACGTTTACGGGAGTGACGCATCCGGCGCCGACCTCTGCTGTGGCATTGGTGGTGACCTGATGCAATTTGCAAAACACAACAAGGTGACGGGCTTCGATTTGGATGAAGCGACCGCCCGCTTGGCTCGCGCCAATGTTGCTCTCGTTGCCAACAACGGATCGACCAGTCGCTGTGCTAACGTGCTCCAAGTGACGTTGTCTGCATACGACTGGTGGCATTGCGACCCTGATCGTCGTACCGAAGGGCGACGAACTTCCCAGGTACTGTTGTCATCACCGAGCGAATCGGAGATGGATCAGCTTTTGCGCGACAACCCGAACGGTTCGATCAAGCTGGCCCCAGCGGCTCAACTTTCGGACGCTTGGGCATCACGTGCAGAACTCGAATGGATTGGCCACAACCGGCAGTGCCAACAGCAGTGGGCTCGGTACGGACGTTTGGCTCGACACCCCGGTCGCGCGACGGCCACGACGCTCGATGCGGACGGCAACGTTGTGCATACGCTGAGCGGCGACCGTACCGAGCAGGCCTCATTCGCCTCGTCGATCGGCGCTTATCTATTCGAACCAACCGATGCGGTCATCGCAGCTCGACTGACCGCCAGCTTGGCCAATCGCGCGGGACTGGAACAAGTCCAGCCAGGGATTGCCTATTTGACAGGAGACGCTTCTGTTCCAGTCGACGGGCTCACTCGATTCAAAGTCGAAACACTCTTGCCGTTTGACATCAAACGACTGAAAGCAGCCCTCCGAGAACGGCGCATCGGCGACTTGGAAATCAAGAAACGGGGTATCGACATCGACCCTGCCGAGCTGCGACGAAAGTTGCGTACACGGGGAGACCGCCAAGCGACGTTGCTCGTCTTCCCTCACGGCGAGCAGACCGTAGTGGCGATCGCGGCTCGCGATTGATCGGTTGTCGGGGGAGATGGTTGCGATGGCGACGCGGAAGATCTCAAATCTCAAATCTCAAATCTCAAATCTCAAATCTCAAATCTCAAATCTC
>CAYZRS010000060.1:0-28827 GCA_964480915.1 uncultured Pirellulaceae bacterium | reverse complement strand
TGTTGGCACCAAGCACACTTGCTCAATCCTATGACGACGATTCTTGCGACGACACGTTCGTTTCATTCGAGCGAATGCGTTCAAATTCCGCGGGCTGTATGCCGGTGAGTGTTCACACAGCCAGGCGTGGTCGTTCACGTCGCCCATCACAGCGATTGCCACGAGCAGTTGCACGTCAATTCAGTGGCTCTTTTCGCCGGTCCTCGAGCAAATGCGTCAGCCGCTTCCGCCAACTTGCGAATGTGGCTCAACCACAATTGGTGGAGCAATTCCAATCTGCAACTTCGTGGACCGAGATTTAGCACTGATGAACATTCCAATGCACCGCGATATGTCGCATCGCCACGTCGTGATTGTGGATCCAGAGATTAGCAACTACACGAACATTTTGAATTCAACGCAAGACCCAATCGATTGCATCACCATAACGACGACTGCGTCAGGAGCACTTCGGCTCGCACCCAGCCATTGCGATGCTCGTTGGCTGATCAATGCAGCCCTGCCTGACATGAGCGGATTGGCGCTCTTGGAATTGCTTCTCGCCATTGAACTCACCCTCAAAGTGGAGGTGATTGTCGAAACCTATGACATCGAGGAGGAACAAGAGGCTCTTCGTTTAGGTGCGCGTCACTATCGAACAAAGCCACGGCTGGATCACGTCACTTGCTTCGATGATTGGTGATGGGCCCGTCCGTTTGCGGATACCATGCTGCCACGAAAACTCAAATTCACTTGACAACCAATTTACTTACTAACACTGGAGAAAGCTGATGAAAACCACCACTGTAATTTGCACCGTTGTCGTCGTACTCGCCTGTACGAATGTCTCGACTGCCCAATTTGTAACATTCAACAATCGGGCGGCCTTCGAGTCGGCGCTTAACTCAACGTTGATCAACGATGACCTCGACCGATATTTGGGTAATGACATCGACTTCGAAAACTCCTCGGTCAACACCGTCGCTGCGGCAAACCCGCTGATGGGCTTCGACGTAAGCCATGCCGGCGACGAAATCACCACGCAGTTCGTCAACGGCAGTCTAACCAACATGCAGAATACCGGTAACGCGACTCCTGACATCCAATTTCTGCTTGATCTGGCCGGTGTGAATGGTGCGTTTGGAGTCACTAGTAACGTGGCGGATACCGCCACCGTTGCTGTCCAGACAGCCAGCGTAAACGCTTTCGGGTTCGATACGTTTGGGTTTAACGATCAAGGCCAGAGCTTCGTCGTGGATCCTGGAGCACTAGGTATTGAGATGGGCGTGCTGACAACGGTGACCGACGCGATGGGCAACATGCAGTCGTTCACGGTCGCTGCCGAAGATGCGTTCTTTGGAGTCGTTGGCACGATGTCCCCGATCGACACGATCACCTTCTCCGCGGTCCCCACCTTTGCGACATCCGGGACAGAGTTTATTGCAATCGACAACTTCGTCGGGGGAACTTCTACCGTACCCGAGCCGCCTTCGACTTCGTTGCTCAGTCTGGCCGGATTGCTGCTGATCTGGCGACGCCGCAAGAGCTAACTTGCGGTATTCTCCCTTGCACGAATTAGAGCCTCAGCGATTAAGCTGGCAAAGTTTGCCAGTCCGCTGAGGCTCTTGTTTTTGACTTGTCGAATTCCTGGGCTTTGAACTGCCCGCATTCGCATGTCCACGTTCTTCGTGAGTCAGGTGCGAGGGTAACGCCTGGCCTACTATCAATTTGCCGGACGACGAATTACACGTTCTAAAGGTGGATCCCACATTCCTGTTTCAAGCCGCGGAATCGGGTCTGTCGATCATGTTCGTGCGCAAGGGTTTTCCTGCTGGAGTGCTTATCACCCACCGTTGTAAAGCCTTGGGAAAAAAGTGGGTGTTGCGGCAGGCCATGCTTTTCCATGTAGCGGTACACATCGCGACTGGTCCATTCAAGGATTGGGTAAATTCGATATTGCTGGTTCGTGCGCTGGATCGGCGGTAGCTGTCGGCGAAAGTCGGTTTGTTCAGCCCGCAACCCCGATATCCAGCCACGCACGTTTTGTTCTGCCAAAGCCCTCTGCATCGGTTCGACTTTGCGGATACGATCGTAAGTATTGAGATCTTCGACATCATCGCTTTCCCACAGTCGCCCGTACTGACGTTCCATCTGCTGAGGGGATACGGGCGATTCGTAGATCTTCAGATTGAGTCCGAGGTGGCCCGTAAGCTGGACTGCATAAGCGTATGTTTCGTCGGGTAGATAACCGGTGTCTATCCAGATGACGGGCGTCTCCGGTGCAATTTGGGTTACCAGATGCAATGTGACGGCTGATTGAATCCCAAAGCTGGTGCTCATCGCCAGTTGATCGCCAAATGCCGAAGCTGCCCAGTGAATGAGCTGCTGCGGTTCTAATAAAGCCAGACGTCGTTCCATTGACTCTGAAATCGAGCCGTCGATTCGTGCGATCATGATTTCGTATCCTTTCGTTCAACGTTCCCACGGATCAAGACGCCGCATGTCGCAGATGCCTTACGGGGGTTGTCAGAAAGAAAAACTGACGCCGCACATTTGACTTAAATGAGCCATGGGCACTCACAGACAGACCGGCGATGGGTCGCCCCTCGGGCCCCGTCGCTTCGTGCAGTTCCCAAGAACGGCCATTGGGGAGTTCGCAATGTTCCCTTCGCCAGCCGCCCGCGGCAGACGTTCAGCGGCAGTTCTCGCCTGCTGATGGGGCGATCTGGTGGTACGGCCTGAGTAGGAATGCGAGCATTCGTAGCCGCTGCATCCGCAGCTCGTTACAGCTGCCCAATGGTTTCCGATTCTGGGTGAGCATCCATTTCCACGAAAAGCGACTGAAACTCCTCGAGTCCCTGCTTCTCGAGTTCCGCCACCGGCACGAAACGCAATGCTGCCGAGTTGATGCAGTAACGCCGCCCGGTTTCGGTGGGACCGTCGTCGAAGACATGCCCCAAGTGCGAGTCGGCCTTCCGCGAGCGTACTTCTGTCCTTGTAAAAAGAAGTTTTCGATCAACTTTCTCAATCAGATGCTCTGAGTTAAGAGGCTTGGAAAACGATGGCCAGCCGGTGCCCGAATCGAATTTGTCAATCGAGCTGAACAGCGGTTCATTCGAAACAATGTCGACATAGATTCCCGGTTCTTTGTTGTTCCAAAACTCGTTACGAAATGGTGGTTCCGTTCCATTCTCTTGAGTCACGTGATATTGAAGGTCGGTCAACTGGCTTTTCAAACGGTCGTGTGTCGGTTTCGACGACGTGACCGTCGTCTTTGGTTGGTACAAGCGATCGCTGCCCCACGCTTCGTCCAGGAACTTGTCGCGGCCGCTGAGGTAACGATAGTACTTGTACTTGACCGTGTTTTTCTTGTAGTAATCCTGGTGGTAGTCTTCGGCAGGATAGAACTCGCTGGCCTCACGAATCGGTGTCACAATCGGTTTGGCGAATCGCCCTGATGCTTCCAAATTGGCAAGCGAAAGCTGCGCGGCAGCACGCTGCACCTCGTTGTGTGTGAAGATCGCAGACACATAGGAACTGCCACGATCCACAAACTGCCCGCCGTCATCGGTCGGGTCAACCTGCCGCCAGAACGTCTCTAGCAAATCTTCGTAGCTGATGATCGCCGGATCGAATCGAACCTGTATGGCTTCTACGTGCCCGGTCTCATGGCCACTCACTTGTTCATAGGTTGGGTTTTCAACATGTCCGCCGGTGTATCCCGAAACGGCTTCCGCGACTCCAGCCAGTTTTTCAAACGGAGGCTCCATGCACCAAAAACAACCGCCAGCAAACGTGGCCGTTTCCAATTCTCCAGACAGTTGCTGGACCGCGACGATCTGGCTGTCCGGTTTCGAGTCATTGTGTGTCAGCAATTGCAACACGGACACAACGGCGAAGAATACAGCGAGAGGTACGATGTATTTGCGTAACATGGCAAGTTCTTTCTACAAACGAATTCTGTTGTCTGCGTTTCATTCCGCTGTCTATTGGGACGGCTCCGCGACCTGTTGTATTACCCAAGTTCATTCAGATTTGGGCAAAAGGCCGTTGCATAGACCGATCAGCAAGGGAACGTGCACGAACGTTGGGCGCCACCGACCAACCCTAGGCTCGTCGCTCTGAAGGCGCCGAGAAACCCATTCCGACGGGGCTACTGCCCATCCAGTTGACGACGCTGGCTTGGGCTCAGCCATTGCAGAGCTGCGTTCAGGTCGCGGGGAACGAGCGCGTTGAGCCTGGCCAACTGCGTTTCGTTCAGGTTTGGCAAGTTTGCAAGCTGAGGTGACTTGCGGAGCTGGCGTTTCTGGTCTCCCGCCGACGCCATGCGATAGCTCGAGTCGAGCTTGCCGGCCGCCAATCGGCCCAGCGCTGTGCTTTCCGGCGTGTACATCTTTTGGGCGCATCGAACGTTCGCAGCGCGCTCAGCCAGTTGCGTCAGCGAAATCAGTTCCGGGTTGTATTTGAGGAGGGTAACTTCTCGTCCATCCAGCCATCCCGCTTCCGTTGCAACCACGCCGTCAATGTTTCCGAGCTGGAACTCGCCCGTCCAGAAACAAGACATTGCAAAGGCGACGAGTGCCGTATTCCGAGGGTCGTTCATGGCCAAAGTCGTTAGGTACTTTGGTACCGTGCGGTTTGCCCGGCGCAGTGCTTCACACATACGACTTGCCAACGCCGATGTAGTCCAGACTTTATCTTTGCGTGGGATGATATCGACGCCCGATTCATCCAGGAAGCGAATCACCTGATAGTTCCATGCCGGTTCGCGGTATCGCTTGAGCAATTCGTGATCGGGGCCAGCGGCGCGATTGTTGTAGACCAGTACCGGGATGAATTCGTTCTCGATGGCTTCCACCAGCAACGGATCGGCAAGGACGTTCTTGCCAAACGACCGACACCCTTTGCACCCCGGCACCTCTTGGAAAAGGACAAATACCGGCTTTTGAGTCCGCCCACTTTCGGCGAGCGCTGCGTCGAAATCGCGTTGCCAGCGGACCGTGCCGACTTCGATTGGTTGGGATGGCCTCGCTGTGCTTTGCCTTTGAGAATCGTCGTTCTGGCTGTTTGACGAAGGGTACTGAGCCAGCACAATGCTGCTGACTGCAGCCAGCGCCGTGGTCAGCCCCAGTAATACTCGTCGGTTCGTTCTGCTCATCGTCGGATCCTTTATTGAACGAGTCGTGTCGTCGGGTGTACCGCATGCCAACCAAACCAGAATGCACGATGTGAGGGTAATCGCATCAACGTTTCGCTATCATCGGATGCGACCAGCGCTTCCTCCGTCACCGTCCAAACACGATTCGAGGCATCGACAAGTTTGTTATGCGACTTTCCGGCCTGAAATCGATATGCCTTCGATTCGTAGGCGCGATTGGCACCGCTCGAATCGGTCGCCACCACGAATGCGAGGCCGCCCAAATTGTCCTGATAGACCGGGTTCTGTTGCAGGAAGTCAGCGCTGATGGCGAGCGGAGTCTGATTCTGCTGATGCCGAACGATGAACACTTCGGCCTTGTTCCTCAGTCGCCGGTCTCGAGTCGGAACCGTGAACATTAGTTGATCGGTCGAAAAGTACTTGCGGTAGGCGACGCCCTCTCCGTAGTCACGACGATGCCCTGTTTCCAAGGACAAGACCCGGGTGTCGGGATGGGTTTTCTGCCAGCTTTGCCAATCCGTGGTTACGACATGGTGGACTGGTAGCTGGATGCCTTTGCCGACAAGAGGGCCAATCACTGGTGTACCTTCGATTGTGGACCACATTGACTTGGTCGCGTGGTCGTACATCAGCTTATTGGAACGATAGAGGAATCCGCTGGTGCCGAGTTCATGGTGAACGCCAGCGGAGTCTTTGGGGAAGTAGACGATCATCGAGCCGCAAAGCGTACAGTAGACGCCATTGATCGCGGTCTCGCCAACAGTGTCTTTCACCATTTCGTGCCAAGCGAGGATGCGTTTCGGGTAGGCACGCGCCTCGCCGTTAACAACGACTCCAAACACCACATCGGTCTCATTCAGAAAAGTCGCTTCTTCAGCCGTTACTGTCTTGGGGTGGTTGAGCGGTGGAATGCCGTCACGTACGACGCCTCCCCAGCGCACTTCATCCAAGCGGATGGTGGACTTGCGATCATTGTGAAAATACTCAGCAAACCGAGGGTCAATTTGCCGGTAAAGCGTGGCCTTGAATTCTGCGTAGCGTGGATTGGGCGTGTACTTGCCTCGCCAAAGTGCCTGGTAAAAGTCATCGGTGTCGCGCGAGCGGTGCACTCCGGTATTCTGACTGAGAATTCGCTCAACCCGCTCTCTGACTTGCGCACTTCGTACGTATGGAAGCACTTCAAGCATCATCGCGGCATTGCCGGGATGTGGTTTTTTCTCGATCACCTGCAGGGCACGCAAGGCATCACGCGGCTCGCCAATCAAGTCCAGAAATGGTTCGATCGCTGGCGCTGGGGCGCTCGTCGTCCGCTGGTCATGGTCGGCCGGCGACAAGCGCAGTGGTTGCGCAGCAACATTTCTTGAGGTCAAGGGAACCGTTGTCAGCCCGAGCAGAAATGTAACCATCGCAAGTACGGTCTGCTTGGGGAGTGTCTGATTGCTCATGGCTGTTGTCCTGTCGTTCGCCTGGGGCTGTTTCGACGTGTCTTGGGGTGAGTTCCTTTCAGGGTGCTGCTCGTACGCGACGAGTCGACCGCCTGCATGAATGAGACGAGAGAGATGCGATACTCTTACGAGGAACTGCCAATTTAGGAGGATCGAGCGTCGGTCCGCTTCGAGTTACGTTGGATGGCACACATTTCACGCGTCCGTCTGTTGTGATGCGAACACTCACGGCTACCCGAGCGGCTCATGTTCCCGCGGCGCAACATGTTTGTGTTTTTCAACGTAAATTCAACGTCAAAGAAGACGACGTGGCGCCACGCCAGCTGGAGTTCGACGAATCGAATGCCGTAGTCACCGGCCCCGATCATGATTCGTATGGGCATCAGTACGCTTGCGCACGGCGCGGACGGGATGTTGCAGGCACTTGCGATTCTGCCTGACGGATGTCGATGAATCCTTTCTGACTTTCGATTCGCAGTGGAATGCCGCCACCATTGATTTTCCCGAAACGGTACTCGTTGGCGTTTTGTTTGACTTTGTTGAGGATCGCCGCGGGGCGTTCGTCGTCCTCGATCGAATCGATCTTGAAGGCGGAACGATATTCGCCTCTTCCTGATGAAATTGCGGCCGTGGCCGCAAAGTCCGGTGGCAGCGAAAGATCAATCGAACCGTTGTAGGTTTCAAAATCGAGGTTCGCTGTCGGCGCGACTTCTGTGAATCGTATTTTGAAATTTCCGTTGTAGCTGTAGGCGGTCGCTGATCCGGCGATGTCCAGCAGGTGAATGTCGCAGTTCTGGCTGCGTGTCCTGATCGTTCCCGCGACATGTTTCACTCTGAGGTATCCGTCGTAGTAAGTGTCAAGCGACAGGTCCGTCGTATGAGGAACCTTGATTCGAAGATTCAGCGCGTAGTCTTGGTTGTAGGTGTCCAGCTTTAGCGAATTGCTCTTTCGATCAGTCTCCAGGTCGTACTTCGGTGCAAAGAGCTTCGTCAACTGTGAGTCGGACCTTTCAGGTTCTTCGAAACCGGGTGGAGTCAAGATTTCAATCACGACGTTAGGCTGTGCGTGACCCGTCACCTCGATGAACCCGCGGTTGATGTCGACAATCAGGGTCCCCTTTTGATCCTGCCGTGGGAAATCGAGCTGCAGCGTTTTGAAAACTGTCGATTGAGGATTCCCATCGTGGGCAGGAGTCGTCGCTGTTTTCATCGCAGGCGCGGGTGCCGTGTCAGCTGGCTGAATTGCGGTAGGTAGAATTGCGATCAAGATACCGAGTAACATCGTGAGTACTCCTGTCAAAAGTTTTTTGAGTGAACGAGATAAACGTCGCGAGGCGGTCCGAGTCAATTCGCTTGGTAACGGAATGTGATCGGGCTGATAGACGTGTGCCAAGCAATTTTCGAGCTGATCTCGGGCCTGAATCGAAGTGGGGCGTTGTGTCGGCGATTTCGCGTGCATGGTTTCGATCAGGACGCAGAGCCAATTTGGGACATCGGAATTGATTTCTCGAATCGGCGTTGGTTCTTCATCCGTTATCTTTCGCAGGACGCCGAATGATGTTTTAGCGCTAAACGGGCGTCGGCCGCTGCAAAGCGCGTACAAGACGCTGCCAAGACTGAAGATGTCGCTCTGGCAGTCGATAGCGTCTCCGCGTGCTTGTTCGGGCGACATGTATTCAGGGGTGCCTGTTATTGCACCACTTCTTGTCATCGTTGCGTCGTCGATGGTGCGAGCCAAGCCAAAATCGGTAATCAGGGCGGTCTCAACGCCTTCGTCGAGCATGACATTGGCCGGTTTGATGTCGCGATGAATCACACCTTGGGTGTGTGCCGCGGCTAGTCCTGCTGCAATTTGGCTCCCAATCCTTAACGCCTCGGTCAGCGCTAAAGGACCCTGGCGATCCATGCGTTGTTGGAGCGACGTCCCAGCGATGTAGGGCATGACAAGGTATGGGAGCTCGCGATCTGTAGAAACTCCATGAATCGCAATCACATTCGGATGTAGGATCGCCGCCGCTGCTTTCGCTTCGCGTGCAAACCGCTGCCGAGCCGTTCCGCAAGCGGCCAAAGCGGGGTACATGACCTTCAATGCAACCACGCGGTCGAGTGTGTGGTCGACCGCTTTCAGAACCACTCCCATGGCTCCGCTCCCAACGACTCCGATCACTTCATAGCCACCCATGCGGCCCAAGTAGGCAGGGTCGTCCGTGGGATCCAACATTTCGATGACTTGCCGTATCGCCAATGGCAATGTGCCGTTGTTCTCGGACGACGTCGATGGTGTTGGCTGCGCGCATGGACGCAGATGGGATCGGACCGCATTCCAACGGAATGGAGCGGCGGCGAGCTTCTCAAGTTCTGCGGCGCACGTCGGGCAACCGTCAAGATGGACTTTGAGATCGCGCTCTGCTTGATCCGAAAGTGCGTTGTTGAGAAACGCGAGCAATCGATTAGATTCACAAGTGTTGTGCTTCATCTGAACGACTCCTCCAATTGTGCAACGATGCTCGCAAGCTGGTTCATGATTCGACTTCGCGCCGCGTAGATTGAACCGACGGACTTGCCGAGGTCCTGAGCGGCCGCTGGGATGGAGACGCCTTGGACCGCCGTCAGTTCAAAGGCGAGCCAATTGTCTTCCGTGACCTTCGCTCGCACCAACTCCGCCGCACGCAAGTACAGTTGGCGTTGGTATTCGAGGTCCAGTTCGTATTCATTCGGTGCCTCCCATTCGACTTGGTTAGCGATATCTGGCAGCATGCTGTCTCCGCCAAGCGCCCGGTCGGGAGGGCGGCGAGTAACGGCGTTGATTGTTGCATTCTTGGCGACGCGCAGGAGCCAATGCCGAAACCGTGTCCGCTTGTCTTGCTTTTCCCAGCGAGGGATGGCGTTGGCTACGGAAACAAAGACGGTTTGCACAAGGTCGAGGGCGTCAGCGTGTTGTAGCCCGCGCGAAATGGCAACACCGTAAACCACGGGACGGTAGATTTCGACAAACTCTTCCCAAGCCTCCCGATTATCTTGCGATCGGATCTGCAAAAGCAGGCTTTCACGCGTTTCTGGCAGTTCATTCACAACAGGACGTCTTCTTGTTTGAGGGGTTGTTTACCGGCTCTTAAACATATAACACGGGCCAAGGCGAAATCTGACACGCGGCTTGCCAAGACGACAGGAACGGACCAGTGGCGTTTCGCCAATGGTCGGGCAGACGCTCGACGGTCGTCGAACGATGGACTATTGATGGATCAGCGGTGGGGCCGCTAATGGCGGCGATGGGTCATTTGGCGATTCGAGTTCACGGGTGCTGGTGAAGACAGTTTGTGCCTTGGGTGTGCCAAGGCGTCCGGAAAAAGGGTCTGAACGTTCTGCGTCGCGCCGCTGGCGTTCGCCGCTTCCTCGTTACGTTGAAAAGCCTGCGTTGCCTGCGCTGAGCCGCAAAGCGTATAAAAGTGGCTTGCGGAGTATGTACGTCACCGGCGGATCGCGGGCATTCGCATTTTGATTTGGACACATTGGCATAAGTAGGCATCTGATGAAATTGATTCGGTTTGGCGAGGCGGGTAACGAAAGTCCCGGGGTACTGCTCGATGGCGAAAAGCGGCTCGATTGTTCGTCGTTTGGGGAAGACTACGATGAGAAATTCCTTGCAACGGATGGGTTGCGCCGCCTTCAGGACTGGCTGGCCGACCACGAAGGGCAATGCGAGCCAGTATCGCCCGACGAACGATTAGGCCCGCCGATTTGTCGGCCGTCCAAGATCATTTGTGTGGGGTTGAATTTCCAAGACCACGCCAGCGAGGCGGGGATGGAACCGCCCAAGGAACCTGTCGTCTTTTTTAAGGCGACCAGCGCGATCGTTGGCCCCAACGATGACGTCGTGCTGCCACGCGGTAGCGAGAAAACCGATTGGGAAGTCGAGTTGGCGGTCGTCATTGGGAAGCGAGCGAGCTATGTGAGCAAGTCCGAGGCGTTGGACTACGTCGCCGGTTACTGCTTGCATAACGACTACTCAGAAAGAGCGTTTCAGCTTGAGCGCGGCGGGCAATGGGTCAAAGGGAAGAGCTGCGACACATTTGCCCCACTGGGACCTTTCCTGGCAACTCAGGACGAAATTGCCGATGTGAATGCGCTCGGGATGTGGTTAACCGTCAATGGTGAGAAGAAGCAAGATGGCTCCACGGCCAACTTCATTTTTGATGTTCCCGAGGTGATCAGCTATCTCAGTGAACACATGACGTTGTTACCAGGTGACGTCATATCCACCGGAACTCCCGCCGGAGTCGGCTTGGGTTTTGATCCGCCACAGTACCTCAAGCCGGGCGATGTTGTGGAACTGGGCATCGATGGGCTCGGTCGTTCGCGGCAAGTTGTCAGGGCCCCAGCGACCGCTTAGCGTGCCCGCCGCCGTCAGCGATCAGCGATGACGGCGCCCGTCCCGTGGTTGGTGTGTGTCGACGGGCGATGGGGTGCCCTGCCCATCCGATGCGCGCAGTTGGTGTTGCGTTGCAGCGGGGCGGCGGTCGTCTGAGCGACGCGCTACTGCGGTGGCTTGGCAATCTCGTCCAGACGCGCCTGGGCTCGGTGACGCACTTCCGACTCAAACGGACCGGAGCGAAACCAGGCAGTCAGTAGATGTGGCGTTATCTGTTCGACTTCGTTCAGCCCTTGGACCGACGTTGCTAACAGCGGTCTTGCTTCCTCCACCTTGCCCCGCTTGAGCAGCACGCCGCCCAGCTGTGATTGATAGTCAAACTGCATCCAGGTATTCGGCAATTTGGTACGAGCAATCGTCAGGCAATCACGCAGAAGCGATTCGGCTTCTTGGAGTTCGCCGTGAGCCTCCAGCGCGAAGGCCAGTTGCTGCTTGGCAGCCAAGGTCGCCGGATCGCTACCCAATGTCGCTTCGAGCGCCGACTGCAGATCGCGAAAAACGGGGATGGCATCGGCGGGTCGGTTCAGTTCCAGATAGGTCGCTCCTAAGTGAGCCAACGCAAACCAGGTGCTGCGAGCTTCGTCGCCCAAATGGGCCCGCCGAGCGGCGGCCGCTTCTTTGAGCAAGGGTAGCGCTCGTTCCGATTGGCCGCTCCGATTGTAAGTGGACGCCAGACTGAACATCGTGTCGACCGTATTGGAGTGCTCGTCACCCGCTTGTTCGCGGAGGCCAGCGAGTGCTTGTTCGAACAGAGGGATCGCTTCGTCGAAGCGCTGGGCCGAGGCCAAAGTGAAGGCAAGGTTGCTGGTCGCTCCAAGAGTGTCCTTGTGGTCGGCGCCGAGCTTCTTTGTTCGGCGATCAAGCGTTTGGCGGTAGAGGTTCAATGCATCTTCCAAACGTCCGGCCGATTCGTAGGTGCCTGCCAAATTATTCATGACCGTCAGTGTGGCCGGGTGGTCCTCACCCAGCAACTCGCGAATGCGTTCGAGTGTCTCCTCATACAGCGGTAAGGCCTTGTCGAAATCGTGAGCCGATTCGTAGGCGTATGCCAGTTCGTTCATGGCGCCCAAGGTCTCTTCGCCGCTGTCGCCGAAGTGCTCTCGCGCCAATGCCAAGGATCGCTCTTTGATGTCGAGCGATTTTTCGAACTGCTCAAGACCCTCGTACGCTTGCCCCAGTCGCATCAGAGCCAGGATCCGCAGCTCTGGGTCGTCCACGTGCGTTTCGGCCAGTTGCAGTGCCTTCTCGCCCATGGCTGCCGCTTTGGCGTACTGCGAATCGGCGATGTACGATACGACGAGATCTCCCATCCGGTCGATGGTCAAGCGATCGTGGCGGCCAGCATGTTCTTGGGATAATTGCAATGCTTCCTCCGCTGCGACGATCGATTCATCGATTTCGCCGATGGCTTGAAAACTCTGTGACAGAATCGTGGAGAGTTTGAGCCGCCCCGGTCCGTCCAGTTCGACGGTGCTGAGCTTTTTCTGTGCTGCCAGCAAGACATCTTTGGCCGACATGCTCGCGTCTGCACCATGTTCCGGATTCACGGCGCGGAAAGCACCGACGACCACATCCAATACGCCTTGGGTCCGTTGCGCTGAAGATGCCGACTCGGCAGCCGAGACGAGGGCTCGTTCTGCAGCCGCTTCGGCCTCGAGCCACTTGGAATAACTGACGGTCGTTCCGACACAAAGAGAAATCGCCAACAAGCTGGCCAGCGCCGCGGGAGAAGGGTTCCGCACGCACCAACGCCAACCACGTTCGAGTGACGATACGGGACGAGCGGCGATCGGCCGCCCTTCTAAGAACCGATCGAGGTCAGCCTTCAACTCCTGCGCCGACGGATAGCGTCTGTCCGGCGATTTTTCCAGGCACTTCAAGCAGATCGTTGCCAAATCACGCGGCACACGACTGTTGAGCCGCTGCGGGTTTGGTGGGGCGTCGTGGATGATCTGTTTCAGCAGCATGCGAATATTGCCGCGAAATGGTCGGTCGCCAGTTAGCATTTGGAACAGCACAACGCCCAGCGAGTAGATGTCACTGCGTCGATCGGCTGCATTCGATTCGCCGCGAGCCTGCTCGGGCGACATGTAGGCCGGTGTACCGAGGATCTTGCCATCGGTGGTCACGGTGACTTCGTTGCTGCCTTGCAAGGCGAGGCCAAAATCCATGATCGTCGGCTGTAGTCGGCCGTCGATGGCAATGTTGGCCGGCTTCAGGTCGCGATGCACGATACCGTTTTCATGAGCGTGGGCGAGGGCATCAGCGATCGTCGCACACATGGTGGCCGCCTCTTGGACGCTTAGCGGCTGTCCACCCAGATAGTCGTCCAAAGTCTGCCCGTCAACGAAATCGCTAACGATGTAGACCGCGTCGTCGACGCGTCCAATTTCATGAACGCTGACGATGTGGGGGTGGCTGAGCGCGGCGCTGGCGCGCGCTTCGTGGATGAAGGAATCGATCTCTTTCGGCGAGAGATGAAGGCGACGTGGGATCTTGATCGCGACGGTTCGATTCAGCTCGGAATCATAGGCTCGCCACACGACGCCAAAGCTCCCCGAACCGACCCGTTCGAGTAAATCGAAATGGCCGAGTCGCCGATCGGTGGGCTCGACCTGAGATGATGGGGCAACGACCTGAATCGGATCGCCACAGGTTGAGCACACCACATTGTCCAAAGTCGAGCCTGCCGAAAGTTCCGTTCGACTCCCGCAGCCGGGACATCGGAACTGCAGCGCGCTCGAACCTGCGGGGTCGGCCGCACTGGCGATGCCCAGCACCACACCCTGCGCCAGTTTCGCCGCGCGCTGGAATCCGGTTTCGGCCTCGATTTCAGCGCTCCGCTGACCGGCGACTTGTTCAACCAACTCGGGCTGCAGTTCCAGCTCGGCGAGTGTCGCGTCGCAATGTTGGCACGTTGCGCTCCTCTCGTCAGTCGTCCCGGCGGCCAGTTGACGAAGCAAGCACGTCGTTTCTGTTTCGTAGTGTGTGCAATGGTCCATGTGCGCTCGGCCAAAGAAAAAGGCGGTCATGAGGGGAATTCGGCCCCCTGTTATTAGAACTTGGCGAGCCGGCGGCGTCAGGTGGCCCGCTGCCGGAAACAGCCCACAAATCAAGTTGCATGACAGGCCGCAGACGAAATTGATGGTCCGTCACATTTTTCAGTAACGCTCCTCAGTTCTTGCTTATAGAGGCGGCGAAGTCACATTTGCCATTCAAATCCAAGAAAATCAAAGGAAACTGAGACGCAATCATGTTCGGCATCACCAAAAACGCAAGTCGGCAAGACAATACGCTCGAATTTGACTTCGATACCCTGGAAAATCGCCAGATGCTGGCAGCCGACGTTTCGGTCGTCGGGGGCGACTCGCTGCGAATTACGGGCGACAGCGCCGATGACACGATCGCCGTCAGTACGAATGCTGGAGGCACGGTCACCGTCAACGGCATCAGTACCGGTTTGACGCAGCTTAAGAATCTGAGCATCAGTACGCGAGGCGGAAACGACACGGTCACCGTGAATGGCAGTGGCGCTAACGCACTCCAGGTGACCGGCCGGACGACGATTCGATTGGGATCGAGTGGGGCGAATGTCCTAAATATTGGTGGTCAACACAACACGCTTCGCATCGTTGGCGGTGGTCAAAACGACCGGGTTTATGCTACCCAACAAATTCGAAACGCCGCGACGAACGTATCCCTAAAGGGTGGCAACGATCAATTCTCGTTCGATGTGGGCATGATGACGAACGCCGGCGATGCCTCGCGAGTCGATTTGGCACGCTTCATTGCCGGCTTGAGCAGCGGCCAACCGCCGAAGTTCAATGTGAATTTAGGTGGTGGTAATGACCTCGTGTCATTTTCCAACGCTGGTAGTGGCCAAACCACTTCGATTCCGACAAGCGAACTTAGTCGGACCGATGCCGAAATTCTGTTCGCCGGCGCTACCGTCAATGGAGCGTCCGGTTCTGATACGTTCAGTCCAGAGCAGCTGACGAATACGCTCGTCACGAACGCTTTCGGAACAGCCGTGAGGAGGTTTGAAGTCGCCGCTGATCTTTCCAGCGACTTGTTGCCAAACCGGCTAGACGCGAGCCAGGTGTTCAACACCGCCAACTACTCCAGCATCGCCGCCGACGTTGCCAGTGGCCAAACGATCCAGGGCGCTGACACTGACCTGTTGGCGGATGCCATGGATGTCCTGGCCGATGCCAACCCGTTGCCGGGCGATGTGAACGGCGCGCTTGCCAATATCGCCACCGCTCGCGGCCTGAGCTTGCAGCAAGTACAGGCTCAGTACGAACGATTTTTGCAGCTGAAGGGAGAGCGCGATTCGATCGGGCAGCAAAACCAACAGACGCCTGTACCTGATCTGGGATTCAGCTTCGACTTCATGGGCAGCAACGTCCAACTGCGATACGGCAAGATCGCTGGTGATGTACTGGGGCTGGACCCGGTGTTTGGCGCCTTGCTGAATCCTACCGGCGGCCTGACCGGACCCGGCAATCTGTCATTCAATCTGGGTGATACGCCGCTCAGTATCCACGGTGCGGTGCATGATGCGGCCGGTTACCTATTCAACTATCACAACCTCGGACCCGGATACAATTACCTGGGTACGCCAGATGGAATCAACGACACCAGCGACCCACTAGCGGGCCAAATCAATGGCGTCGAGTTTTGGTACTCCCTGATCGAAGGTGACACATCGAACGTCGCAGACGCTTTCAACACATTGCTTAGCCTGTTTACCGATTTAGTGGATCCGGTCTCGGTAACGGCAACGGATTCGATCACGGGCTTTTCGGCTGCGAATCTTTTCTCTGACGCTCAATTGTCTGCGGGGAATTACCTTGCGAGCGCTTCGCCGGGTGGATTGGGGAATTCTTGGGTCACCAGTGCTCCCAACGGTGCCACTGGCGATTACTTCGCTAACGGAACAGCGAATCCAGTGTTGGAACTGGACCTCAGCAACTTTGGGCTGGATAAGTCGTTCGACAAAGTTGCGATCTGGGGATATTCGTCGGCGGCTGGCAATGACTTGAAGAGCTTCACGCTCGAGTTCTCTACAGATGGTGGCAACACCTACAGCAATCCGATCTCGCTGGAGAAGTCGATGTACTCCGTTGACAATTTTGTCACCGTGATCGACTTGGGGGGAGAATTCGAGGCCGATTACGTTCGTATGACGATCACCGACAATCATTTTGAAACGGGAGCGGGCGGCGATCGAGTCGGTTTCAACGAGATTCGTTTCGTTGATTCCAGCGCCATCATCTAAGAAGCGGATGCGGGGAATGCGGCAGTGCGATGGAGCACTGCCGCGTTCTGCATTGGATTCGACGCGCCTACTTTCGCCGTTGGTTGATGGGTTGCTTGATGGCGACGTGGTGCCGTTCCATTGGCGGGAAGAACCGACGATTTGAGGAGGCCGCCGCCAGATCGCAAATTGTGGGACTCAGTTCGGCTCCTTCTTAAGATGGGGCGCTGAGAGCAGCAAAACGGCTACCCGTCGTTCTCCGATGGCCGCGAATTGGCTACCATAGTCGCCGGTGAAGACTTTACTTCGACGGACGAACTTAGGAAGCGACCAATATGGGACTCGGTGCGGCCACCAAGGCGTTTTGCCAACTTCTTTTCAATCGCGAACTGAGCGCATCTTTTCAGCAATTGCTGGACGGAAACTTACAGCCTCGGATCGAGCAGCAGCCAGCGTCGGCCCCTCAGCAGGTGCCGGCCAAACCGGTTTCTTCGGCGCCTGCTCGCAGCGACGCGATGAGTTTGCTGGCGACGCTGCAGCGTGAAGCTCGCTTTCTCGACATCGTCAACGAGTCGCTCGACGAGTACTCCGATGAACAGGTCGGCGCGGCCGCACGCGACGTGTTGCGAGATGCTGGGAAAGTCATCGAGCGGCTGTTTGCGGTGGTCCCGCTCACCGACGCGGAAGACGGGTCGAAGCTAGAAACGCCGGCGAAGTTCGAGCCGGCCGAGTTTCGACTGACCGGTAATGTCTCGGGTGAACCACCGTTTCAGGGGACGGTCGCTCATCACGGTTGGAAAGCGACTCGGTGTGAACTGCCCCAGTGGACTGGCGCGGCGGCCACCAAGTGGATCGTTGCGCCGGTCGAGTTGGAGGTCGGATAAGCAGCCATGGAATCGTCACCAAAGTATACGATTGGAATCGATCTCGGCACGACCAACAGCGTCCTTGCCTATGCCAAGTTCGACGGTGGGCCGCCGCAGATTGAGTTGTTGCCGATTCCCCAGTTGGTGGCCGCGAACACGGTCGAACCTCGTTCGTCGCTCCCATCGTTTACCTACCTGGCTAACGAAGCCGAAACCGGGGGTGGGGCTTTCGACCTGCCCTGGACGTCCGAGCAGGATTTTGCGACTGGCGAGTTGGCTCGTACGCGGGGAGCCGACGCTCCCGATCGAACGGTCGCTGCAGCGAAGAGTTGGTTGTGTCACAACAAGGTCGATCGCCGTGCGGCGATTTTACCGTGGAATGCGCCCGATTCCGTGGCGAAGATCTCTCCGGTCGAAGCGACGCGGCAGTACTTGGCTCATCTGGCGGCGGCTTGGCAAGCTGCGTTTCCAGATGCTCCACTTGCCGAACAACATGTCACGCTGACGATTCCAGCGTCGTTCGATCCGGCGGCACGGGAATTGACGCGGGAAGCGGCTTTCGCCGCTGGCCTGCCAGCCGATTTTGTGTTGCTCGAAGAACCGCAAGCCGCACTGTACGCGTGGCTCGCTCAACACGAAGAGAACTGGCGAGAGAAGTTGCATGTGGGCCAATCGGTTTTGGTTTGCGATGTGGGTGGTGGAACGACCGACCTCACGTTGATCGAAGTGGCGGAAGAAGAAGGAGAGCTAGTCCTGCGCCGTGCAGCGGTCGGCGATCACTTGCTCGTCGGCGGCGACAACATGGACTTGGCGGCAGCCCACGTGGTGGCTGGTAAGTTTGGCGAGAAAGGGACAAAGCTCGACCCGTGGCAATCGGTCTCGCTCTGGCACTCGTGCCGGGCAGCGAAGGAAACGCTCCTGTCCAGCGAAGGTCCACCAGCGCACACGATCTCCGTGCTGGGCCGCGGCAGTAAGTTGATCGGTGGTACCGTGTCGGTCGAAGTGCAGCGTCAAGAGATTGCCGATTTGCTGCTGGACGGGTTCTTCCCAACTTGCGATTTGACCGAACGCCCCCAGCGGCAGGCAGCGTCTGGGTTTCAGGAGATCGGTTTGCCTTACGAGTCCGATCCGGCGATCACTCGCCACATCGCGGCCTTTCTGAATCAGCATTCGGCGGGTGATGCCGAAGGAGGCCAAAAGCGACTGCCGAGTTATGTTTTGTTTAACGGCGGCGTATTCAAGGCAAATCGCTTCCAGCAACGGCTGCTCGACGTCATGTCGAATTGGACCAGCGGGTCGGCCGACAGTGTCGAATTGCTCGGCGGAGTGCATGATCTCGATTTTGCCGTCGCCCGCGGTAGCTGCTATTACGGATGGAATAAGCAATCGGGCGGCCTGCGGATTCGCGGTGGCGCAGCGAATTCGTACTACGTTGGCATCGAGACAGCCGGCCTCGCCATTCCCGGCGCTCCACGACCACTCAAGGCATTGTGCGTCGTTCCATTCGGCATGGAGGAAGGAACGGAAACGCCTGTGCCATCGGCGGAAATTGGACTCGTGGTTGGTCAGCCGGTGACGTTCCGATTCTTTCGTTCCAACCGCCGTCAGGAGGATCAGCCGGGCGTCATGCTCGAAGGTTGGGCGGAGGGTGAGTTGATCGAAGCCGATCCGCTGTCGGCCACGCTCACCGTAGAATCTTCCGACGACCACTACGTTCCGGTGAAGTTTGATGCCGTGATCACGGAACTCGGTATGTTTGAATTGTGGTGCGTCGAATCTCTTGCGAGCGATGGGGACGCCGGTCGTAGCCCTGGGAAGTGGAAGCTCGAATTCAACATCCGGCAAGACGAGACGGTGACGGCGTAACGAAAGCTCGCGCCGGCAAGTCGTTGGCGAAACTCAAAGCGAGCCATTCTTAACTTCTGTTTGAATATTGATCGTGACCGATAAATCGACATTTGATCCGCTCATCGACGAAGAACCGAGTCGTTACGTCGTCGGTATCGATCTCGGCACGACGAACTCGGCGGTTACCTATATCGATTCGGAAGAAGAGCCGTGGGGAATCCGTGTTCTTTCGATTCCTCAATTGGTCGCCGCCGGCGAGATCGAATCGCTCGACACCCTGCCCTCGTTTCATTTCCAGCCTGCCTCAACCGGGGATCGGCAGCAGTTGAAAATGGCGTGGGATAAGAAGGCGCCCCAATTCTGCGTGGGCAGCTATGCCCGCGATGAAACGGCCCGGACGTCGGGGCGAGGGATCGCGTCGGCAAAGTCGTGGCTGTGCCATACCGGCGTCGACCGGACGGCGGCTCTGCTGCCTTGGCATGGTGCGGCAGATGTGAAGCGGCTGTCGCCGGTCGATGTCAGCGGGCAGTATCTGCGCCACGTTCGCCAGGCGTGGAACGCACGATTCGCAGACCATCCACTGGCCGATCAAGACATCGTGCTGACATTGCCCGCCTCGTTCGACGAGGTCGGTCGCGAGCTCACAATCCAGGCGGCCGCCGCCGCGGGGCTCCGTCGTGTCGTGCTGATTGAAGAGCCGCAAGCCGCATTCTATGCCTGGGTCGACAAGCATGCCGAAGACTGGGAGTCGCGGGTCCAGGTGGGGCAAAAAATCCTCGTCTGCGATATTGGCGGCGGGACGACCGACTTCACGCTGATCCGGGTGAGGCGGTCTGAAGCGAGCACCGATGAATCGCCAGGAGAGACCGTCCAGTTTCACCGTGTCGCAGTTGGCAACCACCTGATTCTTGGTGGTGACAATCTCGATCTGGCCATCGCCAAGTTTCTCGAGCAAAAATTGACTTCAGATCAAGGCGGGCAAGGGAAGCTAGAAGCAGACCAGTGGGATGTGCTGATCGGGAGCAGCCGCAACATCAAGGAGCAAATGCTCTCCGCTCCGGCTGGCAGTAGCGTCGACAAAGTGACCGTCAGCTTACCGGGGCGCGGTTCGAAGCTGATCGGTGGCAGTTTGCAGACGGAAGTCACGCGAGAGGAGATCTGCGACTTGATCATCAATGGCTTCTTGCCAGCGACGTCGCTCGACGAAAGGCCGCAGACTGTCGCAAGCGGATTTCAGGAGTTTGGTTTGCCTTATGCCAGTGACCCGGCCATCACGCGTCACTTGGGTGAGTTCTTGACGACTCATGCCGACGCCGGACTGGAAGCTAGTTCCGAGGGGGCGGACGCCAGTATCGTGGAACGCGCCAGGCCTGATGTGGTCCTCTTCAATGGTGGTTTTTTCGCCTCGCCCGTTTTGCGTCAGACGGTCGTCGATCGGATCTCGCAGTGGTTCGATACGGCAGGTGGTGGCGAGAACGATCCGCCCTGGTCGCCGCAAGTGCTTGAGAATGAACGGTTGGATTTGGCCGTGGCGCGAGGTGCGGCGTACTACGGAATCGTGCGGCGCGACAAAGGGGTCCGCATTGCGGCCTCGCTGGCACGCAGCTATTACATGGGGATCGGCGACAACCGAGTCGTTTGCGTGATGCCCGGCAATGCTGAACCGGGCCAGTCGTTCACGCTGGCCGACCGCAAATTCCGGTTGACGATTTCTCAGCCGGTCGAGTTCTCCATTTATGTCTCCAGCATTCGGCTGGCCGATCAACCGGGGGCGATCCTTGAGCTCGATCCGGAACAGATGACATCGTTGCCGCCCATTCGGACCGTATTGCGAGCTCGCAGTCGCAATGAGAAGCGGGATCTGTCGGTCGAGCTGCGAACGCGACTGACCGAGATCGGCACGATCGATTTGGCGTGCCACGAATGCGATTCGGACCGTAGCTGGAAGCTGCAATTCGATATTCGCTCGACAACGCAAACGGATATGGATGCTCACGAATCGGATGGCGAAGCCGAGGGGCTCCTGGATGAGCAAACTTGGCAGGATTGCGAGCAACGAATTCGCGCCGTGTTTGGTCCCGAAGGTGATGGTGACGGCGACCAGATCGAGTCGGCTGATCCGAACGAGCTTCCCCAGCAATTGCATGAGGCGCTAGGGATGTCACGAGCCGAATGGCCGATGCCGTTTCTTCGACGTTGTTGGGAGGCGCTGATGGAATTCGAATGGGATGGGGCCAGCGCTGCGGTGACCGAGAAGAAGACCGACGTGAAGGCAGGCCGGCGAAAGAGTCGCCAACACGAAGCGCGCTGGTTGAATTTGCTCGGATACGCATTGCGTCCCGGCTACGGTGTTGCCATGGATGACTGGCGGGTCACCGAAACGTGGCGGGCCTTGTTGCAGCGCAAATTGATCCATGCATCCTCTCGCCACGAGTTGTTGATACTCTGGCGTCGATTGAGTGGCGGTTTGTCTCGCGGGCAGCAATTGTCGCTCGCCGACCCTTGGATGGCCTCATTGCGAGCGTTGGCGAAGCAAATGTCGGGCAAGGCCTCCTCGGGTGGCGCGATTCCCCTCCGCCCGGAAGAGTCATCCGAAGTTTGGCGTCTGCTTGGCTCTCTGGAGCTGCTGCCTGCAGCGACGAAGATGGAGATTGGCGATTTCATCGCCAGCTCCGAAAGCAAACCTCGGCTGAAGAATGCCCGCAGCGCCATGATCTGGGCGTTGGGGCGCCTAGGCCAGCGAACTCCGCTCTACGGTCCGTTGAACACCGTGGTAAGTTCTGAACAAGCTAGCCGGTGGATCGAGCCGCTGTTGAACGCGACCGAAAGCACGCCGGTCGAACATTTGGCCGTCGTGCAAATGTCACGTTTGACGAACGATCGCTTCCGTGACCTGGACGATTCGGTTCGCAAGCGAGTGGTCGATTGGCTGACACAGGAAAATGCGGCCACGTCGCTCATCCGACTCGTACGTGAAGGTGGCGCGCTGGAAGTTGAAGACCAGGGGAAAGTGTTTGGCGAGTCGCTTCCGCAGGGGCTGCGGCTGGAAGGGTGACGCTGTTGCAGCGATACCTGGTCCGTCGAGCCTCGTTCTGAAGCAGCAAGGCGAGAATACTGCAAAGCGGCTAAACAAATTTGGTCCGCTGGCGCGTCAATAAGGTGAGCAGGTGAACTATCACCGGCTAGAATGCGTATGGAGCGATCGATCGGATTGTGGTGAATCGAACCCTGGCCTGCGTGGAAGCGACGATGCAGAAACAAATACAAGCCTGTTTGATGTTGGCCGGTCTGCTGGCGACGGCGGTCAATGCGGAGCCCATCGCGCCGTTTCGATTGCCCGACGTCAACGAGCGGCCAGTCGACGTTGCGCCACAGGATGACGTGCAAGCGACGGTGGTGTGCTTTCTTGGGACCGAATGTCCGTTGGCCAAGTTGTATGCGAGCCGGCTGAGTCGCATGGCGGGTGAGCTTGGCAGTCAGCAGGTCCGATTCATCGGCGTGAATAGTAATCGTCAGGATTCGCTGAGTGAAATTCGTGACTATGTTGATCGGCACAAGCTCTCATTCCCTCTGTTGAAAGATTATCAGAACAAGATCGCCGACTTTTTCGACGCAAAGCGGACACCCGAGGTGTTTGTGCTCGACAAAACATTCGTCGTGCGGTACCGCGGCCGCATCGATGATCAGTACCAGCCGGGGATCTCGCAAGCGAATGCCACCAAGCACGATTTGCGGACGGCGATCGACGAGCTGTTGGCGGGTAAGGCCGTTTCCCAGCCGGTCACCAAACCGGAAGGGTGCCTGATCGGGCGTGTGCGTGCGGCCAACCCCGACGCGGCGGCGGGCACGGAAGTCACGTACTGCCAGCAAGTTGCCCGCGTGCTGCAGGCGAATTGCGTCGAGTGCCATCGTGCGGGAGAAATTGGGCCCTTCGTGCTGGACGACTACGACGAAGTGGCCGGCTGGGCCGACATGATTCTGGAAGTCATCGGCGACGGACGTATGCCGCCCTGGCACGCGAGTCCCCAGCATGGCGAGTTTGCCAATGCACGGCGCATGTCGGAGGAAGACAAGACCGTGATCAGGCAGTGGGTGGAGGCTGGTACGCCCTATGGCGACGCGGCCGATTTGCCTCGTAAGCAGCAATTTACGCAAGGATGGCGGTTGCCGCGCAAACCAGACCTTGTCGTGGAAATGGGTGCGAACAAGTTCGAGGTGCCGGCCGAAGGGACCGTGGAGTATCAATACTTCGTCGTCGATCCGCAGTTGACGGAAGACAAATGGGTGGCGGCGGCCGAAGTCGTGCCGGGCAATCGGAGCGTGGTGCACCATAGCATCGTGTTTGTGCGACCGCCCGATGGCGTCGACTTTCATGGATTGGGATGGATCGCGGCCTACGTGCCGGGTCAGGAGGCGTCGGTCTACCCTGTCGGCACCGCGCAGATGATTCCGGCCGGTTCCAAATTCGTGTTTCAGCAACACTATACGCCGAACGGCTCTGCGGCCGACGATAAGACCAAGATCGGGCTCGTGTTCGCCGACGCAGCAGATGTCACGCATGAGACTTACACGATCATCGGCATCAACCAGCAATTTGAAATTCCACCCGAACAAGGTAACCATACCGTCCAGGCCAAAGTCGGCTGGTTGCCCGAACGAGGCACGCTCCTAGCGTTCAGCCCTCACATGCATCTGCGTGGTAAATCGTTTCAGTTGTACGCCCACAAAAGCGGTGAAGCGAAAACGCTGGTCGACGTGCCAAATTACGATTTCAATTGGCAGCATACGTATCAGTTGAAGGAGCCGCTTCCATTCAGCGAAATGGATCGGTTGGAAATGGATTTCGTGTTTGATAATTCGGACGCTAACCCGGTAAACCCAAATCCGAGTGAGTTCGTGATGTGGGGCGACCAGACATATGAAGAGATGGCCGTCGCGTTCTTTCAAGTGTCACAGCCGCTTCGCGATCAGCCAGAGGAGATGGAAGATGCCGAAGAGGTGACCGAAGAAAAGCACGCAGGAGAGACCGAGGGGCCAGCAGAAAGGGTCGTTGAGAACGAACTTCCGGAACCGACTCCGGAAGTCAAAGCTCGCATGGAAGCGGCCGCGACCGAAATGCTGAGCCGATTCGACAAGAATCAGGATGGTCAAGTTGCCAGGTCGGAGACACCGTGGGTGTTTCGGCGGTACCAGTTCCGACAAATCGATAGCGATAGTGATTCGTTGTTGACGCGAGAAGAGATTGAAAAGGCGGCTCGGTGGCACGTTCGCTAAAATCAGGGCCGCGTCGTTTTCGATTGCCAAGTGAAGGAACGCCGTGAGCAATCGCCTTTTTCATCGCTATTCGAATTGGATTGTCGACTATCCGGTAATTCCGTTCCTCTTGATCGGAGTCATCAGCGCATTCGCGTTCGCCGGTCATTTCGCACCGGACACAATCTACGATTGGCTCTATGCTCAGCCGGAAGACAAGGCGACGTCGGCTCGGTCCACGTCGGCCGAACCTCAGGTCGATGTTCCGGAGGTCGACGCCTACTCGATGGGCGGCTACCACGCGTCTCTGCTCGCCGAATCCGAGTCTTTCTTTACGCCGGCCGGTGCAAAGACGCTTCGGCACGTCGTGAAACGCTTGGAGGAGCTCGACTACGTCACCGAAGTGCTATGGGTCGATGAAATTCCGACGGCCAACATTTTCGGATTGCCGGAACCCTTGTTTCCACACGAAACGGCCTCTCAGACTCGGTTTGATCGAGCGAAAGAGAAGGCACTCAAGAATCCACTGATAGCGGGACAGTTCTTGTCGGCGGACGCGCAGACGCTCTTGCTGCAAGTGAACTTCGATTTCTTCTATGTCCGTGAGAATGACGATTGCATCGTGGGATTACGGAAAGTGGCGGAAGAGGCGGCGGCCGAAGTATCGGATCTGGAAGTCGAGTTCTTCGTGACGGGACGAATTCCTCTCTTCATTACGGCATTTGCGAAGCATGAATGGGATGTATGGAAGTACCAAATCATCGGCTACACGATGATTCTGATCATGGCGCTCATCCTGTTCCGCGGGATTGCGGCGGTGACCATCGTTGCGATTGCGCCGATCCTGGGCGTCTTTTGGACGGTCGGTTTTCTGCCTTACTTCAACATGCAGTACAACCCGTTCAACGACGAGATTCTGCCGATCCTCGTCAGCCTGGTTGGACTGACCGACGGCGTTCATTTGATGGTCCACATTCGCAAATTGCGGGCGGAGGGGCTGGACGTGCGTGAAGCGGCTCGCCAGGGAGTCCACGAAGTCGGACTGGCCTGTTTCTTAACGTCACTCACGACGGCCATCGGTTTTGGTGCGCTCTCATTGGCGTCTCATGAAGTCGTGCGCGAATTCGGCTGGTCTTGTGTGTTGGGCGTGGCGTGTACATTCGTTTCCGTCATGATGTCAATTCCCCTGCTGACCGCTTCTCCCTTGGGCAGGAATGTGCACCGAGGTCTGGAAAAAAGTCTCATCGACAAACATCTGACACGCATCGGCGGGCTGGTCGACTACGTGCTGATGCGAACGCGCCTGTTCAGCTCGCTCGGCATCGGCATCACCGTGGCACTCGCCATTGTCTGTTTATGGCTGCAGCCAGACGAACGACAAACGGAAGGGCTGCCGCAGAGCGCCGAGCCGGTGATCGCCCTGGCGAAAATGGACGAGGCGCTCGGTGGACTGGAGCTGGGTGAAGTCTATATCGGCTGGGACGATTCGATCGAATCCGATTCCCAGCAAGTCCTCGACGTCGTGACCGAGGTTGATCAATTGCTGCAGGCGGAGCCGCTGATTGGCCATCCGATCTCGATTCGCAATCTGATCGATGCGATGCCTGGCGATCCGCAGGCCGCCAACCGCATGCCGATGTTAGAGCTCCTGCCCCCGGAATTGAAGCGAGCCTTCTACACGCCCGAGACTCGGCAAGGGACGGTCATGTTTCGCGTGCAGGATATTGGGATCGCCAAGTACGGTCCGGTGTTCGAGCGCCTCATCGCTGGCCTCGACGAAATCAAGGAAGCACATCCTGCGTTTGAGGTGGAACTCCAAGGGAGCGCCGTCCGTAGGTGGGAGGAGATTTATACGATTCTGATCGACCTCGTGAAGAGCCTCGTGTCGGCATCGTTCGTAATTTTTATCTGCCTGTCGATCGCCTATCGCAGCCTGCGGATCGGTCTGATTTCAATCATTCCTAACCTGTTTCCACTGGTCCTGTCGGCCGCCTTTTTGGTGTTTACCGGACAATACCTGGAGTTCGTCGGAGTCTGCGCCTTCACGATTTGCTTAGGAATCGCCGTCGATGATACGATCCATTTTCTCACTCGGTATACCGAAGAGCTAAAAAAGACCGATGACGAAGAGGCGGCGATTCGAAATGCATTTACAGGCGTCGGCACTGCATTGATCATGACAACACTGGTCTTACTCGCCGGTTTTGTAACGGTCTCCTTTGGCGATGCACGGGAGGTGCGGACATTCGCTTCGCTCGGCGGGATTACCATCGCATCGGCCTTACTAGGAGACCTCCTTTTTCTCCCCGCGCTGCTGTCCCGATTCGCCAGGCCCCGCACTTAATCGTGCTGGACCGGTCAAGAAAAGCGGTTTCGCCGACAGTTCAGCGGCATGGCGCTCTCTCTCGGCAGAAGGAGCAGTGGCCGGGAGATGGCGTGCGCCCGGCATGCATTTGTGGGCTAGATGGAGCTAGGGAATGATCGCCCGCAGCATCGCGCCGACTCCGTAGGCCAGTGCAGCGGCGGTTCCCCCAACGGCCAATGTTTCCAGTCCGGAAGCGTACCATTTCTGGTCGACGAACATCGACTTGGCAGCTCCCACCGCAAAGAAAGCAATTGCGGTGAGGACTGAGCTGAAAAGATAGGCGGTGTTGAGTGAGAGTGGCACGAACCACTGTGCGATGAACGAAAGCAGAGGAATCAGTCCGATCACAAGAAAGGCGGTGAACGTGGTTGCGGCGGCTCGAAACGCAGATGGCGTTGACAGTTGCAGTCCCAGCTCGTCGGTCAACATTGTCTCGATCCATTGCTCTTCATCGGACGTGATGGTGTCGACGATGCCGTCCAACCGCTCTCCTTCAAATCCCTTTTTGGCGTAGATTTGTCGGACCTCCTCCCGTTCGCCTTCTGGGGCCAGCTGTATGTGTTTGCGTTCCATGGCCTTAGCCCGATCCAAAAGCTGGTGGTTCGTTCTCGTCCCGAGGAAGTTGCTGGCTGCCATGCTGAATCCGTCGCCAACGAGGTTTGCCAAGCCCAGAATCACGATGACCTCGGCCGGCAGCGATGCGCCGGCAACTCCGGAAACGACGGCAAACGTCGTGACAGTGCCATCGATGGCGCCGTAAACGAAGTCGGAGAGATAGCTGTGACGCGTTTTGTCTCGCAATCGCGCAGCAATGGCGTGTGGTTCGTGTGAGTGTTCCAGAGTGACGTTCATGGTTCGCCTGTGGGTGTGTTGCGACGGTCATTGGGCGGCTCGTAACGACTGCGTCGTTGAAAGGGCCACTTCGGGGGCTTTGTCGACCTCCATCAGCGATCGCGACCGAGTTCGGCAATCGCAGCGGTGCAGTCGTACGAAGTCTTGCCTGGTCGAACGCAGAGCACCGGACAGGGTGCGTTGCGCAAGACGCCCTCGGTGACACTCCCCAAGACCAGTCGACTCAGCCCAGTCCGACCATGAGTACCGATGACAATCAGGTCGGCGTCTAATTCGCTGGCCTTCTTGACGATCTCAGCGACCGGCTCCCCGTGCGCCACGATCTCTTCAATCGGTGCGCTGGACTTGGCGTGGCGCTCTTCAACTTGCAGCCGCAAGCGGTGGTACCAGCGCATTGGAGCCAACTCGCCGAGTTCATCGTCGTAAGTCGGAACGATACCTGGATCGACGTGCAACGTGATGATTGTGGCTGATGGTCGCGCTTGCGCAATCTTGGTGGCGGCTACCAGGGCTGCCCGGGCGTATTTCGAAAAATCGATCGGTACGAGGATGATGTAATCGTTCATGGATTGGGTCGCCAGTGGTTCGATTCCGTTTTTTGTTTTGCAATCGGTATGCCAATGTCGTTTGCCCTTCAACGGGGCTGGTGAGAGCTGCCGAACCGGCGCGCCCGATTGCACACTGCTGCGCAGTTAGGAGCGCCGGGCACGCTGGATGTGGTGGCTGGGGGCCGCCCAAACACCGTGACGCCTGCGGCCGATTCCGTTTGAGCGTCTATCTCGCTTCCTTTGGAACAAAACGTGCAAAGGGGTGGCTTAGTACAGGCGGCTGATAAGTCCATAAAGCAAGGAAACTGAAGTGAAAGTGTCAGCGATGAACGACAAACGAATTTTGTGCCCGGTCGATTTCTCTCCCTGCAGCAACGTGGCATTTCGCCAAGCCGTTGATCTGGCGGTTGCTCAAGAGGCGACGCTCCTGTTGATTCACGTCTCGCCTCCGCCGCCAGCTTATGTGTCCGGCTTTGTCGGATATGGACCGATGCCGCCTTATCATCCAGAACCAGACTCGCGTTTGGAGGAGTTGAAAGACATTCGCGTCAACATCGAATACGCCCATCTGGTCGGTTTGGAAGGGGAAACCATCGTCAAGTATGCGGAACAGAAGAAGTGCCACGCGATTGTCATGGGGACGCACGGCTATCGCGGCATACAGCGGTTCCTGTTCGGGAGTGTCGCTCAGTTCGTGCTGCGCCACGCGAAATGTGCGGTCATCGTTGTCAAGGATCGGGCGATTGAATCTGAGTATGAAGCTCCTGAACAGTGACCACCCCCCAGGTTTTGTACCAGCCTAAGTGAGAGAATCGGTGCTAAGT
>CAYZRS010000059.1:18060-29097 GCA_964480915.1 uncultured Pirellulaceae bacterium | reverse complement strand
TGAGGCCGTAAACCGGCCAAACTCGGGCCAGGGGGCTCCAGATCGGGGATCAGGGATAGACTGGAGATGCGAAGTTTCGGATCAGGGATCAGAGATTTGAGATTTGAGATTTGAGATTTGAGATGATTCTGCTCACAGCCATTTGGAAAGCGGTCCACCTTTGGTCGCCAGGGCGTCCACGGAACGACTCGTGGCAGGATCCTCAACCAGAAGTGGAGCATGTCTTGGTTTGCGTCGGGCGTCGATCACCAGGCTGCCTCGGCAGCCCCAGTGCTTTTGCTCAGTAAACGACGCGATGCCGTCGATGTCGGCAGCCGGGTTGCTGCGGGTGAAGGTCACCCACAAGAAGTTGTTGAGTGTCCGAGCTGTGAATTGGCTTTCGTCCACCAACACGACCAAGGGAAACTGGTTGATCGAATGCTGGGCATCGAAGGCACGACAGAAGCGAGCCAAGACACCATCATCATCGGCAGCCGCTGCCGGCGCCTGGACGGCCAAGATTCCTGGGAGGCAGATTTGCGGATCGTCGAAGCCGTCGGGAAGCCGGATGTCGCTTGGCAGTTCGGTTGGCAGAGTTCTCCGCTCAGGGCCCGCCGCCGCCATCACCAGTTTGGAGCCTTCGTTCAATGCAGAACCTGAATAGTCGAGCGTGTCGATCGTCGTGCAAGTGTGGAAGTGGCAATCACGAGCCGGATCGAACCGCCGCAGCACGTGCTGCAAGAATTGACCGATGTCGTTGATGTCGAGGTTTGGGGCATCGTTGCCATCAGTGATGATCAGGTATTTTGCGAGTGACATTTGGCCCTGTCCCAAGATGGCATTGGCCTGAGTCAATATCTCTTGCGGCCGTTTTGTCTTTTGGAATGGGACGTAGCGTTCGCTACCAATGGCGAGCATCAACGGGTGGACTCCGGCCGCGTCGACCGCGTTGACCGCTTTGACGCCGTAGACGACCGTCGGGATCACCGGGCCGGTTAGTTCGTGAATCAGCTCGCCAAACATCGTGTCTTCTTGAGGCGGTCTGCCAACCACCGTGAATGGCCAGATGGCGTTTGGGCGATGATAAACGTGTTCGACTTTCATCACGGGAAACGGATGAGCCAAACTGTAGTAGCCCAAGTGGTCTCCGAACGGACCTTCGGGCAACGTCTCAGGTTCGACGATACCGCTGATACAAAAATCGGCTTCGCCATAAATCGAGGGGCCCGAGTCGCGACCTATCATGGGAATTCGATGGCCGGCCAACGCACCGGCGAATGTCAGCTCAGAAAGTCCTTCGGGCAATGGCATGACGGCGCCGACTGACATCGCGGGTGAGCCACCAACGAACACGTTCACGCGGAACGGTTCGCCTCGCTGCAAGGCGGCCGCATGATGAACTCCGATGCCGCGGTGGATTTGATAGTGAAGACCGATTTGCTCATCGCGCTGGTACGAGTCGCCGGCCAACTGAATCCGGTACATGCCGAGGTTCGACTTCATCAAACCGGGGCTGCGGGGATCCTCGGTGTAGACGAGCGGTAACGTCACGTAGGGGCCGCCGTCATCGGGCCAGCTTTGCAGTTGGGGAAGTTGGCTGAGCCGGATGGAGTTGGCCAACACGGGGCCAGTGCGGGTTCGCTTGGGTAACATGCGAATCGCTTTCGTACCGGCCCACAGATAAGGCAGCGGCGCTTTCCGCAAATTGCCCGGGTCGACTTTGAGGTCAATGAGCTTTTGCACGCTGGCAAGTGTCTTGCGAAAGATGAACCGAGTCCGTTCGATGGTGCCGAACAAATTCGAGACCATCGGGAACTGGCAATCCTTGACTCGCTCGAACAGTACCGCTGGCCCCCCCGCCTGGAAGACGCGCCGCTGGATTTCGGCCGCTTGGAGGTGCGCATCGATTTCATCGCTGATGCGAACTAAATGGCCATGCTGTTCCAGGTCGGCGACACACTGTTGCAGATTGCGATACACGGAAGACTCGTTATTCACGGCGATGGAAGGTGTCAGTACCCGCACATTGTCGAAGATCGGGTCAAAACGACAACCGCGAGTCGGCTTGCCGGGTAACGGCGCGCTCGTTCGATGCGGCGGCTGATTGGCATCGTATAAGCCGCCTATTCCCTCTTATTGTGCAGAAGCAGGACGATTCAGCCGTTGGCCGTTGCTCAATTCGAGGTTCCAAATTATTGTAGGAGTGGCCATTGAAGTTCGGGCAGAGCACGCCACAAAGAGTTAAACACATGGGATTTGGAGATAAGTTCAAGTCACTTTTCAAGAGTTCGAAAGTTGACATTGGGGAACGCTTCGAGATCTTGCGCGAAGCAATCTCGGGAACGATGTCCAAGTTTCACCAAGCTCGTGATCGGAAAACCGATCAAGTCGTTGGCCTCAAGATCTGCGATCTTGAGAAAACGAACTTCTTCGAAAGCCGCTTCAAGGGGCTCGACAAGCCACCCGAAGGCGAGATCGCTTCACTGTTCGAGCATCCGCTCATCGTGAAAACGCTCGAACACGGCACCACGACGAATGACGAGCATTACGTCGTGATGGAGTATCTCGAGGGCCCGGGGCTGAATGTATGCATTAAGCGTCAGCCCGAGGTCTTTCTCAAGAATCGCCTAAAGGTCGTTCGTGACATGGCGACGGCGCTGGGCGTCGTGCACGAGCAAGGCTACATTCATCGCGATGTGTGTCCGCGAAACTTCATCTATATGAAAGACGGATCAGGCACCAAACTGATCGATTTTGGGCTCACCGTCCCGGCGACGAAATTTTTCCTCCAGCCAGGCAACCGGACCGGCACGCCGAACTATATGGCTCCCGAAATCATCCGTCGCAAAGCGACCGATCATCGGGTCGATATCTTCGCCTTCGGTGTCACCGCCTTTCAAACGTTGACCTTACAACTGCCTTGGCCCGGGGAAGATGTGACGGGAAAGGCGGCGATTTCGCATGACACGAAACCGCCCACGGATATCATGACGTTGCGTCCGCAACTGGATCCGGCCCTCGGCAACGCGGTCATGGCCTGCTTGCAGCGAAATGCGGCCGATCGACCGCAGCATCTGCAGGACTTTCTCCGCCTGATCGAAGCGGTTAAGAGCCAGGAAATTACCTAGAATCGTCGTTTTTCCGGCTGCCACCACTTTCCGGTCATCGGTGTGACGATCGATGTTTGTCGAGAATCACCCCTGGGGCACGTTGCAGATAGGCCCGGATATGTTGTAGACTGTGGGGCTTGGAATCACAGGAAACTGCTTGCCGGGGCCAATCTGCCCGCAAGTTGCGGAGAATTCGAAATGACGATTGATAAGAGCCTCAAAATCCGTCGCGGGTTGATCAAAAACCGCAGCGTATTGTCGCGAGCTGAACGCATTACCCGGTTGACCGAAACGGAACGCTGGAAAGAGGGCGACCCGGTTCTCGGTTTGCCCAAAGTACGAGTGATTAAGCTCGCGCTCAAGAAAAAGAAGAAAGTGAAGAAGGAAGAGGAAGAGGAGAAATAGTCTTCTTGCTTCGCTTCGTTGGACGAATACTTTAGAGCCTACCATTTTGCTGGTAGGCTCTTTTTTTGTAGTAGCGTGTTACCTGTTTCCAGACGGCCTGAAAGATACCAACCGATGACACCAGAAGTGGCGGCCGCGTCCGTGCCTGCAATGGTCCTTGAACGTTACGGTCTGACAGCTCGATGCCATCGTTTGCCGGGTGAGAATGCCAATTATGAAATTCAGACCGGGCAAGCGCGGTTCGTTCTGAAGATCGCGGGTGATGGGTTGGACGATTCGGCCGAGTTGGAACAGGCGGTCGTTGCGCAAATCGTCGGCAGCCTACCGGGGCTGAGCCTGCCAAACCTGGTGCCCGACTGCGACGGCCAACTTGCGACGACCTTCGATTCTGAAGGCGGCACCTACTCGGCCCGATTATTGGAATTCGTTGAGGGGCAAGCCTGGCTCGATGCGGGTTCGCCAAGTGAAGCTTTACAGCGCAGTTTTGGTGAGTTCTTAGCGCGGCTCACGGCTTCACTCGAGGGCTTTGATCATCGCGGTGCCCATCGAACCCACCATTGGGACTTGGCCCGTGCTGCCCAGCACCGCGGTCTGGTGGCAAACATTGTCGACCCAGATGACGCGCGAGTCGTTGAACATGCGTTTCAGCAATTCGCGGCGGCGCAGCCTCGACTTGCCGCCTTCCGTCATTCGGTGATTCACGGCGATGTGAACCATGAGAACGTGCTTGTGACGGCGGGCAAGGTGACGGGGCTGTTGGATTTTGGCGATTGTCTGTGGAATCCCACGATTTGTGAACTGGCCATTGCGCTCGCTTACATGATGATGGATGTGGACGATCCGGTCGGCCTGGCCATCAACGTGGTGCTTGCATACGACGCCAAACGGCCGCTTGATGATGACGAATTGGCGGTTCTTTTTTCGCTCATTTGCGGCCGGCTGTGCGTCACAATCTGCACGGCAGCCTGGCGTCGCACGATCGACCCCAATCATCCGACGTGGTTCGCCACGGAGAAACCGGCGTGGAAACTGCTGAAGAAATTGGCAGCCGTAACTCCGCTGGCATTCGAGAATCGACTGCGCGAAGCGATCGACCGTCCCGTCCATGATACGGGAGCGACGCGAGAGGAACTGACGAACCGTCGGCGCAAACGGATCAGCGCTGCGCTATCGGTCGCCTACGACGAACCGATCAAAATGATTCGAGGCCAAGGGCAGTACCTGATCGATGATCGTGGACGCCCTTTTCTCGACATGGTGAATAACGTCTGTCATGTCGGGCATTGCCATCCCCATGTGGTCGCGGCTGGACAGCGTCAGATGGCGATTTTGAACACGAACAGTCGCTATCTGTATGACGGGCTGACCGACTATGCCGACCGGTTGTCCGCGACGCTGCCGGCGGCGCTGGAAGTCTGTTTTCTTGTTAATTCCGGAAGCGAAGCGAATGAGCTCGCGTTGAGACTCGCGTCGCTCCATACCGGCAATCGCGATTTCGTTGTTGTCGATGGCGCCTATCATGGCCATTCGTCTCGGCTGATTGAAGCGAGTCCGTACAAATTTATGGGGCGTGGTGGTACGGGCGTGGCAGCCGATTGGGTGCATGTCGTGCCGATCGCGGACGGCTATCGGGGTGAATTCAAAGGCCAAGGTCCCGCGGCCGGTGTCGCTTACGGAAATGAAGTTGGCAAGATCGTGCAGCAATTAGGGAGACCGATCGCCGGGTTCCTTTCCGAATCGTTACTCTCATGCGGCGGACAAGTGATTCCGCCAGCAGACTATTTCAAGACAGCTTACCGGCATGTGCGCGCCGCGGGTGGGGTTTGCATCGCGGATGAGGTGCAAGTCGGATTTGGTCGAGTCGGCACGCACTTTTGGGCGTTTGAGCAACAGGGAGTCATCCCCGACATTGTTGTGATGGGGAAACCGATCGGGAACGGCCATCCGTTGTCGGCCGTCGTGACGACGCGGGCAATCGCCGACTCGTTTGAAAACGGTATGGAGTTCTTTTCCACCTTCGGCGGAAATCCGGTTTCGTGCGCGATTGGGCAAGCGGTCCTCGATGTGATGGAGAACGAGCAGCTTCAGGAACATGCGTTGAATGTTGGCAACCGGCTCCGAGATGGTTTGGCCGCACTGATGAAGCGGCACAAGTTGATTGGTGACGTGCGGGGCACGGGGCTCTTCGTCGGTATGGAACTCGTTCGCGATCGCGAGACGCTCGAGCCGGCCGATCGGGAAGCAGAGGCATTGGTCAATCGGCTCAGGCAACAGGGGATTTTGCTGAGTGTCGACGGCCCATTGCATAACGTGATCAAGATCAAGCCGCCCATGGTTTTGACCGCCGATGATGTCGACATGGTGGTGCGGTCAATCGATCGGGAACTTTTGCGGTGGGCGTAAGATGGAATCGCCGCCGATGCGGCGAAGACTGCTGGTGGACCGCAACCGTCAGCGGTTGGGTGGTTAGGCGAAATGTCCAGTTGGCGCAGTAGCCGCTTGGGCCCAGGGTGTGGCGACCAATTTGCCAAATTTTGAGCGGCGCTGGCGAGAGGGACTCCGTTCGTTGACACTAATTCCGGCCACTCCTATAATCCCCCGGTTAAATAAACAGCCGAGCGAGCACGTTCTGGGACGTGCTGGGTCGACCCCAGATGTCCGGAGGATTGAATGGCAACTGAAATTACAGACGCCGAATTTGAACAAGAAGTTTTGAAATCTGATCATCCTGTGTTGATTGATTTTTGGGCCCCGTGGTGCGGTCCCTGCCGACAGATCGGTCCGATGATCGAAGAGTTGGCCAGCGAAAACGAAGGCACAGCCAAAGTCGTGAAGATGAACATCGACGACAGCCCGGCGACGCCTCAGCAGCTAGGTGTTACGAGCATCCCGACGTTGGTCTTGTTCAAGGGTGGAGCGGAGGTCCAGCGATTCGTCGGCGTTCAGCCGAAAACGAAATTGCAATCGGCGATCAATGAGCAATTGGACCTCGCATAGGTTCGATTTTGGTTAGCCGTTCTGATTCCAGGCGAGCCAGATCAAAAAACCGATCCAAATGGTTAAGAATGCGGCGGATACCAGCAGTGGTATTCGCCGCCATTTTTTTGGGGTCGCGAATGGGACAAGTTCTGTCTCCATGCTACCGTTGCTCTCTGGCATCCCACGATTCGCTGCGGCCTTTGGGCGAGACGTATTCAAAGTTTAGGCCATCCTGAGATTGAGGGATCCCATGCTCGACGCCACTCGTTCAGACGCTTGGTGGCGGCGTGATGCGGAAATCTTCGCGGAACGCTTGGTCAAATTCGTAAACGTCGTTGAAGTCTTCGCGTCGATCATGCGGTGATTTCTTCATCATCTTGATGTTGATCAGATTGTAGACGATCTCGCCGAAGTCGCCGGTGCAGGTGATGCCCCAGTTTTTCAGCACCACCTGAGTCATGTAGCCGTATTGTTCCACTGCGTATTTTCGGATCGCTTCGCACAATTGCTGGCCGGTGAGATGATGTTCGACCTCGGCCGATTCATCTTCTTCATCTTTTTGTTCTTCGCCGCTCATTTGCAAAACATCGTTCGCGTATGCCAACGCCTCACGAACGAATTGATACGCTTCGAGCGTGTAGCGCGTGTCTTCTTCCAATAGTTGTCGAATGCTGCGAGCCGTCACTGTGGGTTACCCGTTTTCTTTGTTGGGATGGTCATTTCGATCGGACTGTTTTTCCGTTTTCGGTTTGGCCGGGTTGGCTTTGTCGTCCTTGCCCTGCGTTTGCTTGGCAGACGACTGGCCGCCGCTCTTGTTCTTGCCTTTGTTACTTTGGCGATTGCGTCCTTTGTTTTCCCTCTGTTTGTCACCGCCACCCTTACGAATGACGGAAAGGACATCGGCCGCATCAATCATCACGCGTCGATGATCTTCGGTTTCGACCAGCAATTGATTGGCGAGTATTTCCTGTCCGAGCACCGTCGCTTGGCCGTTATTGGTGACAATCAGCGAGCCAGACGGCGGCAGCTCCTTTTGCATTCCGGTATACGTATCGTACTCGTATCGCAAGCAGCATTTTAGTCGACCGCAGCGCCCCGAAATTTTCGTCGGATCGAGTGTCGCTTTTTGAATCTTGGCCATTTTCATCGAAACGGGAGGCATGACAGAGAGGTGCGTATTGCAGCAAACAGGTTTGCCACAATCACCGTAATCGGCCAGCAACTTCGCTTCGTCGCGGACGCCAATTTGTCTCATCTCAATCCGAGTCTGAAACTCTTTGGCCAACTTTCGGACCAGTTCGCGAAAATCGACACGCTGTTCGGCCAAATAATAAATGACAATACGCTCGCCACCCAAGATATGTTCCAGGTCGACCAGCTCCATTTCAAGGCCGAGTTCTTTGACCACGGCTTGGCATTTGGCAAACTCAGAACCTGCCTGAGTTTCCATGTGCGCCAGCTCATTTTCATCGTTGGTGGTCATGCCGCGGACGATTTCACCCTGTTCCGGGTCTCGCAGCCGGTCGACAGCGTCATCGGTGGCCTCGCACAGGATTTCACCCGCCTCAAGTCCCCGCTTGGTGCGGGCGATGACGCGTTCTCCGCGGGCGAAGGTCTGATCCTTGCCGCGAACCGAGAGAACTCCCAATGTTCTCATCAGTCCGTAACGAACGACGTATTTTGGCATGATCTTGATCCGGCGATGCCGGCGGACGGGGAAAGGGAAATCGCAGCAGTTGCTATGCCAGCGGTTCCGTAAGTATAGCGGCCCGGTAGCTTAGTAAAAACCGCACGTTTTTTGCCTTTTCGTTTAGCGGCCCTGAACTGAGCCTGTCTTTATTGACCCTTGGTTCGACCGACCGTTACAGTGATCGGTTCTCCGTGGTCAACGTTGACTGCCCGTCGCGAACGTACGAATCGACAGGAATGAAGTTTGGCCAATCTCGAAGTACGACCTGTCACCCATCGTCGCGAACGGAAGCAATTCTTGGAATTGCCCTGGGAGCTCTACCGGGACGATCCGGTTTGGGTGCCTCCGCTTCGGATGAGCCAAAAGGAGCTTGTGAATTACACGCGGCATCCATTTTATGATGATGCCGAGATTTGTACCTTCTTAGCTTTTCGAAATGGCCAGCCATGTGGCCGTGTGGCGGCGATCGATAATCGGGCCCACAATCGAACCCATCCAGAGGACCAATGCGGCTTTGTTGGTTTTTTTGAATCGATCGACGACCAAGCGGTCGCCGATGGACTGTTCGATGCAGTTCGAGCGTGGCACGCGGAACGTGGACAGCACAATCTACGAGGCCCAACTAACCCGTCGTTGAACTATGAATGTGGTTTACTGGTCGAAAATTTCGATTTGCCGCCGACTTTTTTGATGACCTACAACCCGGAATTTTATCCGCGATTGTGGGAAACGTATGGGTTTGAAAAGGCTCAAGACTTGCTTAGTTTCATCGGGTCCAGTTCCGAACTGGCGACGATGGAAAAGAAAATTCAGTTCGTTGCCGAAGAAGCAATCAAACGTCTAGATCTGAAGTTACGTCCGATCGACAAGAAGAATTTTCATCGAGATGTGACCTCGTTTTTGCAGATCTACAACTCGTCACTCACCGCCGTGTGGGGGCATGTCAACATGTCCGAAGCCGAGGTCAAGCACATGAGTGCAGGACTCAAGCATCTGCTGGTACCCGATCTGTCGGTGATCGCCGAGGTCAAAGGTCAGCCGGTCGGCAGCGTCTTAGGGTTATTGGATTACAATCCGATTATTAAGGAAATTGATGGACGTCTTTTTCCTTTCGGGTTCCTTAAGCTGTTGATGAAACGGCGGCAGCTGAAAAGGCTGCGGATGATGAGTACGAATGTGCTACCCGAGTATCAGATGTGGGGCGTCGGTGTCGTCTTGAATCACCACCTGATTCCAGCTGGGGTCCAATGGGGCATGGAATTCGGCGAATATTCTTGGGTGCTGGAGTCCAACCATCTTTCGAGAAAGACGCTCGAGAGAGGCAACTTTCGCGTCGAGAAGATTCATCGCATCTATGACTATAGGGGCGATCGTGCTGAATCCTGATGGCAGCGGCAAAGCGGGCTGCGATAGGTTCGAATGGTCGATCTGAGTTCGTGCTTGCCGACCGTAGGTAGGGTCGATACTATCAGGTGCATGTTGCTATTTATTCCCCGCTTGATCTCATCATTGGACGAGTCCATTCATGGGTAAATCGACCCGCGAAGTCGTCGTAACCGGTATCGGGATGATGACCCCATTAGGCATCGGCCATCAGCCGTTTTGGGATGCATTGATGACCGGCCGCAGTGCGATCCGGCCGCTGCTGACCAGCGATTTTGGCAATTTGCCATATGCCATCGGCAGTGAAATCCGCGATTTCGACCCGAAGCATCATGTGAGGCCTCGCAAGGCAATCAAGCTGATGTCGCGCGAAGTCGCATTGGCATTCGCCGCGGCAAATTTGGCGGTGGAGGATGCCAGGCTCGATACGAGTGCACTCGACCATGATCGATTCGGAATCGTGATGGGGAGCGAGATGTTCTATGGCCATCCGTCGGAATTGGCCGACGTTCATAGGAACAGCATCGTCGATGGCTCAGTCGACTTGGACTCGTTCGCCAAACGAATTAGCACCGACATGTTCCCGCTCTGGCTGCTGAAATATCTGCCCAACATGTCGGCCTGCCATGTGGGGATTGCCCATCAGGCTTGGGGCGCAACGAATTCGATCGTGCAAGGAACGGCGTCGGCACTCCTGGCGCTCGCCGAATCGGTCTCGGTCATCGAACGAGGTTGGTGTGACGTCATGCTAACGGGTGGTGGCGGCAGTCGGACCAGCACGACTCTGCAGGTGCACCTGACCGACGAATTGCTTTCGAAGCGCAGCGAGGAGCCGCTCGCGACACCACGACCATTCGATCGAGATCGAGATGGCTACGTGCGGGGTGAGGGCGCTTGCTTGTTTGTGCTGGAAACACGTGAGCACGCGGTTGCACGTGGCGCGACACCGATCTGCAAGGTGAGCGGTTTTGGCCGATCCGTCGGCCAAGTCTCTGACGTTCGATATTGCGGTGCGACGGAAGATGCGATCGAACGTTCGATCCGCATCGCACTGGCAGACGCTGGCCTTGCGCCGAATGACATCGATCACGTGAATGCGGAGGGCTTGGCGACGATCGATGCCGACATTCGAGAATCGCGTGCGATCGAATCCGTCTTGGGCGAAACGCCGGTGACGGCGCCGAAGAGCTACTTTGGCGATATGGGCGCGGGTGCGGGGGCTGTCGAAATGGCTGCCAGCGTCTTGTCGATTCGAAACAACAAGGTTCCGCCCACGTTGAATTACGAAAGCGCTGATCCGGATTGCCCCGTCAATGTTGTTCGCGACGCACCTTTGGAAGCGACCCAAAATGCAACATTGGTTCTTAATCAATCAAAAACGGGCCAAACGGTTGCCGCTGTGCTGGAAAACGCGTAGCGCCGCGATGCGTTTCGAAGGCATTTCTAAGTAATTCTAGTTGCCGCCACATCGGCGTGGCGAATGCTCTCCTG
>CAYZRS010000059.1:863-17960 GCA_964480915.1 uncultured Pirellulaceae bacterium | reverse complement strand
CTGCCCCGTCCATGTTGCGGGCATGACGACGCGCTGCATCGTCGTCATACGACCCGTAAGGCAACCTCCTCGTTCTGAACAAAATGACAATAAACTGTCGCTGACACGATCGAAGTCGGACTATTTTTTAAACGGAAGACCTGAATTGCTTCTTTGATTGACCTCCTGCTTAAGTATTCTCATCCATGCCTATCGCGACGAACCTATTCGAGCGACAAATGAAAGGCGTTTAAAGTTATGACTCGCAAATTTAAATTTGAAAACAACGTAGAGAAACTTGAAGACCGCATCGTAATGGACGGAACGGGACTTCCCGTATTCGAAAGCGATGCTGGCCTTTACCAGATTTACTCAAACCTCGGCCGCACCGGCCAAGTCGACTTCGAGACCAAGTCGTTCACCGTGGGCGAGCATCAGGCGGGTGAAAAGGTAAACGCCGTAGGATTTCGATCGGCCGACAACTACGCCTATGGCATCCTCACGAAGTCTCATGAGTTGGGAAGAATTGGCAGCAACGGCCAAGTCGAAAACCTGGGACGTGTTGACGGACTGCCGACGAACGAAGGGACCTACTTCGTTGGAGATTTTGGCGGAGACGGATTGCTGTACGTCAGGCCAGGCAACAACCGAGGCGTTCTCTATGGGATCGACATTGACAGCCAATCGGTGGCGAACAAGATTGAAACTTCGGTCGATCTCTACAACATCTACGACATCGCATACAACCCGGTGGACGACACGTTTTATGCGAGTCAGCGAGGTCAAGAGAACAAGCTGATCTCGATCACCATGGACGGCAAAGTAACCACCATTGGTGAAAACGGTTTGCAAAAACTGACGTTCGGTGCGATGTACGCCGATGCCGACGGAAATGTGTTCGGTGGGGCGAACCAGACTGGTGGCGTTTACAGTTTCGATATTGTCACCGGCAAAGCAACGCGAGTAGCCCAAGGCCCCGTTTCCGGAACGAATGACGGGTTTAGCAACTCATCCAAAGTGCTCGAGTTGCCTCCATTGGCTGTTGACGATGTCTTCTCGACACCGGCCATCGCGCCCGTGTCGGGCAACGTCTTTGATGATACCGGCGCCGGTTGCCGACATCGACGGCAACAATGATTCGCTGTCGATTGTGGCGGTGAACGGCGACGAGACGGCGGTTGGGAAAGAAATCGAGCTCGATAGCGGCGCCTTTGTCCAACTGAATTCCGATGGGACCTATTCCTACGATCCTGGCACGGCGCTCGAAGATCTCCCTCATGGAGAAAAGGCGGTCGACGTTTTCGAGTACACCGTGGGTGATGGTAAGGGCGGCACAGACGTCGCTTCGGTGACGATGAACGTCTCGGGCGTGATGCACTCTGATACCTACTCGGGAATCGTCTTCCACGGCTTGGGGCTTGGTGCTGCCAAGACGAAAATCATCAACGTCGGAGATGTCAACGGCGACGGATTCGATGACGGTATGGTCGGCGTACCCGAGTACCGCGGCGCAGCCGGCGTGTCGCTACTTGTCTACGGATCGAAAAACGGCGTTAAGAACAAGTTCAACGTGAAGAAGCTGTTCGATTCGGGTGGTGGAAATGGAAGGTTGGGAACCGTTTTTGAAGGCGCCGCGGTCAATGACCTGTCAGGCAAGAAGGTCACGGGCCTGGGGGATATTAACGGAGACGGAATTGATGACTTCGCGATTGGTGCCCCTGATGCCGACGCGAACGGCTTTCGGAATTCTGGGGAGACCTATGTCGTCTTCGGGCAGGAAGATGGTTTCGATGCGGAATTCAAACTCTCTGCGCTAAAACCGGAGAACGGCGGCGATGGCAGCCGCGGTTTCGTGGCGAAAGGAACTTTTGCTCATGATCGTTCGGGAGCCAACGTGACGTCGGTTGGTGACCTCAACGCGGATGGAATTGATGATTTTGCAATTGTCGCCCAGCATGCGGACACGTACGGCATGAAAAACGTCGGTATGACCTACGTGGTCTTTGGCGGCGAGAGCTTCGAGCCAGAAATGGAACTGTATAAACTCCATCCAGACGCTGGTGGAGACGGTTCCCATGGCTTCATCGTGCAAGGAAATCGCGCCCACGATTTGCTTGGCGATACCGTCCAAGGAGGCCAGGATGTCAATGGCGATGGAATCGATGATCTGCTGATCACTGCGAATCGAGCCGAAGCCAATGGACTGGTCGATGCCGGGCAGTCTTACTTGATCTTTGGTAGCCGTGATTTCGAAGGCGAATTCAAGACGGCCGATCTGGCTGAAGAGAACGGCGGCGACGGCTCTCGTGGCATGATCTTCAACGGTTCGAGCCGCAAGACAATGGCGGGAGGATCGGTTCGTTTGGCGGGTGACATGAATGGCGATGGGATCGATGACTTGGTCATCGGTATCGGCAATGACAAAGCGGAAGCCAACGGCATCGTGTTCGGGTCAACGGAAACCGTCGACTGTGAAGTTGAAATGATCGCTTTCAAGCGTACGAATGTCTACCTGGACAACTTTGACGCGGCCAATGAGCATGACGATCGCGAGTGGGATCAATACGCTTACAGCGCCACACTGCACTCGAGTGAAGGGACCTCCGTTACCATCTGGGGCGATCCGCACGTCGTCATCACTTTAGATGGCAAGACGGAGAAGTTTGATATTGGTTACGGTGATGGTCAAGTTCGAGTCGACCGTAACCTGACGATCAAATGGACAACGTTTGAAAAGTCTCCCGATGTCTTCAATGGCCAACCGCCACTGAAGACCTTTACGGTCATCCTTGATGGTGCGACCGTGATGGAGATCGATACGACCGACGGGATCAATCGTATCGACGACTTGACCGGCATCTCGGATGCTCAGTTGCGGAAGTTTGCTCGTAAGATTCGTTGGTATGCGGGCGATGCCAATGCACCGTTACGAGGAACGACCTAAGTCGTCACACCAAGCCGTTTGTACTCTCCGTCGAGCCAAAGCGGGATGTCGCTTCGATAGTATTTCGAGAAGCGACTCTCGCTCGGCCCGCCGGGCAAATTGGTCCAAGCTTCGTTTGTGCCCATATCGGTCACGAAGTGATAGGACGGAGCGAACGTCGATTCGCGCGTCGCGGTTTGAAAAACGTGACCTTGAAATGGAGTTGCGTGATTTCCGGGCATCGCGTGTTGACGCGTGTTGTAGCCCAGAAGTCTTCCCACCCGGTTCCCGCCCAAGAATCGGTTCGCGAAATGAAAGTTGTTCATCTCCGACCAGTAGCGAATCGTTCCCAATTCAACGGCGTCTGCTGCGGAGCGAATGAGTTCTGCCTTGTCGCGGCCATGCCACCACCAAGAATCTTGTTTTTGCAGTAGACGGTCGGCCGCCGTCAGAATCATGGAGGAGAACCCGGCTCGCGAGCAAAGATACAGGATCCGTCGCCAGCCGAGCCCTTTCTTGTTTCCAAGGAGCTCAAACATCAGATTACGATAGAAGGCCTGGAAGACGGGCGCCGTGCTGCTATCGGCTGCGTAGCTGTAATTCCAGTTCGAGAGAATCTCTTTCAGTGGTCCCTCCTGCATGAAGGGCAAGGCCATGGCGAGCAAATCTTCCGCCTGTTTGCTCACGACGTCGTACTGCAGTTTCTGCATGTCCTTAATCGTTGCCTGTGGCATTTGGGAGAGCTGCTCTTGAATGCGCCGCACTCGATAGTCGTGAACCGTCTGCGTGACCACAAGTGGTCCGCCTTCCGGGTTGCATTCCTCATTCGCCGTCGCCACGAACCCTTCTGGCGGGTCGTAAATGCTTGGCAATAGTTCCTTCGGCAGCCAACCTTGCCAATGATTTTTCGGGTCCCAAGCGGGTAATGGTGCGAGGCCATCGTTAGGGTTGCTTCGTTTGGGAATGGCACCGCAGGCCTGTTGGCCGATATGTCCTTCGGCGTCGGCGAATACAAAGGAGAGCGTCGGCTGTGGGCAATCGGAGACGACATCCATGGCTGTCGTCACGTCGTTTGCCTGGATCAGATCGAGCCAAGTCGAAACCGCGGTCGACGCGTCGACTCGCCGTCCAGCCCAGGCAATCGAGAGATACTTGCCCTCCCCCGTTTCATCAACGTCGGCATCGAGCGTGCCGATTTCGTTTTCGTACACTCGGAGCGGTACCGGTTCGTTGTTTTTTCGTTTGAGACTTTCCTCTCGAACGGTGAAATTCTGCCATTGGTCCTCGCGACGAAACTGCCAAGCACCATCCTCGGTACAGCGGCAATCTTCGACGAAGTAGTCAATCGTGTCACCTTTCATGTACGTGACGCCCCAGGAGAGCTTGGGGTTGCGGCCAACGGAAAAGAGTGGGAATCCTGGCAGCGTGGCACCCATGACGTACTGGGAGTCCCATCGCAAGACCGCCTCATACCAAATCGCTGGCAGGCGGTTGACTTCCAAGTGAGGGTCGGAAGCAAGCAGTGCGTGTCCAGTGGCGCTTCTTTCAGGGCTCACGGCCCAGGCATTGCTTCCAGCCAAGCGAGGAAGGTCGACGATCAATTCCAAGGCTTGGTCGGACAATCGATTGGAAATGTTGACTTCGCGCATGAGGTCGAAGTCGAGTGAATCGAGTCGCGGTTCAAACATTTCGGCCAGCGCTGCTTCGTTGGCTCCCGCCTTAATCAGCTCGACAATCAGCCGTTCGTTCTGCATCTGGCTGACGGCCAGGCCGCCAAAACTGAGTAACCGGCCAACAAGAAGAACCGCTTGAGGATCCCATTTTTCCGGTTGGTATCCGGTCGCCCACATGGGTAGCGAGCGACGTTTGGCACGAATTCCATCGTTAACGCCGGCGCAATATACTGTCACTTGTTGGTGAGTGCGACGATCCATCTGATCGACTTCACGGTCCAAATTGAGATGGAGCCCGATACGGCGAAAGAACCGATCAGTTTCTAGCAGCTCATCCTTGTCGGCGATGAGTTCAGCAGCTCGGCCACTGGCGACGGTACGAGAGAATAGCAACTGCGTGCCGCGATCGGTTGCGTGCATATAGCCCAGGCCATAGAGCGCATCGAGCCAGGTGGTGGCTTGAATATTGGGGACTCCAGCGTCGTCGCGGACGACGGTGAAGTCTCGTTGGGCATTCTTGGTCACGACGTCGGACATGGCGATCTGTGGTTGGAGGTCGGGGCCCATGATGTTGGCGAGAATTGGTATATTGTGCAAACCCAACCGACCCGTTTTTGCCGAGCGTCGTGACTGGAGAATGGCTGGCAAGGTTTCGCTGGCGAAGGTGCCGAAGTAGGCCCGCCAAGGGGCTAGCAAGTGTGCGATGGATTCGTGATGAGTTCCATGAAGACGAAATACGATACGCTACCTGCCGAAGTGTCTGCGACACTGCAACGGCATGCTGCGAAATATCAGCTCGCCGTCCAGGGAGGGAAAATCCGCCGCACATCGTCCCGTTTTTGTTTGGGGGTCGAGCATGGTGACTATAACGGCACCGAGCTGTTTGGTGTGGGCACGGATCGATTCATCTGGCTTGCTTACAAGCCGAACTCGCTGGGCCGCTTACGACTTTCTAGCGCCAATTTTCCCAACGATGGCTTGGTCGATTTTGCGGTAGGAGGCGAACCTGATCTGGCTGCCGATTCTTGGGCCCGATTTCCTTTTGGTGTAAATCGTATTTTGCGGCGTGAGGGTTACGAACTGGCAACCGGGATGGACGCTGTTTTGTTTGGCAACATTCCCGGTGGCGGTATGTCTCGGTCGGCGTCGCTGGCGATCAATCTCATTTTGACCATGCTCGAAGTGAACGGAATCACAGGGCTCGAAGGAATGCGAGTTGTCGAATTGGCGCAGGCCGTTGAGAACGACTATATCGGCTCGCCGTGTGGAAACCTGGATCAGATCATGATCTACTTTGCGAAGGCCGGTATGGGGACTCACTATCGCCCCGACACGGGTTCCATCAAGCATGTCCCCTTGGGTGAGTCGGCGGTTGATTTTCGTATCGTTAGCCTGGATACAGGTACCGATCGTCCGGGCCTTGAAAAGTCGACATACAAACTCCGGCGTGACGAATGTGAGCAACTGGTCGCATTGGCCAGCAAACCGTTCGGCATTCGTTGTTTGGCCGATGTGCGCGAGCCGGATCTATACGCTGCCTTGGTTCGTCATTTTGAAACTTCGCATCCGCACTTATGTGGGCGGTTGAAGTACATCTACGAATCGCAGCAGCGGTTTGGCGATATGTTGACCGCTTGGAAAAATGGTGACATTCAACGCGTGGGCGAGGTTTTCCGGGCGGATGGGTTGGGGCTGCGGGACGATTACGTGATCTCTGGACCGGAGTTGGAGGCAATGTGCGAAATCGCGCGATCCGTTGATGGGGTCTTGGGAGAGCGCATGTTGGGCGGCGGTGACAAAGGCGCATCGGGTGCCATTGTCTTGGCGGACGCGGTGCAAGATTTGCAAGCGGCTGTGAACCGAGACTATCCGAAAAAATTCCCCGAACTGGCAGACCGCTTTGCTGTCCACTCTTGCCAGACCGTCGACGGCATCCTGGAGTTGCCAGGACTTGCCTAGCAGCCTGCTCGGCCTGCATTTACTTCAGTAAGGTGGTTACGCGCGGCTAAGCGTGTTCGTCAACATCACCGGTGGCATCTTGAGATTCATCGCCCACCGTTGCCGGTGATCCGGTCCCCAGGACGAATGCCAGTAGGGCCGCCAAGACATTGGCGATCGCTTCTTTCGAATACAGGCTTTTGTTCATGTCGACTTCCGGTTCCGGTCCCAGTTCATCCATGTCCACAGGGGCCTCATCGACGATCGGTGCGGCGACGTCGTCGGAAGCTTCTTCGTCGGTCTCTTCTTCCGAGTCGTCTTTGGCCAGTAGTTCGGCCATGCTGGGTGTTTGCGAGTCGATGGCGGCATTGGCCGTTTCCATGGCTCGAATCGTGGACAACGAAACCCAATAGGATGCGCCACCAATGGCCAGGATGGCGGCCACCGTTGCCAGGACGCCAGTGAGGAAGTCGCGGTTCCTACCGCATAGCACCCGCACGCCCAGTCCGGCGAATAGTCCTGCCAAAATGAGTGTCCAAGGATTGGGTTCCTTGAACAGTGGTTGAGCGTAGTTCGAAGCGACTGCGCCGAGTCCTCCACCCACCAATCCACCGACGAGCGCTTTGACAATATTCATATTCGTTCTTTCCGCCACGGACACATCGAACTAACGCCAACACGTTTGATGACACAGCGGCGATGGTGTCGCCCTGATACGACAATCTAACATCTCGCGAGCCTGGATTCCATCTCCGGTAGCCAATATCGCATCGAATTTGGTGCTTCTTCATTCGCTGCAACTCGGTCAATGCATGGTTATGGTGGTCGGAGGCCGGGCGGGCACGTATTTGTCAGAACTCGTGCCAACGAGAACTGGAACGAGTATAGTACCCGTCAGAATCAGCAGAAAATTCGCGTTGTGATGTAACTCGTCCTTGGTTTGCGTTCCTCTTTCGGCATCGTCGTCACTTATGAAATTGACCAGGAATCGGCGTCATCGGCAATGGATTACGGGGCTGCTCTTCATGAGTCCCTGGCTGGTTGGATTCTTGTTCTTGGTTTTCGTTCCCTTTGTTTGTTCGTTGTGGTGGAGCTTCTGTCGATATGACTTGTTGTCAGCACCGGAATTCGTGGGACTGCAGCATTACCAACGGCTTGGACACGAATTGGCGACGGGACAAGGTTTTGGCAGGGCGCTCTGGAACACCGGTTACTTTGCACTGATTCACGTGCCGCTTTCTATCCTGCTTGGGATTGGGCTGGCCACGATCTTGTCTTGGAAAGTCAGGGGGCAGGCGGTCTATCGCACGCTTTGTTTCTTACCAAGTATTATTCCGGTCGTTGCCTCGTCGATCCTCTGGGTCTGGTTGTTGGACTCACGTCGCGGCATGGTGAACCATGTGCTCCAATCGATGGGCTTGCCTGGTCCGCTGTGGTTCAACGAACCGGGTGAGGCAGCTTGGCCGCTGGGGTGGCTTCATGGGACGGCAGCGTTCGGATCAAAAGATGCGCTGATCTTGATGTCTTTGTGGTCGGTCGGGAATTTCATGTTGATCTACTTGGCGGCGATTGCCGATGTGCCCGATGAAATGCATGAAGCGGCCGCCATCGATGGCGCTTCCCGCTGGAGCCGCTTCCGCCACGTGACGCTGCCGTTGCTGACCCCAGTGATTCTTTTCAACCTGGTGATGGGGCTCATACAATCGGTCCAAGCCTTCACGCAGATGTACATTGTCAGCGAAGGGACGGGCGCTCCGCAGCAATCGACGTTGGTGTTGTCGTTGCACCTTTTCTTATCCGCCTTCCAAGATCTGGATATGGGTTACGCGTCGGCGATGGCCTGGATGGTCTTCGCCTTGTTGGTGATCGCCACCGGATTGCTGTTTCGCAGCTCACGCGGCTGGGTCCACTATGCGAGCGATCCCTCATGATGAAACACGCGCTGAATGGGATCTTGGTCGTGCTGTTGCTAAGTTGCCTCTTGGTTCCGGCCGTCGTTTCCAGCCGCCGCCTGCAGTTCGCGGCGGCCGCTCCTGCCCCAGCGAATCGAGCGGAGGTCGTGTTCTGGCATTTTTGGGGCGGAGCCGAACTTAACGTCGTTGAAGAGGTTGTGCGCCGTTTCAATGCGAGTCAGACGGACTACGTTGTCCGCGCGGTGGCGATGCCGGGCAACAACCTGGACCTCAAGTTGTTCTTGTCATTAGCAGGAGGCAATCCTCCCGATGTCGTCAATATCGACGATCCGGTCCTGGCCGATTGGGCCGAACGCCAAGCGATCTTGCCTCTGACCGAAGTTGCCTCGGCGAGCGAATTGGAGCGGCTTGACCGGTGGCTGTTTCCCGCTGCTGCGAAGTTAACTCAGTACCAAGGACAGGCGTTTGGGTTGTGCAACGGGCTCGATGTGCGAGCGCTCTATTACAACAAATCGTTGCTCGACGAATTACAGTTCGAGCCACCCCAAACCATGGATCAGTTGGATCGGATTGCGGCGACCGTGTCTGGACAGCCCGATTCACCGGTCGACATCGGATTTCTCCCAGCCGCGAAGAATCTTTGGGGCTGGGGCATTGTCTTCGGTGGCCGGTTCTACGACGAAACGAGTCAGCAAGTCACGCTCGCTGCTCCGGAAATTGCCGAGGCGGTCGAGTGGATGGCCAGCTACGGAAAGCGATACGGGAAATTGGCGGCCAGCTTACGGGCTCGCGATCAATCGTTGCCAGGAAAGACGTTCCCACTTCTTAGCGGTCGCTATGCGCTGGTCGTCGACGGGCAATGGAGGGCACGCGATATTCGTCGTTTTCGCGCAGCTCAAGTCGCCGCCGGCGATCCCCCCACGGAGTTCGGCGTGACGCCGCTTCCTGCGGCGGCCGGACAAGTCGCCAACGCCGGTTGGATCAATGGAAACTACTTTGTGCTGCCAGCCGGAGCAGATCAGAGTCACGGTGCGTGGCAGTTCATGAAATTCTGGGCCGGTTTTGATGGGCACGAGGCCGAGGCCGCGGCAACTTGCGAAACGGGCGGTTGGATTCCCGTTTCCCAATTCGTGGTCGACCAACCTGCGTTTCAAGAGTATTTGGCCAGTGCACCTCTATTTGCCACGTTCATCGAATTGGCCGGCAGTGAACTTCAAGTGCCCCGCCCCAATGTTCCCGGAGCCGCTCGCTTTGATCGCGAGGTGCGCGCGATCGCTGAACAGGCCATGGACCCCACCAATGAACGACCGGCCATTGAGTTGCTCGAAACAGCCAACGAACGACTTCAGTCGCATGTTGACTTCCACCGAGGAGTCACCGAATGAACGTCACTCGTCCACCCCGCTTGGCACACCTGCTGCTCGTTGCGGTGGCTGTGCTATTTGGCTTTCCCGTGATGTGGATGGTGCTCAGTTCGCTCAAGTCGGGAATGGAACTAAGTACCTCACCATTTTCGTTTTGGCCGAAAACATGGCGTTTCGAAAATTACAGCGATGCGATGACCGCCATGCCGTACGCACGCTATTTGACGAACACGCTGCTGCTCTGCCTCGGCACGGTGTGTGGGACCGTGGTGAGTAGTGCCGTCGTCGCTTATGGGCTGGCTCGCATCCAGTGGCCGGGCCGCAGCATTTGCTTTGCACTCATTATTGGTACGATGCTGTTACCTTGGCACGTGACGATGATTCCCCGTTTTCTGTTGCTGCGCGAGTTGGGACTTTATGATTCGCTCGCGGCGATTGTCTTGCCAACGTTTCTGGGGGACGCCTTCTTTATCTTCCTGCTAAGGCAGTTTTTTCTAACGATCCCGGAAGAGTTAAGCGAAGCGGCTCGACTGGACGGTCTTTCCGAAGTGGGGATTTTTTGGCGGATCATTTTGCCCCTCAGTCGCCCCGCGCTGGCCACCGTAGCGCTGTTCCAATTGATCGCGACGTGGAACGACTTTGGCGGACCGCTCCTGTTCCTCAGCGACCCGCAAAAGTTTCCGCTAGCATATGGTTTGGAGCGATTCGTTAGCGCCTATTCGGATCAGACGCATTTGTTGTTAGCAGCGGCGACGCTCTTCACGTTACCGATCGTGATCGTTTTTTTCCTTACCCAAAAATTGTTTGTCAAAGGAATCGCGACGACGGGCCTCAAAGGGTAGGCAAAGTGAGATTGTTGATTTTCGCGGTTGAGGCCAATTCGGCTCAATCGGGACATCCCTTCCGTTTTCTGTGAGCGACAAGGTCGGCGCGTTCCCCAAAATACCGGCGTTTAGCGCCTTACCGCTCACTCGATTGAGCAGTCCCGCGGTTAAAGCGGTGCGGCGATTGCAGTTTCATCGATAGAAACAACTTTTCCAGGAGCTTTGAACTATGCCACGTATGGCAGGGATCGACGTCAACAAGGCCGGCCTCTTTACTCGGATTGTGTACGCGATCGTGAAGCGCAAAATTGGCAAGCTGACGGGGCGCGCCGAATTGATCGAACCGATCACGATCATGGCGCATCACCCACGAGTGCTGCTGGGCATTGGTCAGATGGATTCGGCCCAGGAAGCGGCCAAGTCGGTTTCACCGCGGTATAAGTATCTGGCTCAAACGCGTGTCGCACGCATGGTCGGTTGTCCCTTCTGAATCGACATGATGGCGGCCGTGAGCCGCCACGAAAACGTGCTCAGCGACGAGGAGCTGCGCGAGCTTAACGATTTCGAAACGAGCTCCCTCTTCGACGAGATCGATAAAGCGGTCTTGCGTTACTCGACCGAAATGACGAATACGCCGGTCGAAATCGACGCCGCAAATTTCGCGCGACTCCAGCAAAGCTTCAACGAAAAACAGATGGTCGAATTGACGGCGTCTATCGCCTGGGAAAATTGGCGAGCTCGATTCGATCACGCGTTCGGAATCGAGTCGGCTGACTTTTTTGAAGGTTCCCATTGCCAGGTGCCGACCGCAGTGCCAACGGGGTCAACGGAGCCACGAATGGAAGGGAGCTAGTCGCGGCGATCGGAATCGAGCTGCGTCGGATTCCTCTCGCGGCGTGAGTTAAGCAATTCAATCTCACGAATCAGACTCGACTGCTTGATTTTCTCTCTTTCGATTGCCCGTTGCGAGACGCGTACGGTTTGCACGGAGAAAGCGATCGAGAACAGGGTGATCGCAGCGCAAATGGCCAGTACCGAGTTGCGACGAACCGAGCGTGACCATCGTCCCAAAGTCGAGATGTTTCGCGCCACGACCGGCTTGCCTGCAATAAACCGTCTTAGGTCGTCCGCCAATTCCGCGGCCGTTGCGTAGCGGCGCTCGGGCGTCTTCTCTAGGCACTTCATGCAGATGGCGCTGAGGTCTTTCGGAATGTCCAAGTGATGAGACTGGGGGAGTTGGGGTTCTTCGTTCTGATTGGCGAGCAGCGTTGCGAAATCGGTCGCCTTTTGCAGTGGCGGCTGCCCGGTGATGAGGTGGTAGAGCGTGGCGCCCAAGGAATAGACATCGGTCGTGGCGCCCAGCGTCCTAGTTTCGGCTATTTGCTCCGGAGCACTGTAGGCCGGTGTGCCGAGCAACATGCCGGTGCGCGTTCGCGCCTCGTCTCGCGTCAAATCTTTTGCTAGGCCAAAGTCGACCAGCTTCACACACGCGTACAGTTCGGACGGGTCTTCGATGAAGCGGGGCACTTGGTCTGCGGTCACGTCGAGCAACAGGTTGGTCGGTTTGATGTCGCGATGGAGAACGCCTTGGTCATGAGCTGCTTGGACGGCATCCGCGACGGTGGCCATGACTTGGCTGGCCGCTTTTGCCGGCAACCGGTTTTCAGGCAATTGCGAGAGCATGTCGGCAATCGACCCACCTGGGCAGTATTCGGAAACGATATAGCAGATCGGTCCGACCATCCCAGCCTCGAAGACGGTGGCGACATGCGGATGCGAAACCATAGCGGCCGTGCGCGATTCGCGTACGAAGCGGCCGCGAGTCTCCTCATTGATCAGCGCTTCGACCCGAGGCACCTTGAGGGCGACGTCGCGATCAATCGTTGGGTCGTTTGCCAGAAAGACGACGCCAAAGCCACCCATGCCCAGCCGACGCTTGATCTCGAAACGACCAATTCGTGACGGCAACTCGGCATCATCCACCGAGGAACCGTATCCGTATGCCAAGTCGACAACGCAGTACGGACTTTGTTGTTTAATGCGTTTCAACCGTTGCAGGCTATTGGCTGCTCGGCGCAAGTCGTCGGCCCCGGCCGGCGTGTGCTTGGCAAGAGAATCCGTAACCGCCGTAGAATCTGTCGCGTCTTCGGTTTCGTCCAGTTGAACGAGCAGGTCGATCGCCGAATCCAATTCGGTCGCGTCGTCGACACGGTGGCTGATAGGCTTTCGATCCGTCATTCGCACATCTCGTTTCCTAATGCCACCAAGGCACGAGCCCAGAGTTTCTTCGCCGCGTTTTCCGTGCGTTGCATTTCGATGGCGATCTCCGCGAAGGAACGACGTTGCCAGTTACGCAGTAACAATACCTCACGATGATCTTCCGAAAGTCGTAAAATGGCCAGCCTTAGCAACTGAGCATCTTCTTCCAATTCGGCTCCTGCCGCCGGCGTTAGTTCTGGGTCGATAGGATGAGTCGCCGAACCGGCCAGCCAAGAGGAAACGCCGGTTGGTCGCGGCAGTGGGGCGGCTCGTTTTTCGGTTTGGAAGTGTTTGCGAACAGAACCCTTCATCTCATTCTTCAAGATCGCTTTCACCCAGCCGAGGAATTCTGGCTGACAATCGCCGCGAAACTGGTCGAACTTGTGATTCGCCTGGACGAGCGTCGCTTGGACCAAGTCACTGGCGGCACAGGTCGTCTTCAACCGTTCGTCCATTTCTTGATTCGCGATCAGCAACAGGTAATCGCGACAGGTGCGAAAGATCGCATCCAGCGCCGATGCGTCACCTTGGCGGGCCTTGGAAACAAGTTCGGCGAATTGAACCGAACTGTCCATCGTGCCCCCTTTTGTCATATCCAACGCTTGTATTCTCGTCCCATCTATTGTGCCGCGCACGGCGACCGATCGCAAACGTTGCAGTTTCCATCGGCTGGCACAAAATTCGGAAATTCCAGTTTTTCTGCGGCACCCTTGGGCAGAACGTGCATCTAGTGTCTCAGCGTTTTGCCGAGCGTACTGTGCCGTTGCTTGTGCCCAGAGAGTTTGTAACGCGCGGTGCGACTCGGCGACGCTCCGTTTTGCCTGCGCGTCCCAGCCAGCCCAGCCCTTGTGATGAGAGGTGCCCTATGTCTGTCATGAGCCCATTCGATCCCCAGCGTCGTTCCACAAGCTATCGCCAAGCGATCGGCAACTGGGATCAAGCATTACGACGAAAACGCGGTGCGTTCACGCTGGTCGAATTGCTGGTGGTCATTGCCATTATTGCGATTTTGGTGGCTCTGCTCTTACCTGCAGTGACCAGCACGCGCGAGGCGGCCCGGCGTCTGCAATGCAAGAATCGTCTACGACAGCTCGGTTTGGCTGTGCTGAACTTCGAAAGCGCCATGGGCGCGTTGCCAGCTGGGGCCTGGTTGAGTGATGTCGAGAAACAGTCTGACCCTGACAAATGCCGAGCGCTTGGAACAGATGTCGGGCTAGGCACCGAGATGGCCAATAATGGGTGCTTCGATATTTTCGGTAGGAAGGCAGGTCCCAACGTCAGTTGGATCGTAACGATACTTCCGTTTCTGGAAGAGCAAGCGCTGTACGACCAGTTTGATTTTGGACTCAAACTACAGGAACAGCCTGTTCGGTCAGACGGGACCGCCGTCTATTCCACCGCACTTGGCACACTGATGTGTCCGAGTGACGGCACGGCGTCGGTCGCATTCTTCGAAGGGAGTTCGGTCGGATCGGGTTGGAATGTGGTGGCGGGACGTGGCGGATTGGCCAAAGGGAACTACGCGGCCTATACGAGCGTCGTGCACATCGATCACTTCAAGACGCGTGCCGGCGCATTGGGCGGTTTTGATGTGGGCTCCCGCGCGGGCCAGAAGATCGGCAAAGTGGTCGATGGCGTATCCAAAACCTTGCTGGCGACTGAAGTGCGGACGCTGGACCGAGCTTCCGATTCACGAGGCGTTTGGTCGGCGCCGTTCCCGGGCGCCTCGTTGGTCGCTCTCGATTGGCACGCGGCCGATTCCGGGAAAATCGGTGCGAGTAATTTCTACATACCGGACTCCGATTACGATGCGAACGACGTCGCGTTTCCGAATAGTGCGACTTATCACGACGTGGTTGTGGGGGGAGGACCAGCGAATGCCGTGTTTGCCGATCAACAGGGAATGCCGCAGTCAGGATTTTCCAATGGCCAGCAATTTCTTGGTGCCGCACCACGCAGTCGGCATCCGGGTGGAGTCAACGCGGTGGCGCTCGATGGACACGTTGGCTACGTCAGCGACGAGATCGACCAGTTGACGTTTTCCTACCTAATTGCTGTGAAAGATCGTCAACCGTCCGATGTGACCGAGTTTCTTAGGTAACGCCGAAACGATGTCGATCATTCGACAAGGTTCCTCAAGTTGGGTGGAGTTCGTTGGAGTCGTTGGGATCGTTGGCAGCGCGCTGTTGGGATACGTTCTGATCCAGCTGCGAATTCACTCCTGAATCGCGACTGCCCCGTTTGCCCGCACGTGAACAAAACAAGCGGGCCCAACGATGGTTGGGCCCGCTATCACTTTTTTATCGTCAACCAGTGTTAGCTGGCAGGAGCCGTTTCCTCCTCTTCACTCTCGACCTCTTTCTTGATGTCTACCGTGACATGAGGCAGTCGGCCGTTGGTTTCCGCGACGTCGAAGGTATCGTCGTCATCGGCGCTGTCGAATTTCAACAGCGATTCGGGCAGCTCGATTCCAGCGATGTCTTTCCAGACTTGCATCATCGGAGGCAGCGAATGGGCCATTCCTTTGAGGAAATTGGCAGTGTTCGTACTTCCGTCTTTGCCGCCGGCTCCGTTTTCCCACACGACGACCTTATCGAACTTGATGTTCGCAATGGCCGCAGCAGACGTTTCGGCCAGCTTGTCCATGTGCTCCAGCATCATCATTTGGAACGCTTCCTTGGCTCCGCCACACGCTTCGACAATTTGCTTCAAGCCTTCGCCCTTTTTGGCAAGTATCTCGTACTCGCCGCGAGCTTCCGCTTCCAGCATCGCGTAGACCGCGTCGGCCTCCGCTCGGGCACTGATCCGCCGCTCTTCGGCAGCCGCCTCTGCTTCGACGATCGTGGTCGCCTTGGCCGCTTTGGCGCGAGCTTCCAATTCGGCTCGTCCTTCGGCTTCCAAACGTTCCGCATTGGCAACAGCCGCTTTGGCCATCGCTCGGTTCTGAGCTTCTTGGACCTTGGCTTCCGCTTCCTTCTTGCGCGTCTCGGCCGCTTCATACGCTTCGGCTTGGCGAATCGCCAATTCGGCTTTCGAGGCCGCAATCTTTGCTTGCGACTCGTTCTCGCCATCGATCGCCTGAGCTTCCGCTTCGGCGACGCTGATTCGCTTGGCCTGTTCGGCCAGCTTCACTTGCGCTTCGCGTTGAAGTGCGGCGGTCTGTTCGCCGATGACTTGCTGCTTTTCCATTTCGGCAACTTGGATCGCTCGGTCTCGTTCCGCTTTTTGCGTTCCGATCAAGCGTTCCTTTTCCGCTTCGGCCACTTCGACCGAGCGATCACGATTGGCTGCCGCCACGCGCGTTTCACCCGATCGTTCTTCTTCAGCCACGTCACCGCGAGCCTGTTGGATCGCTTGCGAGGCGGCCTTCTGTCCGATCGCGTCGATGTAACCTGACTCGTCCGTGATATCGGTGATATTCACGTTGATCAGCTGGAGGCCGACCTTATTGAGTTCTGGTTCGAGCGATTCCTGAATGTGCTGCAAGAACGTGTCTCGGTCACGATTAATCTCTTCGATACCCATCGAAGCGATCACTTGTCTCAACTGACCGAAGATAATCTCTTCGGCCTGCTTACGCACTTCGGCTGTGCTCAATCCGAGCAAACGGATCGCCGCTTGGTTCATGACCGCCGGTTCAGTACCGATCGCCACCGTAAAAACGCTGGGCACATTGACGCGGATATTCTCTGACGACAAAGCGCCGCGTAACGGGACTTCGATTTGAATCGGGTCGAGGCTCAGGAACGCATGGCTCTGGAGCAAGGGGACCACAAAGGCGGCTCCACCATGAATCGTCTTGGCCGCACCACCGCGACTCGTCTTACCGTAGATCACCAAAATGCGGTTACTCGGGCAACGCTTGTACTGCTTAACCAGCAGCATCAGCATGCCCATGACCGTGACAGCGAGAAGAATGCCGGCGATGGCGATGGTCGCGTACGGCGACTCAAAAATTCCGGTCGCCGCGAACAAGAAACCGGTCGTTGAATTGGTAAACATAAAAAACTCCTCAGAACAAAATGGCCTTGCAACTGGCCAGTCACACGACTGAACGACAACACCGAACCGAGGTTTACATTTGAAATTCTCCTTTCAAAACTTGCGGTGCAAAAGGGGCGCGGTGCAAAAGGGTCGGGGGTGTTTTTTGGGGGACGCCGGGGTGAAATGGCGGTCAGGGGGCCCGCAAAAATCAGCAGGCCTGTATCCCGGTTCCAGCCGCCA
>CAYZRS010000059.1:0-853 GCA_964480915.1 uncultured Pirellulaceae bacterium | reverse complement strand
TTTTTGGGTCCCCCCCCTACTATAAATATGCCCTCCCCCCCCACAAAAACCCCCCCCCGACCCTCTGAGCGCTAACCTCTACCAAAAGCGACTCCCTATTCATCCGAAATCACAATTTGCGACGCACGGTAGAGCGGGTCTCGTTTCCACTCGCCGCTTTCCGGCTCTACCTCTACAAGCGACGGACCCAGCACATCGACGACAATCACCTTCGTGCCGGTTTTCATGCGAGCATCATGAGACGAAACCGCCTCGTACTCCATGATCCGGTCGTCCATCCGTACTTGGACCTTGCCCGATCCGTCGCGGTTGGCCGGGACAGGCAGATAGACCGTGGCTTGTTTGCCGATCGCATCGGAAACTCGGACCGTGCCATCGTGGCTTAGTCGATAGAGCGTCCGCATCATGAAGTGCACGGAAAGCATGGCTGCGATCCCACACCCTACCGCGATACCGAGCGCGATCGCCTGACTGAGCCCTGCCTGAGTCGACGCGGTGCCCGACAAACCAAAGAATGTCGTCGCGGCGACCAACGTGCGAAACGACAGCACGCTAAACAGCCAGTTCGAGCCATGACTTTCCGCCGACGAATCGCCATCGCCGAGGCTCGAATCTCCCCCAGCGGCATCGAAGTCTGTTTCGACGTCCAAATCGGCCGCAAGCTCACCGTCCACTTCGAGCGCGATATCTTCGGCCATTTCCAAATCGGAATCGGCCAACCCGAAGGCGGTCAAAACGGTCTGAATGAGCAGTAGCGAACCACCCACGACGGCGCAGAAAAAGAATACTTGGATCATGGCATTAGTCCTCATGAAGCTAAGCGACAAGCGTTTGCAGGCGACGCCACGAAAAA
>CAYZRS010000058.1:0-29165 GCA_964480915.1 uncultured Pirellulaceae bacterium | reverse complement strand
TTTGCCGTTTTGCCGTTTTGCCGTTTTGCGTTTCCACGCGGGGATCAGTCGATGATCGCGAGGATGTCATCCTCACGCATCAGCAGCCATTCTTCGTCATTGATTTCGAAGTTTTCGCCGCCATAGGTGCTGAAGAGGACGCGATCGCCTTTCTTCACTTGAAATTCGCTGCGCGAGCCGTCCTTAAGAAGGCGGCCGTCACCGACGCTTACGATCGTGCCGCGAGCCGGCTTATCCTTGGCCGATTCGGGAAGCACAATGCCTCCTGCGGTCACGTCTTCCGAGCTGTCGCGTTGAATCACAACTCGATCGCCCAGGGGTTGGAGGTTAACTTTTGCTTTTTTCTTCGTTGCCGTTGCCATCCGCTTTCTCCTGAATTCAGTCCGCTAAACGTATATTTCTTCGGGATTTACTGCTGTCTATTGCCGAACCGGAAAACAGCCCATCCGGGAAAGTTGCATGTCAAATGGGCGCACTCGCACCACAGAATGCTCCTCCTTTTGCAACTAGCGCGCCAAAGCGAGGTTTTGCTCGTAAGTTGCGTGCCGAGTACAATTTAGGGAAGGTAGAGCCGGTTCGCGGAGGAAGCGCTTCGGTGCGTATGAGAGCCAGCCTGGCAGTTGGCACCCATTCGACCCGCGGCGTCTGCCAATTTGACAGGCTTCCCGCTGGACTGGCTCTTCCCGACGACGATGGCTCGGCTATACTCGCCCGCTTGTGACTTCACGGCGCGGCGTCTATTTCGCTTGAGCCGTGGTCGCGACCAGCGGTGCGTGAGGCACACCGCAGGGGCTTGAAATTGGAATATGAGAGGAGACCTGTGCGATGATCGCAGTGTCGTGTCAGTGTGGAAAGACGTTTAAGGCGAAGCCCGAATATGCAGGGCGGCGAGTGAAGTGCCCGCAGTGCAAGGACCCGCTACAGATTCCTATGGCCAAAAAACCATCCAGTCGCAAAACCGATGCGCTCAACCCGATGGATTCGTTGCTCGATGAAGTGGGCGTCAACAAAGCCGGTTCAGCCGGCAGCTGCCCCAAGTGCAAAGAGCAGCTGACCAAAGATGCCGTTCTGTGCGTCAACTGTGGATACCACTTAGAAGGTGGCAAGCAGTTGGGAACCAAGTCGCTCATTCGTAAGACCAAAGGGGTCAATCGGGCTCACCTCGGTTCTGAGTTTCGCAGTGATCTGCCAAAATCGGTCGTGAAATTGGCAACCGTTTCCAAAACGGCCGGGCTCGTCATGACCATCTTGTCAGCGGTCAGCCTGATGCTGATCGTTGTCATGACGACGATGCCAGAGATTGCCACTCAGATTCAACAAGCGGCTTCGTTCCTGAGCGTAGGCGTGCTGGCTGGAGCCACCGGCTTGTCACTGATCAGCGGAATTCTCGCTTTCATCGTTTCGAAGAAAGCGCGGCGTGGTCTGCCCGAAGCACGGTCGCTTGGCTTTCCAGCGGCGCTGATGATGCTGCTCGTTCTGCCCATCGGAACCCTGTTCGGTCTGATGATGCTGATGCCCTTGATGCATGCCGACACGAAACGATTCTATCGATAGTTGCCGGTGTCCGTCATCGTTCCGTCCTTTTCGGTAACCGGTTGGCGACGACGGCGGACTGCCAGACTGATCAGTAGCGGTGCGCACGCGACGATGCCCAGCAGGACGACCAGTGCCGGTAGCGACGTGGCGGTTTCTCCTAACCAAGCATAGGCGGCTGAAATGCCAAGGTTGCTGAGGAGAACCGGTGGCAAAAACTGCCGCCAGCGCATGCCCCGCAGTCCGGCATGTAGGACCGAAGCTTCGGCCAGAATGGGCAGGCCTCGAAAGAGTGCCAGGCTGGCGGTGTTCCAATGGAGGCTGCTTGTCGCGGCCGGCCCGTCATCAAGACGTTGCTGTTCCCAACGCCGTCCCAGTGGCTTCGCCAGCCCGAATCCCAGGATCGCAGACAGGCTCATGCCCAGCCACGAACAGCCGGTGCCGCGCCAGATACCCAATTGGTTGCCCGCCAACGTGCTGATCACGCTCGAAGGGATCGGTAGCAAGATGTCACTCGCCAAGAGGCCGATTACAAGTGCAGCCTGAGTATTGTCAGACTTTGAGGCCTGCGTCCACTTTTCTGCCAGTGGTTCTAGCCACCAACCAAATAACGCAAAGGGAACGATCGGCACAAGCAACACGAGGCCTATTAAGACGTAGCTCTTGGTACGGAAAATTCGTTCAGGCAATTGTGGTCCGGCCGGTTTTCGCATCACTTCAAATTGACCATGCAGGGAAAAAGTGTAACGGTTGAGCAGTAACGTGCCCTCCTTAGCAGACAGCCGTCTGCCTTACCAAATTGCGGATCCCCTACCGCGCAGATACCAGAGGTCAAAATTATGTCTTTCCGATTTGCCAGCGCGCTGCTTTTTGCGTTGTTGCTGTCCGGTTTTACCTGGGCCGATCGCCCAGCGGACATTGACAATGCGGCTCGTGCTTTCCGAGTTCGCGTTTATCGTACCTTTCGCAACAATCGAGCCGAATACGATCGGCGGATGGAACAAGGAAAAGAAGTCCTGTCGGCTTGGAGTGGTGGCGGCACCCCGGCCGAAGAGCAAGACGTGCTGAAATGGTTCCTCGCCGCTACCGAAGCATCCACCGACGGTGCGACGTCCGAATTACCCACCTTGGCAGTGATGGATACGTTAAATTCTCGCCGCCTTGCCTACAACTCGAAAAAGAAGAAGAAAAAAGCAGACGCCAACGCGGCTCGCAAAGCGAGACTGGCAAAGAAGAACCAGGCTTCGTTTCCCCGACCGGTTCAGCAAGCGGCAACGCAACCAACGCCAGCCAAGAAAGGACTGGGCGGCTTGATGGGCCAACTGGTGAACCAAGGAATGAGTCTGATGGGCGGCGGCTCTTCTGCCGCTCCGACCAACGCGGGACCGGTCAACGCGCCCTTGGCGAATTCGGCGAGCTCCCACACGCAGGGTATGTCTGAGATGCCCGATGAGACGATGATTGCACTGAACCGCGATGGGCTTGATGCCGATTCGTCAAAATACGACGAACAAGTCAATTCGATCAATGAGGTCATTGTGGGTCAGAATTTGACTGTCGAAGAGGTGCGCAGCAAACTCCAATCCGAGTGGAACTTCGATCCAGCGTCGGCGGAAGAGTTGATTGCCAATTTGGAGTCGTTGGCTGCCAATGAGCTCGAATTGGGTAAAGAGGTCAGTATGATTCCGCCTTCCTACCACTCGAAGATCGATGCGATCGTGAGTGTCAACGATCTGTTGGGCCAGGTGAACGATCGGCTGATCGCCTTGAAGGAGGGTCGAGAAGCGTTCGCCGATGCCGGATTCGGACTCGACGATGCCCAGAGCCTGTTTGATCGTTTGGAGAAAATCCGCGACGACTTGAGTTTCTAAGAACGTGGGTGACGGGCATGAAGACTGTCCTGGCCTGAGTTTTGATTCACGAGGAACAGAGAGAGCCGCCTTTACGGGCGGCTCTTTTTTGATGCGCGCCGGTACCATGCATGCACTGACAGCATTTCTGATCTCCACCTTCCAATTGATTGCTGTTGGCCATGTTTCGAATCTTTGGTACTAACCGACCGGACTAACGGAAGCACAGGAGGTGCTGGCCGTCAGAAATTACAGTCCGCGACGCGCGGCGAGCCGCTGAAGAGCATGAGCTGCCCTGCTGTCGCCTGAATCATAAGTCCATGGAAGGCGTTTCGATGAAGCGAACAATGAATCGACTGTTGGCACGATTGGCGATGTTGTGTGTTGCCATAATCCTAGGCGCCATCGCGGTTGCCCAGGCTCAACGTGGCATGCAGCAGCAGATGGCCGGCGTGGAGACCTCCACCGCGCCTTCTCAGGTCGCCGGCGCTACTCAGCCGCTTCCCTCTTTCCAGCAGCCCATTCCGAACGACCAACCCGCGTTCCAGCCTTCGACGGCCAGTTCCGGTATGCGTAACCTGGACGTGCCTCCACAGACCGCCAGCACACTGCCTCCACCGTTACCGGAGCCTGATTTTGGGCCCCCACCGCCCGCCGCAGCAGGCGAATTTCAGCCATCACCGCGCGTCGTGAAAGTTCCCGATTCGGCGCCACCGGCGGACGAAGGTGGATACTACGAGCCCAATTTTAACGATGCCGGTGGAGACAGTTTTCAACCGAACTACGAACCACAAGGCAGTGGAGCGTTTCCCGCGAATCAGGTCATCCCGGTCGCGAATGACGAACCGGTCGGAGAGCCCGATTTTCCACCACCAGCGAATTCAGAATTTCAGTTGGAGCCGGCAGCACCGCTGCCCCCGATTAACCAACTGCCCCTCGGCGAACCACAGCCAGCGCCAGCGAACGAATTTCCGGCGATGAGCCAGCCTCCGACCGATCCAGCTCCCGAGCCGTATGTCGTCGAGGCGCGACAGACTGTCCAGCCGAACTATGAAGACTACGAAGGCCGCGCCGGCATCGCTATCCGGGAACAATCGCCTGCCCAAATGCAGCCGATCAGTTCGCTACCAACGTCTCCCCCAGAATTCCGTCAAGGGTTTGGGAATGAGTACGGCCGCGAGCCGCAGAACGAATTCGCGAACGCCACACCCAGTAACGATTCGACTCGAGGCATGGGGCGACCAGGAACGATGGAGCAAGATGGCGTTCAGACGCCTTCATTGACGATTGCCAAATCGGCTCCGCAAGAAACTCAGGTCGGCAAGCCGGCCCGATTCGAAGTCGTCGTTCGCAACGTCGGCAATATTCCGGCCAATGACGTGATTGTCAGCGACGAGATCCCCCAAGGGACGACGCTCGTGCAAACCGAACCGCCCGCCAGCCAGGCACCGAACGGCTCGGTCGTTTGGCAACTTGGCACGATTGAACCCGGCCGCGAAGCGCGTGTCACAATGGAAGTGATGCCTCAGGAAGAGGGCGAGATCGGCAGCGTTGCCCGGATTTCATTCCAAACCTCAGCGTCAGCTCGCACTCGATCCACGCGACCACAACTAGTCATTGAACACGATGGACAACCAACCGTATTGGTTGGCGATGACGTCATCTTCAATATCAAGATCACGAACCCAGGTACGGGCGTGGCCTACAATGTTCGCTTGGAAGAGGATGTTCCGGACGGTTTGCGGCACTTTGACGGGCGCGAACTCGAATACAAAGTGGGCGATCTCAAACCGGGTGAAACACGTTTGCTGGAACTAAAGTTGAAGGCAGATAAACCGGGTATCGTCAACAATCTACTGTACGCTCGTGCTGACGCCGGCCTGGAAGTGGCCGATGATTTTCAGTTCGAGGTGGTCGCACCCGGACTACAAGTCGGAGTCAAAGGGCCGACCCGCAGGTACCTTGAACGCCGCGCCGCGTTTGAGATCGCCGTGGCAAATCCGGGGACCGCGGCCGCTCGCGACGTGAGCGTGGTGGCTCGATTGCCGCGGGGCCTAAAGTTTGTTGATACGAACAACGCCGGTCGTTACGATTCGGCGACACACACCGTACGCTGGAGCCTGGCCGAACTGCCAGCGAAAGAGATGGGTACGGTCGAACTGGCCACGATGCCATTGACGATGGGCGAACAACGGATTCGTGTCGAGACTTCTGCCAGCATGGGACTCCAAGCAAGTGCCGAGCACGATGTCGTGGTCGACGGCTTGGCAGCGCTGCTCTTTACCGTGACGGATGTGAGTGACCCGATCGAAATCGGCGGACAAACGATGTACGAAGTTCACGTCGTCAACCAAGGAACCAAGCCTGCTTCAAACCTGCGTCTCGGGGCGACGATCCCGCCCGGCATGGAGGCAGTGAATGGGGAAGGCCCTTCGCGTGCGGTCATCGAAGGCAACCGCATCGTCTTCGAACCGTTGGCAACGTTGGCGCCTCAGGCCGATACGTTTTACAAAATCCATGTCCGCGGTACGACAGCTGGCGATAAGCGAGTCGTCGTTCGGTTGATGAGCGACGATGTGGCCGAGCCGGTCACGAAAGAAGAGAGCACGCACGTCTACTCTGACCAATAGGTCCGAAGTAGCGTTCGCGAGCCACCGATCGCTGATCTGGCTCAGGCGATGGCCGTTTATCGACGTGAGAGCGTTGCGCCGTAAAGGACGGTCATGGCGCCGGCTGAGAGGAATCCCCAAGGTGCCCAATCGGGCGGAATGAAGACTCGGTTTTGGCCGGTCCAGTTGCTGGAATACTGTCGCAACGAAGAATCGTCAAAGGTGTACGGATAAAGCTCGTTGGTATCCGTCTGCTGATCTGCCATGACGACTCGATCGACGACCATGAATTCGCCGCCGAGCAGGCACATCGACATTCCGACTGCAATTACAAGTGATCGCCACATCGCGCTTTCCAGCTCCTTTGCCCAGGTTGGGGGCCGACTTGCCCCACAGTCTGTATCGACCAGTACCTAGGTAAAACTCAGCAGATGAGGTCGCCAGAGGCGACAACACGGCTCGATTCGTTTCTGTTCGCAACGGTTGTTCACCCGTTGGCGGTTGTGTCGATCGCAGACTGCGGGCCGGCCGTCGACCATGACGATTAGGGAAGAGAGTTGTTGTGTCCCGTCTGGACTCGTATAATTCCCAGCCAATTCCGTGCAACGCAAACCAAATAGCGGGACAAACCGTGGCGATGCTTTATGCTTTGAAGTCGGAACGTTCTTTTCTTCGTGATGGAGTGGGAACCTAATGCGTATCGTCGTGGCGTACCAACAGGAGCCCCGGGTTGGCAAGTAAACCCAAAATCCTCTGCGTGGGTGATTCTTCAAAACACGCTACCCTTCTAGATACAAACAATGAGCATTTCGAAGTGGTCCACGCTTCGACCACGCTAGATATCCTGGCCAGTCTGGCCGACCAGCAGTTTCACTGCATCTATTTTTTCCCGACCGAAGGCGACAGCATTCAGTTGGCTAAGCTGATTCAGAGCGAACAGATTCTCGAAGGAATGCCTGACGGAGCCGCTTTGATCGACGAGGGCAATTCGATTCTGTGGGCCAATGATCGGATGGAGCACTGGTGCGGTGATCGCTGCGTTGATGGTCAAAATTTTTACGCCGCTTTCGATCAGCCCGATATCTTGGGCCCCGACTTTTGCCCATTCCACACCGCGATCACGACCGGGGAAGAAAGCGTCTCGACGCTGCGGTCCAAAGATGACCAATATTTTCATGTCCACGCGGCACCGGTGATTGTCGAGGGGGGCGAGCGAGCACGTCACCTGATCGTCACGGTGCGAGATGTGACGACGGAAATGCTTCAGCAACAGAAAATGGCAGCGATCCACAAGGCGGGGATCGAATTGACCAATCTGTCAGCCGAAGAGATTTTCGAGATGGCCATCGAAGATCGCATTGAACTCCTCAAGTCGAACATTCTGCACTTCACACAGAACCTGCTGAAGTTTGACGTGGTCGAGATTCGCTTGCTCGACCAACGCACGGGCGAGCTGATTCCGCTGCTCAGCGAGGGAATCAACAGTGAAAACGCCAAGCGGGATCTCTACGCGCGGCCGATGGACAACGGAGTGACCGGGTTCGTGGCCGCGACCGGGAACAGTTACCTCTGTGAAGACACGATCGAAGATCCGCTCTATCTCGAAGGGCACATTGGCGCCAAGAGCTCGCTGACAGTGCCCTTAATTCAACACGATCAGGTCATCGGCACGTTCAATGTCGAGAGTCCTCAGCCGCACGCCTTCAGCGAGAACGATCTGCAGTTTCTGGAAATCTTCTCACGCGATGTGGCGGTAGCGCTGAATACGCTTGAGCTCTTGGTGGCACAGCAGGCCAATACGGCGCAGGCCAGCGTCGAAGCGATCCACGGAAAGGTCGCATTGCCGGTCGATGAGATTCTCAATGATGCCGTGAACGTCATGGAACGATACATTGGCCACGAATCGACCGTTGTGAAACGCTTGCAGCGAATTTTGCGAAACGCGCGCGATATCAAACAGGTGATTCAGCGGGTCGGCGAAGAGATGACGCCGGCCGAGGCGGTCGCTAAACAACCGCAAGAGCCGGTCGCTTGGCCGCGGCTACGAGGTCGTCGCATCTTGGTGGCTGATGTAGACGAGTCGGTCCGAGTCGCGGCCCATTCGTTGCTCGAACGCTACGGTTGCATCGTCGAGACGGCTCATGAGGGAGAGGAGACGGTACTGATGGTCCGGAACACGGATGAAGGTGCTGCCTACGATGTGATTATTGCCGATATCCGGCTGCCCGATATGAATGGATACGAACTGCTTTTAAAACTACAGCAAACGTTGACGTTTGTGCCACTCGTTCTCATGAGTGGTTTCGGCTACGATCCGGGGCATTCGATCGTCAAGGCGCGTCAAGCCGGTTTGTTGCCTAACGCCATTCTGTATAAGCCTTTCCGATTGGATCAGCTGCTGGCCACCGTGGATGGAATCATCGAGAATGTCGACAAGGTAACTCAAGCCTAGTCCGCGTGCCGCATTGGTGACTCATCATCTACGCTGATTCTCGGGATGACAAACCCATTTGTGATTTTGGATGAGCTCGTTGAAGCCCGCGTTGATAAACGAAAATAGAACATGATTTGGTTGCTCATTCCCTGCCTACTGCTTGGCCACTTCGCTATCTTCGTAGCGTTTATTAACCGGTTGCACGGCACGGCGACACCGCGACCGATCATCAAGTCGATTGATGTTGTCTGGAAGATATTCTTCATTGGCATTCCAACGCTCATTGGCATTGCCAGTTTTGATGTGCTGATGCGAGGCGTCGCATTTGAAGGTCGCACCGGTTGGGAACTGGTCACCGTGGCCTACGGCACGTGCTGTTTATTGGCAGCCCTGTTCGCCGTCATTCATCGCATCTTTCGATTAGCACGACCCGAATCGACCAATTTGCTAATGTCGAATCATACTCGCCTAGAGTCGGTTTCCCGCAAGCTAGGGCATCGGCCGACGGGCGACGCGCTGACCGGTTTTGTCGCCAGGTTGCCGGGCAATGAGATCTTGCAACTGAGCGTTCACGAAAAAGTGTTGGCCCTGCCGCGTCTGGATGAGGCGTTACAGGGGCTCACGATCACGCACCTCTCCGATTTGCACCTGACCGGTCAACTGACGCAGGCCTTCTACGACGAGTTGGTCGATCAGGCGAACGCCTTTGCTTCCGATATCGTCGTGATTACGGGCGACATCTTAGAGAAGAAAGAATGCCTGCCTTGGGTCGAACCGACTTTAGGACGTTTACAGGCAAAGTATGGTGTCTTTTTTGTGCTGGGGAATCATGAGCTGAGGCTCTATGACGAGCAGTTGGCCCGCGACACGCTGACCGGTGCCGGCCTCATCGACGTCGGGCAGACCTGGATTCAGATCGAGCACAACGGCTACCCGATCGTCATTGCGGGGAACGAATTGCCCTGGTTTCCACCCGCCGCCAACATGAGCAGTGTGCCTGAATTATTCGCTGGGAAACGACCGTTGCGAATCGCCCTGTGTCATTCGCCCGATCAGCTCCAGTGGTCTCGGGTTCACGATTTCGATTTAATGTTGGCCGGCCACACCCATGGTGGCCAGGTGCGTCTGCCGCTGATTGGCCCGATTTTGGCACCCAGCGTTTTCGGTACGCGGCATGCCGCCGGCACCTTTTTCTACGAGCCGACATTGATGCATGTCAGCCGGGGCATCGCCGGCACGCGGCCGCTCCGTTTCCGCTGTCCGCCCGAACTGACACAGCTGGTCCTTCGTCGCTGATTAGAAATATGTCCGCCAGCGAGCCGTTGCCAGCGCGCAAAAAAGAACCCCACCAAAGTTGGCGGGGCTACTCATTCGTTTCACGTTGTTCGGGCTTACGGGCCAACATAGTGGACTGCGTCCGAGATGCTCGTGCCACCGAACCAAGCTTCGCTGCCAGCGACCGCACCCGAGTTGCCAGGTCCAATCGTGATCGCTTCACCGTTGCTGATTGCGGTTCCGCCAAAGTAACCGTTGGCATCTGCCACGCTCGTGCTGCTTCCGAAGCCACCATTGACCGTCGTGATCGCCGTGCTGTTCGATTGGCCGTAGCCACCGAAACGGCCCTGGGCCATCGCTTGGCTGTCTGAGAAGGCCATGCCACCGTCGGCAATCGCACCGCTCATGCTGTTGGCAGACGCGTTCCCTTGAGCGTAGGCACCACCATTGGCAACCGCGATGCCGTAGTTCGACGCGGCAAAAGTATCGGAGTTCGATTGAGCGTTCCAACCTTGGGCGTGTGACTGGCCATTGCTAACGGCAATGCCACCGTTCGTAATTGCCGTCGAAGAACCGCTCGCTCGACCAACGAAGCGGCCCGAGCCATTCATGTTTGCTTCGGCATAGCCACCGCCACTGGCAGCAGCATTGGCTTGTAGATTGACATTGCCTCGTCCGGTTGCCGAAGCGCGAGCTGTCCCGCCGGTCGAGTAACTATTGGCGACCACTTGGGCCTGGGTAACGGCCGCGTTGAAAGTTACGAGAGTTAATGTTGCGAGGCAAAAGAAGGTCTGCTTGAGGCTGCGGTAAGACATGACGTTTCTCCAAACTTGGGGGGTGATTTGTTGTCAGGCGGCGTTCTTCGCTGCCTGTACTAACCCTTGCGTGAGCTACTCCATCCGGGGGACATGGAATCCCAAGAAAAAGTTTGCTCATCCCAGATTTGTCGAAAAACCCGCGGAAAAAGAGCAGACGAGTGCGAGCCAGGAGCCATCCCATGGGGCTCCCGGCTCGCTGCTGATTCGTCTACTTAGGAGAGAGTGTTCGCCAATGTCGAAAGAGCACCAACACGACAAAGAGGAATCCACCGCCGAAGGTATATCCGGCACTCTTCGCCACCCAGCTGTAATTCAGATCCTTAAACATCTCTAAGGAGACGGTGCAACTGATGGAGTAGAACGCCAGAAAGATCACGATGAAACCGAAGAAGAAGTACCGATCGACTTCTCGGAAGGCCGTGTTGCTCGACAGCCAGTCTTCCCAGCCTTTTTCGTTTTTGAATGCTGGTTCAATGTGGTCACGAATGTAACGGCCCGCTCGGATGATTCCGTTTTGTTCCACCGTGTAGGCGAGAATCAACATTAGAAGGCTAAAAGGAATGGCCGCGCTGGCGAATATTCTTGGCTTCACCGTGGACAGGTAAGCGGCCGCAACGACAAGAAAGATGCCGACCATGACGATCCATAACGCCCGCGATTTCGAAGCCTGGATTTCCGCACGTAAGGCTATGAATTGCTGCTTGAGAAACTCGTTATCATCCATTGTGAGCGTCGCCTTATTGATGGGGCCGGAGGAGAGCCACGCCTGTGGTGGCCTGACTCTCATTAGAGAGGATGGCCGATACCACAACCAGTGATAGCTTGACCGGTTCGACACCAATTCAGAGAATTCTTAGCAGTGACTGCTCCGCTCATCTCGCCGCATCGTTGCAACCGCACTGGTTCGTGCCAAGCTTAAACGATCCGCTTATTAAAGACGTACCATTCGACCACTAGTACGATGAGCGCCAGCATCAGTAGCCAGCGCCAGAAGTCGACCTGTTTGGTTTCCATCGCTTGCTGGGCTTTCACTTCGGTCCAGGCCGTTTCGAACGAGTCCTTAGGTCGGATGTCACTTTCGACGGTATCAAAAAGATTGACGGCAAAGCGTCGTTCTGAATTCGGATCGTTGTCATCCACTTCATAAACACCCAGCTCGTGGGTGCCGAAGAATTTATGCGAGTTGTCCCGGTTTCGGGCGACGGTGGTGGCGTGGCCTTGCGGGCTGGTGATTGTGATTTCGTTTTGAGGGATTTTTGTTTTGATCGATATCGTGTCACCAGGACGTGCGCCCAAAGCGGCCGCGGCACTTTGATCGACGTTCCCCATGTAGGAAATCAGGTTGCGAAAAAAGACGGGGAAACTGAGTCGCAATCTCCAATCGGTGTTGGCCAGTCGCTCGCCTCCCTCGCCGTTGCTTAATAGCCCAAACCCGAGTACGAAATCTTCGAAACCTTCTCGCGGAGCGACCACCCCGACAGGTCCGATGTCCATTTCCATCAGGATGCGTTGTCCAGGTGGGCCGTTGATCTCACGAGCTTCCGCAAATCGTACGTCACCGAAATCGACATATTTGGTGAGTGGATGGACCATGTCGACATCAATCATCTGTGGAGCGGTGACCGCTTCCTTGGCGGTCCATGTATCGCCCGGTGGCAAAGCGTCAATGAACAGTGTGTTCGCGCGTGGGAGTTCCAACGGTTGGCATTGATCGAAAATTATCAGGTCATAAATGCCGTCGGTGGCCGACAGTTTGTAGTCGCTGTCGTTCATCGCTTCTGGTGCGATCACCTGAACGATCGACCGGTCACCCTGTTCTTCTGTCCGCAACACCGTTTCCAAGGCATAGTTGCCTTCCGTCACCAACAGCACTTTCGCTTCGTCCGGAGGGTTCATGGCGAGGTGGGCCGTGTTGTCCGCCTCGAAATCATCTTCGCAGATCAGTTCGAGCCGCAAGACGCCTTCACGGACGTCGTCGAGATTGAATTCGATCCCTTCCGAGCCGTTCGCGTCGACCGAGTATTCGGCCGCATCCAGTAGCTCGTCGTCAAGATAGAGCTCGGCCGAGAACGTGACGGGTTGCTCGCCAAAATGCGTCACCTCGGCGATCGCTTGCAGGCGGTCCGATTTGTTGGAAGTCTTACCGGCGGTGAACGTGGTGATTGCCAGGTTACTGGAAGTTTCACGGCCGACGGGCACGAAGATCGGTCGCAGGTTACCCCAAGAGAATTCGGGGATGCTGCGGAATCCGCCGTCGCTGAAGACGTAGACGTCGGCCGGCATCGCGTCGGCGACCTGGACGTCGGTCGTCCCGCTTTCGCTAGTACGACCCGGGTTGGCTCGGCCTCCAGCGGCGGTCAGTGCTTCGGTAATGTCGCTGCCTCGTTGCGTCGGTTCGATCCTGGCAAGGCGTCGACGCAGTTTGCGCTGCATCGTCGTAAACGGTTGTTCAACCTTGGCTCGATCCGAAAAACTGATCAGCATCGCGGCATCGCCTGGTTTCATTTGCTGGATCAGCTGGTCGACTTTCTTCTTGGCTTCTTCCAAACGAGTTGGCGAGACGTCGGTGGCACTCATGCTGGCCGATACATCGATCAAGAAGACGAAACGATCTTGCGCCAATTGCCTGGAATTCCAGCTGGGTCGCAGGCAGGCCAGCATCAGCAGACCGATCAGCAGCAGTTGCAGATACATCAACAGGTTTTGCCGCATCTTTTGCCACAAACTGTTGACGTGCAGGTCTTCAATGGTGCGGTGCCAAAGGTAGGTACTCGGTACGACGATCGGTTGTCGTTTGAGTTTGAGAAAGTAGAGCGCAACAATCGCCGGCGGAATCAGCGCGAGCAGCAGCCACTGGCCAGGGTTCAGCATGTTGTTGAAAAGGCTGCTCATGGTTGTCGAAAGGTCGCTTTGCTGACGGAAAGGTGGTGTTGAAGGTTTGGCGAGCCGTTAACGGACAAGTCCTCGGCCGCGTAGATAACTCCCCACAAGTTGCTCGACCGGCGTCTCGGTGTTGACCATCATGTAGGACATGCCGCGTTTGACGCAGAACTGGCGGGCTTCTTCCACGAACGCGGCCAATGTCTGTTCGTAACGCTTTAGCAATGGACGACTGACGGAAATTTCGGTCTCATCGCCGTCTTCGCAATCGACCAGTTTCAGGTCGCCCGTGATGTCGGGGCGAATTTCTTCGGCCGATAGCAGATGGATCACGTAGATGTCCATCTGCTGAGCCAATAGGTAATGGAAGGCATCTTCGTAACCGTTCTTGTCCATGAGGTCGCTGATCAAGACGGCGATCCCCTTGCCCGAATTTCGCAGGCAGAAGGTTTTGACACCCTCGAGCAGCGATGTGTTCTGATTGGGCTCCATCGACTCCAAGTACTCTTTCATCCGCCACAGGCTGGCTCGGCCGCGGAGGACAGGGCCGGGTGCGCTATCGCGGCCTCCCAAAGCTTCGATGCGAATGCGATCGGAACGGCACAGGCCGATGTAACCGAGCGCGGCGGCCAGTTGTTTGGCGTAGTGCAGTTTCGTCGGGTCGCCGAAGCTCATCGACTCGCTCGCATCGATCAACGAGTAAAAGTGCAGGTCCTCTTCCTCAAGAAACAGCTTGAGGAACAATTTGTCGAGCCGCGCGTATAGGTTCCAATCGATGAATCGCAGGTCGTCGCCCGGTACGTAATTACGAAAATCGGCGAACTCGACGCTCTGCCCTTTTCGTTTGCTGCGCCGTTCTCCCTTCATGCGTCCGCGAAAAATCTTCCGGCTTACCAATTCCATGCGCTCGAGCTGACTGAGCAGCTCGGGAGGCAAGAGATCGGCGGTAGAGGTCGATTCGTTCATGATCGGGCTACGCGTTCGCTTTCTCAGGAACACCTTCCAAAATTTCGAGCAACACCTGGTCGGGGTCCATCGCTTCGGCTTGCGCTTCGAAGTTGAGGACGACCCGGTGCCGCATCGCGGGCAGGTAGACTCGCCGGACATCTTCGAAGCTGACGTTGAAGCGTCCTTCGAGAAGTGCCCGCACCTTGGCGGCCAACGCGATCGTCTGAGCACCACGCGGGCTCGAGCCCCACCGCAAGAACTTGTTCGTGGCGTCGGTGGCGAATTCTCCTTCCGGATGCGTCGCCAAAGTCAGTCGTACGAGATAGTCCTGCACATGTTTGGCCAGCACGACATCGCGGACCAGTTGCTGCCATTTGAGAATCTCTTTACCGTCCATGACCTTTTCTGGTTCGATCTGGATGCGTTGGGTCGTCCGTTCGACGATCGTCGCCAGATCGTCGCGGCTCGAATAACCGACGACCAGTTTGAACAGGAAGCGATCCAACTGCGCCTCGGGCAGTGGATACGTTCCCTCTTGTTCAATCGGGTTTTGCGTCGCCATCACGAAAAACGGTTTATCGAGCTCATACCGAGTTCCCCCGACCGTGACCGTTCCTTCCTGCATCGTTTCCAACATCGCCGATTGAGTCTTCGGCGTCGCTCGGTTGATTTCGTCGGCGAGACAAATTTGCGTGAAGACGGGACCGCGTTGGAATTCGAATTGTTTCCGCCCGTCGGGCGACTCGACAATCATGTTGGTGCCCAGGATGTCGGCCGGCATGAGATCGGGCGTGAATTGGATACGAGAAAAATCGAGGTCGAGTGCGGTCGACAGTGTTCGTACCAGCAGCGTCTTGCCCAGTCCCGGCACACCTTCCAGCAGGCAATGCCCGCCGACGAAAAGGCAAGTCAGGATGCCGTGTACGATATCATCATGGCCCACGATGACGCGGCCGATTTCCTGGCGCAGTTTTTCGTATCGTTCACGAAACTCGTCCGTTTGTTGTTGAATGTTTTCAGTCATCGTCTATTCCTTTTTGTCACGATCTTTGATCGCGTCTTTCTTGGCCTTCAGTAATCTGGACGTGAATGTGTCTTCTTCTTTTTCACCCGGAGCCAGTTGCGACTCCTGCGAGGGACGTTTGATGTCTTTCAGCGGAGCGCTCGTTGCCGGGTCGTCGAGGATGCTGGTATCGACCGGCTCTTCCGGATCGGGTTCGAAGCGAGTTGCGGCGCGGCGCTGATCAATGTCTTCTGAGATTTGAGCCTTGCGTGATTTGAGCCGGTCCATCGCGGAATTGTCTTCCCCGTTGTCGGTGGCGCCGAATAGCTTGGTGCGAATTTTCTCGATCAGGGGCGGCAGCCAGTCGAATGTGACGGCGACACGACGAACAAAGACGTCGGTAAAGAAGAGGCAGCTGGAGATCACCAACAGCAAAGGCCAAGTGTAAGTACTACTGACGGCCGTGGCCAAGCTGCGGCGAAATGTGTCAAACGAGAGCAATTCCTCCAAACCGCCGGCGGCCAGTTCGCCTTCCATCATCTGCCCTGCCTCGCCACCTTTCGGCGTCAGCGAAGCCAAGGAGGTTAGCAGCTGCCGATTCGTCTGCCGATCTCGATACTCGGACGAGTACGGGACATTCACGCCGGCCCGAACTGGCGGTTCGCCGTCACCACCACTGACGGTAACGAAATAGGTTCCCGAGCCGCTGCCCTCAAATTCGCCCACGTAACGACCGGGCGCCGTCTGTTTCAAGCGGAGGTCGAGTGCCCCCATATCGGGGCCGACAACCGACCCCATCACGTTTTGAAAGTTGAGAAACTCATCGTTCTTGTCGATCGCGTCGACGATGACTTTGACTTTGCCGTCGACGTTTTGCGTGACAACGGTGTAGTTGCTGTTGGTGTCGGTAGGCCGCATGGCCCAGCGGACCAGTTGCCCAAAGAACTTGTCGTACTGTTCCCAGCCGGTCCAATCGGTCGCCCAGCGATAGCCGGCATCGCTGGTGAACACGGCGGTCCGTCCCAGACCGTAATTCCAGGAAGCCAGCACCGTTGCGTTGCGACGATCTTCGGGATAGGGCGACATCATCGAAACTTCGACGAGCGGATTTTCCTTGAGCGTTGTCATGACGAAGCCGCGGATCGGCGGTACCGAATCGATGCCCAGGAGGATCTCATGGGGCAGGGTAATGGCTGGCTGCAACTGTCGCTCGACGATCAGCGGCCGGGCGACTCGACGCGCCTCGCGCTGGTAGATGCGAGGCAGCGCTTTGGCGCTCTTCACTTTGTAATATTTGCCGCCGGTCACTTTCGAGATTTTTTCCAATTCGCGGCTCCCGACCGAACCGTGCGCCCCCACCGCAACCGTGGTGACTTTGATGCCGGTCGCCTTCATGGCTCGCAAAACACTCCCGCGCGGTGGCGTCGGGTCGCCGTCACTAATGATGATCATGTGCTTGATGGCCGCTTGCGGCAGCCCCTTAAATGCAGCCAACGCCATCTGCAATGAAGGTTCAAAGGCTGGCATGTCGCCCGGCACCATGCGATCCATCCGGGCCATCATCATCCGCTTGTTGGAACCGACCGGTAGAAAACCCTTGCGACCACCCCACAGCCAGCCTTCCTTACCCGACCGGCTGTTCCACTCAACGACGGCACAATAGTCTTGCGGACCGAGTGCTTCGAGTGCCGTGCGGCCGACTCGTTTCTGCCAGTAGTTGCCTTCGGCAATCTCCGACGCATGCATGACCATGGCCAGGGCACCGACTGCCTGCACTTTGGCGTTTTTGATTTGAAAGTCGACCGGCATCGCCTCTTCCAGTTTCGTGTTGGCCCAACCACCAGCTCCAAAACTGTTCGGTCCGCCCAGCATGATGATGCCGCAGCCCATCTGCTGGGTGTTTCTCACGAGCGCTTCGACCTGTGCGTCGGAAAAATTACGCATGTTTTCGGCCGTGTCGCCGCTGCTGCGTGGGACGTTACCCAAGATGATCACGTCGTAGCTTTGCAATTGAGCCAAGTTCGTGAATAGTTCGTCGGTGAATTGTTCGGTCACCGATAATTCCATCGCCCGTAATCGCTCGGCGAGGTAATGCAGCTCGCCTTGCCCTCCCGCGTCACGATTCTCCCAATCTTCGACGATCAGGACGTTGCCCTTGCCGCGGACTTGCGTGAAGGAAGTGGCTCGGTTGTTCTGGTCGACCAAATCTTCTGCAGCGTTGGTGGCGACGAAGGTCGCACCGTACTCATAGAAATCGGGCTGATCGATGTCGTCGGTGAAGCGTAGCACCGTCTTGCCCGGTTTGAGCGTCATGGCGCTTTCGCTGAGCGTCGTCGTCTGTCCGGCTCGCGTGCGGGTCACTCGCAAGAGGCCCGACACCTGTTGGTCTCCCTCGACGCTTGCCGGCGTCGAATTGTTCAGGACGACGGTTGCTTGGAAGGGTTGGCCGATTCGAATGTCGGTCGGCAGGGTGACTCGTTCCACCGCCACGTCGCGTTCTCGGGACAGCCAGACAGGCACGACATCGATACCGACTCCGTCTTCGATCATTTGCTGAGCGAGCGCCTCGGCATTCCCCAAGTTTTCATTGCCGTCGCTGACGATGACTAAGCGATGCGCACTATTTTCGGGAAAGAGTGCCTGGGCCAGTTTCATGGCTCCTTCCAAATTCGTCGCGTCTCGTTCCAGCGTGCCGACCGATTCCAGTTGTCGAAAAATTGGCAGTTGATCGTCGAGTGGGGGCACCTCGATGTTGGCACCGCGGCCAAACGTAATCACGCTCGCCTGATCCTCACTGGACTCGCGCCGGTGACGTTTGACATCCTTCACGACATACTCGGCCATGGCTTCGGCCTGTTTGACTGGGATGCTGGCCGATTGATCGAGCAAATAGATGACCGTTAGGCGATCGTTCCGTTTGAGAAGCTGCAAGTTGGCTAAAGCAAAGATGAGTCCGGCGAGCACCAGGGAGCGCAGCAGCAGGGCCAACAGGCGTCGTACGGAACCCAATCCCGACAGGCTGTTGAAACTCCACACCCACAGCACAGGAATCAGCAGCAAGAGCAGCAGATAGCCGGGGCTGTCAAATGCAATGTCAAGTCCGAACATCGATTGCCTGTGGTCTGTGGTCCGCGTGGGCGCTTTGGTCGGTGCCGTTGTTTTCGGTGGTCTAAAGTTTAATCCGTTGTACCCGGTGGTTATACGTGTCCAAGACATGAAGTCGCCGCTGAGAGTCTCGTACCAGGGCCCACGGGCTGTGTAGTTGGCCCGGTTCGCGACCTTGCATACCCCAAGCGCTGACGAATGTGCCATCACGTCGAAATTTCTGGACACGGTGATTGCCGAATTCCGAGATGTACAGATGCCCTTCGTCATCAAAGACCAAATCGTACGGGTATCTGAGTTGGCCCGGTTCGGTCCCTTCATTCCCCCAGTGCATTACCAGTCGAGCTTCATCGCCGTTCGCATCGAAGACTTGGATGCGATGATTGCAGGCGTCGGCGACCCAGAGGAGGTCATTTTCGTCGATCGCCAAATTCTGCGGTCGTTGAAACTGACCCAGCGCTGCGCCATGCCCGCCCCATTGAAAGAGGAATTGGCCGTCGGCAGAGAATTTCTGAATGCGGTCGAATTCGCCGTACTCGGCGACGTAGTAGTTTCCTTGCGAATCTTGCACGGCATCGGTGACGAAGCCAAACTCGCCCGGGTTCATCCCGGCGGTGCCGCCGATCGTGCGGTCTTCTAACAGCTCACCGTCCGGGGTGAATGTGACGACGCGAAAGTAGTGCGTGTCGGCCACCATCAAGTTGCCATCGTTGGAAATGGTCAGCCCGGTCGGTCGGCCATGTTCCCATTCGGGCATGCGCCAGCCGTGCAGGAAATGTCCTTCTCGGTCGAAGACTTGAATCCGAGCCGTCATATCGACGATGTAGAGCCGATCCTTCGCGTCGATTGCCATGGCTCGCGGCTTTTGGAAGCGCCCGTCGGTGAGGCCGCGGCGCCCCCACACTTGTTCCGGTTCGCTGGCCGCACCGGCCGAGTGGGCTCGAGCCAGCAACACGGCCGGGAGGAGCGCCAATAGCAGAACGGCTGCCACGACGAATCGCGGAAGTGAAGTGAATTCCGAGTGTGTGCTTTGCCCCGCTGGCACTTTGAATCTCGAGTTGCCGGTTCGCGAAAGTTGCTGCAGCTTCTACATCCCCCGATTCTACGCCGCCGGCGCTCGAATCAGAAGCAAACCACATCCCGTTCGAGCATTGAATCGTCACAAAAATCGCCAAAACGCTACTTCTTCTGCCGGCGTAGCCCCCTTCCATTCACTTGACCATCGCCGACGTCGAGCGTTAGATTACGTGCAGAATCGTTACTCCGGGTTGAAGATACGTTCGCGTTTGTGGTCTGTTGCTGCCCGCGTAGCATCTGGCGTTGTTGCGCTTCTAATATTCCCAGCCTTTGCCGGAAACGGCATCCCGTCTAACGGTACTGCACGCATGCCACCAGTTGTCATTGATGTTCGGAATGCCGCCGACGCCCGCGATGTAATTCATCGTGCGGTGCAGGCGATCGTGGAAGGACAGTTGGTCGTTTTTCCTACGGAAACGGTTTACGGTCTGGCCGCCAGTGCACTGAATGAGGAAGCGGTGGCTCGGCTGCTGGCGACGAAGGGGCGTGCCGAAGGCCATCCGCTCACACTGGCCGTGAAAAGTGCCGAAGAAGCGTGGGATTACGTCCCCGATTCGTCGCCTTTAGGCCGCCGCTTGGCTCGACGCTGCTGGCCCGGACCGGTGACCTTGGTGATGGAAGACAGCCATCCCGACAGTTTGCTGCGGCAATTGCCCGCGAGTGTACAAACTGCCATTGCGCCGACCAAAACGATCGGTCTACGAGTTCCCGGACACGACCTGATTCTCGAAGTGTTGCACCTCTTGGCCGGACCCCTGGCGTTGTCCAGCGCGAACCTGTCCGGCAATGCGGCAACGACGACGGCTCAAGACGCCATGAGCGAATTGGGCGACGCGGTTTCGCTCGTACTCGATGATGGTGAGAGTCGGTTTGGCGAAGCCTCTTCGGTGGTCAAAGTCGACGATCAAGGCATGACGATGCTGCGTGAAGGAGTGGTCACTCAGGCGGCGCTCGACCGACTGGCCAGTTTCATGATCGTGCTCGTTTGCACCGGCAACACATGCCGCAGCCCACTGGCAGAAGTGTTCCTGAAGAAGCGGCTTGCAGAACGACTCGATTGCAGCATCGATCAGTTGGAAGAACGGGGGATTGTGGTCAGTTCGGCCGGTATCGCTGCGATGCCAGGCGCACCCGTTTCGGCCGAATCGGCCGCCGTCGCGCGGGATCGAGGGCTCGATCTGCACGATCACGCCGCTCAACCGATGACGGAGCGCTTGCTGCGAGATGCCGACATGCTTTTCACCATGACGGCCGGGCATCGTCAGGCGCTCGTCTCTCATTGGCCATCCGTTGCCGAACGGACACATTTGGTCTGTCCCGATGGACGTGACGTTTCTGATCCGATTGGCGGATCACGCGAAGTCTATGAGCACTGTGCCAACCAAATCGATGCGGCGTTGGTTCAACGAGTCGCCGAACTGAATTTGGATTCACTCTGTCCACGATCGAAGTAGGAGTCACGAGGATGCGCGTAGCGATCGGGAGTGACCATCACGGCGTCGAATTGCGTTCGGCCATCAAGCAGCAGTTGGAAGCGTCGGGGCACGAAGTCGTCGATGTGGGTGCGGACGGGACCGGGCCCGTCGACTATCCCGATATCGCGGCGGCTGTTGGTAGCCGAGTATCGGCCGGCGAAGTCGACCGAGGCATGCTGATCTGCTCGTCCGGCATCGGCATGTCGATTGCCGCCAACAAAATCGATGACGTTCGAGCCGCCATTTGTCGCGATCCCGATGCGGCCGAAATGAGTCGCCGTCATAACGACGCCAATGTTCTTTGTCTCTCAGACAAGATGGCCAGCGAGGCGAATCAGCAGATCGTCAAGATCTGGATGGAAACCGAGTTTGACGGCGGGCGGCACACGCGGCGGGTCGATAAGATCAGCCAACTGGAACAACGGGGCAGTTGAGTCGACCAGCCGCGAAGCCGGGTTTTTCCCGATTCCCGTCTCTCTTTTGTCTCGCTTTTGACCCTCTTTTGCCTCCTTTTCAAGGTTTCTGTCGCGGCTGCCAGCGACCGACGATTTGCTGGCTGGTGACCATCGATTCGTCACTCGGTTCGCACGTTCCCTGGCATCTTTCTTCAGTCAATTTTTTCGCTTTGTCGGTTGTTCCGATCCTAACGGTGAAAGACTGACGCTTGTAACAGTCGATTCGGGGGGGATGAAAATTGAATTGCAAATCAAGTGCCTGCGGGCCAATGTGTCTCTTGAACGCAACACGTTCGTTGATAAAGTCGAGTAATGCCGCGAACGGAAAGTGCGAGTGAGACTCACTTGCCCCTCCACGGTACGAGGCAAAGAAACAACTTTTCGGCGTGATGCTCGCAGGTCGAGTGTCGATTGCCATGACTTATCACTTGCCGCCCGGTCTTCCTGAATTACAGGCCGAGTGGACGCATTGCTTGCAGAGAGGATGGGCGGACATGGGAAATCCGCAATGGGCTGGAAATCGCCGAGACGACGTTGATCAGTTGATGCTCAACGCGCGTTTGCGAGATGAACTCGAACCGTTCTTGGACGAGTCGGTTGATCTGGTGAACGTCCGCGATAAGCCGACCGAGTTCGAGAATGAATACTTGGCGTCGATGTTGGCCTGGGAGCGTGCTCCTGTGTTGCCGATTTGCCAGTGGTTTTCGCCGCACCTGGAATTGCCGACGCCCGAGGCGTTGACCGATCGCGAGCTGAATGCCCTGCTGTGGGAGACGATCCACAAACTGTACGCGAAACAGATCGTGCTCGATTTTACCGATCACCTGTCGGACTACGAGCTGTATTGCCTCGTGTTGCGAGACATCTTGCCGTCGCATGAGAAAATGTTGGACATGTCGCCAACCTATCTACACTGGCATTGCCTGGACCCGAGTGACGAGCCAGACACTTGGCTTCGCTACTACGCTTCGGAAGAAGAGCGCGAAGGCTGGGCTTCCGAAAGTGGCCGCAGCTTGCCTCCGATGGAAACGGCCCCGTTTCCTCGGAAGATGCCGCGACTCTCGCCCTAGACGATAGCTCCCAACATCACAAACTTTGCTCACCGAGCCGGAATGCGTCCTCAGGATGCGTTCCGGTTTTTTTGTGCGAGGGGCCAGGCCACTTACGCTGGGCGGGCTGCTTTCTCAGCACGATAGGCAACGATCAGCCAAACAAACCACGGACCAAATTCTAACCACGGGACGACAAAATCAAAGAACAACGTCCCTTCGTAGTTGGTGCCCAAAACGGGAATCCCCGTGCAGTGGTACTCGAACCAGAATCGCAAGTAGTACATGAACGCGAGCCCGCTGATGGCCCACCAGGGACGCGAACCGATAACCGGCAGCAGTGGCAGCGCCCAAGTCCAGTACCAGGGGTTCTGAGTCGGACTGAGTAGCCAGAACCAAGCGATCGTATAGAAGGCGGCTTCTGCCCAGGCTTGCGCCGTGTCCAGTTGCCGCGCTTTCCAGGCTAGCCAGCTGGCGATCAGGCCAAACAGAAGACCGGTGATCAAGCGCGTGGTGAGAAACGCCGACAAATGCGGTTCCCAACCGAATGTCTCGGCCGACCAAGACTTCCAAGCGGTGCGAAGCGAATGGGGCACGACGACGAACCAGGCCGTGGGTTGGTTCGGTTTGTCCGGCTTGAGATTCTCAACACCGATCAGAAAGAGAAAGTCATTCATCTCCCAGTACTTGGTGAAGACGGCCAGGCCACTGTCTGACTCGGATGAGTTGACTGCGGTCTTTTCTGATTGCGAAGTGGGCAGCGCGTCAACGAACATCGGTCGCATAACCAACCAGGAACCTAGGAGGAAAAGAACTGGCAAAGCCAAATAGCCCCACGGTTTTCTCCAGCCCACCACGACGAGCCACGGTAGCAAGACGATCGGATAAATTTTTGCTCCCACACCCAACGCCAAGCAGGAACCTCCGAGCAGAATCGTTGCGAGGCTGTTCGCCGAAAATCGACTGGTCTCGGAATCCGATTGCCGCCGGACAGCGCGCAGGATGAAATACAAACCGAGCGTGGTGAGGAAAACGACGATCGAATCCAGATGTCCGCTGTTGGCACACTCTTTCACAAGCAGTGGGCACCAGCCGTAGCCAGCCGCAAGTCCGCGCGGCAAGCTGACCTGGTCCAAGATCAGCAACACGATGCCGAGAGTTGCCAAGTCGAAGGAAATCAGGGCAACTCGCATGATCAAGACACGTTGTTTGACTTCGGTCCCGGTCGGCGTCAGGCGATCAACGAAGGCGAAAACAAATTGGCTGACCGGCGGATAGACCGTTTTGATCTGTTCCCAATGGACGCGTTGCAAAACGCCTCGCAAGCCATCATCGCTCTGGCAAAGTGTGACCAGGCGGCCTAGTTCCGTTTCGGGAGAGACCGCGTTCGGTGCCCGAAGACCTTGCACGATCTCGCCCGGCGCGTAGCGGAATGGGCTGACGCCGGCATTGGTCACGGCGCCGTCCCAAAGGTAGCGATAAATGTCGACCTCTTGAATGGGTTCAGAGAACAAGCAGATGCCACGAAAAGCCAAAGCGCCCAGCAGGACGATACGGACAATTGACTTTTGCTGGTCTGAGCGAGCCGCGATGCGGACCGCTGCCAAATAGAGGAGGAACAATAGCCCAAACAGCGAGAGCACCAATAGCAGCGGTCGGTCCGCTTTGTCGGTATCGACGGCGAAGACGCGGCTCAGTCGACAAATCCAAACGTAAAGCGACGAAGAAATCACGGCCAGTAGGCACAGCTGCCAAGCGGCTCTTGGAGTAGCGTCCCGACTCATGACGAACGGACCCAACCGTATTTGGCAATGCTGTAGAGAATCTTGCTGCCGGCGCGCAGCGTGCCCGAAATCGTTCCGCTGATTTTGCTGACTCCGACGCGGCGTCGATACGAGGCGGGTAACTCGCAGTAACGCAGTCCGGATCGATGCGCCTTGATCTGCATTTCGATCGTCCAGCCGAAATTGCGATCGCACATCTTCAACGATTCAAGCTGCTCAAACCCGATTGCTCGGAACGGACCCAAATCGGTGTAGTGGGCTCGAAAAAAGAACCACATCAAAAAACAGGCCAACCGGTTGCCGTAGACACTTTGTGGCGGCATCGCGCCCCGTTCGCGATTTCCCAACAGGCGCGATCCCAGCACCATGTCTTGTTCATTCGCTAGGATTGGTGCGACGAGTTGCTGCAACTCCTCGGGATGATCGCTGTAGTCGGCATCGACGAACACAATGATGCGTGGTGGCGGGGTCATGTTGCGAGCAGCCTCGATACCGGCCAAGCAGGCGGCACCATACCCTCGCTGCGGTTCCGGTACGATTTGAGCACCCGCCGCACTAGCCACGCTGGTCGTATTGTCGGTGCAGCCATTGTCGACGACAAACACCTGGCGGACACAAGGCAGGTCATCGAGAACGAGACCAATGGAAGCTTCTTCATTAAGCGCCGGGATGATCACGGCCACGTCTAGGCAAGGGGAAGATTCGACGTCAGCTGGGGCCATGGTCATTTCGTGATGTGAGCATTGCGAGTAGGTTTATGGTCCGAGTCTAGCTACTATTGCTGGCTGGTGGAGTGGCAGGAAGCGAACTGTATTCGAGACCACATTGGCGGCTGCATTCACGCGTTTGCTGCCATTGCCACCACCGGTCTGACGGCGAGGTCGTTTGTTTGTCGATTTGATTGAGGTCAGGTGTCCAGTCGTTCCGATTAGAAAAGATAGGAAAAAAACACCCTGTGATTGAGGTGCAAGTGCTTTCGCTTTTAGGAAACTCAGCACCGCTAGGGTATACTTGTTATGGCTTTCAGCCGAACTGGACTGCGGCCGCCGGGGCAATGAAAAGGTAATTCTATGAAGACTCACAAGATTTTCATGACAGCCATGGTTCTTGGATTGGCATTCGCTGCCTCCGAGGCTTTTGCTCAATCGGGTTCGCGCAACAATTCGTTGTCGTTTCTCAATCGGGCCAACAACGCAGCCAATGGTGTGTTCAATCGCCCAACGGTCAGTCCGTACTTGAACTTGCTGGGAACCGACGGCAACGCGACCGGCCCAGCCCGTTACCAGACGTTGGTGCGACCTCAGTTGGATGCACGACGTCAGCAATTGAGTAACAGCTCACGGTTCAACAGTCTGCAGAACGACATCCAGCGAGTGTCGACGGCGATTGGTGGCGTCAACGGACAGCAACAGCAACAACGCTTTCCATTCACGACCGGACACCCGTCCGTCTACTTGAACGGTTCGCATTACTACCCGCAAATCGGCCGCTAGTTGACGAAGACAAAAAGCACCAAAGCCGGGCAATCTGCCCGGCTTTTTTTCTGTGCCGATTTGAGACTGGTTATACGTTGGGCAAACAGAGCAGCCAGTCGAACATCAGGGTGAAGCCTCCCGAGAAGGCCAGTTTGAGTACCAGAAAGTCGACGACATATCTCGACCGGTGCGCCGGCCGACGGTAAGCCAGAATCGCCAGAACAAACGCTGTGATCATCAGCGATTGAAAAAGGTGCCAAGCGTCGGTGAGCGCAACCAAAGCGGTGGTGGCAAGAAAGAACGCAGGCCGTTGATCGCCCGCATCCCAATCGACGTACTTATTCTTCCAAGAGTGTTTCGGATTCCAGAACAACTGTTGCTCGGGACTCAATTTGGCGAACACCGAATCACCGAAATGGAATTGCACCTTATCCATAACGCCATTGCCAAGGCCGGCGCTAAATACCAGTACAACGGGAAGCAACCAGCGCACCCAATCGGATCCTTGGTCTGGTTGCCTTGAACCCTGGTTATTCGGCATCGTCGTCGTTGGGGTCGGCGATTTCCAGGACCTCTTCTTCCGGCTCACCCAGCAGTTCGATCAGTTTCTCGTCCAGCAGCTTGTCGCGGACGTGTAGTGCGGCCACGTTGCCATCTTTGCCGACCAGGACCAAGAAAGGAATTGCCTGGACGCCGCAACGTTTCGCGTTCGGATTGTCAAAACCGAACTCTGAATCGGATTCACCGACCACGGTGTCCCAAGGGAGCGGGTTGTCGGCAAGGAATTTTTCGACCGTTGCCAAGTCATCGTCGAGATTGATGCCGACGACCTCGAAGCCTAGTTCTTGAAAGCGAACAAAGTTCTTCTTGATGTTGGGAACTTCTCGCAGGCACGGCCCACACCAAGTTGCCCAGAAGTCGACGAGGACGACTTTGTCTTTGTAGCTCGACCAATCGATTTCCTTACCGCCGATGACCTGGCCGGTGACTTCGAACGGTTCGCCGATCAATGCGAGCCGCTTCTTTGCGCTTGCCAGCTCAGGGCCGATCTGTGTTGCAAATTCGGTCTCCTGAGTGGCTGTTTCTGCTTTGCTGTACAGCTCGCCGGCATTCTCCACTCGCCCCGAATACTCAAGCTGCTGCGCTGCCTGCATGATCATGCCCAAGGCAGTCGGATTGATCGTGTCGGTCGAAAGCAGTTCATGCGCCATCGCCGTGAGTTCGTCTCCCACGTTGCTGTCGTCGGTCAGTAGTTCACGAAACTTGGCGTCGAACGCTAGAAGCTTGGTTTCCTTACCGGCCGCTCTTGCTTCGCTGGCGACTTCTTCGTTTTCATGGGTGGAAAACGATTCAGAAAGTGCGGTGAGCAGCCCGACGGCGCCGTTTAGGTTGCCAGATTGCTTCAGCATCAGGGCTGCCTCCTGTCCGGCAAAGAAGACAGGTTCGGTTTTGCCAATGTTCGTGACCAGCTCTTTAAAGCTGTCGACCGCTGCGCTGCCATCCGTCTGTTGGTTCATCGTCGAATCGATCATGCTCTGAAAAAGCCCGATCTGTCCCACTGCTGCTACCTCGTCGTTATCGCTCTTCGAGATTTCGGCGGCGTATTCGGAAAAAGTCGTTTCCGCACCCGGCTGGCCGATCATTTGCAAAACGCGCAGCGATTCCAGCTTCGTCCGAGCCGTCATGCCGGCGTACTGTTTTCCTTCGGGCAACGTCAGCAATTTTTCGGCCGCCGCGACTCTCGATTCCATCATGTGACCGATATCTTTGGTCCGCGCTTCATCGTCGTCGCCGACCGGTTCGCGGGCAGCCATGGTGTTGATGAAGTCCATCAGCGCATCGGCACCATCGGTAGGTAACGGGTAAACGAGATCGAGTTCTGGTTCCGTCGGCGTCGGAGGCTCGACGGTCGTGGTGCTACTTCCGCCGCAACCGGCCAGCGTCAGGATGAACCCCAACAGGCTCGCGATGATGATGGATTGGGAGCGAAGAGGGGATGATGGGGGGAATGTCTTCATGGGATTGCCAGGGCAGCCTTAGATTCGAAATCGAACTTGAATGAGCTTCGATTGTAGAGAATGTCGCTCGGATCGTGCACCGGACGGCGGCGCAAAGCAAAACGCGGCACTCTGCAGCGCCGCGTTTCATCATTGTAGTAGGACTCTTGGTTCTTCAAGTCCCATGAATAGGTCGAATCGACTTAGGGTGCGCCCAGCATCTGTTGGAGCAGCTTACCCAAGTTCTCGCCACGAGCATCCAGCGAAACGACATTGCCTTTTTCGTCCACCAGCATCGTCGACGGTAATTCTGAGATGCCGTAGTAGGAAGCGGTCGGATTCGTTTTTCCGTTTCCTTCAAAGAGAGTCGTCCAAGGCATCGGATTGCTCTTGAGATATTCGTCGAGGGCGGCCCGATCGTCATCCATCGAGATGCTGACAACCTCAAAGCCGCGGCGGTTGTAGGCTTCATAGAGTTTCTGAATATTGGGCATTTCTGCTCGGCAAGGGCCGCACCAGGTTGCCCAGAAATCGATGAGGACCACTTTGCCACGATACTGTCCCCAATCGAGGGCTCGCCCTTCGAGCGTCGTCCCTGAAACTCGGACTGGGCTGCCGACTGCATTCAGTCGCCTGGCCGATCCAATCATCAGTTGGCCCAACTCTTTGATCATTGCATCCTTGTGGCCAACGAGCACATTGCCCAATTGCTCATAAGCGCCCGCTGCAGCGCGAGCCTGACCCGATTGCTCCAACCCTTCGGCAAACGCGACCGCGATATCAAGATCGTCAGCATCCATCTTCGGGTGCTGCAGATTCTCGATCACCAACTTCAGCAAGCCATCACGTTCTTCAGGTGTTGCCTTGCCGATCGCCATCACATCGAGTGCCAGCAGATACTTTTGAGCCAGGATATAGTTGTCGCTATCACGATCTTTTTCCAGATCGAGAATCTGCTGAGCCGCCCGTGCCATCGCGGCCGGCCCTTGTTGGATATATTCAGTCGCGATCTCTTCCGTTGCCGGTTGGAACGTTAAGAGCGTCGTGAGGTATTCGGCCAGCGCGTCGACGTTGTTGGTCTGAGGCAGCTCGTAGCTGACCTTTTGCGGCGCCGCTGGAGCGGTTGCCGCTGCCTGGCCAAAAACGGCAGCCGTGGGCAACGCGAGCGCGAATGCACATGCAGCTGTCATGAGTCGACGAGAAACGATAAATGGCATAACAGCATCCTTACAGCAAACACGATGGAACGACAGCGCGCCTCTTCATGCGTAGATCGGACATTGGCGAGCCGGACTTCATGCCGATTGTTCGGGACGAGGCGCCAGCGTTGACTGCATGCTGGCGATCCGAAGGTGGCTCCCACTCCCTCGGAGCCAGACTCGGTCGGTCAAAGACCGC
>CAYZRS010000057.1:5779-29295 GCA_964480915.1 uncultured Pirellulaceae bacterium | reverse complement strand
CGAACCAGCCGGCGAACGCCAACGCGAGCGAGATCAAGAACACGAAACCGCGTGCCAGCGAGTACAACCGGTCGTGACGGCACAGCTCTGTCAACGAAGCATCGAAGCGTGCTATTCGATCCAAGTATTTTGCTGCGATAGTATCCTTGACCATCATCCGGAAAGTTCAGCCCTTCTTTGCGATCACGGTGAATCGAAGAGATCACATAGAAAGGGATCTTGGCGGATCATAGTCTTCTTCGTCGTCACCGACCGGCGGCAGGGTCATTACCTTGAATAAGCAAAACGAAAGTAGGCACAACACGGAGCCAACGGAGCAAAGCATGACCGTTAAGCCCGTCGATGACAACGGCTCAGCCACATCAGCTGCAACTTGACCAATAAGTAATGAAATTGACATGCTTGCCTCCCCCTTTATTGTGATTCTGCCACGTCGAGCAAACCGAGTCTTTCCCAGCGACGCCCGGCGAGGTAGATAATGAACAGAAGCAATATCAGGACAGTGCCCAGAAACGCAAACGAATACTGGATCACTTTGTCGGACAACATTTCTCCGACCTTGCCTTCATCAAACGTATATCCCTTGTCGCTCCTCCACTTACCGTCCGAATCAAAAGCGCCAAGTTCTTCTGGGACATTCGCCGGGTCGGCACCTGCCCACATAACTCCTTCAGATGAAAGCAAACCCCAGACCTTGGCTGTCTCTTCTGCTTTGGTCGGTGACAGAACTCGACTTGGCAAGTTCTCGTAGCAGAATGCTGCAAATAGCAACATTAAGTAAATCGGAACAACATATTTCAACAACAACTGAACGAATTTGGGAATCCGTATGTGAGCACCGACATGGGCTTCACGATCTCCTCTCTCAATTCCAAATATCCAGCCGTAAATAAACGCCTGGACCATTGCAAGAACGTAGATAAAGACCGTTCCAACCCAGAAGTCAAATGTATCCATCGCAGTTCCGGACGAGAAATACAAGACGAAGCCGGTTCCCGCGATTGTTAAGATCATGAGGAAGAGGGAAGAGCCTTTTCGTTGCAATCCAAGCCCTTCTTCCAAAAACGCAATGACGGGCTGAAGCATCGACAGACTGCTTGTTATTGCCGCAAGGAATAACATGAAGAACCAAAGGAAGCCGAAGGCTTGTCCCATTGGCATTTGGGCGAACACATTGGGCAGCGCATTGAATCCCAAACTGAACGTCGTAAACGTAGCGGCGGTTGCGCCCAAGAAGATAAAGGCCGCGGGAAGCGTAATCAGTCCTCCTAAGCAAACTTCGAAAAACTCGTTCATGCTGCTGGCGGTCAATCCACTCAATACCACGTCGTCTTTCTTCGTTAAGTAGCTTGCATAGTTGATAATCACGCCAAACCCAACAGACAGACTAAAGAAAATCTGCCCTGCTGCGGCAATCCAAGTTTGAGTGTCTTTCAATTTGGTTATGTCGGGATTCCACATGAACCCAAGACCTTGGCTTACCGACCGCTCGCCGCCACTAAGCGTTAGCACACGGATCAACACACAGAAAGCGCAAATTGCCATCACTGGAATCGCGTATTTGCAGAAGGATTCAATCCCCTTCGCAACGCCACGGTAAATAAGGAAGAAGTTGATGGTAAAAGTTATCGCAACAAAAACGAGGAGTTCTCTGTTGGCAGTGAACAATGCGCCATCCTCGCTTGCCCCGCAAAACTTCTTGAAGAACAAATTGTACTTTTCAGGGTCCGACCCTAATGCCAAATCGCCTCTTAAATAGTGGAAAGCATACCCCAAGCACCATGCTTCGATGACAACGTAATACATGTAAACGACAAGCGGGATCATGACTGCGAAGACCGAAAGATACTTCGAAAGAGGATTGCGCCAGATGATACTGAAAATTCCGGGCGCAGAATTAAAGCCTCGTTGACCACCATAGCGTCCCATGGTCCATTCGGCCCAACAGAGAGGGATGCCGAGAATTAGGAGGCTAATGAAATAAGGCAGCAAAAACGCGCCACCACCATTTTGAGCCGCCTGCCCGGGAAACCTTAGGAAGTTCCCTAGCCCGACCGCGGAACCGGCCACCGCCAAGATGACGCCGATTCTCGATCCCCATTGCTCTTTGATCGCCCCAGCCAAGATAAACCCCTTTGCACCAACGAATGAATGTAGGGCAAGTGTTTCGTTACACCCCAGAACCAGCACTATAACTGGTGGAATCTTCTTGAACCAGCAGAGATGCGTGATTCTGATCGGCTGCGGCCAAGCCAATTAGGCGGTCGGGCGAATCTCTTTGGGAAAGTAGCGCTCTACGACCTCATGGAATTCAGGAGCCGTGTTCACATGAGCCACGTACCGGCGGAAATCACGCGCTCCTGCTTTGCCCTGCGCGTATGTGCAGGCGTACTTCCGCATCAGCAACGTCCCCTTTTTTTCGCCGAACCGTTCCACAACCAGATTGTAGTGATGCAACATGCACTCGCGCTGCTGCTCCATCGAAGGGTCGGGCGGGACCGGCTCGCCCCGCAACGCCGCACACGCCTGCTGAAACAGCCAAGGCCGGCCCAAACAGGCACGGGCAATCATCACACCGTCGACATCATATTTGCGAAACGCATCGACGACCGCTTCTGCACTCGACAAATCGCCGTTGCCGATCAGAGGAATGTTCTTCAGATGCGGTTTGATCTCGGAAATACGATCCCAGTCGGCCTGGCCTTTGAAATACTCTTGCGCCGTTCTGCCATGAACGGTCAACGCCGCCGCTCCGGCTTCTTCCACCACTTTGGCAACTTCGATCGCGTTGATGTTGTTCAACGTGCAACCCAGTCGAATCTTTGCCGTCACCGGCGTCGGAGCGCACGCCTTCACAACGGCGGAAATGATGTCGAACATTTTTGCCGGGTGCTTCAGCAAGTAACTGCCGCTCTTGGCGCGCTGAGTGACCTGCTTCACCGGACAACCAAAATTGATATCGACGATCGTCACGCCGAATTCGGACGCCAGTTTCTTTCCGACTGCCGCCAAGGTTTCCGGGTCGTTGTCCCAAATCTGCACGGCCAGCGGTTTGGCCTCGTCTTTCACGCCCCACAAGCGATCCGGATACTCCTGCTGCTCCCGATCGAGCCACAGAAATCCCTTGGCGTTGATCATCTCGGTCGCTTGCAAACCGGCGCCACCATATTCGCGCACGATTTGACGAAAGGCGTAGTTGGTGAACCCGGCCATCGGCGCTTGCAGGACCGGCGGGTCGACGACGACATCACCGATTCGCAGCGGAGCAGGGCAGGTGACAGGCGTTGATTGGGCAGCAGAAGACATGGCCGAATTGTAGCACAACAGCCGCTAAAACTGAGCAGCCCCATTCGTCCCGAAACCAATGGCCGCCGGCACTTAGCGCCGCGTCGTGGACCGAGGCTTCCAGCCGTCATCGGCGACTTGATACCCGTTCGAGTAGCCCGTGTCAGCGACGATCGGCGGACCGTAAGCAACCGGCGGTGCACCGTAGGCCCCCTCGTAAGTCACGACGGAACCGGCTGGAGCCGAGTCGTACATCGAGTTGTAAACCAGATCGGAATTCGGACCGCAGCACCCGGCCGAGGAACGTGCAAATGAGGGAACAACCGGTGACGCATACCGCGGCGGCCCGGGAATCTGGCCGATCGGTGGCACGATGCCCACGCTCGCATTGTTTTGCAGAGTAGGCGGCAGGCTGGCTGGTGGCGATGTGTATTGAGGAGCCGCGTAATTAGGGGGCGACGAATACTGGGCCGGGGCGACCCGCGAGGCATCGTTTGCGTAGGGCGGAATCCACGAGAGTTGCGGATCATTTACGTTGCTGCCGACACGACTTTCGTTCGCCGCCGTGATCACAGGGCTCGCAACAGGAGGCTGGTAGGTGGCACCAGCATTCAAGCTCGGAGCCTGCGATGTTCGCAACTGGCTGGGTGCACTGCCAAGCGTTGGCACGGGTTGAAGTGCTCGAGCTGTCGGGCCATACAGCGAGCCAACCGGAGCTTGGTAGTAGCCTTGTCCATATCCGACCGAGCCGGTGGAAGGTGGCGGCACGCACGGATTGCCATAGCCGATCCCGCCGAGTGGATTGAACGTCTGTTGTGGCGCACGACAACCTGCGAAACAAATGGCAAGTATTGCGAGTGCAAACCAACGACTCATGTTGTGGCTCCTTCCACAGAATCAACGTGCCGAATCCAACTGGGTCAGCGGGGCTCCGACACAAAAGCGGTGGCGGATGGTACAAACATGCACGAACTGTGCAAAGGCCGGTTGCAACTCGACCGCGGCACGACCACGCCACCAGCGCCAGCAACCAGCCAAAAAGAAAAGGCCCCCGCAAGAGCGGAGGCCTTATTCGGTCTTCTATGAGGTCTCGTCGTTTTGCCGCTTGTTTCGACAGCGCTAGTTGGAAACAACGACAGGCGCTTGCTGGATTGCTTCCTGATCGATCGAGCGAACGAACGGATTGCCAATCCACTGCGAGGTGCTAGCGAAGTCATCGCTATCGCTCTTTTGAGCCTCTTCCTTTTGCTCCAACTTCTTCAGAGCGGCCGGACAATATTGATTTTCGATCACTTGCGGCTGAACCTGCGGTACGGCAACTTCAGGAGTGCGAACCGAACCGGGATAGGCGAACGGACTGTAGCCGTACGAACGAGGTACTGGTGCGCTGTAATAAACAGGTGGGTGCAACGCGAAGTAAGGTGGTGTTGGAATCCGACCTGTCGAGTACGGTGAGAAACCGCCCACGGGTCCAAAATTTCCATAGCCGAAGCCGCCGCCGAAACCGCCGCCGACAAAGCCGCCACCGAAGCGAGCACCGCCTCCGCGATAACCGTGTCCCGTGTTAACCACTTTGGCTTTCGTGTGGCCGCTGATTCCGCCCATTCGCTGAGGTCGGCCTGCTTCCGCAGTGGCAGCGATCAAGCAGAGCGCAACTGCGACGCTAAAAATTGATTTGATGGTATTCATGTCTAACCTCGATAGAAGAAAAGAAGACAAGCCCTGAAATTGCACGCTTTGGGCTTTGAAGCTCTCTTTTCCACGGTAATTGGAGCATTCTTCCCGTCAATCAATCCGCCGACACCGAATCAAATACCTGGCTCGTTTTGGGCCAGAATCCGCCATAATCGTTACAACCGTCATAATCGGCCCTGCGCGGAAACCACCTAAAAAACCATGAATACGATCGAAATCACAGACGCTTTGGCCACCTTGGCGAACGAGGAAGGTTTTTCGAACGTGGGCTTTTGCCCGGCGGTCGAGCCGGCCGGGCTGAGTCGCTTTCGCGAGTGGTTAGAACGCGGTTACGCCGGTTCGATGGACTACCTCGAGAATCGAGCTGCCGCCTACCAACACCCGCAGTACGTATTGGAGGGAGCTCGCAGCTTGGTGATGCTGACGTTTGACTATCGCACCGAAGAATCGGAAGAGCCACCCATCGGATGCGGGCGTGTTTCGCGCTACGCTTGGGGCACAGCCGACTATCACGATTTGATTCACGCGAGGCTGAAGAGAATCGTGGCTCAGCTGAAAGAGCTCAGACCAGGCTGCTTGGCCCGAGGCATCGTCGATTCGGCTCCGCTACTGGAGCGTGAATTCGCCAAGCTGGCCGGGTTGGGCTGGACGGGGAAGAACACGCTGCTCCTCAATCGCAAACAGGGCAGTCTGTTTTTTCTAGCGGCGATCGTGACCGATGTGGAATTAGCTTACGATCTCGACCGCGAAACCGATCATTGCGGTACCTGCACCGCCTGCCTGGACGCCTGCCCCACCGACGCCTTCCCGCAGCCTTACGTGCTGGACGCGACCAAGTGCATCTCGTATCTCACGATAGAGCTTCGAGACGAAGTCCCCGCGGCGCTAAAACCCGGAATCGGAAATTGGCTTTTTGGCTGCGATGTTTGCCAAGACGTTTGTCCGTGGAACAACAAGGCGCCGCGTACAGACCTCCCGGAATTGCAACCGGCCCCGGGGCAGGCACCGATCGACCTCATTGCTCTCTTCGACCTAGACGACGAGTCGTTCCGAACCAGATTTCGTCGCACACCGATGTGGCGTTCCAAACGTCGCGGCCTGCTACGAAACGCAGCCATCGTGCTCGGTAATCAACGCGACAATTCGGCCGTGCCGGCGCTGGCAAGAGCCCTCGCGGATGAAGAACCGCTGATCCGATCGAGCGTCGCCTGGGCCCTGGGCCAAATCGGCGGAGAAACGGCCCGTGCAGCCCTCCAAGCAAGCAATTCGGCCGAAACCAATTCGGCCGTCAGGGCTGCGATCAATCTCGCGTTGCAACGACTTCATGGCGTCGATGAACATTCCGACCTGGGCTAGCACTCATCGTCGCAAGAATTACTCTTAGGTGGCTCACGTACATCCAACCGATAGTCCTTCCATGCACGTACTGATCATTCACCAGAATTTCGTCGATCACAAACACCCGGGTGGGACGCGGCATCTGGATGTCGGCGCCGATCTTGTCCGTAAAGGCCATGAGGTCACCATCGTCGCCAGCAATGTCGATTACCTGACGGGAACCCAGATTCCAAGCTCCGGTGAAGAGGTTTACCAAGGAGTTCGTGTCGTCAGAGCTTACGGATTACCAACGGTGCAAAAGGGGTTTGTGTGGCGAGTCCTATCCTACCTGTCGTTCGTTCCCTCCTCCTGCTGGGCAGCCATGAAGATTAAGGATGTCGACCTCGTCCTTGGAACGACCCCTCCCATTTTCCAGCTGCCACCGACTTGGCTCGTCGCAGTTCTGCGTAGAAAGCCATGGGTGTTGGAGGTATTGGACCTCTGGCCCGATTTCGCGATCGGTCTGGGCGTGTTGAAAAACCGTTTTTTGATTTGGTTGTGCCGTGCGGCAGAACGATTTTTTTATCGGCGTGCCGACTACTGCGTCGTCAACGCACCAGCCTACGCCGATCATGTCGAGCGGTTTGGCGTCCCCCGCGAGAACATCACCTTCATTCCGATGGGCGTCGACCTGCAACTTTTTGACAGCGAGGAAACTGGAGCTAATTTTCGCCACCAACATCAGCTCGAGGACAAGTTTGTCGTCATGTATGCTGGCTCGCTCAGTTTAGCAAACGATTTGGACACGTTCCTTGTCGCTGCCGACCGCTTACGGCACGAAACCGCAATTCAATTCGTCTTGGCAGGCGGTGGCAATCAGGTCGAACGCCTGAAAACGATCGTGGAAGAGAAGCAACTCTCGAACGTCACATTCGCAGGTCACTTTGCCAAAGGCGAGGTTGGCCGAGTCTTGGCCGCTGCCGATGTTTGCGTTGCCACGCTCATGGACATCCCCGAATTTAAGATGCCGTTCCCAAACAAGGTGTTCGATTACATGGCGGCGGGAAAGCCCATCCTGCTCGGCATCGATGGCGCGATTCGGAAAGTCGTCGAAGATGCAAATGCGGGCATTTTCATCACGCCAAGCGACGGTGAATCGCTGGCAACCGGTGTCATGTCGCTCAAGAACGACCCGGCACTTCGTGAGCAGATGAGCCGATCTGGACGCCGTTGCTGCGAAGAACATTATGACATTCGTTTTCAGGCGGATAAGTTTGAGCAAGTCTTTGCGAAAGCCACTGCTCGCTAAAAAGACCATGTGAATGATGGTCGTTTTTTGGCTCTTACGCCATCAGCGATTCGTAGAGCGCGACGAGTCGTTCAATCTCCGTCGCCCAATTGAATCGTTGCTCAACCGCTTTTCGCCCTACCTCTCCCATCACCTGGGCCGATTCCGCATCTCGTAGCAGACGTTCAAATGCAGTTGCAATTTCTTGCGGCTGATTAGGATTTACCGCGATGCCACAAGGATAGTCGGCAAAAAACTGAGACCAATCGCCATAGCTGGGCCCCACGATCGGCAACGAAACGGCCATGGTTTCAAACAGCCGATTGGACCGAATGGAGTAGTTGTTGGGAGCATCGGCATAGAGCACGACCGCAGCCCGAGCGCCTCGCAATAACTGATTTACCTCAGCAAACGGAACGAAATCCAAGAACTTGACTCGAGCCCATCCGGACCGCTTTTTCAATTCGCTCAAGACGGCTGGTTCACAACGCTTACCACCCCATACGAACTCGAATTCAAGATCGTTCGGCACCAATTCGATCGCGGAAATGAGGCTCTGCGGAACAACGGTCGTATTCATTCCGCCAAGAAATACGATTCGAGGCGGCTGGCTTTGTTGCTGATCCTCCAATCGTGGAAAGGAGTCGAGGTCAGGGTAGTTCTGCACGGAAATGCACTGTTGCGCGTGTGGCATAAGACGTTGTCGAATATCGTCTCCAGCCGTCACGATTGCAGACAACGTTCTTGCCATCATCGATTCCAGCGTTGTGACGACCCAGCCAACTGTTCGGCGGAAAGACTTGGGAATCCAAGGCTTTTCCATCACGTCGCCCACGAAATCCTCATGGATATCCTGAACGACTCGATAGCCTAGCATTCGCAACAGCAACCCCACCCACATCAACTCCGGATCATGGAAATGACAGATGTCAGGTCGTATGCGGCGCGCCGTTTGAAACGCTTGAAACGCTGTGATAGTCGCGCGACGAATCCGCCCTGGCTTGCGCCGCAAGGGATGAATCGTGACGCCTTCAACCGACTCGGGTTCTTGCCACTCATTTGCCGGAACGATCAGATGGACTTCCATATCCCGCTTCGCGAGAGAGCGGCAAATCCGCTGAAAAATTCGCGTGTCGTTCCAAGTATGAACCGTGGAAAGATGAGCAACGACGAGACGCCTAGAATTCATGTGATGTTTGACTCAGGAGATGGATGCGTCAGTCGTCCGGTGCCCGGGCGTACAACTGGCCTGGGAACCGTGTGTATCGGCGGGCGGATGTTGGCCTGGGCGATCGTCGGAATAGAAACGGTCAATGACCGCGAGCCAATCTTCGCGTTTCCGCACCGCGATGAAAGCATCGCGAACGAGTTTCGTGTCGGGGTGAATCACAGAGTACTTAATACCAAATTTGCGCATGATGGCGCCACAGCGTTCGCCGTAAAGTTCTTCTGCTAGGCGATAGTGCTCGCTGATGACGGCGCCTTGCTCGCGCAATGTGGGAGGATCGGGCAGCGGCTGTCCCGCAGCCAGCGCGCGCGCCTGACCAAATACCCACGGGTTACCGATGGCTCCCCGTGCAACCGTGACACCATCGACTCCCGTTTGACGCATCATGTTCAAACAGTCCTCGGCAGTAAACAAATCACCGCTACCCAAAATGATACGTTCGCCGACGTGCTCTTTGACCTCTTTTAAAAATTCCCAGCGACTGGGCCCAACGTATCGCTGTTGTACGCTGCGACCGTGAATCGTTGCTCCAGCCAACCCGGCTGCGAAGGCACCATCCAGGATTTGAAAAAACTTATCACGGCTCTCGTCCGAATCATCAACGCCGCGCCGCATTTTGACCGTCACTGGAATCTCGGCCGGCACCGCTTCACGAGTCCGGCGAATGATTTCCAAGGCCACATCGGGCTGGCCTAAGTGAAAACCGCCGCGACAGCGTCCCAGGACTTTTTTCACCGGGCAACCAAAGTTGATATCGATCACGTCGAAACCAGCTTCGACCAGTTTCACGGCGCCGGCAGCGAATTGATCTGGCTCGGCCCCCATCAACTGTCCACCAACCGGATGCTCTTCTTCACTGATGTGTAAGAAGTGTTTCGTCTTGGAACGATCTCGCATCTTGACGAGAAAATCGTCAAGCATGACTTCGCAAATCGTATACGGCGCGCCGAGCCGTTTCGAAATAACCCGCATCGGCCAATCGCTATATCCGGACAAGGCGGCTTGGACGACCGGAAAACCTATTTCGACATTGTCGAATCGAAGGGGTTCAATGGTCCAGCCGGCGGTTGCCTGCGGAGTCACGTCAGCGGTTCTGGTAGGCGTATTCGGTGCCATGAGTGCCAATTCAGCCGAAAAAGCTAAATCAAAGAATAAAAGTCTGTAATGAGCGTTTCCTGAGTTCGACCCAATAGTATACCAGGGCGTCTGTTGCCAGCAGACAGCCGACGGTGCCCATCTCGGGCATATTTTTTTAAGCCGATCTGGGAAATGCGATACAACCCCATGCCCCAAGAACACTCGGAATCAGCAGGACAAGACGGCGATCCTCTGCAGTGGCTCGCAGAACACGGCGATGCCCTGTTTGGATTTGCAATGCGTCGAGTCCAACGTCACGACGTGGCCGAGGATTTGGTTCAGGACACTTTATTGGCCGGCTTCCAATCGTTTTCGAAGTTTGATGGTCGATCCGGAGTCCGAACTTGGCTGATCGGAATTCTCAAGAACAAAATCATTGACCATTATCGTCGGGAAGTGCGACGAGAGACGAACGAGCGTAAGGAGAGCAAACAACCGCAGTTTGTTGGCCAAGAGCGCCTTTTTCGCAAGAACGGGCAGTGGATTGAGAAACTTGGTGCCTGGTCAAACCGACCTGAAGACCACGTAGAACGGGACGAATTTTGGCGGACTTTCAACTACTGCCTGGGTAAAATGCCGGCAGCACTGAAGGCCGTTTTTGTCCTTCGCGAAATGGACTCGGTCGACACGGCATCCGTCTGTGAACAACTGGACATCACCGAGGCAAACGCGGCAGTTCGACTTTATCGTGCCAGAATTAACCTGCGAACCTGTTTGGAAAAAAGCTGGTTCCAAGCTCACTGAGACTTGTCGGTCATCGCCGGCGCATTGAAAAAGACACGAAGTGCGAAAGTTCCTATCAGCCATCTGGATGATTCTCAATCTCCATTGTGATCATTCGACCCATCTGGTGTCGAATGAATTCCATGGACTTGAGGAACTTTCGCGCACCGAACGCTGCGCCGTCCGTCTTCACGAACTCTGCTGCCGCTCTTGTCGCCAATTCCGCGCACAGGTCGGATTCATCAAACAGGCGGCCGAGTCGTTTACCGACCGAGAGCTCACCGAGTTAGATCAGATGCCGACCGAACTCCGCGAACGTATTCGAGCTCACATTCAACGCAAGACTTCTTAGCCGTCCCGTTCGCTGTTGTCGCGGGTTGTAGCTCTCTAATTTCGCGACAAATCTTACAACGCGACCTCCGAGCGTGACCCATTTCACACTTCAAGAAGTTATTCATTTTTCTTGTAATCAACTTCAAGACAGTTCGTCTAACGTTGAGGAATAGAGGAGTGAGCTGCGTGCCCGCATTGATTTGTAGAGGACTCGGACACAACTCAGATGGAACAGAGAAAGGCCAGGAGTTAGGCAGTCCGCCGAAAATCGCCAATGAATGAACCCGTGCGTTGAGACATTCCTTTGTGTCGCTTTTTTTCTTGGGAATTTTCCCGCTTGTTCATCTTGGAGATTTATTTATGCAAATCACTCGCTTTACTTTTTGTCTACTTGCTGTCGCATGCCTGCAAACAGCCGTTACGGCTCAAACGCAACTTCAGCTGGAATACACCGTCGTTGGCCCAGTCGGAACAGCGCCCGTCATCGTTAACTTCTCCGATGGCTCCTACGATATTTTCGATGTGGGAACGATGTCTTCTGCAGCTTTGGAAGACTTAGCCGAAACGGGCAGCCCCGGTGGATTCATGCCGCCGAGCGGTGGTCCGATCTTGGGCCCTGGTGTTGGACCAGGATCGCCTCCGATCTTTGCTCCCGGCGCCTCGTCGACTGCCACGTTCACGATTGACAACGCGAACACGCTGCTTCAGATCGCTGCCATGATCTTGCCATCGAATGATTGGTTCATCGGCAACGACACGGGCATCGACATTTCGGGATTCATCAATTCGCCCATCGGCACGACGATGACCTACGACTTCGCCACGACATACGATGCCGGGACCGAAGAGGAAGATTTTGCGTTTTCCCCAGGAAATGGACTGATCGGTATTACAGACCCAGCAGGCGGCGGAGCTGCCGACTTCGGTACAGACACACCTGGCGGTGTGGTGACGATGGTCAGTGGTCCTGATCCCTTCTCTGTCTTCGATGGCATCCCAGCCGGATTCGACACCACCCCATTCGATTTCACCGGTGGCACGATCGCGACGCTCACCGTGACCACCGTGCCTGAGCCGACTTCGGCTTTCGCCTGGCTCTTGCTGCCAATCGCAGCTTGGTTTCGACGCCGATAGGCACTAAACCAGCCTGAACCCAAGGGATAGCAACCCTCCTCCTTGCCTTGTGCGGGGTGGAGGGTTTGTTTTTTGGGTTTGTCCGATTGAGTCTCAGAACGCCTTTCGCCCAGGCCCGCATGCGCCAATGATCGCTGGCGACTTCGAAGCGTTAGCACTTCGGTTCTAGGATCGGTCTTCCCCCAGCGTTTGACCAAACAGTCCGTCCCATAGATCCCAAGCTTCCTCTTCCTGCCTCATCGCAGGCTCAACCGGCTCCAACCGAAAAGTGCTCAACACAACATCTTGCGCGACGAAGCGATTCGACGCGCTGAGTTGATTGATGACGTCCAGCGCATCAACAGGAGAAACAACTCCGTCTCCATTCACGTCGAGGAAGTCATCAACGTTTGCTGCAAACGGATCGAGAAACCCGGTAAACGCTTCGCTTGCCATCCGATCATTCAGCTCGTTGACGACACGCAATGCATCGACGGGATTCACTGTGCCGTCAGCGGAAACGTCAAACCGGTTCGCAAGATTGTGGTAGGGAATCAAGGCGGCACCGTCGATCGGCCAGCGAGGGACGTTGACCGTCGCTACGCCATTGCTGGGTACCGTGACGCCGAAAAACGATCGGTATTCGTACCAACCCGTTTTCGGCACCCGCACATGGATTCGTAAGCTGCCCGTCGGCACTCCGTCAAATTCAAAACGACCGCTCTCGTCCGTGATCGCGGTGGGCTCGTCGCTTTGAAATCTTCCATCGCCGCTGATATCCAAAAACAGCTCCCAGCCTGCAAGTCCGATCTCGCCAGCGTCCCGGCTGAGCGATCGGTTTTCATCTGCGAATACATCACCCTGAATACGACCCGTCACATTCTCACGCCACCTGGCAAAATCACGTGAGACCGTTTCATTAGCGCTGACGTTGCCATCGACAAACGTGGGTGCCGATAACCATCCATCTTGATCAATGCGAACGCGAATCTGAAACGAACCGACAGGCACAGAATTGAACTCAAACTGCCCGTTCGCATCCGAAGTCACTGTCGGCTCACCTTCATCGAAAGAACCATCTTGATTGGAATCCAAATAGAGTTCCCACCCTGCGAGCCCCGACTCGCCCACATCTCGACCTTTTGTCCGATTCAAATCATCAAACACTATTCCTTGAATCGAGCCCGTCTCCGCAACCGGGATTCGCCAGCGAGGAAAATCGATCTCCACCGTTTCGTTCGACCGCACGGTCCCCGTGACGAACGCGGGAGCGCTCTCGAATCCCGGTTCGTTGGAAACGATTCGAATAAAAAACTCGCCAGGTGCCACGTTCGAAAACTGATAAACTCCATTCGCATCCGAAATCGCCGTCGGTTCACCGACGTCGTGGTCGCCGCTGCCATCGGTGTCGAAATAGAGTTCCCAGCCGGCCAGAGGCTGCTCTCCGGCGTCTTGCGATTTGTCACGATTCTCATCGTCAAAGACGACTCCACGAATCGTACCTGGATCGACTGGCGGACGAATCGTGGCCGTAGTGATCGCGGAACCGCTGGCCAGACCATCGGAAACGGTCGCACGGATCGTGTAGTTTCCTGCCGCGGCGTAGGCATGGCGTACGACCAAGGGGCTCACCACATTGGCATGAGAGGTCGTCACACCGTCTCCCCAGTCAATCGTCGCCGAATGGGAATCACCTGCGTCAGCATCAACAAAACGGACTTGCATCGACACCGCTTGTCCAGCCGTACCTTGCGTGCCCTGCGTGAGCGAAACGACGGGCGCGTTCAGGATCGGATCATTGGCATCAAAATCGACCTTCACGTTATTCGCACCCACGCTGATCTGCCGAATCGCTTGAATGCCTTGTCCACTGGCTTCGATCGTATAATCACCGCTGGCAAGCGCTAACGCGTATCCCCCCGTAGACAAAGAGCTCGTTCGAGCCATCTCTACGCCATCTTGATAGGCGACAATCGAAACGCCGCCCAAACCTTCGCCAACATCATAGAAATTGTCGTTATCACCATCTCGTAACGTGACACCAGTCAATATTGGCGTCGTCGCGCGAACTCCAAAGTTTTGCGTCGCCAGACCGACCGTCAGTCCTCCATGAATCACCCACGGACCTTGAAATTCTTGGCTGTTGATTCCGATTTCGCGGAACGCCGAATCCATCATGTTGGTGCGATGCGTGGGGCTGGCAAATAGCACATCATGTAAGTCGGCAACGGCCTCGGCCCTGGTGCGTGGCGCCGAACCATCTGGAAATAACGGATGGGACTGAGCATTGTTTAGCGTTGGATGAAAATATGGGACTTGGACAAGGTTCTCAGCTGCATTCGTATAGTCATAACCTTGCGAACGAATGCGACCCTCGCGAATCAGGTTTCCATTATTGTCACGGTCATCAACCCCTCGTTTCCCATCCGATCCGCGATGTGAAAAAAACTCCTCAATGCGCATCGCATCTGTATGGAGCATCGTCGAGCTCAGCAACAGATTGTTGAATGCCAACGGCTGTTTGGCGGAGAGAGAAATTGCCCCTGAATCCAATCCCGTATTAATGTTTGAAACATCCGAATTGCGTGCCACCTCGGCCGCAGGGTCCATGCGGGCTCGGTTGAGCAATTCCAACATGAGTTGATCGTAAGCCGTGAGCGTTAAAACGACCCGGTCTTCCAATGACTCGACGTGCATCTTCCGGCGCATGTTCAGCCTCGAAAGTGACTTACGGAACCAGCCAGAAAACAATGGAGCATTCATTGGATTTGATCAAAGTCCATGGATTCGAGGTGACGTTGCAAATCGGTTCCATCTTGCATGTGCGCGATCCGAACAGCGTGAGTCGCAAGCAACCGTGACAAAACAGGAAAGCCGCGCTTCGTCTTCGCTTCTCTGAGAGGCCGCAACCCGTCCGGCGGGCCGTTATCAATTCGTAGCAGCGAATCTTAACAAGAAATCCAAACTGGCAACACTTCCATCGCGACCAGGAACGGACGAACAGCCCCGCCACAGAGGGGCCAGCCACAGAGAGCCAGCCAGCTTGATAGAAACGCTCGAGCCACTGTTATGCATATGACGGCGGCTCGCATGCCGCGACGGTGCCAGCGCAGAGACGACTCACGGCGGCTCCACTTGCTTCGGAGCAAGCGGCTATCCGACCTAGTGCAACACGGGGCACACATCAAACCAATTGCGGTTTTGCTCGTGCATCCATTCCATGGAATACTGTGGCCCCCAGAATCCGGGCTCGTAGAATCCGAGCGGCGGCGCGTGCGGAGAATTCCATGCTTGGATGATCGGGTCCATGATGTCCCACGCGAGCTCGACTTCATCGCTGCGCGCAAAAAGACTTGCATCGCCATTCATGGCGTCAAGCAACAAGCGTTGGTACGAATCGGGCAGTGGCGTGTTGTATTCTTCCCGAAAACTGAAATCCAAATCGGTTTCTCGCAGGAGCATACCGGCATCGGGAACCTTGGTTTGCAGGTGAAGCTGAAGCCCCTCGTCAGGCTGGACTTGAATCACAAGACGATTGGCTTCGAGAGTCCCATTGTCCGACTGCGAAAAGAGTGCATGAGGAGTCGGTTTGAATTGGATGACGATTTGAGTCGTCCGGCAGGACATCGATTTGCCGCTACGGAGGTAAAAGGGTACGCCTTGCCATCGCCAGTTATCAATTTCTAACTTGATCGCACCAAAGGTCGCGGTCGTCGAATCGGCTGGGACGCCTTCTTCGTTTCGATACCCTTCGTATTGCCCGCGCACCGTGTCACGTCCACAATCGGTACCGATGACGGGTTTCACGGCAGCCAGAACTTTGACTTTCTCATTTCGAATTTGCGTCGGTTCGTTCCGCACGGGCGCTTCCATGGCCGTGATGGTCATCAGTTGCAGCAAGTGGTTCTGAAACATGTCTCGCAGCACACCCGAAGTATCGTAGTAGCCGCCGCGCGAACCGACCGACAACGATTCGGCGACCGTGATCTGCACGTGATCGACATAATTCCGATTCCACAGTGGTTCCCAAATGGTGTTTCCGAAACGAAGCACGAAGAGGTTCTGCACCGATTCTTTGCCAAGGTAGTGGTCGATTCGATAGACCTGATCCTCGTCAAACACGGTGTGCACGTGCTTGTTGAGCGCCTTGGCCGATTCCAGATCGGTCCCGAAGGGCTTTTCGACGACGACTCGGCGAGCCCCCAGCGTCTCGTCGGCCATTCCCTGCAGGCCGAGCTGTGTGATCCCTTTTTGATAAAGGGCCGGCTTTGTCGACATGTAATAGAGCCGATCGGCTGCCTGCCCGTTTTCGATCTGAGCCAATCGCGCGGCCAACTCGGCCATGTCTGCCGGTTTGGTCAAATCACAAGGCTGGTAAAAAATGCGTTCGCTTAGTGAATTCCATACTTCGGCATCGAATTCTTCGCCTAAAAATTGGTGAGTCGAATCGAGCAGTTGGTTTCGCCAATCTTCGTCAGAAAAGGCAGACCGCGAGACGCCAACGATACTCGTATTTTCCGGCAGCCGAGATTTTTGCTGGAGTGAATAGAGAGCCGGTATCAACTTGCGGCGAGTCAAATCGCCAGAAGCGCCAAAAATCACAACCGTATGAGACATCTTGTCAACTCGTTTGAGTAAAACCGAAAGACGAAGAGCGCTGTGAGCCAACCAAATCGTCAAGATCAACAACGACTTACAGGAAACACCTGCCGACTCTCATCCAGGCCGGCAGGTCTCAGTGGGCGGTTTACGATTTCTGAACCGGCTCGCGACGTCGTTCGATCCATTCGGCATGGAAGCTACCTTCCTTGTCCGTTCGTTCGAATGTGTGGGCTCCGAAATAATCGCGCTGAGCCTGCAGCAGATTCGCCGGCAAGCGACCATGTCGGTAACCGTCGTAGTAGTTCAATGCCGCCGCAAATGCGGGCGTCGGTATCCCGAGTTGAATCGCCGTCGAGACCACCGTGCGCCAATTCTCTTGAGCATCGTGAACGGCCGATGTGAAATAGGGCGCCAACAGCAGGTTCTCCAGGACCGGATCTTCATCAAAGGCATCTTTGATACGGTCGAGGAAGCGAGCCCGGATGATGCAGCCGCCACGCCAGAGCAGGGCACAGTCACCGTAATTGAGCGGCCAATCGTATTCGGCCGCCGCCGCTTGCAACTGAACGAAACCTTGGGCGTAGCTGCATATCTTGGAAGCGTACAGTGCATCTTTGATGGCATTGATGAATACTTTGCGATCGCCTGAGAACGTCCCGCTCGGCCCCTTCAACGTCTTACTAGCGCGAACGCGCGAATCCTTCATCGCCGAGAGGCTTCTTGCATACACCGCTTCGGTGACCAACGTACTGGGAACTCCCAGATCGAGCGCCAACTGGCTCATCCACTTCCCCGTGCCTTTCGCACCGGCTCGATCGAGAACCATGTCGACCAGGTACTCATCCGAGTCTTCATCCTTCACGCTGAAAATGTCGCGTGTAATTTCGATCAGGTAGCTCTCCAACTCTCCTTCATTCCATTCTGCGAAGACGTCGTACATCTCGTCATTCGACATGCCGAGCGCATGCTTCATCATGAAGTAGGCTTCGCAGATCAACTGCATGTCGCCGTACTCGATGCCGTTGTGCACCATTTTGACGTAATGCCCCGAGCCGCGTGGCCCGACCCATTCGCAACAGGGGATGTCGTTGTTCGGTCCGACTTTGGCGGCGATCGATTGAAAGATCGGTTTCATGATCGGCCATGCTTCTGCCGTTCCACCCGGCATGAGGCTGGGCCCCTTCAGGGCGCCCTCTTCACCACCCGAGACACCGCAACCAACAAAGAACATCCCCTTCTCTTCAATCGTCCGAGTCCGGCGTTCGGTATCGGCGAAGTGCGTGTTGCCACCATCGATGATGATGTCCCCCTGATCGAGCAACGGCAGCAGCGTGTCGATGATCGCGTCGACCGCGGGCCCCGCCTTGACCAACAGCATGACCTTCCGTGGCGAGGCGAGGTTTTTCACCATCTCTTCAATGGAGTGACAGCCGACAAAATTCTTGCCAGCGGCCGCACCTTGGATGAATTCGTCGACCTTGGAAGTCGTTCGATTGTAGACCGCCACTTTGTTCCCGCGGCTCTCGACGTTGAGCGCCAAGTTTTCACCCATGACGGCGAGCCCGATGAGCCCGAAATCGCACAAATCCGACATCGTTTCTTCCTGCTTGATCTTGATGGAAAGAGCGCCAACGGCGGTCCTGTAAACAGTTTACGAGCGTCACTGCAAACGGTGCAATGACGCTCGTAGAGCAAAAGCGTAATTTCGAATCGATCGGGTGCACACCCGCACCGCGACCGATTCGTTTCTGACTCGTCAAATGGCCTATGCGGCTCGCAGAGCGGGTCTGGCGACCTGGTGGAGCAGACGACTCTGCAACCGGCCAGTTAGTTCGACAAGGGTCATCGAGCGAACGATATCGGCCGTCTTGGCCGACCAAGGGTGTCTGCGGATTTCCTCGTTAAGAAGTCGGGCAGATCGAGCTCGAACATAGCCACGAATTTCGTAGCGAGACAGCGAGCCGGCTCGACGCTGCACCAAATCCCAAACGGGGGCTTCCAAAACATCCGCTAGTCCAGCGGCTTCCTGCTCCAAGTCTCGACCAGAAACGAGCTTGCGCAGGTTCGCGAAGAAATTCATGATTGGCACTCCTGTTGCCCTCTCTAACGCCTCGTCCCACGCGAATCCTTCGCGACAACGAAACGACCACCCAACCCGCGACGTCCAACACGAAGGCATCCATTGCCATCGCTTTGGCCCCCGTTGGGCAGTTATGAAAACAAGCGAGCGCCATCCATGGGATCGCTATTAGCCCATTCGATCGGGCTCCATCCATGAGCCGAACCGAAAACGTGACTGCTGGTAGCATCGAACGGTGGTTCGAGAGTTCTTTAGAGCGGCCGAGGTCAAGCGGGCCGACTTCCGAAGTCGACGGCGACTAACCACAATCACCGGAACAAGTGGCAATCGCCAGCCGGTTCCAGCTCGATTAATCAGTATGGCCCGCACGCCGGGGTCCCTCGATCTATTCCGGGCAACGATCATGATTCGGCCCCTATTCGCACTTGACCGCCCGCCGCGAATTGCCTAACTTTCGAATCAAATGGTGTGGCCAGCAGCTTCGGCAGGGCAGTCTCACCAGCCAACGGCGGGATTTTCACGATTCCACCGCCGATCGGCGCCGTGGCCAAGCGGCTAAGGCAGCGGATTGCAAATCCGCCATCCCCGGTTCGAATCCGGGCGGCGCCTCTCCGAATTAAAGGGTCTCAGCTGCTGCTGAGGCCCTTTTTTCATTGGTGGCAACTCAAATGGTACCCCCGACGTTCCGTAGTAGCCCAGCGTGCTCAACAAAAGGCTGATGTGCCGGCACGCCTGGCCGGTTTACCGCTGCATTCATACTCCGCCACCATCGCTCCATCGCGTCGTCAAATTATCCCGGCACGCCTCCTGCCCGTAACCTAAGCTTCCGCTGGACCACATCATCCGCACCGGCTCGATGATCGGGCCTCGCCCTCATCGCTGAAACGAACGCAAAAACCACGAAACGCCCAACCGATGCCCGAAGAACAAGCGACTGCCGAACCACCACCGATTTCGCTGGCACCGATTGTCTGGGTCTTTCTCTTAACGCTCGGAGGCGGCTGGAGCTGGCGGGCGCTGCAGACCGGCGACGTCGTCTTGGCGACCGCCATCGGACTGCTGTTGTTGGTCGCCATCCATGGTTACCTTGCTGGCTTTGCTCGGCGCGCCGCCTCGACGATCTCATTCATCGCCGCCATCGCGCTGGGGCCAGTGCTGGGAACTCAGCTCGAACCGATATTCGCGGACCGGCTGGGGATCTCGGGACTTGTGAGCCGAGTCGCTTGTGTCGGCACCGCCGGAATCTTGCTTCTCGTTCTTGGCACTATCGTGTTGAACTCAGTTTGCCACCGCATCCTCAAGCGGCGCCCACGACTGACGGCCTGGAACCGCTGGCTCGGGAGCGGGATCTCCACAATTCAAGGTATCGCCGTACTGCTGTTGTTGCTCGCTGGTGTGCAAATCATCGAACCGAACATGCAACGAATGGGGGCCGATGAACGCCCCGGATCAAAGTATCTCAAGCAGACCGTTCGCCAAATCGCCAAGCGAACACGCGAGAGCGCCCTCGGTCCGCTGGTGGAAAAGTACGATCCGTTCGAACGAATCCCCAAACTGAAGAGCCTTGTCGATCGCCAGCAACAAGCACAATTGCTGAAAGACCCGCAACAGCTAAATCGCCTTTTGAATCACCCGTCGATGAAGACGTTTCAAGAGAGTCCCGAATTCAAACGTTCGATGACGAAACTAAAGTCAGACCAAGACATTCGAGAACTACTCGAATCGAAACGAGGAATGAACGGATCGCTCGCAGTCAAACTGATGAATCACCCGGCGCTGCTCGAACTCCTACAGCAGCCCGAATTCGCCGAAGCTGCGAGCCAGTTTGTCAAAACGTCGAACTAGGTGACAACAGCAACGCTGGCTCGTACTCACTTCACCCAATCAGCGCGCACAGCATTCGGCCACATCCCAGTTGCGCGTCTTTGCTGAAGAGGAGAATTCAAGCGGCCGGTTCAAGCACATTTCCTTCGGACGAATTGAAAAATGGTCGTCGCGACAATTCCCCTGCAGACGCGTCACGGCGTCTAAGTGAGACTGAAAAGGCTCCGCATGCTCACCCAACGCTGCAATCAATGACCCGAGTTCCTGACAACGAATCATGCCATCCGACAGGAGGATTGTCCGTCAGAAAACTGAACATTTCGAAAGGTATGAATCTAGCGAAGGAACGCCCCACGACTTGCTTGAAAGTCGGCGTCTCACCATTGACCGTGACAACTTTGGTTTTCGTTATCAATTTGGCGAACGTCTTCTGCCCATTTGCCTCCGTCAGAATAAAGTAGGCCAATGCAACGAGAATGCCGATGGCGTACCCCACATACGTGACCGTCGCTTCCTGCTCTAAAGAGATGGCACCTTGCTCGCCAAACGTAAGCACGAAGAAAATCCCGAAGCCGAAACCCACAACCGATCCGACAACCTGGACGACGATATTGTCAATGATCAGATTCGCGATACGTTTCCCTCGCGATGCAAGCTGCATTCGCTGCGTCGCCATATCGGTGAAAGCAACGTCCACGGGACTGGCATAAGGATTTTGATTCGATTCCATACTGGCTCACTCACCTCTTAAGTCACACTTGTCAATCGCGCATTCCAGCACACCTCTTTTCACACTGTCAGTATTACTGTGAGACCGACGTCACACAAGAGCCGGCCACCAAGCCAGGATGGAAGGTTCTGATCACGCTTGCGGGCGACAGGTTGAGTACTCCCGACTGAACGCGGCGAGAAGAACCGAAGATTTTGAATGGCCGCTGACGATCTGGTCTCAAACGGCGGCCTCGACTCGCCGCTGGGAACGGCTGGCTGGGAAACGGATTCTCCATCTTCCAAGGCTTCAGCGTGCTGTGGTTTTTGGCTGGCGTGCAGTTGAGCGAACCGAACATGAGCGGACGCTGGCCAATGAACGACCAGGCTGAAGGTAGCAGAAACGAACCGTATGCCACGTCACCAAGCGAGCACGCCGTCGACCGGCGTGCGGAAAGGGACGATCCGTTCGAACGCATCCCAAAACGGAGACACTTTGTCGCTGCGATGCTTTAGATTTCTTGCCTGGTCTGACGTTTGATGTACACTAGGAAACGAGCGCCCAATTTGCGCGCCCACCATGACGACATTCGAACGAAAGCGAACCACAACATGAGGATGCCATTTAGAGCGCGTGCCGCTTTTACCATGATCGAGTTGCTTGTGGTAATCGTGATCATTGGCGTATTGGTGTCGCTCTTGCTGCCAGCAGTCAACTCGTCGCGGGAAGCAACTCGTCGCGTTATGTGCCAAAACAACCTCAGGCAAATTTCGTTGGCGACGATTAGTTTCGCCGAAGTCAAAGGTGCGTTTCCGCCCGCTAGGTTAGAACCTGCTTTGGACGCAGAGCCTGGCAATGCCTGCGGCGGTGAACACCCATCATGGATGGTGCGCGTCTTGCCGTTCATGGAAGAATCGGCAACGTTTGTCGAATGGGACGTCAACAGCCCGTATGACACCCATTCAGAGTCGCTGCGCAATCGTACCGTGTCGACTTTCATCTGTCCGACACGTCGTACCGCTGACGAGGCAATCGTCCCATCGCGTCGGGAAATGGGCATGCGGTATTCTTCTTGCGGATGTGGCACGATGGTATTCATTCGAATTTTAGGAGGCGCCACTGGTGACTACGCTGGGAACCACGGCGATCCTTCTCCCGGCGCGGTTGGGGGCCCCGATGATTTCTATCGCGGTGGCAACGGAACTGGTGTGATCATTTCCAGCCGAGCCCTTTGCGACGGTGATCGACCGGTCACGTGGGTCGACAAAGTCAAGCATCAGGACCTGCGCGATGGAACAAGCAAGACCTTTCTGGTCGGTGAGTCGCACGTGACGCCAGACTCGCTACTGGAATCACCTTTCGATGGCCCCATCTATAACGGGGAGAACCTTGCAGCTTTCGCTCGGATCGGCGGCCCGGGCGTCCCACTCGCCAGAAACAAAGACGATCAACCTGGTCCCATTCTCGGATTCGGAAGCTGGCACCCTGGCATTTGCAACTTCGCGTTGGCCGATGGCAGCGTACGAGCGATCGACAACCTCATTGATTCTTCGACACTCGCTAACTTATGTCATCGCGCCGATGGTAAATACTAAGAACTTCTGCCAAGCCCGCTCTTTGCAGTTAATCCGAATCGCAGTGCTGGCGATGATTTGCGGCTGTTCGTCAGACCGGATCCCAACCTTCCCCGTTCGTGGAAGAGTCACGTTTCCTGACGGCGCCGAAGTAAGAACCGGCGTCATCGAGCTGAGGTCGCTAGAACACGGGTTTAATGCACGCAGCGAAATCGATCGCAACGGTAACTTTGTGCTGGGAACGTACGAAAATGGCGACGGCGCCGTCGCCGGCCAACACCAGGCCATTGTCATGCAATTCTTGGCGACGGATTCGGGCCCCGAGATGAAACACGATCATGGGGATCCTGTCGATCAAGCCTACTCTGATTACGCAACTTCGCCCTTACGTTTTGAGATCACTGATGGTGCGAATGATCTCAGCGTAGAAGTCGAGCGATCCAGATAGTTGCGACGCATCGCAGGGGACGCCGAAACGAAACCAGACTGGTCGCAGCCGGCTCCTACCGATGATGCACATCACTTTCGCCCGACCGGATGCCAGCCGTTCAAGGCGTGCCAGCCTCCCACACCGAACAGATGGGAAATCGGCACGCTGCCGCTGGCAA
>CAYZRS010000057.1:2723-5679 GCA_964480915.1 uncultured Pirellulaceae bacterium | reverse complement strand
GCGTGCCAGCCTCCCACACCGAACAGATGGGAAATCGGCACGCTGCCGCTGGCAACTCAATCGATGGCAATTGGCCGCAAAGAAGCAGCCCCTGAACTTGGGTAGTGCAATTCAATGCACTCATCGCAGATCCCGTGGCTTAAGCTGGCCGCTGTCCGATCGGCCAGATAATCTTCCAGCGCTTTCCATTCACCACTTTCGATATCTCGCATGCCGTGGCAATGCATACAAATGGGAATGAGTCCTTCGAGCGTTCGCACATTGGCAACGCTGTCAGCAAGCTGACGACTGACGCGTCGCAATTCGAACTGCACCATGACTTGCCTCGAAAGCGCCTGCAATGCTTCGACCTGTTCGGCCGATGGATAGCGCGGTTTTGTATCAATGGCACACAACGTACCAATCGGCAGTCCGTCGGGCGTGAGTAATGTGGCTCCGGCATAGAAGCGAATCTGCGGCTCGCCGGTTACCAGAGGGTTGTCGCGAAATTCGGGTGATTTCGTCGCGTCATGGACGACGAAAGCACCTTCTTGCTGGATCGCAACATTGCAGAAAGCCAATTCTCGTGCCGTATCACAAGTGTCGATGCCGATTTTCGATTTGAACCACTGCCGCGATTCGTCAAGCAGACTAATTAAGGCAATCGGCACGTCGAATACATGAGCAACGAGCCGAGTAAAGTCGTCGTAAACTTCTTCTCTTGGCGAATCCATGACGTCGTAACTCACGAGCGCAGCGAGCCGCTTCGATTCGATTTCCTGAAATTTCATTTGGTATCCCCTCCCAATGAAAACACCAGCATCCGGATTCTTACCCAATATGAAAGAGGACCTTCCCCCACTGCCACTGGGGAATTGCCAACCCGCCGCCGGAGAACCTTCTCGGTGCCGTTCGTGAACAGAGCGTCGCACAAATTTGAATTCTGTGTTCAATTCGCGGTTGTCGAGCAAAATGGAACTGCTATTTTCAAGCGCTCGTTGGCAATTTTGACCTGCAAGGCGGCAAGCGATGAATACAACCGAAACGCTCCCTAGTCGGGAAATCATGTACGACGCGCTCGTCCGAAGAGACAGTCGTTTTGAAGGAATTTTCCTCGCAGCGATTCGAACGACCGGCATATTTTGTCGACCTTCCTGCACGGCACGCAAACCGAAGCCAGAAAACGTCGAGTATTTCGTCGACTCACGGGCAGCGATCGCCAATGGATATCGGGCCTGCAAGATCTGCCGCCCGTTAATGGCACTCGGTGAAACGCCCGACTGGCTGGTTCCGCTGCTGGAGGAACTAGAACGGGACACGACAATTCGGTTACGTGCTGCCGACCTGCGGCAACGCGGACTCGATCCGGCACGTGTCAGTCGCTGGTTCAAAAGATCGCACGGGATGACATTCGCCGCGTATTTACGCCTGCGTCGCATCAATCAGGCATTCGGTCAGATCCAGCACGAGGAGCCCGTGGCCGCGGCGGCATTTCAAAGTGGCTACGCATCGTTGAGCGGCTTCGGCGATGGATTCAAGAAAACGCTGGGGGCCGCTCCCACCCAAACCGACGGACAGTCCGTCATCTCGATCACGCGGATCCTAACACCGCTTGGCCCGATGCTGGCCGGAGCCACGGCCGACGGTATTTGCTTGCTCGAATTCACCGACCGCCCGATGTTAGAAACGCAACTGACCCGCATTCAAAAACGGCTCAAAGCAAAAGCGTTACCCGGAGCCAGCCCCTGGTTTGGCCCATTGCAAAAACAACTAGACGCTTACTTCGTCGGAGACCTGCCAGCTTTCGATATCCCGTTGGTCCCGGCCGGTACCGACTTTCAGCAACGGGTCTGGTCGGCGTTGCAGACGATTCCCTTGGGGAAGACACGATCGTACGGCGAGCAAGCCGACTCCATCGGTCAACCAACCGCCGTCCGCGCCGTGGCGCGGGCCAATGGCGACAACCGCATCTCCATCTTGATTCCTTGCCATCGGGTCATCGGTGCCGACGGCGCGCTGACCGGCTATGGCGGCGGGCTGTGGCGCAAGCGACGATTGTTAGAGATCGAACAGGGGCAGCAATCGCTTGCCGGTTGTTAGGGTCTGGCTGATTGCTCGCAAGAAATCGCACCACGGGGCGCCCCATCAGCGCAAGTAGACGCCTCGATCAGCATTTGATCGTTTTTCGTTTCTTGCCGCCTCGTGCGAGAACTTTGTCGATGTATTCGGTTGCCAGCGGAACTTTGCAGGCCGTGCCGCCCATTTCGACATCGACTTTACCAATTTTCTTAGCCGTCGCTTTTGCCTGCTTCGCCAATGGCTTGACGTAACCGCCAACGGAGATAACAAAACCATTCATCGTGTAGCGGACTCGATTCGGTGCTTTGTCGATCCCTTTTTCAATCTGAGCCAACAGCGATTTGATCTCTTGGAGATCGAGTTCATCATCCTCTCGAGTCGCCACGACGCCAGCATAGGTTGACCAGCCAGTCGCCGCGACATTCGCTTGTTTTGATTTGATCCATTTGGTCGCCAATTCGGCCGCTTTGGGATGCTCGTTCGCGACACCGGGCACGGCATATTCCGAGAGAAAATACCAACTGGCATCTTTGGCCCATTGGTTGAGTTGCGTTTTGGTCATCTGCGAACCATCGGCCACCATGCCGGCGAGGTACATGGCGTCCGAGTTGCCCGTCTCGAACAGTTCAAGCGCCAGTTCGTGATTGCCCTTGATCTGCTTCGCAATCACCTTCATGTCGGCCACTTTGACCCCGAACATTTGGTCCGTGGGCGCACCATGGCTGGTGTATATTTTGCGAGTCTGAGCCGACCCTTTCTTTTTTAAGGCGGTCATCACCTGAGAGACATTTTTCATCGTTATTGCTTCTTATAAGGTGTACGGGATTGGCCGCATGATAGCGATTCAGAAACTGCCTGTCATGTCAGCACCACGTGGCTCCGACTTGGCTCCGACTTG
>CAYZRS010000057.1:0-2623 GCA_964480915.1 uncultured Pirellulaceae bacterium | reverse complement strand
TGGCTCCGACTTGGCTCCGACTTGCTTCCACCGCACGCGTCCAGCTCACCATGGCTTCCGAAATCGCAAAGCCGAAAACAAGACCACAAGCATCAACGATAGTGAGTGCGGTTCCGGCACGACGTCGATAGCGTCAACCGAAGTGAATTTGTTGGAATTCCAAACGACGAAGTCGACTCCGTTGGTCACGCCGTCGCCGTTAAAATCGCCGGAAGCCCAATCCGTGCCGCTCGTGAATTTATTCGTGTTCCAAATCACGAAGTCGGCGCCGTTCACCGCTCCGTCACCGTTCGCATCACCGGGCAAGGCCAAGAACTCGGTCATGCGGATCCCCAATCCGTCCTGCTCGACGCTCGCAAACAGACCGTCTTCACCATTGTTTGTGCTGCCGACATACGTCGGAGCCGTTCCAATCGAATTGCCGTTGTAGGTGATCGAATCAAAGGCGCCCGTGATTCCAAACAAGGAAGTGATCAAATCGAACGTCAATGCAACGCCTCGGGCCCCTGGTCCGCCATGACTGGCCGCCGTTTCCAATTCCAAAACGCCGGCGACCTGCGCGATGTCGGCGTCAATCGCGCCGTAGTCAGTCGTCAGGCCATCACCGAGGGCTCGTGTCGTCCCATCCACTTGGATCGCTAGCGTCGCGTTATCGGCGAGCAGCAGAGTGCCTTGGACGATCGCCAGGCTGCGTTCAAGTTGAATCCGACCTTGCACCGCTCCGGCGGTCCCATCCAATCGCGTTGCGACCGATACGTCCCGCGCGTCGAGACGACTGTCGATCAAGTGCAACGTACCCGTCGCCGAATTGAGCGACGATGTCCCTCCCAACGCCAACGAACCTACGAGCACGTCATTCGCCACGAGAATATCGGATTGATCGACGGTCAACGTTGCCACCGACACTCCTCGCGAATTTTCAGAGCTAAACACCGTTCCCACTTCGATGCTGCCTTGCGTCGTCACGAAACCGACCGTCATGTTCGAATCGTTAACCATGACGTCGGCAACGGCCGAATGGTTGGCTCCATTGGCGGCGCGAATTTTCCCGGCGTCCAAACTTCCCCCGATCGCCACATCGTCTACGTCCGAGAAACTCACAAAACCGTTTCCGTTCGCTTGGCCACCACCTGTCGTCTGTCCAACGTCCAGGTCGCCACCGATCGATAGCATCGCAATCCGTTCCGCGACAAAGTTCCCAGTGCCATGATTGGTGCCGCCCAGTTCGGCCGACGTTTGACCGACGTCGATGTCCGACCCGACCGAAACCGTTGACGAGATATCTTGCAGCGAGACGCTCCCGTTACCCGTCGCCTGGCCCGAGCCTGAAGTTTGACCGACATCGATGTCACCCGCCACCTGCAAGGTGGTGATATTGGCAAGGTTGACCGTCCCGGTCCCCATCGCCGTTGCGCCATTCGTGGCACTTGTTTGGCCCGAGTTAATATCACCGATCCCGCCGACGCCAAACGACAAGGTTGCCGCATTTGATATCGACGCCATGCCATCGCTGACGACATTGACTCCGCTACCGGTCGCAAACACGCCCGCCACGTCACCGACGTCCAGGCTCGAGTCGAGCGTGAGACTCAATTGATCCACGGTCAGTTGGCCGGTGCCTCCATCGGTTCCCACATCGATCAGAAAGAGATCGATCGGCCCTGTCATGGTGGAATTCGATGCGGTCGCGTGTCCACCATTATTAATTGCCGGTGAATCGCCAGCCGACGGGACGACACTGGGGCTCCAATTCGCAGCAGATGCCCAATCGCCGGTCCCTGAATTGTTCCAGTCTTGCGCCGCGACGGTCGCGGTGAGGACCACGCTGAAGACCAAGGCGATGATCCCTACCTGCGATCTGCTTACGAATCGGGTGGGATGATGAAGGTGCAATGGAACATACATGACGAGGTACCTCAAATTTTGCTTCTTGCCATCCATCAGAGTGCGGCATTGGTAGTGTGAAAACGATCCTGATGTTCACCGATCAATCGCAGGCAGAGCTCGATGATCGGTTGCGTGATTTGTTTGCGTGCCGCAATGCGGCGACTGATAAAAATGTGCCGAGCCAAGGAGACCAAGACGTGCGCGTCGATGGCGGCAGCCTGATCGTCCACCGATTCGGCAGAGCCACAATACGATGTCAAGAATCGCGACTCGTGATGTTGAAGGGCGTCGGCATCGTGGTATTCGCGAAGCGCCGTTTCCTTCAAATGGGCGACGAAATTCCCCACATCGATCAACGGGTCTCCCACACAAAACAGGTCGAAATCGACAAACGCGACCTTGTCGTCACCCGCTATCAAGACTTGTGCCGGATAAAAATCGCGGTGAATACCGGTCACCGACTTTGTCGGAAATCGGCCTAACGCGCTCGACACGCCCTCCATGACCGCAGTAATGTCGGCAGCCATCGATTTCTTTTTCTCAGCGACGCCCTGGAGAAGCCCTTGAAGAATGCTCAGCTCGTCCGCGTGCGCATGCGTCAAGTTGGCAGGCACATTCAAGCAATGAAGTTCTCTGAGCGCTCGACCGATGCGGCCCGAAATCGCCGGGTCAGAGTCCGGCCGGATCGCGGTCGTCGCATTCGTCCCTGGCAAGGGAGCTTGCAGCCAAAGGTTCA
>CAYZRS010000056.1:12912-31969 GCA_964480915.1 uncultured Pirellulaceae bacterium | reverse complement strand
CGGAACTTTCTTCGAGCAGCAGCACTAAGGCCACTCGACGCCTGAGAGTTTGGCTAGTGCGAGTTGCAGCGCTTGCGTTCCGCTCCGCCCATGTCCTTGCGCGGCCAGTTCAGCGTAGAGTTGCTCGCTGAGCGCCAGGCCAGGCAGTTTTAGATTCAATCGTTTCGCTTCGGCGAGTGCGATGCGCATGTCTTTGATGAAATGCTCGACATAAAAACCGGGTGCGAAATCGCCTTGCAGAATGCGGGGCCCGTAGTTGCTCAGGGACCAGCTTCCGGCGGCACCCGAAGCGACCGATTTGAGGACCTGATCGATATCCAGGCCGGCCTGCTTGGCGTACAGCAGCGCTTCGCAGACGCCGATGATGTTCGTGGCGATTAACGTCTGATTGACCATCTTGGTGTGTTGCCCGCTGCCGGGGCCGCCTTGGTAGACGACCGTTTTGCCCATCGCTTCCAAGCAGGGCATCAGCCGGTCGACCGTCGCTTCGTCGCCGCCGATCATGATGGAGAGCCGCGCTTCGCGGGCTCCGACGTCCCCGCCAGAGACCGGCGCGTCGACGCTTTGAACTCCTCGTTTGGCTGCTGCTTGCGCGATTTCGATGGCCAGCGCCGGTTCACTGGTCGTCATGTCGACCAAGACGTTGCCCGCTTCGCAACCGGCCAGCGCGCCGTCCTCTCCGAGAATGATGGAACGGACATCTGCTGGGTAACCGACGATCGAAAAGATGACGTCGCTCTGCTGAGCCACTTGCTGCGGCGAGTCGGCCCACTTGGCACCGGCGGCCAGCAGCGAGTCGGCTTTGGATTTCGTCCGGTTAAAAACGGTGACCGGGTAGCCTTTGGCGAGCAAGTGCCCGCACATTTGGGCACCCATGACGCCGGTCCCAATCCAGCCGATCCTTGTCGGAGGTTCGAAGGTGCTCATTGCTTAATCGAGTCCAACCGGTCGCTTGAAGACTTCGGTGAGGATGATCGCATGGCGGACCGATTCGCGGTTTTTTAGCAGCTGGCGTATCTTGGCACCCGGATCGACAACAACCCGCTTGTCCCATACGGCCGAATCGGTCCCCTGCGTTTCTTGGAAGACATCGTCTTTTTCCAAGGCACCAAGCTTGTGATCGAAAACGTCGTGCAGGTGCTTTTCTACTTTTTCGTCCGCTTGCCCGATCAGTTTTCCCAGGTCTTTCGAGTGTTCGCTGACCGGGTGCGATTCGATGTGTTCCCGGACGTGTTGTCCGACACCATCGCCCAGTGGTCGGCGAGAGTTGCGTCTCTTTTGATCGGCCGCTTGTTTTACTTGCTCTTGCCGAGCGACTTTCCGTTCTTTTGCTTCCTTGTTAAGCCGCCGTTGTTCGAGCGTGACTCGTTTCTTGGGTGGAGCCTGCTGCTGGCGAGCGGCCGGTTGTTGTCGCTGCGGCCGCTGTTGCCGTGCCGGTTTTTCTCGTTCGGCCGGTCGCTGCGGTTTGCCGGCGCGACGGAGAAACTCTTCAATTTCGTTTTCGAGCGCTTGCCGACCGCGACCTGCTTGGCCACGCGGCTGCTGTTGCGGAGGCACGCCAGGGCGCCCCGGTTGTTGCACAGGCGGCACGCGGCGTGGCTGTTGTTTCGGCTGAGCCTGTTTGTTCTGACCACCACCAATCGCGTTCAAGATCGGCCCGAGGACGAAAAACAGGAATCCAATCACCCAGATCCAATCCTCGAGATCGGCGAACAACTGCGGAAAATCAGCAAACAGAATGAAGTCGGCCATGAATGCGCTGGGGTAAAGTTAAGGTCAGTGTCGCCGCAATGACTGGCTACGCAGGAGTCGATCCGGTCGCACCCTCGCCTGCAATCGAATTGCGCATGTCGGTATCTGATTGAACGTTCCGCAACTTGTAGTAGTCCATGATTCCCAGTTTGCCCGCCTGGAACGATTCGGCAATCGCTTTCGGCACTTCCGATTCCGAAGCGACCAACGTTGCGCGACTCTCTTCAATCTTGGCGATCATTTCTTGTTCGGCGGCGGCGGCCATCGCGCGACGCCCTTCGGCGGCGGCCCGCGCAACGCGCGTGTCGGCCTCGGCCTGATCGGCTTGTAAGCGGGCACCCACGTTGTCGCCCACATCGATGTCGGCGATATCGATCGAAACGATCTCGAACGCGGTTTGGGAATCGAGCCGCCGTGCCAGCACGGCCTTCGAAATTTGATGAGGGTTCTCGAGCACTTCTTTGTGATCCACGGCCGAACCGATGGCGCTCACAATGCCCTCACCGACACGAGCGATGATTGTCTCCTCACCCGCACCGCCGATCAATCGATCCAGACTGGCTCGAACGGTGACGCGTGCTTTGACTTTCAGTTGAATGCCGTTTTTGGCGACGGCATCGAGCGAAGGTCGCGTCCCTTCTTTGGGCGGGCAGTCGATGACTTTGGGGTAGACGCTCGTCTGAACCGCTTCCAACACATCGCGGCCGGCAAGATCGATGGCTCGTGCTTTATCAAACGTTAGCGCGATCTTGGCCTTGTTGGCCGCGATCATCGAGCGGATGACTTGCGGTACGTTGCCGCGAGCCAAGTAATGAGCTTCCAACGCTTTGCTTGTGATGCCTGTTTGCTCGCCCAGGCCGGCTTGGACCGCCATGATCTTGCTTTGCACGATCACCTTCGGATTGACGTTACGAAACGTCATGCCGAGTAGATCCCAAATGCCAATTCCGGCGCCTGTCGTTACGCACTGAATCCAAAGCGTGAAGTAACGCGCGAAGATTGCAAAAAGTACCAGTCCGACGACAATGGCAACCAGGCCACCAGCGATCAAAAGGACGTTGCCGACTTCTTGAGCAAACAACACTGCCATGATGTTCCTTCCGTTGACTTCCTGTAAGGGCGAACATACCGCACGCTGCTGAGAAATATACCACAGAAGGCTGGCTCAAAGAATCTGACTGTCGGGTCGCTGCAGCCGCTTGTGGGGGACGGCAGCGGCGAAGTCGATGGCTCGAAGTGGCCTCAGAAAACCAACGCGGAAAGCGGTTATGGCTGGCGACCCTCGGCCGAATCGTCGAAAGGGTCAGGAAACGTCTGTTCTAGCGCTTCGGCCGGCTGCGAATTGGCCGCCTCATCGGCCGGTTGACCGGCGGTCGGGGCGGGACGTTCCTCGTCCGCAAAGGTCGGACGCACGATGATGCGATTTCCTTCGACGGCCACAACAACGATTGTCTGTCCCGGATCAATGGCCATGCCTTGAGCCACCGCGTCGTGGGTGCGATTGTCGATTCGGATTGTTCCGCTGGGTAGCATCTTCGATTCGGCCGTCCCCTGTTTGCCAATGAGCTGCTTGTATTTGTCGAAACTGGGGATCGATGTGATGTCGTCCTTTTCGCCCGGTGGGAGGTTGAGCATCTTCCGGCCGATCGGTGTATGAGGCCACCAGCGAAGCGCCGCCATGATGACGAACGGAGTCAGCACCGCATTGAATACGAGATAGGCAGTGCCCCAAAACATGCCGTAGTGTTTGAAGACGATGATGATCGAACCGAGCAGCGAAGCGGCGGCCATGATGGCCAACAGACCACCCGATGGGATGAACATTTCGAGCACGACGATGGCGATCGCAATGACCAACAGCAAGAGTGCCCACACGGAAGCCGGCATTCGATATTCCTTTTAACGATCGTGACGATTTCTATCTTACCACCAACAGCTCTGAATTGTGCCTGACCGTTTCGTTGCGTGGGTTGTCAGTACCGGTATTCAGCAGCGGTTCACGCATCGGCCGGTGAAACCAAAATGCGGCCTCCATCGACCGACGTGACGCGGACCAGGACGCCCCGTTCGATGGCGGCGCCGTCACTGACAACGTCGACGAGGTCATCGTCGATGCGGGCACGACCTGACGGCATGAGGGGCGTGATGGTCTCTCCCGTTTGGTTCAGCAATCGTGTTAGCGGGTCGAGCTCGACCAATTCTGCTGCAGCAACGCTTGGTGGATCGAGCATCATCCGCCGCAGGATGGGCGCTTGGTGGAGGTACTTGCGCAGCACGACCAATCCGGACACGACGCCGGCTCCTACGAGGACCACCGACAGGATCGACCATGGGAGCTGTCGCATCTGGTACTCGTTTTGCGGCAAAACAAATGTCTGGCTGGCCAAAATCAAGGAGGCCACAATCAGCGCCGCACCGCCCAACCCGAACACACCGAAACCGGGTAACACGAATATTTCGACCGCGATGAAGGCAATACCCAACACGAACAAGATGACTTCCAGCCAAGTCGCCGTGCCGCTCAGGTATTGGCTCCAGAAGAATAGCGAAAAGCAAACGGTCGAAATGAAAGCGCCGGCTCCAATCCCGGGCGAGGTCAATTCGACGATCAGTGCAAAGCCGGCAAAAAACATCAACGTGCCAGCGACGTGCGGTTGAGCCAGTTGATGGACCAGCTCGTCGGCCCAGTTGGGTTCGATCAACGTCGGATCGTTTTCCAACTGGTACAGCTGCTTCACCTCGTCAAATCCATCGACGACGTAGCGGACGAGCCCATATTCCTCGGCCTGATTCGCGTCGGTTTCTAGCGGTTGCCCGTCGGTGACGGCCGCTTCAGCATGCCACCGAGCCGGGTCGACCTGTTCTGACAATTCGTCATCGCTGAAATAGTCGACGATCGCGGTCTCTTTCAGCGCGTATCGTTTGACTTCGAGTGTCGGGTCCATGATCGCCACCGGTAGCGACCATGCTTTGGACTTTTCGCGGCAGAGGTGCTGAATTGGCGCTCGCATATCGCGCAGTTCGTCTTCGCTCGGTTGATAAGCGCCCGATCCACCGAGCGTCGCCGCGTCGTGCATGACCAGATGGTCGCACGCAATCGCCACGATCGCCGCGTCGGCGCGGGCCTCATTCGAAACGAAGGCGACGGTCCGTAGTTTTGCCGCATCGAGGCCGGCCAAGAACGCCGCCAAATTCAGGCTGGCAGCTGGCGCTCCACCCGGACTGTTAATGTCGAGCAACACAAAGTTAGTCCCTTCGTTCCGCAGGCGTTCTTCGATCGTGCGCTGCACCCGATTGGTTAAGGAACTGTTCATCGGCCCATCGATGGCGATGCGAATCGGTTTCCAGTCGCCCGTCATGCCTGGGTTCGGTTCCAAGTCGTTTACCGAAACTGACAGCGCGGCTGCCAGTTCACGTCGGTCGGCGGCGAAATGGCTGACGAATCCATGATCCAATCTCAGTTCTCGTCCCGTGAACTTTCCGATGTCGCCCGCTCCGATCACCGTATCGAGCGCATCGACCGCATTCTCTGCCTTCAACTCGTCAGCTTCGTCTTGGAGCACGTAGCGATCGCCGTCATTGGTTTGTGCTTTGTAGACCGATAGGGCCCGATCGAGCATTCCCAGCGCGACCGCCTCGGGCACGGTCCGCCTGCGATTGGAAATTTCGCGATAAGCGCCGCGGACGGTCATCGAGAGGTTGTCTTCATTCACTCCCGCATCGCCCAGTTCGGCATCCGGGTGCATGATGATCTGCTCGCAGGCAATCACGGGCAGCACCGCGTGACCGATCACGGTGCGAGGTAAGTAGGCGACGGTGCGGATGCCGCTGAGCTCTTTGCCCGACAGAAAGCGAGCCAGCGATAGCGATCTTTCAAACTCGCTGGCCGATCCTTCTTCCGGATTGAGTGGAGGCCAGAACTCAAGCACCAAGATTGGCCGTACTTCGCCGTTGTCGGGCAGGTTCTGCTTCAACTGCCGAATCGTCCGCCGAACTTGGTTATCGACATTGCCAAGAATCGGAACCGGGACACGAATCATCTGAGCCGTCGCCCGCGGCACGGGGCCGTCAGCAACCTCTTGCGCCGACATTGGATTCGCGGCGAGGAGCGATAGAAGAATCAGTATCGTCATCGTTTGAAACAACGATGAACATCGGAACGCGTTCGCCATGCTCTAGTGCCCGTGTCGTTGACTGGAAGGCGGCGGTGGAACGAGCTACGCCGGGTGCCTAATTATACGCGAAGGAAGCGATCGGCAACGCCTGTTCGCAGCCGGATATCGAAGGAGTGCGAATAATCTGGCAGGCAGCGATGTCGCAGGCAGCTTCTGGCTGCCGAATGTTTATTGTCGGTGACCCTGACCTTGTGCGGCCGTCTGCGCTGTCGGGCCGTTCGCCGGCACACCAAATTGCATGACGACTTTCTTCCAGCCGCGTGGCGTCTTGGGCGAAATGAAGCGGTCGAAAAATTGTCGACCACGATGAATCAGGCTATCGACTTCGCGGCCTTCGAACGTGTAGACCGTACGGGACGGGTTGGTCCGTACGTCGTAGTTTGGCGGATAGACTTCCAGTGCGGTTGGCAGGAAATTTTTCCCATCGAGGATGACACGCAGTTTTTGATAGCTGGCCGCGTCTTCCCGAGTCTTCGGGTAGGCAACGAACCAATATTCATTCTGTCGTTCGGCCGGCGGTTTGACTTCGCGAATCCAGTAGCGCTGTTGCAGCTTGGCTTTTTCTGCACCGAACATGAACGGCAGCGGGCCGTCGGCGATCTTCTTGCCCTGCAGTTCGGGAGGTAGCTGTTGTTGAATGAGTTGTTTCTTGGCGCCATTCAGTTCGTAAATCGACGTGCCGTCACAAATCCAATGCTCGTTCGACTCGGTCGCCAACGGTTGGTAACCGGCTTTCTGGGAAGCGGCGGTGGCTGCCTTGTACTCGAGTGCTCGTTCAATCTTAAATTCACCTTTGTCGGGCGAAGCGTAGCGAATGATGCCGACGCTCTTACTCTTGGCGATGCGCGGATCTTTCGGTCCGAATACGTGGTCGTATTCGTAGCGAGTGAACTTGCAGCTGTACGTGTTGACTTTGCTGCTCTGGGTTTCCCAGAACGTGAGCAATTGATCCAACCGCTCTGCTTCCTCTGGAGTAAGCTGTGCCATCTGCGCACCGACTGGGGCTGCGTTGGCGGCGGCCGGCATTCTCGCTGGTTGTGTGGCGCCTGGAACTCGCGGAGCGGCCACTTTCGGTGGCGCCGCTCGACGCACGTTGGATTGCGGGCGCGTCGTGGTTGATGGCGCTTGCGCCGTGGCCGATTCCAAACCAAAGTGACCTGTCAGTCCCACGAGCAAGGTTGCTGTGGCGCAGAATGTGACGCGAGCCGAAACCATGATTGTCCCTTCCGTGGGTGGAAAAATGCGAGCGGGATTCTAACAATTCACCTGACGCCGCCCCATAGCGTTTCCTGTTGCCAGCAATTGTGCCCCCATGAGGCGATAACTGGGTAGACAGCAGCAAAGAAGCTCACTAAACCAACGCATCATGAATTGCCAACTAAATTGGGTTTTCAACGCGAATATGTCCGCTCTGCATGCGGCCTCGGTCGTCTCGTCGGGCGATTCGATCGATGAGCAAGCAGGGATGGCCGATCTACAGCCGCTCGTCGCAGAAGCTGACGTGCTGGCACAGGTGGCCGGTTTGCCTTCACGGTTCTTTTGGGACATGGCCTGTGCTGTCTCTCTGAACGCGGAAAGTGCCGATGAGTTGGGCACGATCGTCTATCGCAAGCTGCTCGGCGCCGAATCTCGCATCACGCCGGAACGGGTCGCTCATGAGCTACGACCGATTTTGCGATGGGGCCGAACCGAGTTTCCAGATTTGGTGAACACGCTCAAGACTCGCCAATCGCCGCTGAAGATTCAGTGGGAAGCGCGAGGCATGGGGCTGTTGCACTTTATCGCCAAGTTGACCAATCGAGCCGTGATTCCAGGTTCGGCCACGATTGCACTCGTCCAGCCGATCGCCGGTGGCCGCGGAGTGGCTCACCTCGATTTCAATTCGATTCGGTTCGAAGCGATGCTGGCAAACCCCACGCCCGAGTTACCCGAAGTCGTCCGCATGGCTTGGCTCATCTCGCAATTGGAAATCGATGTTCCGATGAATAGCGAGTCGCTCAACAAGAACCGCTTACCGTGGTTGGGAAGTCTCGCACTTCTACCAGCGACGCTTTGCGCGGCTGAGTTTGTCGAACTGGTTCATGTCGACCGGTCCGTCTTAGTGGCCGCCATCGAAAAGTGGATTCTTCCTTTGTTTCCCGACAAACAAGTGTCAGGCGATTCTCTGGCCGAGGCCGTCTGGAACTGGTGGACGACCTATCAAGCGAGTCGTCCGCCGTGGCCGGTTGCCTTAGCGGCGCTCGATCGTATGTTGCCAGTCTGACGATGCCGATCGGGTTCGATCATCGACCCGGGCGTGGTTCGAATCTCCCCTTCATGTGGGGTAAGGCTCTTTGATTCGTAGAAACTCGTGTTGACTTGTGTGAGTGATTTCCAGCAAAGTGCCAGGCGCTAAAGGAAGAGCTAGCAACACAAGTTTTCAATAAACGCACGCGATCGTGCGTTGTCTTATCAAAGTGGTTCTGAGTCAGGCGAGGAAAAACGCATGGGCATGATTAGCGAATTCAAGGAATTTGCCCTTAAAGGAAGTATGGTCGATATGGCGGTTGGTATCGTCATGGGTGGCGCCATCGGGCAACTGGTGGGGTCGATGGTTGAGAACCTCATCAATCCAATTGTCGGTCTGGCCACGGGCGGAGTCGACTTGGGCAGCTTGGCGACTCAAATTGGTGAGCGCACCGTCGAAGTTGAAAAAGATGGCGCGATGGTAAGCGAAGTACAGAAGTTGATGCTGAACTACGGTGCCTTCATTACCGCGTTCATTAACTTCTTGATCTTGGCGTTTGTCATCTTTCTGATCGTGAAGGGTGTCAATAATGCTCGCAAACGAATGGGGCATGTCGATGCCGCGGCCGGTCCTTCCGAAGTCGATCTGTTGACCGAAATCCGCGACGCGCTCAAACGCTAAATTTGCGGCGGCGTTGCTGATCAAACGCAACGAAATTGCGATAGCAGAGCCCTCGGTCGTCATGACTGAGGGCTCTTTTTGATTTCTTCTGGCAGAAATGCAAAATGGGCCGCAAGGTTTGTGGTTGGTCGGTGACTACCGTTGAGAAAGCTCTCGAGGCCAACAAAAAGACGGGGTAAGCCATGAATTCTAAGTCTGTTTCTACTGCGATATTCTTGCTGATACTGCTCGTCGTGGGCGGAATCTGGTACTGGCAAGGCCGGGCCGATCGGGAGCGGGCGGCTGTCGGCCGCGAAATCCAAAAGATCCTCGACGAGAGTCCAGGTGTCGATGTGCCCAACGGCAAAGTCTTCAAGATTGAATCCCCCGAGCTGGCGAAGAAAATGGGGCAGATGTCGGACGGTGCAGGAATACAACAGATTGTGCTTGAAGGTGACTTCATGGCGAAGGCGATGGGCTCCATGGCCAAACGCTACCAACGCATCCTCGATATGCCGCCAGCGGAGCGCAATAAGGAACTCGATAAAGCGATCGACGCGCAGCGGAATAGTGACAATGAGCTGCCTGGCTTTATCAAGGAAATGAAAGACAAAGCCGGACCTTCTGACGGCGGAGTTCAAAAAGTGACCGAAGTCACGGAAGATGGCAACCGAGTCGGGATGTTCGTCGACGGTCGTTCCAATGATGGTGAACGTTTCATGGGTGACAATACGACACCCGAAGTGCGAGCAACCTTGGACGCCTACAAAGATGCAATTCACAGGCGAATGAAAGAGCGCGGCATCGATCCGGGGGATGTACCGATCACGATGTCGTTCACGATGGAAGCGTCGAGCGGCGATTAGGGTTCATGGCCGCAGCGTAGCGACGTTGTACGGCAAGCGCCTTTAGATGCACGGCAAGGGTCGGGAGTCTTTTTCGCTTATTGCCGGTACCCACTGGCTAATCGGTTGCCCGAAAAAGACTCCCGACCCTCTGGGGTTTCTTTGGGTCAGCCTCGCAGCGAGAGGCGACTACTCGGGATCGGGTGCAAGCCTCGAGAGGATCCGCGCTCCGACCGCATCGCCCCAGACGTTAACGACCGTCCGGCACATGTCGAGCAGGCGATCGATGCCCCAGATAATGCCGACGGCGGAAATCGGCACCATCTTGTCGCCCCCGAGTGACGAATTGACCGCTTCGAGTACGATCACCATCGTCACCAGGCCGGCGGACGGAATGCCGGCGGCTCCGATCGCCGCCAGCGTCGATGTCAACACGATGATCGCCAGTTCGGTCGCTCCCAATTCGATCCCGAAGCACTGGAAGAGAAAGACAACGGTTACCGCTTCATAGAGCGCCGTGCCGTCCATGTTGATCGTCGCGCCCAGCGGCAACACAAAACGAGCCGCTCTGCGGCTACAGCCGCCCTCCCCTTCTGCACAGTCGAGCGTTACGGGCAACGTCGCACTCGACGAATCGGTCCCCAGCGCTGTCAGCAGCGCCGCTTTCATGGCGAAGAAGTATGAAATCGGGTTGGCGCGGCCAAACACAATCAAGACAAGTGGCAGAATGATCAGGCCGTGGATGCTAAGTCCGATCAAGACGGTGGCGACAAACTTGGCCAGCGGGCCGGCCAACGTCACCAACCCGATCCGAGAAACGGTCCAGACCAACAGCGCAAAGACACCGATCGGGGCGAGCCATAAGATCCACTCGACCAACTGCATCGTCGCGGCAAACAGCGCTTCGAAAAATTCGCGTAAGGCGCGACTCTTCTCACCCACAAACGTCATCGCGATGCCGAACATGATGCAAAACGAGATCACCGGCAGCAGTTGTCCCTTAGCGGCTGAGCCCAGCGGGTTCGTCGGAATCATTTGCTTGACGATGTTTTGGCAGGCGCCCCACAGCCCTGTTCCGCTCGCGCTTTGCGTTCGTTCCTGCGCCGTCCCTTCGGTCGCTTCAAACTGTTCGACCTGTTTGTCGCGAAACGCCGTTTCGAATCCGCTGCCCGGTTGGATCGTGGTGACGAGCACGACGCCCAAGATGACCGCAATCAACATCGTGGCCACGTAATAGACGACGGTCCATAATCCCAGCCAGCCAAGATCGGCCGGATCGCCGACCGAAGTGACTCCGACGATGACGCTCGAAACAACCAGCGGCACCAACACCATCTTCAGCAGATTGACGAAACATGTGCGTCCGATGAAATCGAACGTGTCGACGATCGACCCGGGCACGTTGCCGTCGTACCGCTGGAAAAGCCACTCTCCCACGGCAGCGCCGGCCACCAACCCGACGAGAATAAGGACCGTGAGCAGCATCGATCCGTGGTTCGTGCCCTGGGGCGTTTCGCTCGTCGTCTGATTCAACGCAAAGTCCTTAGGTAAGACACCGAATGTAACGTCCTGCGTGCCGAACCGGTCGACAGTGAGTTGCCGACTACTCTTTGATCAAGTCACGCACTGTTCCGCCGCTGGGAATCATCGGCAGGACGTGCTGCTGATAGGGAACTTCGACGTCCAGGACATAGGGACCATCGTAGGCGATCATCTCTTTCAGCGCCGCGTTCAAGTCGGCCTTCTTGCTGACCGTGGCCGAACCACAGCCGTAGCCTTTGGCGATGCTCACGAAATCCGGGTAGCGTTCGGCCGCAAAGGCGCCTTCGCCTTGCCCAAGCGCTTCCTTGTCATCGATTGGGCCAAGGTAGGTGTGAGCCCGGTTGCCGTCCATGAAGCGGTCCTCCCACTGAACAACCATCCCCAGATGCTGGTTGTTCAGCAGTAGAACTTTGACCGGCATTTTTTCGCAGAAGCAGGTAGCCAGTTCCTGAATGTTCATTTGGAAGCTGCCGTCACCGTCGATGTCAATCACTAAACGATCGGGACAAGCGATTTGCGCACCCATCGCCGAGGGAAGGCCAAAGCCCATCGTCCCGAGACCGCTACTCGACTGCCAACGACGTGGCTCGTTGAACTTATAGTACTGAGCCGCCCACATCTGATGTTGGCCCACGCCGACCGTGACGATCGGGTCCATCTCCTTCGTCACTTTCCACAGTTCACGGATGGCATGTTGGGGCAGAATGCCGTCGTACGACTCGTCGTACTTAAACGGATCGGCCTTTTTCCATTCGTCGCACTGTTTGTGCCACGCCGAGAGGTCGGTGTTCGGTTCGACGATCTTGTTCAGTTCGTCCAAGAATTGTTGCGCGTCGCTGCAGATGGGAATGTGAGCCAGCTTGTTCTTGTTCAATTCGGACGCGTCGATATCGACGTGGACGATTTTGGCATGCTTGGCGAATTCAGACAGTTTTCCTGTGACGCGATCATCGAAGCGGACGCCGAGTGCCAAAACCAGGTCGGCCGAGTCGACGGCCATGTTGGAATAGACGCTGCCGTGCATGCCCAGCATGTCGAGTGATAACGGATCGGTGCTGGGGAAAGCGCCCAGTCCCATGACCGTCATCGCGACGGGGATTTTTGTTTTTGCAACCAGCGTCCGCAGCGCTTCACTCGCTTCCGAAGCGACGATGCCGCCGCCCGCGTAGATGACCGGACGTTTTGCCAGTTTGATCGCCGCCGCGACTTGGCGAACTTGTTCCGGTTTTGACTCGTGTTTTTGAACACGGTAGCCAGGCAGTTTCAACGCCTGGTCCCAATCGGGCATGATCCGACCTTCTTGAACGTCTTTGGGCAGGTCGATCAAGACGGGGCCCGGTCGGCCGGTCGTCGCTACGTGGAATGCTTCGTTGATGATCCGAGGCAGATCGTTGACGTCGGTGACGAGGTAGTGGTGTTTGGTGATCGCCCGGCAGACCTCGACGATCGGCGTCTCTTGAAAGGCGTCCGAGCCGATGACGTGCGTCTTGACCTGACCGGTGAACGCGATGATGGGAATGCTGTCCAGTTTTGCGTCGGCCAACGGAGTGACCAGGTTCGTGGCGCCGGGGCCACTGGTCGCCATGCAGACGCCCACTTTGCCCGTCGCCCGAGCATAGCCCTGAGCAGCAAAGCCGCCCCCCTGTTCGTGGCGAGGCAAGATCGTGCGGATCTGATCCGAGTATTTCCGCAGCGCTTGGTGCAGCGGCATGCTGGCTCCGCCCGGGTAGGCGAACAACACATCGACACCTTGGCGAATCATCCCCTCGACGACGATTTCGGCGCCGGAAAGAAGTTGTGCGGAGGCGTCAGATGTATTGGTGCTCGAATCGGCGGTGGCCACGGTGGAGGCTCCTCGGTCTTAATTGATTTGGATAGAAATTGAGAGATAAATAGAGAGAGGACAACTGGTCGGAAGATGGTTTCGGCCTCCGCTTCCGCCCAGCGGTACCGATAACGCAAACACGCCGCATCTTAGAATAAGACAGTCGCTGCCGACTTACAACTGGAAACGGCATTCTAGTGGCGTCTGCTCGAGTGATCAGTCTCGATATTTTCCGCCGTTTCGTCCGTCTGTGCTGCCGTTCTCTCGTCCAGTCCCTCGGCAGGTCAAGGTTCGTCGCCAATGCGCATGGCAAGCTTTGCCGGTCGTATCAGCCGTGACAGCAAAGCTCGCCCCGAAACGAGTGACAGCGCGTCGAACCGTTGGGTTCGCGCTGCCGTATCGAGAGTGACTCGTATTCCCGACAGCAATTTGGGACTTGAAACAAAATGATCTGCCCCGCTGATTGGGGTTTGTCGTTTCAGTTGCAACCAGCGATTGCGGTTGGTCAGCATGTATCGATTAGGAATGCGGGTAAATGGTTTGCGTTTCTTTGACCGTGTCTGGAACGTGACCTATACTCTCGCAGGTTCGCCTCTAGGGACTTCCAGGCAACCTCGAAGAGAAGGACTGTAACGGGGTTGGCAAGCACTTGGGCCCGGATGCTCACCAGATTGTCACCAATCTCCCCCCGTTCAAATTGAACCCATTACGGACAATCCGGGGCCCAACGTGACATTCAAACACTCATCGATTCGTGTCGGCTCATTGGCACTAATCGCAGCGCTCACCAGTTGCACTTGGTCCTCGCTGTCGGCTCAGTCGACAACCCTCACCGACCCGCCGACGCAGGTCATGATTCCATCGGCCGTAGAAGCCGGTCCGGCCGATCTCGAGACGATCATTCGCCAAGGTCGAGCGTTTGAACAGGAAGGTCGTTGGCTCGATGCATTGGCTCACTACGAGGAAGCGACGCACACCTATCCGGCCGACGAGAAACTGAAGCTGCGTCGCACGCTGGCTCAGATTCATGTCGACCTCGACCGCCGCGTTGTCGATTCGAGCTACTTGCAAATGCTGTCGACGATGTCCGAGTCGCAGTCGAAGGATGCCTTTAATGAGGTGCTACTAAAAATCCAGTCGCACTACGTGACCGAGCCGAACTGGCAAAACTTGACTTGGCGAGGGACCGCGAATCTGGACATCGCCCTCACGAAGAAACCGTTTCAAGATCGCTACCTGAACAGTATCTCAGCAGCCAAGATCACGGCCTTTCGGCACCGGCTTCGCGATGACGTCAATCGTCGGCGAGTCGCCACTCGCGACGAAGCGAAAGAGATGGTCTATTACGCCGCTCGTTTGGCTCAACAGGACCTGGGCCTGAATCCGACCGTCGCCATCAACGAATACAGTTGCGGAGCCATCGGTTCCCTCGATCGCTACTCGACCTACCTCAGCGGTGGCCAGTTGGATGACGTTTACAACCAAATCGAAGGTAACTTCGTTGGGCTCGGCGTCGAACTGAAAGCGGAGGAAAACGCCCTGCTAATCGTCAAAGTGATCCCGGAAGGTCCGGCCGCCAAAGCGGGCATCATGGCCGGCGATCGAATTACGGCCGTCGACGGGGTTGCGACCGATACGATCTCGTCAGAGCGTGCGGCGGAAATGCTGAAAGGTGAACAGGGCTCGGTCGTTTCGGTTCGCATTAACCGAGCCAATGCGATCGATCGTCGAGTTCAGGTTCGGCGTGAGCGTGTCGAAGTTCCCTGCGTCGAGCAGGTCGCGATTGTTGATCGTGAAGGGGGAGTCGGCTACTTCCGACTTACAAGCTTCCAGAAAACGACCAGCCGCGATGTCGATGCGGCACTCTGGGAACTACAACGCAAAGGGATGCAAAGCCTGATCATCGATCTTCGTGGAAACCCAGGTGGACTGCTGACCGCATCGGTCGAAGTGTCCGATAAGTTTCTCACCGGCGGCACGATTGTTTCAACGCGAGGCCGCAGTGCACGTGAAGACTTTGACTACAAGGCACATCGAGCCGGTACTTGGCGAGTTCCGCTGGTGATCCTCGTCGATCGTGATACGGCCAGTGCGAGCGAAATCTTGGCCGCCGCGATTCGTGATCATGGTCGAGGTACCGTCATCGGCGAACGCAGCTACGGCAAAGGGTCGGTGCAAGGCATCTTCCCGCTCAGCACCGCTCGCGCCGGGGTGCGACTGACGACCGCCAAGTTCTACTCACCGAGTGGACGAGCCATCAGTGACCAGGGCGTCTCGCCACATCGCGAAGTGGCCTCGCTGGAAACCGAAATTCAGCTTTCCAGCGATACTCCCAATCTTAATGACCCCGTCGTGTCGGCGGCTCTCGACACCGCGAAGCAGTTGTCACTGGCGACACGAAACCGCTAGTTGCTTGGCCCTGGCCGAGTGAACGACCGGAAAGCCGGATGAACGACCGACTGGTCGGATGAAACGCCGGCCCTGTCTACCAAGTTCGACTCGCTCAGCGCCGGATGGCTCGCTTGGCTCTCGGCCGACAGCGCCATTTTCTCAGGAACCGGCGGTCGAATTCATTCACGAATTGGCGTGCCCAGTTTCACGGGAGAGCACCGGGGCCGTCGCCCATGCCCGGCCGAGCAGTGCTTCGCTGAGGCCGGCTGATCGTCTCGCTCGCGAAAACGAAGTCGATCCTACCGGGATCGAATCGGGCTGGGATTTCCCCCTAGATTGCTTAACCGGCAACCCGCTGCTAGCCGCGCAGGTCGATTTTCGATCGCTCGAACATCGTGCCTCGACCGAGTTTCTTGCGGCTGAAGATAGGACAATTCCGTAATAATCAACGGTCGTGCACTGTCGCAGGGAAACCGAGGCCATTTTTGCCAGCAGTTCGTGGAGGAAGAGTTCGCCCGGCGGTCAAGCTGCGGTTATAATTTCGCCTCGCTAGATTTCATGCTAGCACGTGCGCAGGGCGACTCGGTTTCGCGACCAATGAGGTGGCACTTTGGTGACTTCATTGAAAAGCGGCGGGCGCCGAGCGTCCAACCGAAATCAAAAATCAAATACGTTCGTTGAAGAGTCTTGAATGTTTACAAAGCTGGGGAACTTTGTTTCTCGACATTGGTTGCTTGTCATTCTGGTGTGGATTGTGGCGTTGGTTTCGATCCGCGCGACGGCGCCTCAGTGGGACAACATTACGCATGATGGCGACTTGGCCTATCTGCCTGCCGACAAGCCGAGTCTGCGCGCCGAAGCGATGCTGGAAGAGGCATTTCCCGACAATCGCGCCAAGAGCCACGTCTGTTTTGTGCTCAGCCGACTCGACGGTCAATTGAAAGAGGCCGATTTTGCAGTCGCCGATCAGATTGCGCTGCCTTACTTCAATCGTCGCGCCGCGGTCGCCATCCAGCGATCAGAAGAGTTGAAGGAGAAGTTTGCTCGGGTGAGTGAAGCGGGCGACGTGATCGAGGCGAAACGTCTGCAGAGGATGTACGACAGCGAATTAGAATCGGCGAAGGCGGCGCTCGACGAGGCGATCCGTGTCGATGAGCAGTTTGCCGAGGCACTCCATAACCGATCGATCGTGCACGAGCGATTGGGGATGCGCGAGGAGTCGGAAGCGGACCGAGTCATCGCTTGGGAAGTGCAGCCCGAACTTGCCAAGTTTCCGGACAAAATATTTCCAGAGAACGCGACCGACCTGCCCTTGCTCGATGTGTGGACTCGTCACAACGACGTCGTGGGCGAAAAGCTGAAGAGCACCGATGGACAATCGCACCTGATCGTCTTGCAGCTGTCGAACGAATTCTTGGCCGTCGACAATGTGCGCATCATTGGGATGATGGAAAAGCACGTCGATGAGATCATGAGCAGCCCGGTCGGCAAGGCGGCGCGCGGCTTGCAACTAGGGATTTCTGGGTCGGCTTCGGTTGGCGGCGACATTCTGCGAGCGGCACAGCACAGCATCGACAACACTGAAATCTGTACGGTGATCTTGGTCGTGATCATCTTGGGGCTCGTCTATCGCTCGCCCCTCCTGGTCGCGGTTCCTTTGACGACGATCGTCATTTCGTTGCTGATTTCGACGAGCGTCGTCGCGGCGCTGACGCAGTTGCATCTGCTGCCCGGGATGGATTGGTGGAACTTCAAAGTCTTTACGACGACGAAGATCTTCATCACCGTGATCCTGTTCGGTGCCGGAACCGACTTCTGCCTGTTCCTCATTTCGCGGTACCGCGAAGAACTGGCTAAAAACCCCGATCAAGAGAAAGCGATCGAGAATGCGTTGGGCAACGTGGGCGAGGCGCTCGTGGCCAGCGCGCTGACAACGATTGTCGGCCTCGGCATGATGTTTTTCGCCGACTTTGGCAAGTTTCGTAACAGTGGTCCGGCGATCGGCATCTGTCTGTTCTTCACGCTGTTGGCCTGCATGACCTTGGCTCCGGCGATTTTGCGAGCCCTCGGTCCGGCCGTCTTCTGGCCTTTTGGCAATAAGAACCTGCGTGGCTCGGAAGAAGGAAGCCCGATGTGGGAACGCATCTCGGGCTGGATTGTCACGTACCCAGGTCGCATTTTGGTTTGCTCGATCCTATTGATGTTGCCGTTCGCTTGGTACGGCGGCGGGTTGGCTCCGATGGAATTTGGATGGTCGGGCGACCAACAACAAAACAAACGTCAGGTGGCGCGACAGCAAGGCGAAGGTCCCTGGCTCTTCCCGCCCCGCAGTTGGTTTGACTTGCGCGAAAAACGGGAACGAATCACGTACGACCTGTTGGCCGATCTTTCGAGTGAAGATACCAGCAAGGCGGGCACCGAAATGCTGAAGCGACACTTCCCGATTGGTGAAAGTGGCCCGCTGATCATTTTGGCCAAGAAAGAAGACGGCCAATTCGAAAGCAACGAAGGCTTGGCCGAAATCGAAGAGCTGACGAAGAAGCTCTACGAAATGAAAGATGTGCAGGCAGTCCGCAGTATCGCCGAACCGCTCGGCGACCCGCCGCGCCCGTTTTCCGTCACGAGCAAAAAGGGACGCCGCAAGATCCTGTTGCGAACGCATCCGCTCAGCCGCTCGATCTTCCTCACCGATGTACCAGCGCTCGAAGGGGATGTGACTCGATTGGAGCTCATTCTCAATTTTGACCCGTTCACGATTGAGGCGACCGAGACGCTCAACAAGGTTGATGAATTCCTCCAGGCGTTGAAGGACGAGCCCGGGTCCTTCTGGCAGGGAACGGAATTCGCCTACGCCGGCACCACCGCCGCCATTCGAGACCTACGCAGCGTCACCCGTTCCGATGACACGCGGATCAAAGTCCTAGTCGTATCGGCCGTGTTGTTGGTGCTATTGATCATCCTGCGGCGCCCCGTCGTTTGCATCTACCTGATCGTGTCGGTCCTGTTCAGCTACTACGTCACCATGGGCATTACCGAATTGTTCTTCTCGTGGCTGTACGGCAATACGTTCGTCGGGCTCGACTGGCAGGTGCCGATTTATCTGTTCGTGATCTTGGTGGCGATCGGACAGGATTACAACATCTACCTCGCGACGCGCGTTTTTGAAGAGCAGAAATTGCATGGCGATGTTGCCGGGTTGCGTCGCGCGATCGTGAAGACGGGAGGCATCATCACCAGCTGCGGCGTCATCATGGCCGGTACGTTCGTCTCCATGATGAGCGGTAGCCTGCGGGCGATGATTGAGCTCGGGTTTGCCTTGTCGCTGGGTGTTTTGCTCGACACGTTTGTCGTTCGCACGCTGCTCGTTCCCTCCTTCTTGGCGCTTTGGTTTAAGAGTTCACCGGCCCGTGTGTCGCTGATCCGCCATGATGATGAAAATGACCAGGCGGCCAAGGCCAGCTGAGAGTGACAGATTCTGCCGAAGGTTTCGGTGACCGCCGCTCGGCTGCGTGGTTTGCCTCGCATCGAGCGGAGTTCGTTCGGCTATACTGAAAGCCGGCAGTACTTCCTTCGCCCCGAGTCATTCGGCATGCGTTCTTCCGAACCATCACATCGATATTTCTACGTCCCTGCCCTGCTC
>CAYZRS010000056.1:6080-12812 GCA_964480915.1 uncultured Pirellulaceae bacterium | reverse complement strand
GCCCTGCTCAGTTGTGGCGCTGCGCTCTGTTTCAGCATTAGCACCAGCGTTGCCGCGGACGAACTCGATGCGAATGACTGGCAAGTCGGCCCCTTCGTTGCCAACTACTGTCTCGATTGTCATCAGGGGGACGAGCCGGAAGGGGGCACGTCGCTGGAATCTTTGACCGGCGAAGCTCGCCAAACCATCGATCGCAAGTTGTGGCAGGCGGTTGTCAGGAATATTGAATTCCAACGCATGCCTCCTGAGGATGCCGAACAGCCGCCGGCCGCAGCACGCCACCAAGTCGTAAAACAGATGCAAACGCGGCTGCGGCACATCGACTGTAGCGGCCCCACAAATCCGGGCCAGGTCACGCTGCGGCGGCTCACGCGATACGAATATCGTCGGACGGTGAAAGACCTGCTGGGATTCGACTACGCCGAAGTCGACGATTTTCCCAGTGATGACATTGGGCACGGATTCGACAACATTGGCGACGTACTGACGCTCTCTCCGTTGCACTATGAAAAGTACTTGATCGCCGCCGAAGCGATTGCCGCCTCGGTCGTCGGGATTGCTGATGGCGATTTTCAGTTTCGCATCGCTGGCGATGGTGTCGAGCCGACGTTGGGAACGCATGTGGATGGCGACCAGCATCATATGTCTTCCAATGCCGATCTCGATGTCGCGATCCGCGTGCCGGCCGACGGTCGATATCGAATGGAAGTGAAGCTCGCGCCCGAACAAGCGGGCCCTAACTGGGTGCAAGCCGACCTGCTGCTGGATAACAAAGTCGTGAAGTCGCTCGAGCTGAAAGCCCCCTCGGGAACGGTTGGCAAACACGCATTCGAAAGACGGTTGCGGGCCGGTCAGCATACGCTCACGATCCGATACAAGAACGACTACTACCAACCGCGGGCCGCCAATCCGGGCGATCGCGATCGCAACCTGATTCTGCATCAAGTCGCCGTGAATGGCCCCTTTGGGTCGATTCAGAATTGGTCGGATGAGCTGAATCGATTCGCTTCCCTGGGAAATGGTGAGCCGGTTTCGACAGAGGAGTTTGTGAAGCGGTTTTTACCCCGTGCTTACCGGCGCGAAGTGACAAAAACGGAAGTGCAGGAATTTGTCGCCTTGATCAATTCGGTCGGTGGGAACCGGAACGACAAGATGAGAATGGCGATCAAAGTCGCGTTGGTCTCCCCCAAGTTTCTCTATCGAGTCGAATCGGCCGGCGCAGCGACCGACCGCGCCGACGTGCGGGTGCTGAACGATTTCGACGTGGCCAATCGGCTGTCGTACTTCCTCTGGAGCAGCATGCCCGATGCTTGGTTAATGGAAGAGGCACGCGCCGGCCGATTGCGAACCGATGAGCAGTTGAAGGCGGTGACCAAACGGATGCTGGCCGATCGGCGGTCGACTGCGATCGTGCTCAACTTTGTCGATCAATGGCTGCAACTGAGGCGATTGGACGAGTTAACCAAAGATACCCAGCTGTACCCTGAATTCGATGCCGAGTTGTTGGAATCGATGCGGATGGAAACGCAAATGTTCGTTGCCAGTATCGTGCGCAGCGACCGCAGTGTGTTGGATATGTTGGATGCGGATTATACGTTCATCGATGGCCGATTGGCTCAGTTGTATGGCCTCTCGAAAGGCGACTCGGACAAGTTCCGCAAGGTCAGCTTAAAGGAGGGGGACCGTGGGGGAGTCCTCACGCAAGCGGCCGTGTTAGCTTCGACGGCGAGGCCGACGCGCACTTCTCCCGTCATGCGGGGAAAATGGATTCTGGAGAATATTTTGGGTGACCCGCCGCCACCTCCCGCCCCTGGCGTCGATCAACTGGACGAGGCCCAAATGAATGCTTCGGCCAGTCTGCGTGAAATGTTAGAACAGCATCGAGCCAGCAAGCAATGTGCGGCCTGCCATGCCAAAATGGACGCGTTGGGCTTCGCTTTGGAAGAGTTTGATGCGATCGGTGCCAAGCGAGATACGGACGAGCGGGGCGAACCGCTCGATACGACGGCCGAATTTCCAGACGGCTCGAAGGTGGCCGGTGCAGCGGAATTGCGCCGACTGTTGCGCGAAGCATATGCGGACGACTTCATCCGCTGTTTGACCGAAAAGTTGTTTACCTACGCCGTTGGACGACAGGTCGAGCCGTTTGACGAATGCACGCTGCGAGCCATCGTGAAGAAAGTCCGCCGCGACGGAGACCGCTTTGCGTCGATCGCGGAAGGGGTCGTCCTCAGCGACGCCTTCCGGCGGCGCAGTGTTTCCCGTCAGGAAGCGACCGAGCCGACACCTTAGCTGCGGTTCCCCAAACGCCTAAATCGTCACCGTAGAAACTGCACCTCCCCAGACAAAGGTCCGCCAGCAATGTCTCCTCTGAAGCCGACACTCGATCGCCGCAAGTTCTTGCGTGGCCTGGGAACGATGGTCACGCTGCCGCTGCTGGAGTCGCTGGCGGCTCGGCCGGCCCAAGCTGCGACCTCGCTGGAAAAACGGCAACGGATGGTGTTCATGTACGTTCCTAACGGTGCCCATATGCCGAATTGGGTGCCGGCCAAGGAAGGGAAGCTGACCCGCCTGCCAGAGACGTTTGCGCAGTTGGAGCATCTGAAGCAGCAGTTGACGTTTGTCAGCGGTTTGCGACTTCGCGGCGCCGACGCACAAGGCGATGGGCCGGGTGACCACGCGCGTTCGATGGCCGCATTCCTGACCGGCGCTCATCCGCGGAAAACGGGCGGCAAAGATATTCGCAACGGCGTTTCGGTCGATCAATTGGCGGCCCGCGTCGTCGCGGACCAAACGCGCTTGGCTTCACTCGAACTGGGGCTCGAAGCGGGGCATGTCGCCGGGAATTGCGATTCGGGCTACAGCTGTGCCTACTCGTCCAACTTGTCATGGCGGACCGAGACTTCGCCGGTTCCGAAAGATGTCAATCCGCGGTCCGTGTTTGATCGCTTGTTCGGTGGCGGTGCGACGAACGATCCCCAAGCGATGCAGCGCGTCTTCGAGGAACGGCGGAGCATCCTCGATCACGTGATGGCAGAGGCGAAATCGTTGCAACCGAAGATGAGCGTCCAGGATCGCCGCAAAATGGACGAGTACCTGTACTCGGTCCGTGACGTGGAACGGCGGGTACAGCAGCTGGGGATCAGTGACGAGCATCAAGCGGCCAGGCCGATCGGCATCCCGAATAAGTATTCAGACTACGCGCAGTTGATGCTCGATCTGCTCGTGATCGCTTTTCGGATGGATGCGACCCGCATTTCGACATTCGTGTTTGGCAACGAGGGTAGCAATCGCAGCTACCAGGAGATTGGCATCAGCGAAGGGCATCACGAATTGTCTCATCACGGCCGTCAGGAAAAGAAGATTGCCAGCATCGCCGAGATCAACAAATTCCACGCGTCACTGTTTGGCAAATTCGTAGAGCGATTGCGGACAACACGGGAGGAGAGCGGGACGTTGCTCGATCGCACGTTGATCGTCTATGGCAGCGGCATTGCGGACGGTAACCAACATCAGCATTCTGACTTGCCGATCGTGCTTGCGGGAAATTTCGACGGCACGATTCAGTCAGGGCGACACGTTCGGTATCCACTCGATACGCCGCTCACAAATCTTTACGTCTCATTGCTGCAGCGGTGGGGTGTGGAGGGCGCGACCGTCGGCGACAGCTCGGGGACACTGGCGAATTTGTAGGATCAGGCGTGCTCAAGCGGAAAGCCACGTCGTCAGAAGTTTGGGGGGGGGTGCGATCCGATCCACGCTCGAAGCGGGGCGGCTTGCCGGACGATTCTGCCAATCGTCTCGCCCCCAAAAATCGGTACAACCGCTGCCCGTTTTCGCCTCAGTAGTTGCCCAAGAAGCGGGCATTCTGCGGTTGCGGGAGAATAATTCTTGCACGGCCTCCCGTGTCGTAAGGCCAATGATGGGTGCTGATTAGGCACGCCGAATGTTGTTATCATGCTCGCGTGCTGGCATGGCGTGTGCTTACCAGTGCAGCGGCGGACATGCTTTCTGGGATGTGATTTGGGATTCAAATCGACTCCGGCCCCCGGAAAGCGGCTGTCGAAGGCGGCGACGTATGGGGCGTCGTGACGGCGAATTCAGCATTCCTGTGAGCCACAGCAGATTCGATCTGCGTAGGTCGGCTCACTCGAAATCGTCGTTGAGCACGACGCGAATCATTGTTTTTCGATACAGGAAAGATCGTGGAATGAGCTACAAACTCGAATACATTTGGCTTGATGGTTACACGCCCGAGCCCATGATGCGCAGTAAGACGAAGGTGATCAGCAAAGAGCCTAGTAAGCCTGGCGACTGCCCCGAATGGTCCTTTGACGGTAGCTCCACCGAACAGGCTGAAGGCAGTTCGTCCGATTGTCTGCTCAAACCGATTCGCATTGTGCCCGATCCGACTCGCAAGAATGCATTTCTCGTGATGTGCGAAGTGCTCAACGCAGACGGCTCGCTTCACGCCTCCAATACGCGTGGTGGCTGGGAAGATGATGGCGATTTGTGGCTCGGTTATGAGCAAGAGTACACGTTGATGAAGGATGGTCTTCCGCTTGGTTTCCCAGCCAACGGTTTTCCCGGGCCGCAAGGACCGTACTATTGCAGTGTGGGAACGCAGAACTGCGTCGGTCGCGACCTTGTCGAAGAGCACTTGGACATCTGTCTGGAAGCAGGGCTGGGTGTGACCGGTATCAACGCCGAAGTCATGAAGGGGCAGTGGGAATATCAGTTGTTTGGCAAAGGTGCCAAGGCGGCCTCCGATGATCTGTGGCTTTCTCGTTACTTCCTGTATCGCACCGCAGAAAAATATGGCGTCATCGTCGACCTGCATCCGAAGCCGGTGAAGGGTGACTGGAACGGCAGCGGCATGCACACCAACTTCTCGACCACCGATATTCGAGAAAAGGGTGGTGAAGAACTGATCAAATCGATCTGCGAAAAGTTCCGTGGCGTTCACGAAGAGCACATCGCAGCCTACGGTTCGGACAACGATCATCGCTTGACCGGTCTCCACGAAACGCAGTCGATTGACCAGTTTAGTTTTGGTGTCAGCGACCGAGGCGCGTCGATCCGAATTCCGGTTGGCACGGCCAATGATGGCTGGAAAGGCTATCTGGAAGATCGTCGCCCCTCTTCGCACGCCGATCCTTACAAAGTCGCTTCGCGAATTTTGGCAACGCTTCGGTCGTAGCCGACTTCCGCTCGGCGAATCCAACGGCACATAATCGCTGCGGGGCCCGGTCAGCCGGGTCCCGCGTTTTTATTGAACTGGATACAGGATGAAACCTATGGCGGGTAAACAGATGACTCCACGCGAAGTCATTGCGCTCTGTCGCGAAGAAGCGATCGGAGCCGTAGATTTTCGTTTCATGGACTTTCCGGGCCTTTGGCAACACTTCACGATCCCGGTCGACAAGCTGGACGAAGACGTGTTCGAAAACGGGTTGGGGTTCGACGGCTCGAGCATTCGTGGGTGGCAGGCGATCAACGAGAGCGACATGTTAGTCGTGCCTCAAGCCGAATCGCTGTTCGTCGATCCGTTTACCGCGTTGCCGACCTTGGTCCTGATTTGCAACATTCAAGATCCGCTCACGGGTGAAGATTACTCGCGCGATCCGCGCAACGTGGCACGCAAAGCGGACAATTATCTTAAGAGTACCGGCATCGCCGACACGGCCTTCTTTGGTGCCGAAGCAGAGTTCTTCATCTTTGATGATGTGAGGTTCGAGCAAAACGCGCATGAAGGCTACTACCACGTCGACAGCATCGAAGGGCAATGGAACCGAGGCCGGCAAGAGAATCCCAACTTGGGTTATAAGCTACGACATAAGGAAGGTTACTTTCCCGTTCCGCCCGCCGATCAACTAATGGATCTGCGCAACGAGATGATGCAGACGATGATTGAGTGTGGTTTGGATGTCGAGTGTCAGCATCACGAAGTGGGGACGGCGGGCCAGTCGGAAATTGATCTGAAATATCAGGAGCTGGTAAGCGCGGCCGATGCGTTGCTGCTCTATAAGTACATCGTCAAGAACACGGCGCGACGACATAACCGCACCGTGACGTTCATGCCGAAGCCGATCTTCGGCGATAACGGCAGCGGCATGCACACGCACGTCTCGCTATGGAAAGATGATCAGCCGTTGTTCGCCGGGGGTGGCTATGCCGGACTGAGCGACATGGGGCTGTATGCGATTGGTGGTCTGTTGCATCATGCGCCCGCCCTGTTGGCATTCACCAATCCGACGACCAACAGCTACAAACGCCTTGTGCCTGGCTACGAAGCGCCGACGCAGTTGGCCTATTCGCAGCGGAACCGTTCGGCCGCTTGCCGTATTCCGATGTACAGCCCCAGCCCGAAAGCAAAACGAGTCGAGTTCCGCTGTCCCGATCCGAGCTGCAATCCGTACCTGGCCTTTGCTGCCATGCTGATGGCAGTCATCGACGGCATTCAGAACAAGATGCATCCTGGCGAGGCGATGGATAAGGACATCTACGATTTGCCGCCCGAGCAACTGGCCGACATCCCGCAGACTCCCGCTTCGCTCGACGAAGCGCTGAACGCGCTCGAGGCGGATCACGAATTCCTCTTGCGTGGCGATGTGTTTACGGAAGATGTCGTGAAGACTTGGATTCAGTACAAGCGTGTTAACGAAGTGGACGCGTTAAGGTTGCGGCCTCATCCGTATGAATTCTGCATGTATTACGACATCTAGTGGGCGG
>CAYZRS010000056.1:2002-5980 GCA_964480915.1 uncultured Pirellulaceae bacterium | reverse complement strand
TAGGTACGCTGCAGCAGCCTAGGGCCGGTCGCACGTTTGTATTGGAAAGTCGTCCCGCCTTGTGGGTTGTCCAGCCTTTGGGTCGTCCCGCCTTGTGGGCAGATGTCGCGGACTTCCGGCTGAAGCCGGTACGACGAACATTGGTTTGCGGCGATCCGCTCGTCTGCCGCGGGCTGCTGCCCCATTTCTCGGTCAAAACCCACCTTTACGGGTCCATTCGTCGCCGATTGGTTCTAATTTGTCTGGGTTTGTACCCTTCCGAGCCGGTAATTCCCTTCTAAACTAGGCGAATAGAGGAGCAGGCCGGGTGAAATGGCTCGTTTTCACCCGATAAAGAGTGGCGGCTAAAGCGTTTACCAGCGCTGACCGTCCAAAAAACCAACCGGAACAAAATTGATGCCCAAGTTCACTGACATCCTGATCAAGCAGAAGTTAATCGGCGCTGAACAGCTCGCAGAAGCCGAGCAAATGGCGAAACAGCAGAAAATGAGCGTCGCCGATGCGCTCGTGAAGCTAGGCTACGCTACCGGCGACGAAGTCATGAAGGCGGTCGCCAAAGAGCACAGCCTGCCCTATGTCGACTTGGCCGAGGTCACGATTGCGGCCGATGTCGTCGAATTGGTGCCGCAGTCGGTCGCTCGAGAAAACGTCATCTTGCCGATGGAAGAGAAAGACGACTCGTTGGTGGTCGTGGCCCACGATCCGCTCGATCTGGAGACCTTCGATAAACTGCGGTTCATTCTTAACCGAAAAATCGACATCGCGCTGGCGCCTCGCGGGAAGATTCTGGAAGCGATCAACAAGTATTACGGGCAAATCGAGGGGGAAAGTACCGACTCGATGCTGCAAGAATTCACCGATACCGCGATCGACTTCACCGAAACCGAAGACGAAACGATCGCGGATGACGAGTCGGTCGATGAGAGCAGTGCCCCGGTCGTGCGGCTGGTCCATCTGATGATTGCCGAAGCGGTCCAGCTGCGGGCCAGCGATATTCATGTCGAGCCGTTCGAAACCCGCGTCCGCATCCGTTACCGGATCGATGGCGTGCTGGTCGAACGTGATAGCCCGCCTCGCCGGCTGCTGGGTGCCATCATCTCACGTATCAAGATTCTGGGCAAAATGGACATTGCCGAGCGGCGTCGCTGCCAGGATGGGCGCATCAAAATCACCGTGGGCGAAAAAACGCTCGATCTTCGTGTCAGCATCATCCCGACGAACCATGGCCAATCGGTCGTCATGCGGCTGCTGGATAAGGACAATATTAAGGTCGGCGTCCGGCAGTTAGGACTTTCTGAGCAAAACTACGACGATTTCCAGAGCCTGATGCGGCGGCCCAATGGGATCATTTTGGTGACTGGGCCAACTGGGTCGGGTAAGACGACGACGCTATATGCGGCCTTGAATGAGCTCAATCGGCCCGATCGGAAGATTATCACGGCCGAAGACCCGGTCGAGTACTACCTTTCTGGCATCAATCAGACTCAGACCCGGCACGATATTGGGCTCGATTTCGCCAAGATTATTAAGGCCATGCTGCGTCAGGCGCCCAATGTGATCCTGGTGGGCGAGATGCGGGATGCAGAGACGGCAAGTATGGGAATCCAGGCTTCTTTGACTGGACACCTGGTTTTCAGTACACTGCATACGAACGATGCGCCCAGTGCTGTGACCCGGATGGTCGACATGGGGGTGCCCGCATACCTGGTAGCGAGCAGTGTGATTGCAGTGCTCGCCCAGCGTCTGGTGCGGGTCATTTGCACTCGCTGCAAGGAGCCGCATGAGATGCCGGAGGGCGAATTGCGGGCGGCGGGAATCACCGAGGAAATGGCGGCCAACGCCGAATTTTCCAAGGGAGCCGGCTGTCAGCACTGTGGTGGAGGCGGTTTTCGCGGGCGAATTGGCATCTATGAGCTGATGTTCATGACGTCCAGAATCCGCGAATTGTCGTTCGAAGGGGCTCCGACGCAAGATATTCGTCGGGCGGCCATCAAAGGGGGCATGAAAACGCTTTATAAAGACGGTTTAGACAAGGTTTGCCGCGGAATTACCACGCTTTCCGAGGTGTATCGGGTCGCCAAACGAGTGGAAGAAGACATGTAAGCGTGGGCGGCGGCTGCCAAGTACGAAAAATGGCGAAAAACCCAGGTTTTCGTGCAAAAACAGCTTCCGAAAACCATAATGAAGTCTGCTGAACATGCAGTCAGACGCAAGTGAGTGGAAACAGAGTCATGATTTGCAAGGAAACTGGTCGATTTTGACTAGTGATTGGAGCCGCCGGCAAGCGGTGCCAATAATCCTTGTGCCCGGGTCATTCCTACAGGGGCGATCGTTAGAACGATCAGTTGGCAAATAACGAACGAGAGGAGGCAACCAACAAACGCAGTCGAATGCAGTTGAACGCTGGGCAAGCCGGAAATTGTACGTTGGACTGCACGACCTGACTTTGCAGCATCGCCTCTCGAGGTGACGGTTGCTCATGGGGTCTACCCAAATTTGTTGGTCTTCTGCGTGCAATTTGCTGCCTGTCGGGAAGAGAGGCACTCGACTTCGCAACCGTGTGGGGTGGCCACCACGAGTGGATGGCTGCGCACCTGCCAGATAGCACTTATCAATTGGCACGTGCATGGTCAGCAACCGCACCGTTTCATTAACTGTCAGCGTGTTCGCTGTTCCCCAGTTGATGCCGCACCGATCGAAGACGAGGAGATCACACCATGGGCACGATTCTCATTGATAAATTGTTGCAGGCCTGCGTGAAGCAGAGCGCGAGCGACATTCATATCACAACCGGCCAACCGCCCGTCTTCCGTCTTCACGGTCGCATGCGAAAGCTGGAAACCAAAACACTCGAGCCCGAAGATACCGTGGCTCTGATGAAGAGTATCACGCCGGAACGTTGTCAGCGTGAATTGGCCGAGATCGGAAGTACCGACTTTGGTTTCGCGTTTGGCGAACTGGCCCGTTTTCGTGTTTCGGTCTTTAAGCAGCGCGGCAACGTCGCGATGGTGCTGCGACAGATTCCCAACGACATGCTCACGATGGAGCAGCTCGGTCTGCCGGAACGTGTGGCCGAATTGGCGCTGCGTCCGCGCGGTCTGTTTTTGGTCACCGGCCCGACCGGTTCTGGTAAGAGTACGACTCTGGCCAGCATGATTAACTACATCAACGAAACGGTCGATCACCATATCATCACGATCGAAGACCCGATCGAATTCTATCACTACCATAAGAAGTCGACGGTCAATCAGCGTGAAGTGGGCGTCGACGTCCCTTCGTTTGCGGAAGCGATCAAGCGTGCTTTGCGGCAAGATCCGGACGTGATCCTCGTCGGCGAAATGCGTGACTTGGAAACGATTGAAACGGCGATCACCGCTGCCGAAACGGGCCACGTCGTGTTCGGTACGCTGCACACGAACAGTGCTCAGGGTACGGTCAACCGTATCATCGACGTTTTCCCGAATACTCAACAGGATCAGATTCGGACTCAGCTTTCGACATCGATCATCGGCATTCTGGCTCAAACGTTGGTGCCACGCATCGGCGGTGGGCGAGTCGCGGCTCACGAGCTGCTCGTCGTCACGCCCGGTATCGCCAACCTGATTCGTGAGAACAAGACGTTCCGGATCAACTCGCAGATTCAAACCGGTGCCAAAGAGGGCATGCAGTTGATGGACGACGCGCTCTACAAGTTGTGGAAAGCAGAAAAGATTTCGGTCGAAGACGCGCTGTCCAAATCGGCTCGTCCCGACGACTTGGCAGCCCGCATCGCCGCCGCCCAGCGTGGCATGTTCGATGACGACGCCGACGTGGCCGATGCAGCAGAGACTTAATGGGTAGGAGCGGGCGGAACCACAGAAGGGGGTGCGGAGTGGATCGTAAATTTCGGATCTGAAATATGAAATCGCAAATCTCGGATATGCAATCTCAGATATGCAATCTCAGATCTCAAATTTCAGATCTCAAATTTGCAATTCG
>CAYZRS010000056.1:0-1902 GCA_964480915.1 uncultured Pirellulaceae bacterium | reverse complement strand
TCAGATCTCAAATTTGCAATTCGAATTTTCAATTCCACAACCAACCGGGCCATCAGCAGCCCGGCCACAAAAAGCTGATGCGTTTCCAGGGCAAGAATAACAAACACTGAATAACGAATTATGGCATTACGAAAAATCGGACAAGTCCTGATCGACATGGGCTTCATGGATGAAGACCACTTAGAGATGTTGCTCGCGGAGCAGCAGCGCAACCCCGATCAGTTGCTGGGCAAGATTGCGCTCGAGATGGGCGTCATCAATGAAGAGCAGCTCGCCCAGGGTTTGGCCGAACAATTGAACATGCAGGTCGTGAACATCGGCGACACGAAACTGCCGCCGGAAGTGATCGAATTGATTCCCGAACCGATGGCTCAGCTTTATCGAGTCGTCCCGTTGCAGCTGAAAGAAAACCGTTTGACCGTCGCCACCAGCAGCCCGCAGAACCTCTCTGTCCAAGACGAGATGCGTCAGTTTTTGGGCTATGAGATCAACATGGTCGTGGCGACCGAAGCGGATCTCGAAAAGTCGATGACGAAGTACTACTCGGCCGCCTCCGAGAGTCTCGAAAGCGTCGTCAATGATCTGAACGTCGATGAAGAGCTGGCGGCAGCGGCCGAAGGGTTGGCCGGTGATGGACCGATCGAGCTGGCCAGTGTCGAAGCGATGGCCGACAGCGCGCCGGTGCGCAAGCTGCTCAACATTGTTTTGCTCACCGCGATTAAAGAGCACGCGAGCGATATTCACTTCGAACCGTTCGAAGACGAATTCCGCATCCGCGTCAAAGCGGACGGTGTTTTGTACGAGCTCGTCCCGCCGCCACGCCACCTGGCGTTTGCGATTACCACGCGGATCAAGGTCATGGCCAATTTGGATATTGCCGAACGCCGTTTGCCACAAGATGGTCGTATCGAATTGGCGGTCGGTGGTCACCCGGTCGACTTGCGAGTCAGCGTGTTGCCGACGATGTTCGGCGAGAGCGTCGTCATGCGAGTCTTGGATCGCTCGGTCGTCGAATTGGACCTTGCCAAGGTCGGCATGGCCGATGATTTGATGGCTCAGTTCCGCACCACCATGCACAAACCAAACGGCATTGTGCTCGTGACCGGCCCGACCGGTTCCGGGAAGACCACGACGCTTTATTCGGCGCTGTCCGAGTTAAACGAGATCACCGAAAAAGTGATCACGACCGAAGACCCGGTCGAGTACGACATCGACGGCATCATTCAGATTCCGATCGATACCGACATTGGCAATACGTTCGCCAGTTGTTTGCGAGCCATCTTGCGACAGGATCCTGATCGGATCTTGGTCGGTGAGATTCGCGACTTGGAAACGGCCGAGATCGCTGTGCAGGCGTCGCTGACCGGTCACCTTGTGTTTAGTACTTTGCATACGAATGACGCGCCGGGCACGGTGACACGACTGAAAGACATGGGCATCCCAACGTTCATGATCACCGCCACGGTCGAAGCGATCCTGGCACAGCGGCTGGTACGCCGCATTTGCGTCGGTTGCAAAGAGCCGACCGAAATTTCGGATGCGATTCTCGCCGAGCTCGATTGGGAACGGTCAAAGATCGAAGGCATCGAATACATGCGAGGCGCGGGCTGCGACATGTGCAACAACACCGGCTACAAGGGTCGAGTCGGCCTGTTCGAGCTGATGATGATGAACGACGACCTGCGTGACATGATCATGTCGAACTGTTCGACGGATGAGTTGAGAGAAAAAGCGCGCAGCTTCGGAATGGAGACGCTTCGCGATGCCGGCCTGCGCATGGCCGAAACGGGAGTCACGACTTTAGAAGAGGTCGTTCGAGAGACGGTCTTGGACGGCTAAGAGGGGCAGGGATCGATCGGTCAAATGACAAATTGAGGACCTGAGAGCGGAAGTTTCAAAATT
>CAYZRS010000055.1:0-32779 GCA_964480915.1 uncultured Pirellulaceae bacterium | reverse complement strand
CAAATCTCAAATCTCAAATCTCAAATCTCAAATCTCAGATCTCAGATCTCAGATCGCCCTCATCTCAGCGTTTCCAAGCTCAACCGACACGCCCCATTTTGCGAGTCGATGTGATAGCACTCATCGCCGGCTCGATCTTGGCTCGCGAAGCAGCAAGTTGTCGACGAAAACCGGACTCTCGACTGTCGTGAGTGAGAAGATATGCCGATTACGTGAGATGTATGGAGGCGACCGATCGGTTTTGCTACCGTTACGCCTCGATTCGCGCCCGAGCTAGCATCGGCAGCGCGGATTCCCGCTCGATCATTGAATAAGAGACGTACTGCCGTGATGGGTAAGAATTGCACGCCGAAACATTTGTTCCTGACCTGCCTCGTGGTGGCGGGTGTCGGTGGCTGCAGTGGATTCAGCAATCCATTCACCGGTCCGCCACCCGCGTACAAAACGAGCTATGGCCTGACTCCGAAAGAGAAGATCGCCCAGTTGGCTCAGTTGGCGACCGAGCTGCCCAGCAAGAGCGCCCCAGAGCAGCAACAGATCACGCAAAAACTAACGGTTGAGTTGGCGGCCGAAGGCGACCCGCTGCTGCGACGGAGTCTCGTTCAAGCGATCGGAGCGCTGAACGACAGTTATTCCAATCCTACGCTGCTGGCCGCGGCGAATGATGCGAGTCCGCTCGTACGAATTGCAGCAGCCGAAGCTTGGAGTCGACGTCCTGGGGAGACTGCGACGCCGGCGCTCTCGAAACTGCTCATCGATGACGACGATCAAGACGTCCGACTGGCGGCAGCCAAAGCGCTGGGCAATGTTCGCTCGCCGCAGAGCTTGCAGCTACTAAGCAACGCTTTGGACGACACGAACCCGGCCCTGCAACTAACCGTGATGGAATCGCTGCGGCGTGTCACTGGGCAAGAATTGGGCAACGACGTCAATACTTGGTTCCGCTACTTGGCGGGTCAGACGAACCAACCGGCCGCAGCTGCAAGTCGACCGGTCGTCCAAGCTTCTGCGATCATGCCGGTCACCACGCCCGGCAGTCGATAGGGTGATGCCTTTCAGCCATTCGTAATCTGGGCACTCTTGCCATGTTTTTTCACTGGCAACGCTAGCGGCGACCTTGTCCCGCACATTCAACAACCGGCACAGCTTAACTGCCAGAGCCATTTCTTGCCCAACCGGAACCGATTCAGTTCGCTCGACTTTGAATTGGCTGTGAGTAAAGGCCGATACCAAAGCTGACTACGTCTAGCTCAACGCCGCTAGATCGGCCGCCGCCCTGGCAACCCGCCCGCAGGTGCCAGCACTGGCCATGAGAATGACTCTTGACCCAATTGAATGCGACCTTGAATCAACGACATTACCCACAATCTGCCTGCCGTCTCTTCGTGAGTTCCCTTCTGGTGGCTGGCATCGTCGTTGCCGGGAACGAACTGAGCCTCCCCGACGCGGCCTCCGATCGAGGTCCAGCCTTCGCCACCTCACACCTCACCGAAGCCGCACAGGACATCTCTGTCGACGTTTCCATTCCCGATTCGGTTCCGCTCGAAAGAAGCCATGCTGCCTCGCGAGCGAGAAACCGAATTCGACTGACAGCGGACGCGACGACTGACGCGGCTCGTCGGAATTTGACTCAGCGAACACAGCATTTGGCACGCCGGCGCTCCCATGCGGCGCGGATCGCGGCCGACAAATCACTCCGGGAAGCGGAACCGTTGATGGCTCCGAAGCGTTTACCCAGCGAACAGAAATCACCGGCCAAGATCGCACCGAAAAAGGCCGAACAGTTGATTGCACGCGGAAAGTCGTCCGCCCAATCACGGCGTGAGAAGCTCGACAAAATCATCGCCGAACATGTGCGAAGCAAGGGTGGCAAAGTTCAAAGCGCCAATGGATTCCCCTTCAAGCGACCGGTTCGCGGGATGACACAGGGGAACGGTTGGTACGAACGCCAAGAACACATGACGGCCGAGCAGCTGCATCGCCGGCAACGAATTCAACAGACGTTGGACTTTTACTACAATCGCCCCCTCAACACACGCGACGACAGCCCGTGGTCGATGATGCACCACATGGTGGCCTGGAGCGTCGATTCGCGCATCTTGGTTGGCGGTCCGAACGGACGTAACGTCAGCACGATTGGCTGGCTCTGTGCCAACGGTCGTTGCGAAGGGGAGCGGCTACTGTTCGTGAAGGATGGCCTGCTATTGGCCCGAACGGGGCCGGGACTGCAAGGTCATCAGGCTCAATTTCTCGCCATGCTGGCTCAATCTCGCGTCGGACCTAGCCAACGGATCGTCGTCGGCGACTATGACATGTCGTTGGTCGATTTGATTCAACAAGAGCAGCGAACGTGCCGTCCACGGACCGAACTAACGTTCAAACTGATCGGCATTTCACACTATTTGCATACCGACTCCGTTTGGGAAGACGATCGTGGCGAGCGGTGGGACATCCCACGTTTGATTCGAGAAGAAATTCGCCAGCCAATCAACGGCACGACTTGCGGCGGAACTCATCGCTTAATGGGCATGACCTATGCGGTCCGCCGTCGTCAGCAAGATGGATTGCCAGTCACCGGCGAATGGGCACGAGCTCGTGACGTGGCCGTCAATTATCAAAACATGGCACTGCGGATGCAAAACCGTGACGGCAGCTTTAGCAGCGACTTTTGGCGCAGCGCCGGCAGCTGGGGGGACATCAATCGCAAGCTCAAGACGAGCGGACATATTCTGGAGTGGCTTGTTTTCTCGTTGCCTCACGATCGACTGACCGATCCACAGATTGTCCGCGGCGTCGACTACCTCAATGCTTTGCTTTCCAGGAACCGCCACTTCGATTGGAACAAGGGCCCGCTGGGACACGGCGTCCGAGCCTTGGCGCTTTACAACGAACGGGTTTACGGTCACAAGATCGGCTATCGCCAAATCGAGTTGGCTCGCAAACGGGCCGCCAAGAAATCGATGGCGTCGCAGCCGACGAAGTCGTCCGTGCGGTAGCTCTCAACGCAACCTTCACGCGTCTCTCTACGACGACCTAAGCTTGCTAACGAGGCCGAGCCACGGTAAAGTTAGGACGGCAAGCGTTGGAAGCCGTTGTTTCAGGGACTTCATTCTGCGAATTCGGTCCGCCATCATCAAGGCGGAACCGGTGGCAGCGAAACGACGTCATCGTCGGCTGTGACCACCTGTAACCACCAGTTAACCACTTGTTAACGACCAGTGAACGACCGAACCGTTCTCGGCATTCAACACTCGCCGTCGTCCGAATTCGGATTTTCCGAGCAAGAACGAACGTTCTCCCTGCCGAGTAGCGCTGGCCGATTGGTGTGGGCCTCACGCGACTCACTGTAAAGATGGGCAAATGTTAGCGTAGAACCCAGACTATGGCCGCCAAAGGAAAACTCCCCGAGCAATTTGCCACCATGTTTGGCTTGGCTGTGCGCTTGGCGAAACATACCGAGGCCGAGGCGCTGTTGCTGTGGGTTACGAAGCCAGGAACCGACTGGGAATCGCTCACAACGCTCGCTGGCGAGCTACAAATCCTCATCGCTGCCGACGAGGATGAACACGTCGAAGGGGCTGGAGACCACGGCCTGGACGTCGTCACGGTCAATAACATCGAAATGCCGGTGTTTGAGAAACTGCGGCAGGCGCTTTTGCAGAGCATCGCGGATGAAATCCTGGCTCCTGGAGCCGGTGTCATCGCCATTTACAGCGGCTTTGAACCGGGCGCGGTCGATTCGGTCAGCTACATTCGCCTGGACGAGCATCTAGGGCGGCTGACCGCTCGCGATTTGCGAAACCTGCGAACGCGCGTCCCGTTCGAAACGCTTAAGCTGGTGCTCGACCTGGCCGTTGAGATTGGGCGCGAGGGGCGCGAAGGCAAACCGGTCGGATCGCTCTTCATCGTCGGTGATTCGAGGAACGTCGCGAATTTCTGCCGATCGTCCGGCTTCGATCCGGTGAAAGGCTACACCCGCAAGGAACGCAGTCTACGCGACTCGCGCGTGCGAGAAGGCATCAAAGAAATCGCCCAACTCGACGGTGCGTTCATTGTCTCGTCCGATGCGACCGTAGAATCTTCTTGCCAATTGGTCGGAGCAGACGCGCCTGAAGTGACCCTGTCACACGGACTGGGTGCCCGGCACTTGGCAGCCGCCGGCATCACCAAAGTGACTTCCGCGGTCGCCTTCACGGTGAGCGAAAGCAACGGGACGATCCGCATCTTCCAAGATGGTGCGGTCGTGCTGCGAGTCGAACCGTTCCGTCGCGCGATGAAGTGGAAAGCGGAATAGGCGTAAGGCACGCCGTTAACTGGCTACTCTTTGCCGGCATCCAGACTGACGGCCTCGTCCCCACTTGCTTCGGCCAACAACAGATCGACGAGTAAGCGAGGCGCCCCAATGTCGATGATGTGGAGCTCTCCGACATAGCTCGCCGCTTGCGGAGCCACCAAACCGGGCTTACTCGCCACAAACGTACAGGTGTGATCGGCTTCGAAGGTGGGATCGGTCACTTCGCCCGAATCGCAATCGAGGCCAGACGGCACGTCGATCGCCAATCGCCTCGCCGTCGACTCGTTCGCCAGTCGAATCAACTGATCATACGGCGCTCGGAGCGAACCGCTGGCTCCCGTCCCCACAATCGCGTCGACGATCCACGCTGCGGCATCGAACAGCGTTGTGACCGTCCCTGCGATCGCTTCGGACTCAGGCAACTGGCAAATCGGGATCCCGCTCGCCTGCGCGATCTGGAAATTGATCAGCGTATCGCCTTGCCACTTCGTCGGGTCGGTGGCGGTCACGATCTGCACTTCGTGATTGAGCAGATCCAAGTGCCGCGCGATCACAAACCCATCGCCCCCGTTGTTTCCCGACCCGACGAGGATCACCACCGGACCATCGATGTCGAGTGAACACATTGTCTCGGCCACGCCGCGACCAGCATTCTCCATCAGCACGATACTCGGGACGCGATATTTTTCGACCGCCCATTGATCCAACCGGCGCACTTGTTCCCTGCTTAGCATCTTCGTTGCCCCGAAAACCTAATAACGGATCACTCGTCGCACGAGCCACGTGGACCACAGTAGGCAAATGACGTTTCCCAGCCACACGGCATACTGCGGCAAGGCACCCGACTTGGCTTGATCCACACCATATGCCATCAGCGGGTAGTAGACCAAGAGAATCGGCAGGAAGCAAACGAAGAAGGTGGCGATGAAGTCGGAATGCCGCTTACGAATCGCCAGCGGAGCCCCGACGGCAACGAAGAACAGACAACTGAATCCGTTCGCCCAACGGCGCCACGGTTCGGTGAGGAGCCGATTGCAGCGGTATCGCGAGAAGTTGAGCGCTCTGTTTTGTTCTTCCCAGGACGGGTCGGCCAAACCGGCCATGTCGGCTGTGAGCAACTGCAGCGCGGCATTGGTCGCCATCCGCTGTTCTAGCTCTTCGCTACGCTGTGTCTGTTGATCCGTTTCCACGTCCAATTCGTGGAGAGCGTAGTCAGAAGGGCTGCGTTGTCCGCCGACTCGGCGTTCCGATTCGAGCGGAATCGTGTAACTGGTCGTCTCTTTCGAGGCGCCTTCGTAACCCGGTCCTTCGAAAATCATGCCGGTGAGCAGGACCGTTAACGTGTTGTCATCATTGCGGCGCAGCTCGGCTTCTTGCGCCGACACACTCATCGGCTCTTCTTCATCGTCGTTGCGCAGTGTCAACGTTGGCAGGATCAGCCGACGCCCCTCGACCGCTTTCACCGTCAATGAAAAACCGTCCTTGCTGTAAGTCCGTTTCGTTTGCAGCATGCCGTAGGCAATCTGTTCGATCGATTCCGAAACGACACGGCTGATATTTGGACGACCCCAAGAGACCGCCACGTCATTGATCCACACCCCAGCCACACTGATCAGAAAACCGACGGCGAAGACCGGTCCCAACAAACTCCAGGGCGAAGCGCCAAGTGACTTAATCGCGACAACTTCATTCTCGCCCGACATCCGGCCGAAGACGGTGCAAGCGGCCAACAGCGAAGAAGCGGGAATCGAAAACCGCATCGATTCGGGAATAATGAAAGGGACCAACCGCAGGATCGGTCCCATGCTCAACCCTTCGCGCACCGCCGTCCTGCCGACTCCAATGAGCAGCATAAAAAGCGTCATTCCGACAAAGGCCAGAAGAAAGACCTTGAGGAATTCAAAAATGACATAGCGCGTGATGGTTCGCATGAATTCCTTACGTAGCGATCCTTAAGAGTGTGCGATTCTGGCGAGTGTGCGACAGCGTGGATCCGAATCGTATCAAGAGGCGCAGCGAGAAAGAAATAGCAGCTCGCAACACGAATCGACGCCCAGATCTGCAAAACCGACGACAAATCGCACCTAAGGCTTGGCGCTGGCCGCCTGTTTGGCTCGCAGACGGCACGCATCGGCCAAAATATCGCTGGCATTCAATAGGTGCTCGAAAGCGTCCGCATAGCGGTCGGCACTCAATTCGGCCTCCGCTTGCGCCAATCCACCATCGAGCGCAGGAAAATCCAACTCCCAGTTTTTCGCCTGCGCTGTGGCCGAAGCCTCGCGAAAGAAGGCGTGCAGGTGCGTCATGAACTGGGCCTCCGTTTGAGCCGCCGTCTCCGTATACGGCCCCTTCCCCAGCTTCCGCCCCGACGATAACGAGACGCCACCTTCGCGAAAGATTCCCGTTACCTTGGCCAAGATGGCCAATCCGGTGACGGCAGCGGCGGCTAAGAAACTCGCGGCATAAACTTTGGGGCCCAATGCAAACAACGTCACCGACGCCAGCATTAAGAGCCCAAAGACAACCCATAAGGCCGGGTGGACCGGCGCATTCGGCTCGGACGATTCCCCAATGACCAGCGGTGCCGCTCGCGCGCCTTGCGATGTTTGTTCAGGTGAGACCACGCGCACGATGATCATCGTGATATTGTCATGTCCGCCACGCAGGATGGCCAAATTGGTCAGCAACTGGCTGGCGACCTCAGGCGCTAGGTAGCTGAGAGCCGGCGCCAGCTCTTCATCGAGGACGAGACCGGTTAAGCCATCGCTGCAGAGCAAGTACGTGTCGCCCACTTGCAGCGGGAACGGCCCTTCCAAATCGATCTTAATCTTTGCTTCCGGCCCCAAAGAGCGAGTGATAACGTTCTTGGGGATGTTTTTGTTTTGCTCGTCGGTAATGCCCGCTTCCCGCATTTCCCAAACGAGGCTGTGGTCGAATGTCATCTGCCGCAAGCAACCGGCGCGGCAAAGATAAATACGACTGTCGCCGATGTGTGCCACCACGGCGCCTTGAGGCAACAGGAGCAGACTACTGCAAGTTGTCCCCATGCGATGATAGGACAAATTCGCTTGCCCACGACGATTGATTTCATCGTTCGCTTCGCTGATCGCTTTGTGGACCGCTTCGGGAGGAGACAACTCGCGGTGTTTTCGATAGAGATGCGAGACCTGTTCGACCGCCAGCTGGCTGGCCAACTCGCCCGCTGCATGCGCTCCCATTCCGTCCGCCACGACAAACAGGTGACCTCGCTCACGCCAGTCGTCCATGTCATGAGCCAACCGGACGCCGTGCGAATCCTGATTGTTTTTGCGCTTGAGCCCAATATCGCTGCTAGCGACACAGTCTAAATGCGGTTTCCAATCGAAGGACTCGTTCGTCATGAAAGTGATGTCGCAAGAAAGGAGTTGTTGGAATTGATTCGCCGATCGAGCGAACACAGCCAGCCATTCATTGACAGGCAGCAGGTCCATCGATTGCCCTGGTTCAGCGCGCGCGTTTCTCGTACGCTCGCCCTGCATTCTTCTCATTACTGACGAAAGAGGCCGACTGTCGGCCACATTGTCATGCGCCTTTCCGCTCGTTCCAATCAGACCATTGTAGGCTTAACCGTAGCGGTATGCCTACTCTCAACCGGCTGTGTACGGCGCCGAATGACGATTCGCAGCAATCCGCCCGGAGCGGTCGTTTATATCGACGATCAGCAGATCGGCACGACCCCGGTTTCGACCAGCTTTACCTACTACGGAACACGGAAATTTCGCCTTGTGAAGAGCGGATTTGAAACGTTGACGACGTTGCAGAAAATCCAACCACCCTGGTATCAAGTCCCGCCGCTCGATTTTGTTTCGGAAAACCTGCTCGGGCGAGAATTCCGCGACGAGAGGATTCTTGACTTCACTCTCGAGCCGCAACGCATCGTTTCCACAACCGAGCTACTCAACCGGGCCAACGGGCTGCGCAATTCACAGGCACAGGGTTTCCTGGTGCCCAGCCCGAGCGGCGTTTCGCTCGGCCAACCCGGTTTCGGCTCGCCCGGCCTTCAAGCTCAGCCCATGCCGAACCAACCCTTCATCCCCCCGACTCAGATCGAGCCGCAAATCATCACGCTGCCACCAGCTAATGCGGGCAGCTTCTAAATCAAAAGGGCACCCTGACGATGCCAGGGCGCCCTCGAATGTTCCCAACGACTCGAGACACTAAGAAGCGGGTGCCGCCTGCATCATCTGCTTGAACTCGTCCATCGACTTTTGCGCATGAGCCTGAATCTTCTTGACCGCCTCGGCATCATCCGCGGTCACGATGGTGATCATGCCGCCGACGGTGTCCAGCTCTTCTCGATGAGCGCCCGCGTCCATCAGCTTGCCCCAAGACTGACAATGACCACACAATTCCATTTCTTCGCCGTTCATGGCCCGCTTGATCTGCGCTTCCATCTCGTCATGCGCCTTGTCCATCATTTCCTTATGTTCGGGTGGAATCACGCTGATCGAAAGGAATCCGTTCGGCAACATGTGAGTTTCCCATTTGACATCGCCCATCATATGCATGTGCTCTGCCATCGGCTTGCAGATTTCACACTTCTCCATGTCGAACCAGTCACCCGCTGTGGCGAGTGAGTTGAGGCCAACTGATACGAGACATACCAACAGAATTTTCTTCATGATCTTGTTCCTTTGTGACTTGAAACTGGCACTCCGAACATTCCCGGATTTTAGAACTGACATCCACAAATTGCTACGGCCTGACCATCGAGTGGGGATCTGGGGGTGTGAGTTTCACAATGGGCAGCATCCGCGCGGTGCGTTCCCATCTCAGGCACGGCAGAACCGCAAGCGGAGACATCGAAGCGTTAAAGCAGCTAGACACTCGGTTTCCCAGAAACCGAGCTTGCGAATGGCTTAGCGTTTGGTGCCCGACTGACGTCGATCCAGCGCCCCTTTCACACCCAAACGGCCCGGGTCTCGTGCCACCTTGTCGGTGAACACGCGGGCGTCATTCACGATGGGCCGCAACTGACGGCTAAGATATTCGATGTTGCGGACGGTGTCGTTGATTTGATCGTACAACTCACGATTGTGAATCAATTGACCTAGCGTCCCATCACGGTTGTTGAGCGCCTGCGAAAACGTCGTCAACTGGCCGAGCACCGCATTGATCTGGCCCACAGTCCCTTCGATCGACTGGACCAGCACTTCGCCCTGTCGCCCGAGCGGTTCGGTCAGCCCTTCCAAATTCTGCAGGTTGCGCTCGGCGCGTTCCGAAACATTGCGGAATGACTCGACCGTCGTCTGCACCGTCGATACCGTATCCTTGACGTCGCCGACGATACCATCTGCATTCTTCACCACGTCGCCTACAGCACCTTCGACCGTCGTCATGACGGTCTTCATGGCCGACATGACATCGCGTGCATCACCGAGCAGCACGGGGACTTGTTCCAGTGCTTGCTCGATCAGTTCTTTTACATCCTCGTCGCGAATGAATTCATCGATCGCGGCGATCGCCACGTCAAAGCGGTTCATCGCTTGTTCCGCTTTGCCCATGATGCGTTGGAATTGATCTTGGTTGTTAACGATCACCGAATTGAGGCTCTCTGCCATGTCACCGACACGCTGCCCTGCCCCTTCGACCGAAACGAGCGCCATGCGAACATCTTCCTCCAAGTTCGCCAGCATCTCCAAGGCGGTGGTGGCCGATTCCATCACACTAAGCGGATCTTGAGCCACGATACCGTCCAAGTATTCTCCATCGCTGTAATAGTCGATGTTGGCAACACGGACGCCGCTAGGGACGAATTCCAGCACGGCATCGCCGAGGATGTTTCCGGTGCTGATCCGACAGACTTCGTTGTTCCGCAGTTTGTAGTCGTTGTTGATCTTGGCCGTGATCACGACGTTGCCATCGTCCAGCAGATCCACATCGGTAACACGGCCGATGAGGATGCCACTCTTCTTGACCGGCGTGTCGACCGTCACGGCCGGTGCCTGCGGAAAGCGCACGAAAATTGTGTAATGCCCATGGGCGAAACCGGGCAGCTCGCCAAAGAGCATGATCAGAATGCCAGCGATGATGCACGTGGCCACCACCAGCACGCCGACTCGAAATTGTGTTACACGATCGTCCATAATTCCCGGCTAACTTGGGCCCTCGTTCCGCTGCCGCATCTCCATCAGTCGTTCTCCAGCCTCGCCCCGGGCAAACTGGGTCACCCGCCGGTCGGAGCAGTTCTCCAGCTCGTCGGGACTTCCATCAAAAATAATTTGTGATTCGTTCCCCAATCGCATCAGCGGGTAAAACATGACGATCCGATCGGCAACCTTCATTGCCGACTTCATGTCGTGCGTGATCACAACGCTGGACACCTCGGGCCGCTGACTGGTACGGATCATCAGTTCGTTGATGACATCGCTCATGATCGGGTCGAGCCCGGTTGTCGGTTCGTCGTAGAGAATGATTTCCGGATCGAGTGCCAAAGCACGGGCCAGTCCGACTCGTTTTCGCATTCCGCCCGACAATTCGGCCGGCTTCTTGTTCACCACCGCATCCGGTAGACCGACCTCTGCCAAACGAGACATGACGATGTCTTGAATCTTCTGATCGTCGTAGTCGGTGTGCTGACGGAGCGGAAAGGCGACGTTTTGCCCAATCGTGAAACTGTCGAACAGTGCCGCTTGCTGAAACACGAATCCAAAACGAATCCGCTGCTGAGTCAATTGACGATCGTTCAGGAGAGACAATTCACGTCCATCGAAAAAGACCCGTCCGCGCGTCGGGCGGATGAGTCCGATGATCGTCTTCAGCATCACCGTTTTGCCGCATCCGCTTTCACCAATGATGGCGAGAGTCTGTCCGCGAGGAATTTGCAATACGATGTCACGGAGGATCTGCTGGTTCCCAAACGCCACGTCCACGTGGTCGACTTCGACCAAGTACCGACTGCGCGGTGCCGCTTCTGTTCGTGGATTGGGGGCAGTGGCAAACATCGGCTAAAAGATGAGCTCCATGATCATATTCAGAAAGAGATCGAAGGTCAGAATGAGCACAAACGAATAGACAAACGACGAAATCGTCGCCTGACCGACTCCTTCAGCACCGGCGCCACAATGAAATCCACGGTGGCAACTGACCAGCGCAATCGCGCCGCCAAAAAAGAAGCTCTTAATGACGCCGTTCAACAAATCGGTCGACCCAACGACAAGGCTCGAATTGTACCAATAGTGATGTTTGTCGATCCCAAAAACGGTCACGCTATAAAAGTAGCCACCCACGATCCCCATGAAGTCACCCATGATCGTCAGCGTGGGAATCATCAGGAGGCAGGCCAGAAATCGAGGAACGACTAAGTATTGAATTGGGTTAGCGCCCATGCTTGCTAATGCGTCGATCTGTTCGGTCACCCGCATCGTTCCCAATTCGGCCGCCATGCTACTGCCCACCCGGCCGGCCAACATCGTTGCGGCCAACACCGGCCCCAATTCGCGCACCAATGAAAAATTGATCACCGCACCCAGCTGCGTTTCCAGATTCAAACTCTCAAACTGCGAATAGCTTTGCTGAGCCAACACCATGCCAATGAATGTGCCCGTGAGGGCGACAACCGGCAAACTGAGAACCCCCACCTTGTAAAGCTGTGGAACCAGCGTCTCTTTTCGTGGCCATCGCACGAAAAGCCAACTGAATGTTTGCAGACTAAATAATGACAACTCGCCCACGACCGTGATCGCTGAAATCACGACGGCACCCCAGTCAGAAATCCAGTCGTACAACGACTCGATCAGCCCACCCTGGAATGGCTCGTCGCGAATTGTTCGTCCCGATGTCGACATGGCTCTGTCTTCTAACGAAATGCCCTTGAGCAGAGTGCTAGCGCACACCCCAACTCTGGAGTCATACTCCGCCATTAGGATCGTCGAGCTGACTCCGACGCTTGAGGAAACATTGCGGAAAACGCTAAACAGGCAATCTGCGTAACCTAGGAGAGGCTATCAGTGCCAGAAGTGAAATCGCTCTTGGCCAAATGGGGCGTTTCTCGTCTATTAACTCCCTCAAGAACTCAGGCTACCCGCATTTTTGCACGCAATGGATTCGCGCAAGCGTGGTATTCGCTTGTTCACGGTCAGTTTCAGGAGGAATCGCCATGAACCAAATCGCATCGTCACTACTCATTCTGTCCGCTTCGATCTGCGGCGCCGCCGCGACTTTTCGACCGGTCAACACCACCAATGGCTTCGGCGGCATGTTAAGCCTCGTAGCACTTGGCCTGGGCCTGTGGGGCGGCATGGCGCTGCTGACGTCCATGACGCGTGAACGCGATTACTACGACGAATCGTCTCGAGTTCCGCTCGGCGTAACCGCGATGAACGGATTACGCAACATGGCAGCCCCGATGGCGACGGCTCCGATGGCGCGTCCCATGGCTCAATCGGCCACCGATTACGGATCGTCGACGGCCCGCGATTATCGACTTTCGCCCGAGCTGAACGCACAAGTCAGCCTGGCGGCCGAAATGAAGGGGCAGACAAAAACCGACATCGTCGAAGAGACACTACGACGACACTTGCCTCGCTACAGCGGAACTCGCGCCGCGAGTTAGTGAACGTAGCCTTCACAGCCCTCGGTCTTCTAGCGCGCGGTTCCTTATGACGACGTTGGACGTTGTTACGGCGAAACAATGGGACTCGAATTCGGGAGGATTCGAATACCGGTCGCTCGCGACCGGCTGCCTGCCGGTCGCCGACGTCCTTAAGATGGTCGATGACATCGCGGCGACACCATCGCTCGAACGTTTGGGCGATGAGTACGGTGGCAGTCGTGGTTGGGTGATCGTGCAGAACGACCATACGATCTTTCACGCCTACATCGATGACAACGCCAAAATCGAGTACTACGGAACCGAGGCGAAAGAGCCGTTGGAAACGGACGGAATTCCCGGCCTCTATTGTTTTGTCGATTTGGATTCGTTGAAACGGGCACTCACGCTGCTGAGCGAATCGCAACCGATCGTCGCATTCCTCCGCACTCAATCCATCCAACCGACCGAATAACGAAGCCATACCGGTTTGCGAGCGATTGTTCGAGCGCTTAACTCAAGAAGCGAGTCATCCAATCCGGATCGACAAATCGGCGCAGCACCGTTCGCAGGCAACGTTCCAAAGATCGCTGCTGCTTTTCCGTGAGCGATTCTGCCTGTGGAGATCGAATCCCGTCCCATTCGACACGGACGGGCCACTGCGCCACATCGGCAGTTTGATTCAGTCGGTCCATCAGTCGCAGCGACCAAACGGCGCCGTAAGCATCGCGAAAAGTGAGCCAAAGTCGACTCAGCCGATCTTTGGTCGGATGCGGTCTCTCGCATGCCACGACGACGGCCCCCATCACGAGAGCAACCCAGGCAACGTTTCGCATCGTCACCGACGGCGTCGCTCGCAACAGCGGCAAGTGCTCAGCCATCAGGATCACTTGAGCCAACGCATAGCACGTGGCGCTGACCCAGCGCCGCGTCGGCAAATAATTGGCCCAGCCGATGGCGATCAAGATCCACAAAAACCAGCCACGTGCATCGTGGACTTCCAGTGCCCCACTGCGCCGCACAAAATAGCCTTCCGCCGCGGGCAAGATGAGTACCATCCACAGTGAGAGAACGATCGCATGCCAGGCCCGATCTTGCGGTCGCTTCGCGCCCAGAACGGACATCTGTGGGCAGCATAGCGAAGTGGCAGCGACGAACCGCAGCGCCGTCGTCCAGCCTCGAGTCGGTTCGGCGGTTGCCGCAATCGTCGCCTCGATGATGCCATTGGTCAGCAGCGCCACCAACAGCCAGTGGAGCGAACCCCGCAAGGTCATGCCGCGCGTCGCGCTGTAGCGGACGAGCAAGAGACAAGCAATCAGGGCTACGCACAGCAACGGCAGCCGCTCGAATAGGTCCCAGTTCTTCAGCTCAGCGATCATCAGTTTGGCGTGCCGAAGTGGAAAAAAGGGGCAGGAATGGTCCGCGGGAAACTTTGCCGATTATGACGAGGCCTGGCCGCTGCTCGGCTGGCTCGGCCTGACCGGTACCCTCAACTATTGCCGATCACGAGCCGCTTGAACAGCGGCAGAGACGACCTACATTCGATACAAATCTGACGTCCTCTACGTCTGGCAAAACACAATGCCGTACGATCGGCACCGTCCGCGCGACGCATCGCACACGGTGCTATCGGAAACTCTTTTGTCACTGATTCGCTTGGTCCGCCGGACGGTGTCGTCCCGATTTTCATTACACGGGTCGTGCGTTTGCTGCGCACGGAAGATTTTGCTGCCGCAATTTCTCGACCCGTTATTGCAAATACAACACGCGTCGTACCGTGCGAAGTCTACCAAACGACGCCAACGCGTTTTGAGCATAAAGCGAACGACGAGTAGTTACCAAGGGAGACGGAACTATGAAAGCTGCAAGGATCTTGATTTTTCTTGCGCTGTGCACAATGAGCACTCAAGCCAATGCGTTTTGCGGCGGCGGGGGTGGATACAATTCGTGTTATGGCTGTGGTGGACCGGGCTACGATGCCCTGACTTCCGATTGTGGATTCGCAAGCACCCTCTGGGAAGGCTTCTGTAACAAACCGGCCTACGGCGGCGGAGGATGTGGCGGCGGCTGCGATACAGGATGTGCTCCGGCTGCCGGTTGTGGCGGCGGAGGCTGTGCGCTGCTCTCCCGCCTGCGAGGACATTTACATTCGCTGGGAAGTGGCTGCGGATCGTCTTGTGGATCGTGCTGCAGCCCCGGCGGCTCTTGGTGTAATTCGGGTAGTGGATTCGGCGGCTGGGGTGGCGGCGGATGTGGCGGCGGCCTCTTCAGCGGACTGCATTCGCTGGGTGGTGGCTGTGGATCATCCTGTGGATCGTGCTGCAGCCCTGGTGGTTCTTGGTGCAATTCGCGTGGCGGGTTCGGCGGCGGATTTGCTGGCATCATGAGCGGCGGTGGCGGCTGTGGTGGCGGCTGCGGATACCAAGCGCCGGCACCTCCTGCCTGTGGCACGCAAGGCTACGGCTACCAAGGACACTGTGGTGGACTGCGACGTCACGCACGCAACTTGCATTGCCGCTTGATGGGTGGGGACTGTGGTCGCTGCAACCGACGCTACGGATCGCTGTGCGGTTTCGAAAGCATGTGCGATCACGTCCGCAACTTCGGCAGCTACCGATCCTGGATCGGTGGTGGCCCATTGGATAGCTGCGGATTGGTCTCGTACGACTCGTACCCGGCCGGCGGTATCGACTACGGCTACTTGAACTACGTGACGCAATCGGCGCCGGTAGCTCAGCAAGTGGTCCACACGCAACCGACCTACGCGCAACCAGTCGAGACGCCAACCTACGCGTCACCGACCTACGCTGAACCGGCAGCACCGGCCAGCGACTGTGGCTGCGAAGGCGCGCCTGTTGCGGCTCCTCTGAGCAGCAGCGAAGGGACGACCATCATGCAAGATGATGTATCACAGTCGCTCTACGACGGGACGCAATCGCTTGAGTCGAACCGTGATTCGGAGCTGATTCCGAAGGGTAAAGAGACGGACAACTAAGTCCTCGTCTCCCGCTCGATCACCAACGAAAAAGAAAGCGGCGCTCGCATCCGAGCGCCGCTTTTGTTGTGTACCGATGCCTTCGGATCAGACTATTGCAACTCTTGGAGTAGCGCTTTCGCATTCGCTCGGTTGGGGAAAATCCGATCGCCCGATTCCAGCGCGGACGACATCAATTGCTTCGCAGCGTCTTTCTTGTCGTTTTCGCTGAGAATCTTGGCAGCAAAGTAGGCTGAATCGGGGCTGACTCCACCGGCGCTTAAGGCACCCTGGACTTGTCGCATCGCGTCCGCATTGCGATCCGATAGGTGCAGTACCCATGCAGACGTCAACAAAGCTTCTCGACCAGCTGCTCGATTCCGATCACCGCTCACATTCATGAGCAGTTGGGTGTACTGCATTGCTTTCTGCAAGCTTTCCGGTGTCCCCTGCTCCGCCAGACAAATCGCCAACTGATTCAAAACGACGGGACTGTTCGGTGATTTCTGCAGTGCTTTCTCAAACGACGTCACGGCACCTGCGAACTGGCCCTCTTGTCGTGCGAGGAACCCTTCCAGCAATAGAACTTGAATCGCTTCAGGATCAATCGCTCGGGCAGTCGCCGCACAGCTTTTCACGAGGTCCAACTTGCCAGTATCAATGGCCCATTGAGCTGCCGCCAACTGTGTTGCCAAGCCGTCCTTGTCGCGGCTGATGGCCAACGTCACAAGCTTTTCAGCATTCTTGGTTTTGCCAGCCTGCTGATAAAGTCGCGCCATATTAATTTCGGGCCGGGCCACTTTCGTCGGATCTTGCTTGTGGACTTTCTGAAAAATCTTGTAGCCCTGCTGCGTGATCGAGTTGTCACCCAGCTCTTCCCCTTGATTGAAGAGAGAACGGGCCAAACGAATCTGTGCATTGACATTGGTACTGTCGATGGTCATCAGCCGTTCCAGCGCACTCTTCGCCTCATTCCACTGTCCCCGCATTTCGGCAACCGCGGCGACACCCGACAGGGTCCGCATGCTCAACAGTCGTTTGCGTGTCTCGTTGGAATCAAAAGCAGCCAGCAGATTGTTGGCTCGATCAAACAGCAGCGAAGCGTCGGTCACGCGCCGTTGACGCAAAGCGCTCTCGCCAAAAACAACGAACGATTCCGGATCCTTCGGATCGTCGCGCGCCGCAACTTCAAAGGCGGCGCGAGCACCTTGCAGGTTATTGACCCGCGCATGCCACGTCCCCAAAACGACGCCCACCGGAGGCAATGCAGGATTTGCAGCACGTGCCAGCTTCAACGTCTCGGAAGCGCCCTTAAAATCTCGCTTGCTGAATTGCTCAGCCGCTTTGCGAATGTCCGGATTGTTCTTTTCAAATTGCTTGACAGCCGAGCCCTCGCCCGTCGTATCTTCCAGCATTTGGTCAAGTTCGGTCTCCGTGTCGACCACTTGGGCTCCCACGAATCCATGACTCACGACGGCCACAGCCGCAAACGTGAACCAAGTAAGGAAAATGTTCTTCATCGGAAACCCTTTTATTTTTGCTAAATCTGGGTGATTCAATTTTCAGAATTCATGTTTGAATTACCGCAGCACCACGTGTGGATACCGCGCGCGACGCTTCGCCTGATGACCGCAATCCTCTCCCTGAATTGTAACGGAAGCCAATGAGTATGTAACGGGACGCGATGAATCGGACCTTGTCGAATCGGCAACCTGGGGAACTCTCGCCCATCACTCCGACTGACTATGAAACGAATTCAACGACTGTAATTACGAAAAAACTCGCAAATTGTTTCATTCGCCGACAGGTTTTGTGTCACGCGTCCTAGAAAATCGTAACGGCTTTGTTGCCCAGGCCACGTGTGGCCACCACCGACGACTTGATAATGAACGACCGGCGCAGCCCCGCCCGTAAATTCCGTGCGCACGACTTTCGTTCCATCGTCGCAGTGCTGTGGCAGTTCGATGCGACGTTCCGCATCACACCCATTCGCCCGCACCCAAGTGTCCAGCGTTTGTTGTACCGACAGAAAAGTGGTTTGAGTGAGACTCTTGCGACCAAGCCCACCGGCGTAAGGGACAAAGTCATCCGCGGTGCCATGAAAATGAATAACCGGCATCGGGCGGGGCGGCCTCAATTCGCCCACCTGTGAGATCGCCACCGGAGCGATCGCGGCCAACCGCTCGGGCAGCTCGCAAGCGAGTCGAAAACAGAGCAGTCCCCCATTCGACATGCCTGTCGCGTAGACGCGGGAGGCGTCCGCACGACTCGCCTCCAGCACCTGATCGAGCAGTCTCTGCATGAAACCGACGTCGTCAATATTGTTGCGTGCCGCCCACACCTTGGCGGCTCCGGCATTCCACGACAACGCGTGTGGCATGCGCCCCGTGCCGTTGGGATAGACGACCAGAAACCCTTCCAAATCGGCGGCTCGGTTGAGCCCACAAAACTCGACCATGTCGGCGGCCGATGAGCCCGCGCCATGCAACGCGATAACAACGGAACCACCCTGGCTCCACTGGGCGGGAGCATAGACGAGAAACGAACGATCGAGATCGCCGACGCGCAATGCATGTTCGGTCAAACCGGTGGCGAATTCCATAACAACCTCGCCTCGATCACGGTGATGGAAGCAGACCCTGCAATCGGTCGAATTCCGATTTCAGCGATTTCACGCGACCGTCCAACAATTCGACCACCTCACCGCCCCGCTCTGCCACGACATCTCGCACTGCCAGCTCGGCCTGGTGGATGTCGCTCTCCATCATCTGCACCTCGCGCAACCAGATAAACATCGCCGTTAGGACATAGGCCAACACCACGCCCATGATCGTACCCAACACGAAGGTCGGACTTAGCGTGCCGACGAGTGCACCGAGTGTTGAGCCAATCAAACCGCGATCTGATTCACCGGTCACCGAAGCAAGAATCGGATAGAGCCGACTCCAGATCGCTAATCCCAAAGTGATGAGTGCCGGCAGATGGCAAGCGATTCGTGACACCGTCCGAGGTTTCCGATCGTGAGACTGCAGATTGCGTTGAAAATCACGCGCCAACTCGTCCGCCAAACGGGTCTGATCGATTGCCGAATCGACGGGCTCGGCGACCGCCTCTTTGATGGCCGTATCGATCGTCGAACCCATCAATTCTGATTCGAAGCGAGCTCGCAAGTTGCCGATCGCTTCGAGGAAGCCACGGTAATGTTGGAAAATCCGCCCACCCATCGCGGAAAGTTCGGCCGCCGGTGCTTTAAACTTGCCCCGCCGCAGCTCGAACAGCAACGTAAACAACAAAGAAAACGGCAGACCCCAGTGAGCCCCCGCACGTCGCAACCGTTGCCGGCTTAGCCCGCGACGATCACGCTCGGACAAGACCTCGACCGGAATCCCACGCAGCGTATCGTCAATCTGCCGCCGCCAATTCGCGATCATCGTCGAGGTTTCCTCGAGGATCGATTCGTTTTCACTGCCGAGCGCCGTTTCGGACAACCGCTGCCCTAAACGTTCCTGCAACGCATCGATATTCCGTTCCTTGGCCGTCCGGCGATGTTTTTCCAGCTGAAAACTGGTGAGCAAGCCCTCAACTTTGGCAAAGGTCTCTTGGTGAGTGCTAGACGTTTCGTTACCTGCAACACGATCATCCATCACCAACTTGGCGGCAATTGGAAAAGCCTGATCGCTGCCGATATCCAACCCGGCGTTGTCAGTCATCTTTTGACGAACGTCGATCAGCAGATCGCGCACGACCTCGTCGGTCTTGTCTTCGTATCGATTGCGAAGTCGATCGATCTTGTTGAACAGAACAAACAAATTCTTCGAATCATGATTGATCGATGACAACAATTCATACAGGCGACGATCGGCATACTTCACGTCGTCGACAACGATCAAGATGACGTCAAGAAAACCGACGTACCTTTGGATGATGCCGTGATGCGCCTGCTCGGCCGAATCGAAGTCGGGAAAATCGAACAAGATCGCTTTTGTCAGATCAGGATTCTCATGCAGCACCAGCGGCTGAGCAAAATCGTCGGCTGGGACCTGCGGCGGCAATTCGGTATCGACGTGTCGATAAACGACAATCCGGTCGGTCGTGGGGCGACGATCGCTGCTGCGGGAAATCTCTTGACCGGCCAAGGCGTTGATAAATGTCGATTTGCCGACACCCGTCCCGCCCACCAGTCCGATCAGTAGCGCGTCGTCTAGTTTTTCTTGCTGCCGTGAGATGTCGTCCCAGTCTTCGAGGAACGATTGACGATTCTTGTCGGGCAGCAGCAGACTGTGTTCTTGGCGCAGGTAGGAACCTAACTGTTTCCATTTCCGATCGTCTGCTGTCGAGGCGGACGCATTCATCAGGCAGATGCTCCGTCCTGGAAGTATCGCACCAACTGTGGTCGAGTCGCTTTGCGAGCGACGATGTCGGCGGCTGTCTCTTCCAGCTTGTCGAGTCCGACGGTCAGCGAAGCCAAGTATTCAGCGAAGCGAGCCTTCGCCATGACGATGATTTCTGACATCGATTCTTCGTGAGCCACATGAGCCGCCAGTTCGAACTCTTTCACTTTCTCGTTACCGATCGCCGTGCTGACCGCCTTAGCCACAAACGGACTCAACACGCCATCGACGCCAAGCTCCAACGGGGAAAGACCACCTGTGCTGACTTGAGCCGTAATGATGACCGAATTGAACAGTACCTGGGAGAGAATGAACTTCGCCTTGTTCTCGTTCGTGATCTCGGATGCCGTCTCCTTGGCGTGCAGCTGAACCCATTCTTGAAACAATTCTTGATGAGCACTAAAGGCCGTTTCGATTTCGGCATGTTCCAATCGCAATCGGCGAAACGCCTGCCGATCTAGCAGTTTTTCCAGCCCTTCCTGGCTGATGATGTCCAAGCGAGATTCATCCGCAAACCGGATCAATTCCGACTCGAGCAGGTTCATCGTCTCGGTCGCCACCGAATCGAGTCCACTCTGTTCGGCCTCGGCTTTCGACTCGTCACTCCCCCACCAACCGGTGACTAACGTCTTCAGTCCCCGCACGGGCATCGAAAGAAGTTTCCGCGGGTACCGCAGCACGTCGATCTTCTCCAAGCGAGCCACAATGCGTTCAAACACCTCTTCGCGGACTTCCGGTTCCAAGCCGCTCGCCAAACGATCTTCTAACCGACGGCGCGACTGTCCGACGCGATCTTCCAACCGTTGCTTCAGTTCTTCCACCTGCTGACGTCGAGAGCGAACATCTTCCAACAATCGCTCGGCCGTTTCAAAGAGTCCCGTCGACTCACGTTCGAACATCTCCAAGCTCAATTCGGCACTCCGTTGCGGAATCAACTCGGCGGTGATCTGCAGCAGTTTCTTGATCGACTCGTGATCCGAATCGATCAGCTCGTCGTCACGCAGGCTCATCTCCGGCACCATCACGCTGGGCAATGTGGCCGCCTCTTCAGGCGACGCGCTGAAGGTCTGCATGAAACGCTGGCGAAACGTTTCCGAAACCGTGGGAGAGCTCGTCTTGTTGAGGATCACTCGAAAGACTTTGCCCGCGATACGAATCTTCGTCAAATATTCCCAGGTCGATGCGTCTGCATATTTCAGCGAGTCGGTGACGAACAGAAACCCATCGGATTCCATGAACACTCGTTCGGCTTCGCGGCGGTTTTCGGTTTCCACGCTATCGAAGTCGGGCGTATCAATCAGGATCGTGTCGCGCCAGCGTTCGTCTTCGTGAACTTCCACTTCACCTGCCAAGGCGGGCATCAAGGGGCGCCAAGCATCATGAACGTAATAGAGTGACCGACGAGTGAACGGTCGTTTGAATCCCGATTCGCTCAGGCACTTGCCAATCAGCGAACTGAACAGCTTGCTCTTCCCGGCACCGGTCGGGCCGAAGAATGCGATTCGCAAGGGCGCTTCGGCCCCGTCACGTAACCGGCGCCGCAGATTCACCAACCGCAGTCGGAGTTCGAATAATCCATCGGCGTTGGGCATCGCCGGTGGCGGCACGAAGTCGTCCAGGTCGCGATGCCAAATTTGCAATCGTTGCAGCAACTCGTTGAGAGCAGTGTCATTCATCGAATAAAGGAAACACCTTCGGTGCGGCTGCGCGGAAAACTGCCTAATGGTATAAGAGCCTCCAGCTTAGCTCAATCGCACTCCCTAAAACGGCCCGTTTTAAGCCTGCTCTGCCACAAGACACATGAACTGCCGGTCCATGGCTCGCCTTCGAACGGCGCCCAGCTGAAAAATGCTGGCCAACCACCAATCCGCACCATGGCTCGAAGCGATCTCGCCGAGAACCGGTGGGCCATGCCTGCGTACCAACCCTGCTGGGGAAGTTCTTTCCCACAACCTGACTTCCAACTAGAATCGAGCCTTCCCCCGGGCGGCTCGCGTCTTCCGCCAAGTATGACCACTTTCTCGAGGTAACTCGCTTGCTAGTCGGCCCAGTATTCTATCGCGAGTTGGCAACCGTCCCGCGTCGGCCCCGAATTTATATTTTCCGAGCCGTCTATGCGGCCGCCCTGGTGTTGCTGATGTCGACGGCTTGGGCGGTGCTAACGGGTGCCGAAGTTATCCGGACGGTGGGCGACATGGCCCGCTTCGGAGGAATTTTGCTGCAAATCCTGGCTCCGTTGCAGATGGCGCTCGTGATTTTCTTCGCGGCGATTACAACGGCGAGTGCCGTTTCGCAAGAAAAAGATCGCCGCACGCTGCTTTTGCTGTTGATGACGCGGCTCTCAAATTCAGAACTCGTCGTCGGGAAACTGATGGCCAGTCTGCTTAGCGTCCTCGTGATGCTGCTGGCGGCGGTGCCCGTCTTTCTGATGGCGGTGCTCTTCGGAGGCGTCTCGTTCGGGCAAGTCGGACGAATCTTTGCCGTTACCGGTGTCACTGCACTGGCGGCCGGCAGTCTAGGAGCCATCATCGCCTTTTGGCGCGACAAGACGTTCCAAGCGTTGGCGCTGACAGCGCTGATCCTGTTCTTTTGGCTTGGCTTCTGGGAATCGGTTGCTACCGGCGTGTTAGGAGCGAGCTGGCTAGGCATCCCGTGCGAGACGTGGGGCACCGCTTTTAGTCCGCTGCAAGCAGTTCGGGCAGCGGCCAGGCCGTTTCTCGCGACCGATACCAGTTTGGGCGCGATCGGCAATGGCGTGAACCTTTACCTGATCGTGATGTCAACGATCGCCTTCCTCCTCGCTGCCGTCGCCGTCTGGCGTGTGCGTGTTTGGAATCCTTCGCGACAACTGCGCGCAATTAACAAAGAGGATGATGCGGCCGAATCGATCTGGGGAGCCGAATTTGATATTGCCAGTTCGAACGAGCAGCCCTCGGCGGCCGACCAGGAAAAACGAGCGGACGCGGCTCGTGCTGGCCATGTCGACGCCAAGCTAAGACAATCGACGGCCAAAGAGAGTCGCGAGATGTGGGACAATCCCATCCTTTGGCGGGAAGTTCGCACTTGGGCCTACGGGCGAAAGATCATTGTGATCCGGGTCGTGTACGCGATCATGGCGATCTTGGCCGCCCTGGCCGTTTATGGTGGGATCGAATCGGGCGCTTTCCTTGCTCGCGGCGACGAAATGTCGGCGACCATTCCGCTGGCGGCACGTGCGCTTGCGCCGCTCTACTTGCTCAGCCTCGTCATCGTCAACGCTTTGGCCGTCACGTCGGTCACGACCGAACGGGACGGCAAGTCACTCGATCTCTTGCTGGCGACCGACCTCTCGCCGCGCGAATTTGTCTTCGGGAAATTGGGCGGAGTCGTTTCGGTCTGTGCGCTGATGGTCTTCGTTCCGCTGCTACTGACGATTTATCTTTGGTGGTGCGGTGGCGTGTCCACAGAGAACCTGTTGTACGTCTTGGGCGGTTTGGCGGCGATGAACCTCTTCGTCGCGATTTTGGGCATCCATTGCGGCATGCGGTATGCCAATTCAAGGACGGCGATTGGCGTCAGCTTGGGAACGGTGTTCTTTCTCTTCCTCGGCGTTGTCGCCTGTATCTTGATGATGATTTCATTCAGCGGTTCATTCCAAGTCCAGCTGGCCCCCTTCTTGGCATTTATTGTGGGAGGTGGAATCGGACTGTACGTGGCCCTTGGCGCGGGCAGTCCGTCTAGCGCTATCGGTGCCGCTTCCATTCTTGTCCCTTTTGCGACGTTCTATTGCATTACGAGCTTCCTCTTGGGCAACAATCTCAGCGTCTTCCTTGTCAGCCTGGCATCGTACGGATTTGCCACGGCGGCGATGATGATCCCGGCCCTGTTCGAATTCGACTTCGCCATGGGCCGCACAGCGATCGCCGAAGAATAGCATCGGCGAAAGAGGCCGCTCGTAGTAAACTCGGTTCCCCCCTTCTCGACCACCGCACTCCCTAGCAGACACAAATGATCCCCGCGCTCGTCACGATGGCGATTCTCATTTGTTGCTCGGCATTCTTTTCGGCGAGCGAAGCGGCGCTCTTCTACCTGAAATGGTCCGACCGTCGTCAGCTGGCGACCGGAAATCGCTCGCAGCGGATGGCGGAACGGTTGCTGCGGAATCCCGATCGCCTGCTGTCGGCCGTCTTGTTTTGGAATCTCGTCATCAACATCCTCTACTTTACGTTGGCCTCGATGGTCGGCTTGCATCTCGAACGGAATCCAAACATCCCTCAATCGACCGTCGCCGCGTTTGCCGTCGGCTCGCTGTTGATGATCATTTTCTTGAGTGAAATGTTGCCGAAGAGTGTCGCCGTCTTACGCGCCCGTTCGCTGGCCGGCACGATTGGTGTTCCGCTGGCGGTCGCGGTCAACCTGGTCGATCCCATCATGCCTCTCTTACGAGTCATCACGGAAACCTCGCGACGTATCCTCTGGCCATCACTCGAACGGGAAGCGTCGTTGGAAATCGCCGACATGGAAAGGGCGATCGAGATGTCGGCAGAGGGTGACCAGGGAATCGAGCAGGAGCAACTGATCCTCAGAAATATCGTCTCACTTTCCGAACTGGACGTTCGAGAATGGATGCGCCCCCGCAATCAGATCCGCAGCTTCCATCCGCCCATCTCTCGAAGCGACTTGGATGACGAGCCGACCAATGGCGAATTTGCCTTCGTCGTTCATCCCCAGACGCAAGATATCGTCGGCGCCCTTCCCTTGGCTCGCGCCGCCTTGTTGCCCCCAGATAGCTTAGAACGGTATGCCAAACGAGTCGTCTGCATTCCTTGGTGTTCTACCGTTGCCGACGCGCTCCAAGCTCTTCGCGAAGATAAACTCTCGGTGGCGGTCGTTGTGAATGAACTGGGAGAATCGATCGGTGTCATCACCGAACATGACGTGCTGGCCGCCATACTCACGAACCACCCGGAACGGGGCGAGCGTTTGCTCAACCGCGAAACAATCGTCCCCTTGGACGACCAGACCTGGCAGATTGAGGGCGTGACGAATCTCAGCCGCCTCGAGCGACTGTTTGAAGTCGAGCTGCCGACGAGCCGCAATGTCACCGTTGGCGGGATCGTGCAAGAAGCGCTGGAACGGCTGCCGGTCGTCGGTGACCGGTGCCAATGGGGTCCGTTCGAAATCGACGTCATTCAAGCTGGCAAGAGCGATCTCCAAGTCACGCTACGCCTGATCGACGAAAACGATGCCGCTGCGGAGGATCCGGCATGACCATTCTCGGTGGTGGATCGATCGTCTGCATGCTCGTCCTGGGGCTGCTGCTCAGCGCTTTTTTCAGCGGCAGCGAAACTGGTTTCTATCGCGTTTCGCGGCTGCGACTGGCGCTCGATGGACGATCGGGCGACACAATCGCCAAGACGTTATTGTGGCTGGCGAATCGGCCCCCCCTATTCGTCGCGACCGCGCTGCTGGGCAACAACTTGGCCAATTACATGACTTCCTTGGCGATCTTACTTGCCACCCGAAAGATTCTCGGAGAGCACGTCTTCGCGGAAATCCTGATGCCCGTCTTGCTGGCGCCTTTGGTTTTTGTCTACGGCGAACTCCTCCCGAAGAAACTCTATTTCGTCGCACCGAACAAACTGCTTCGTCGCGGAGCGCCGCTGTTCTGGTTCTGCTTTCTTATTTTCGCCCCCTTCTCACTGCTGCTTTCCGGTTTCGGTCGGCTGCTGCAGTTTGTTTTGGGCGAATCGCCCGAAGAGGTTCGCTGGCGGTTGGCCCGCAGCGAGATCAACAAGCTACTCGATGAAGGAAAAGAGATCGGTATCCTCCGACCGGCTCAGCGCGACTTGGCGCAGGCAGTTTCGAGCATGGCCAACCATTCCGTTCTCCGTCACAGTCAAGCCGTTCATCGGTTCCCAACCGTTTCCTCCACCGATTCGATCGAGACGATCTTGAATTCCGCCCGCAAAGTGGGGGCGACGCAATTACTGGTCGTCGAAGGTTCGTCAAAGACGACGCAGGGCTATGTGCAGATTTCTCGGCTCCTGCAGACGAACGCAACGTGGCAAACAACGATCCAACCGCTGGCAACGTTGCAGCAAAATGTCTCGCCCCTTGATGCCATGATCGAAATGCAATCGGGCAACCATGCGTTGGCCGAAATTGTTGACGCTTCAGGCCGCTCATTAGGTGTTGTTTCGCTGGCAACGATGGCTCGGCAGCTGATGAGTTAGCGCCGCAAAGCGGTCTCAGAGGAACCTTCGATTGGCGCGGTAGGCGCGCAAAAAAGACTCGTCCAAATTCTTGGACAAGTCAATTTGTCTGGTGTCTCACGCGACGGCTATTTACGACTTTGAATAGCCAAGGTCAGCGATGACGTTGAGCATCTCTTCGAACGTGATGAAGCGACGTCGGTGACGAACTTTGTAGTTGTCGATGGCGTCAGCAAGTTCGCGAGCCGGCGGCGATAGGTTGGAATGACTGTTCGTGAATTGACGACGCTCGACTCCCGGAGGAGCAGGTTCCGTCGTGTTTCTTCGATCAACAAACAAATCTGCCGGAATCGAGTTCGGAAAGGGTTGCGAATTGGACATCTGTCTTCTCCCGTTTGGTAACGCGCCGTGGCCTCCTGGACCACTCGTCAGCGCTGTTGAAACGTAGGTCGCGCCGCCAAAACGGTCAAAGGAATTTTGGGTACATTCCCTCGTTTGCAACGAATTCAACGCTGTTAGTCCATCGACCAAACCGGACGATGAAGGCTCACGATTCCGATGGTGCTGTCATCAGCTTCATAAACCCGCGAATCGTGCGTCACTCGAACTGGTTATATCGATTGTGACGATGTGCGACGGGTTAGCGGACGACGTGCACCGCTTGCCGAACGCCGGTCGCTTCGTCTTCGACATGCGTTCCCAGCGGGGCAACGCCCGACGTGGCGTACGGTTTCGATTCTTGCGGCTCAATTTCAGCCGTTGCCAATTGCACCGAAGAAGACGCCGTCATCGTGTCCAGCCCCAACTTGGCACGAGAAGCAGCCATACTGGCCAGTAAATTAGGATCATCTCCCATGCGGTGCTGCGAATCGGCAAAAAGTTCGATAGCGTCTTCATGACGGCCCAACTCTTGCAAAGCCAATCCCTGCCAAAAGCCAAGCTCTGGCGGATGCTTGTCGACGGGTACTTGATCTTCCATGCGCTGCAGCGTCGACAAGGCTCGGCGTGACCGCCCTTGGCGACGGTAGATCGTCGCGATCTGACTGAGCACGGCAACCGAATCGTCGCCCGTGGCAAGGGCTTGATGGTAGGCCTGTAGCGCTTCGTCCATGCGACCGGTCGCTTGAAACACCTCCGCTTGTAAACGCCATGCCGCCGGCAGATCGCAGCAGCCGGCAAGGGCTCGATTCGAGCATTCCAACCCGCCAGCAAATTCACTCTGCGACAACAACATCTGGCCCAATTCGACCGTCCAAGCCGGGTTACTGCCAGACTGCCGAATCGCTTCGTCCATCTCTTCGATCGCGCGGTCAGTATGGCCTTGTCGCCACAGTACGCGGGAGAGTTGATATCGTGATTCGACATCGTTCGGATTCGTTTTTAGCGCCGCGGCAAACCGAGCGTGTGCTTCGGGCAGGCTCTGGCGATGGACCGCTTCAATCCCAAGACGATTGAGCTCGCGAGCAGCAACAACGTCGTTGTCAAACGGACCACGATGCCTCAGCCCACAACGGCAACCGGACAGCAGCAGGGCAAAGACGGCGACTACGATTGCCAAACCCTGGCCCCCCCTTCGGCGATCTGTCGTCCGTTGCACCATGCTTGCCTGTTCTCTCGCCGACGCCCGTTTTGGCCGACGTTCGGTCGCTCCTAAGTCTCGATAGCCCCGGCGGACAGTAGCAAGAACAGCGGCTCTGTTCAAGCTAGCAACTCGGCGTCTCCCCTTCGGCGACTCTGCCGCCTCGTGCGTACCGTCGGAATGGAACAGATCGACGCCACGTCGGCTGCAGCGCCGGTAGAGAAACCGCTTTTCAATCGCTATCATGAGGGCCGAATTGAACACAGAACGGGAACGCCATGCCAGCCACCTACGACAAGATCGGATTGAGGTTCCAGTATCCAGACAACTGGAAACTGAGTGAAGACATCGATGAAATTCCACGCAGCGTGGTCGTCAGTTCGCCCGACGGAGCGTTCTGGTCGGTCGATGTCCATCCGTTCAGCGTCGATCTCGACATGGTGCTGGAACAGATGCTCAACGCCATGCGGACCGAGTACGACGATTTAGAAACCGAGCCGCACGAGGGCGAAATTCAGGGCGAACCGACGAAGGGGCACAACATGGCTTTCTATTGCCTCGACTTTTTGGTCGCGTGTCAGATCCGCGCTTTTAAGCACGGGCATGCCGTCTACGTCACCACCTACCAAGCCGAAGACCGCGACTTCGACAAACTGAAACTCGTATTCGACGCCATCACGACCAGCATGCTCAGCGAAGAAACGATCTCATAGCCTCGTGAGTCCGTCGGCGATGGTGCTAGCACTTCCATTCGAGCGAGCGCTCAAAGATTTTGCGATACGGAAAAACCCGTTTTGTTGGCCCAGCGAATTGCCCCCTTCAGGCAACGGTAGGTCAATCTGTAGACCATTCGCGCGGTCAGCTATACTAATTTTGGGCAGCATAGAAACAGTGGAAGGAATTCACGATGGCAACAGCAGAATTCACGGATTGCTTACAACAGGTCGGTGAAGTCGCCGGGGAAGTTTGGCATTGCCTCAGTCACCAGGGACCGATGTCAAACGCCAAGTTGGCGAAGGAAATCGATGCACCTCGCGACGTGGTGATGCAGGCGGTCGGCTGGCTTGCTCGCGAAGGCAAGGTCATGATCATCGAAGGATCGCGAGGACGCTCCATCGAATTGGTGTAGCGCGGAACAGACGCTTAGCGCCTTATCAACTCGCCCGGTCCGTGCGCGACGAGGTCTTCCATTTCGGCTCGCGCCGAGCGTGCTTCGATCGAATTGGGATGCTCGTCCACGACATAACCCCAATAGCGGGCGGCGCGCTCTAAATACTGATCTCGTTCAATTTCTGTGGCAGCATTTGAGGCCAGCAGTGTGGCGCATTCGGCTGCCGATTGCCCCGCTTTCGCCTGCAAAGATTGGATGACGGTCTCTGATTCGGTGGGCTCCAGGCCGTGCATCACCGCGAGACATTCTCGGATCGCCCGATCGTATTTTTCTTGCCGCGCGTACATTTGGGCCAACTCATAGCGAGCTTGTGCGGCCACTTCCTGGGAACCAAGATCGGCCGCTTTCTCGAAATGGTGTTCGGCGATCACCCATTTCTCTTCTCGAACTCGGCAGCGCCCTAAGTTCAGATCGGCCTTGGCCCGATAAGGCGATTCGCCGTGCTCGCTGATGATCCGGTCCAACGATTGAGCGGCCAATGAGTAATTCCCCAACTCGACCGCCGCTTGCCCTTGATGCAACAGCGCCACAACTTGCATGGCTGCGGTCGTTTCATGATGGTCAACGATCTGTTCGTAAAGCGTTAACGCCTTCGACCAATCCTCTCGGCCAAATTGGCTCTCGGCCAACATGTACAAACCGTCATGAGCGAAATCACCGTGCGGGAATCGCGTCCGCTGAGCCTGAAACGCATCTCGCGCTTGCGTGAACTCTCCGTTGCGATAGTAGGCCCAACCGAGTCGATAGTAGGCCTCGTTCATGAATGGTTGACCTTCACCCGTTTCGATCGCGCTGTGAAAGTTCTCGATCGCAGAAGCGTTTTCAAGGTTGTCGTACTTCAACTGGCCCAGGTGAAATTTGGCCGACGATCGCATTTCGCTCTCGGGATAGTCCTCGACCAATCGTTCGAAGGCGGCGATCGCTTCTGCTACCTTTCCCTGTTTGTGAGAGAGTGCCCCCAACTGATAGAGCGCCTCGTCGGCGCGGGAATAGTCGGCATACGTTTCGCTCACAGTCGTAAAGGCCGACAGCGCGTCGTCAATGCGCTCTTCGTGAATGAAACTAATCCCCAAGGCAAACACGGCAGTCGCCTGCAACTTCTTCGATTCAGGCTTCGATTCTAAGAACGCCCACAAATCGGCAATCGCATCGTCGTGCCGACTGAGTAACTGATAACAGCGAGCCCGGTCGAGGTGCGCTCGCAGCGCGAGCTCGTGTTCTGGAAACTCGGCCAGCAACCGGTCGAGATAAGTGATCGCCTGATCTATTTTCGTCTTCTTGATGCTGATCCAGGCCAGCCGATGCAACCCCCGCGCCTGCGTTTCCGGGTCCGTACCGTTTTTCACAACTCCTTGGTAATAATCTTCAGCGGCACTTTCGTTCCCCTGCGAAAAGGCAATCTCGGCGCGATCCAGCTGCAGCGCTGCAGAATCGCGGCGTGATGGATACTGTTGAATTAGCCGATTCACGACTTCTTGAGCCTTCCCCGGCTTGCCCGTCAGACGCAGGCATCGCACAAGCGATTCCATCGCATCGGCCGCGTTGGGACTTTCAGGAGCGAGCCGAATCACCGTATCTAACGGAGCGATCGCCTCGTCGTAGCGTTCTAATTTGGCCAAGGCAAATCCAGTGATTAAGTTCACTTCGGTCCGCAACGCCTTCGTATCGATCTGGTCACGGTACTCGCTGATGAGTTCCAGCGCCGCTTCGTAATCTTCACTAAGGACTGCCGCCCAACCGGCATTGGTTACCCAGTCACCAGCCGCTTCGTCCGCACCGTAGTCGTTTAGCAACTCACGATAGGCATCGTACGTCTGGCGCGAGTCGCCCAAGTTCATTTGAGCATTTGCATGGGCCACTTTGGCACCGATGATAATTTCGTTTTCCGAACGATGTTCGATCGCATCCAGGGCAACCTTGGAGATGTATTTGTACTGTTCTTTCGATCGACCGATGTCGACCATGCCTTGCAGTGCCTGTATCACCAGGTACGGCAATTCGGCTTCGGCGTAGGTTTCGGCATAGGCGATGAACGCATCGTTATGGCGGCCGGCAATTTCCGCCAACGCGTCGGCACGGTCCAGCAGCAGATTGTGCCGCACGATATCGACCGGGTCTAACTGCAGCGCCGCATTGGCCGCTTCCAGAGCCTTGCTTGGCTTACCACGCCCCAGGTAGCTACGCACCAGCCAATGCTGCGCCTTGCCCGCTTCGGGGCAATCCTTGGTGGCGATCTTTGTCAGGCAAGCTTCCGCTTTTTCGAATTTTTCGGTCCACACGTAGTGATGGCCGGCGGCCAACCAAGCCTCGTTGGCGTACTGCGACTTGGGAAACCGCACTGGCAGTTGTTCGTACAGTGCCGCGGCTCGATCGTTTTCGCCCAGTTTGGCCAAGCTGGTCGCCTGCCGCACGAGTGCTAGGTCACCCTGGGGATGATCTTTGGCGGCCAACACTTTCCCATAAAGGTGCTCGGCCCGCGCGTACTCGCCCGCCTGAAACGAACGTTCGGCAATTTCGAAGTAGATCGCAGCGGTCCGACTGTCGCGAGGATAGTCTTTGATCAGTGCGTCGAAATAGCGATTAGCGATCTCTTTGTGGCCCAATTCCCGTTCCACTAAGGCCAGGCCGAACAGTGCATCGGGACGGCGGCTCGATTGAGGATAGTTATCGACCACATCGCGATATAGTGGCTGGGCTTCCCCATATTGTTTCATTTGAAACAACGCTTCCGCTTGAAAGAAACATGCCTCAGCGTAACGTTCCGCATCGGGATACTGTTCCCGAAAAAGCCGAAACACGGTCGCCGCTTGATCGGTCATTTCCGATTGCTCGGCGAGGGTCGTTGGCTCGGTTCGAGTCTCCTGAGCTTGCCCCATCTGAAAGAGGCACCAACCGAAGCTAAACAGCGATTCTTGCTTCACTGCCGACTTCCGTTCCGACCGCACGACCTTGGCAAACGTCTCCGCCGCATCTTTCAGCTCGCCTCGATTCAGCGAGCAGACGCCAATGTAGTGGCGGGCGTAGTCGGCCAACGGATCGTCGGCATAGCGATCGAGAAAGAGCTGAAATTTTGCTCCCGCCCGATCGAATCGCTGGCGATTGAATTCGGTCGAGGCATCGGCGAACAGATCGTTGGCGACCGGGCTCGCGGCATAGATCGGAATCGAGGACGGGTCCCGAGTCGTTGGCGGCTCGCTGGCTGGCAGCCACCCGACGAGTAGAATCAGCGCGACATACATCGCCATGGCTCGCAGGTCCAAAAACCCAACCGCCAGAATTTTCGCATCGGCCCTACCGAACGCGTCCTTGCGCAACATGGCTCGTTTACCTCAGGATCAGAATCCAATTCGAAAGCCAGCGCGCAATAACAGCGCACTTCGCTTCTAGTTTCGTCAACCGTCAAGGTTTACCTTGAGCCTGAGCAGCGCCCGCAGCGACAGCAACGCTGGCGGATTCGTGTCAAGAACGCACCAGCTAAGGTGCAAGCTTACGGGACTTGTCCAACATTCTGGCAAACGCGGCCGGCAGCTGTCGATTTGCGCGTGGGATTTTTTCTCAAATCTCAAATCTCAAATCTCAAATCTCAAATCTCAAATCTCAAATCTCA